>CACWSX010000117.1 GCA_902763615.1 uncultured Prevotellaceae bacterium | reverse complement strand
TGGCGCTTCTCGGTGAGGATACGGGCATAGCGCTCACGACGCTCCTGCTCATTGGGATGGCGCAGGTTGACAATCTCGATACCCTCAATATTGAGGTCGAGTTGTGCTGCCAACTTCTGGATAACCTCATCATTGCCCAGCAAGATGGGCTCGCAGATACCTTCGGCCTTAGCCTGAACAGCAGCTTTCAGCATAGTGGGGTGAACAGCCTCTGCAAAGACGATACGCTGAGGATGGGCAGCAGCAGTGGCATAGAGCTTCTGCGTAAGTTTGGTCTCCTGACCCAGCAGTACGGAGAGTGAACGCTTATAGTCATCCCAGTCTTCAATCTTGCGACGGGCAACACCGCTGTCGATGGCAGCCTTAGCCACAGCGGCACTAACCTCTGTGATGAGACGTGGCTTATAGACATCGTTCACCACATCAGGTACAGGCTGCTTAGCCAAATCGGCAATGGCGTGAACAGCAGCCAACTTCATCTCCTCGTTGATGGCGCTGGCATGAACATCAAGAGCACCACGGAAGATGTAGGGGAATCCGATGACGTTGTTAATCTGGTTAGGATAGTCAGTACGACCTGTAGACATCAGCGTGTCAGGACGAGCTTCCATAGCATCCTCGTAGCTGATTTCAGGAACGGGGATCCTTAGCCATTGACTTCACCATATCCTTGGTCAGTACATTACCCTTTGAAAGACCTACGAAGACATCAGCATCCTTGACAGCTTCTTCCAATGTGTGGATATCTGTACGCGTGGTGGCAAAGAACTTCTTCTGGTCGTTCAAGTCTGTACGACTGGTCGAGATGACACCCTTGGAGTCGAGCATAACGATGTTCTCCTTCTGGGCGCCGATAGCCATATATAATTTGGTACACGAGATAGCTGCAGCACCAGCTCCGTTAACTACAATCTTCACTTTCTTGATGTCCTTGCCATTCACTTCAAGGGCATTCTTCAAACCAGCAGCTGAGATAATGGCAGTACCATGCTGGTCGTCGTGCATAACGGGAATGTCGAGCGTGCGCTTCAGACGTTCCTCAATATAGAAACACTCAGGGGCTTTGATGTCCTCAAGGTTGATGCCTCCAAAAGTTGGGGCAATCTTCTCAACAGCCTCGCAGAACTTCTCTGGGTCTTTCTCAGCAACTTCAATATCGAATACATCGATACCACCATATATCTTGAAAAGCAGACCTTTACCCTCCATCACGGGTTTTCCACTCATGGCACCGATATCGCCCAAACCGAGTACTGCAGTACCATTTGAGATAACAGCTACCAAGTTACCTTTATCTGTATATTTATATGCATCATCAGGATTCTGCTGGATTTCAAGACAAGGGTAGGCCACACCTGGCGAATAAGCCAGTGATAGGTCGGTTTGTGTACGATAAGCCTTTGTTGGCTTTACTTCGATTTTACCAGGGCGGCCAGACTCGTGATACTCCAGAGCAGCCTCTTTTGAGATTTTTACCATATTAAGTGTATTATTATTTGAGTTGGATTTCTTTTTCGGACGCAAAAATACAAAAAACTCGTGTAAAACAAACCGTTTTTTATATTTTTTTGTAACTTTGCCGGCAGAAATAGATATTTATGCAATAATATGCAAGAAATTAAAGAAACGAACAGCTACAGACTGGCACTGAAGGACAAGATATTGGATGCAGCCATGAATGCATTCATGAAGTGTGGTATTCGTGCGGTTAAGATGGACGACATAGCTCAGCAGTTAACCATCTCTAAGCGAACGTTGTATGAAATCTATGAGGAAGAGGGCCACCATGTGATTGATGTGATATTGGAGGCTTATCGAATTAAGATGAATGAGGTGCGTACAGTCAATCCTTCATTCTATGAAGATATCATGAAATATCCGAAAGTGGAGAAATATATCAAGGAGGCCAAAAAGCAATCGAGAGGAAAGTTCCTGGATTTTATGCAACTGGGTGTGAATCAGGGCTTATTGCGTAAGGAGATAGACTATAATATGGTGCCTCACATGTTTGATGCCATAGGAAAACACATCATGGACAACCACCTGTTACAACGCTATACGGTGGAACAGTTGTTTGTGAACTTCTTCTTGGTATCGCTTCGTGGACTATGTACACCACAGGGTGTGAAAGTGCTGGATGAAGCGGTGACTAAAATTCAGTAAATGAGAGAGGCATCAGTTCTTTGATGCTGTCAATGACGAAGGTGCGTTTGCGCCCGTAGAGCAGGATGCGTACGGGGTGCTTGAAACGTGTCTCTGTCTCGATGAGTACTTGGCGACAAGGACCGCAAGGACTTGCAGGTTCATCAATCAACTCACCCTTTGTGTTGCGAGCCGTAATGGCCAGTGCTATCACAGGCTGGTCTGGATATTGGGCGCCAGCTGCAAAGATAGCTGCACGTTCGGCACAAATGCCTGCAGGGAATGCTGCATTTTCCTGATTGCAACCAATAATCATCTTGCCATTGGCCAAAAGAAGAGCAGCACCCACACAGAAGTGAGAGTAGGGGGCATAGGATCGGTTAGTTCCTTCAATAGCCATGTCGATTAATTGACGATCTGTTTCAGTGAGTTCTGATAGTTGAGCGACCTGTATGGCGCTTTTTAGTGTCATTTCTTCCATAATATTTCGATTTTTGTTGCAAATATAATTCTTTTTCTATAATTTTGCATCAAATTTCGGAAGAAAATTAATGAAACGACAAATATTTATCCTATTTTTGCTGTTTTCAGCACTTGGAACAGCCTCTGCACAACTTAAACGTAACAGGGCCTACGAAGATTATTTCAATCAGTGGGCTGAGGTTGCTATGCAGCAGATGATTCAATATCGCATACCTGCCAGCATCACTTTGGCACAAGGTGTGCTCGAGTCTGCTGCAGGTAAAAGTGAACTGGCGCTCAGGGCGAACAATCATTTTGGTATCAAGTGTAACGGATGGACGGGGCGCAGGTCGTATCATGATGACGACGAGCGTGGAGAATGTTTCCGTGCCTACGACAATGACTATGTAGGATGGGCTAAAGGATTGAAAGCGTGCGGATATGCTACGAGCCCCACCTATGCTACCAAGCTGATTGAGATTATTGAAACGTATCAACTGCACCAATATGATACGGGTAAAGAATTTAATAAACGCGAGGCCGTTTTGTTGCAACAAGGCGATCAGCGTAACATCTATACCTTCAACCAGAACTACTATATCCGGGCAAGACGTGGTGATACTTTCCGCAGGATAGCCGAAGATGTGGATATTTCCTATAGGAAACTGGCTAAATACAACGAGAGAGATAAGAACGATGTGTTGCAGGAAGGCGAGATTGTCTGGTTGCAGAAAAAGGCTAAAAAGGCTCCAAAGACATTCAAGAACAGACCCCATAGAGTGGAGCCGGGTGAGTCGATGTATACCATTTCTCAACGCTATGGCATTAGACTGAAATATCTATACAAGATGAACAAGCTGAGCCCTGATTATATCATCAGACCAGGCGATTTGTTAAGAGTAAGATAATAATAGTATTAAAAATAGAAAGGATGAAGAAATTATTGTTTGCAGCCATTGGGCTGGTAGCACTCACAGCTTGTTCCGTACGAAGCGATCACAGTCAGAAACAGGCAGGACAATATGCCGAACCAGACAGTGTGCCACCGGTAGACTCGGTGATAGCGATAAACCCAGAGGACACTGCTTCATGGTTGGAAGAAGAGGTTATTGACGTTCCTGAGATACCAGAAGAGGCCTCGTC
>CACWSX010000116.1 GCA_902763615.1 uncultured Prevotellaceae bacterium | reverse complement strand
AGCATAGTGTTTGGCATAGTGGCTCGCCATCTTTGCCAAGGTCTTTGTAGGGCCAATACCAATGCTCACAGGCATTCCCGTAGCGTGCTTGATGGTCTTGTGCAGTTGTTCGCCCCATGCTTTCAGGTCGAGGTGCTCCATACCTTGCAGCATACAGAATCCCTCGTCGATGCTATAGCGGTAGAATTCCGGCACCTCTTGGCGAACCAGCGACATCACCCTGTCTGTCATGTCGAGATAGAGCTCATAGTTCGAAGAGAACACCGCAATCTCCTGACCAGGAAACAAGTCTTTCAGTTGGAAATACGGCGTACCAGCCTTGATGCCCAGTTTCTTTGCTTCGTTCGAGCGTGCCACCACACAACCGTCATTGTTCGATAGTACAACGACGGGCTTTCCGTTGAGGTCGGGCCTGAACACACGCTCGCAACTCACGAAGCAGTTATCACAATCTACTATGGCAAACAATAGCTATTCCTCCAGTCTCTGATGGTAAAAATGACCTTTCCCCAGACAGAAAACTCGTCTGAGGAATCGATGATAAACGGCTTGAAATCCTTATTGGCAGGCACCAGGCGGATAAAGCCCTGGTCGTGTGTTGAGGTATCGAGATACTTCACCGTAAACCCGCCGAGGTATCGAGATACTTCACCGTAAACCCGCCATTGACATAGGCAGCCACGATGTTGCCGTGCACCATCTCTTCTGCCTTATCCACCAAGCACAAGTCGCCATCGAAGATGCCAGCATCCTTCATCGAATCACCCTTCACCCTGACAAAGAAGGTGCTTTCAGGGTGCTTGATGAAGTCGCGGTTAAAGTCCAATCTATCAGCAGGATAGTCGCTCGTGATGGGGAATCCGGCAGCTATCGCGTCGTATATCGGCAACTCCAGCTTCGTCGATACATCCGCTTTCCTTATCTCTGGTTCATTCATATAAGTATATTCTTTATTATCTTTTGCAAAAGTACAAAAAATCCGCCTAATACCAATAGGCGGATGCTTTTTTTTTGTTTCTAAAATGCCATAGTTACATAGTAACATAGTAACTTAATGTTTGTTCGTTTCTGCGGGATCTTCTACCTTCGCAGCAAAAAGACACATGGAGAAAAAATGGATTAAGACGGAGCAGATGATAACTTTTATTAAAAACATTTGCAAATTTAGGGATTTTTCCCTACTTTTGCACTCAAATAGAATAAGATATGGGCGTAACATACGATACCACTGAGAAGAAATTCATCTTTGATTTTGAACATGATGGTGCTGATGACATTGTCAGTCTTACTGGCAGCGGTTATCAAGTTGAGGCATTTGGTAGGTGCTTCTACTATGGTTATGAATTCTCTGATCAGGTGGATGGACCTGTTCGTAGCGCATTCATTAAGTATGTCAAGTTTACTGAAGAATTGCAAGACACGCCCGACTTAACCAATTTCATAAAGAAAGCTATCGATAACCTGGGCAAACAGATTAACTTATACGACTACAATTTGGTTGTCATGCCCGAATCCTCCAGTAAGGTTAATCAGTATATGCTCCGTTATATCTACCGATTCGCACAGCCTACGTTAAGAAAGATGGAACTCGTCAAGGCTTTGCCTGCAAGCATATCGTTTGATATGGATGCCTACGAACAGTCATATCTGAATGATGTGTTGGAAAATGGACGCCCACGTTATACACAGGCTCAGAAAGAAGAAGCCAAGAAGTCTATCAATGACATGCTTGACCTTATCCATCAGAAAGATTATTTCACGATAGCCAAGGATGTCAAGAAGAGTCGCTTCCGTCCTTATATGATGAACTTTCTTAAGTTCGCTTCCCAAGAGGACGAAGAGCTGTGTTCAAAGATTCGCCAGCAAAACGTTTTGGTGATAGATGACGTAACCACTAGTGGTTCAACGTTGAATGAGGTCCTGCGTACACTCCGAATCCTGAATGAAGATAACGACATCACCATCTTCAGTCTCATCGGTCGCAAGGATTTGATGGTCGAATCACTATAAGGACTT
>CACWSX010000115.1 GCA_902763615.1 uncultured Prevotellaceae bacterium | reverse complement strand
GCCTCTTGTGATAGCTTATGAAACATCATGTGGACATCACCACCACCAACGACAGGTTTGCCCGATGCCATGTAATCACGAAATTCTTGTATTGTCATTTGATTTTTCGTTTCTTTAGTTTCATAATATGTTCTTATTTGGGACAAAGGTACGAAAAAAAATCACAAAAGCAACAGCATTTGTGATTTTTTTAGTTTCAGGTCTTTAACCGTTAACCATTAACCTTTGCCACGATGCCGCGCTGGGTGAGCCAGCGTAGAGCTACCTGTGCTGCAGTCTTGTTGTACTTTGCTCCGATAGTAGCCAGCAGTATCTTCTGCCGCTGCACGAACTGTGGAAGCGTATTGCTCCGTTTCTCATGTGTCGCTGACTCTCGTCCGATTACTTGTCCGTTACGCGTGTAAAAAGTCATACCTGCAATAAGTACCCTTTTGGGCATCGTCAGTCCCAATCCTGATATGTCGTGGGTCAGACGGCAACTGAAATCATATATTATAACGTGGATGCTACTAAATTGCACATGGGGCTGACGACGTGGGCTCAGGCTCCCGACGGGAAAATTATGAAGTCGGATGTGGCGATTGCCAAGAATTATCTGTCTGAGGAACATATGCGAGAGTTGAACCGAATCGTAGAGGCGTATATCAATTTAGCAGAAACACGTGCAAAAAATCACCGTCCAACAACGATGCAGCAGTGGGCCGAATTTCTTGATAATTTCCTGACACTTGCCTCATATCCGATATTGATGGATAAGGGAAAGAACTGGGGGCGAGAAGTCCGTAAGACGGAAATACTCGACCTGATGTTTGCCTTTGAAGAGCCTATGGGATATCACGGAAACAGGTGACTGACATATAAAAGTGGACGGACTCACGGATTCATGGACCTTGATATAACGTCGCACTAAAGTGCACCGAATGGGACGAATACAAAGAACTATTCGATACAACTTCCCATCTTTCACTTCTCACGATATTCCCCAGGTGTCATGCCTGTAATGCGACGGAAGTATTTTGAGAAGAACGAGGGATTTGCAAAGTGCATCTCCTCAGCTATCTATGCCGAAGATTTGTCTGTGTGGTGCAGTTCTATTTTTATGCGGGTGATGAGGGCACGGTCTATCCAGTCTTTTGCTGTGGTGCCGCTGGTTTGGCGGATAACGGTGCTCAGGTATCGTTCGGTGAGGCACATGTGCTCGGCATAGTAGCCAATCTGATGATGTTCGGCACAGTGTTGGGTGACCAGCTGGAGGAATCGGTCGAAGATGGTCTGCTCGCGTGAACGTCTGCTGGCCAGTTGGTCGGCTTGCTGATGGAACAGATGGTCGTAATGGTGCATCAGGGCTATTACGAGGGCTGTGACAGTGGGACTGTCCATAATATTTTTGACAGTAGCGATATCCTCTTTGCTGGCAGTCAACTGGAAGTCGCGCACCTGACCGTTGAAGGCTGACGGCTTCTGTCCCTGTGCAAAGGGCATGGGGAAATTGGAAAAGAGGGCTATTCCATAGATGCGGAAGTCTGATGACAGACGTTTGGGGTGGATGATGGTGCCCGGACTGATATAGACGAGTGTGCCGCTCGTGAGGTGGCGGTCTCGCAGGTTGAAGTTGATTTCAGCTTCGCCGTTCAGGATAATACCTAAGCGGTGATCGTTAATGGTGAAAGGCGGATTTTGTCGTATCATCAGACTGAACACTGTGCGGTCGCCACGAATTATTCCCAATTCATTATTCAGAAAGACATTCTCGCGTATTTGCGAGAGGTGTGGTGTGAGAATGTCGCGCATTCGTGTGGCATCCATCAGTTGCGTATAAATCGAACAAAAAGAACATTTTTTTATTCCTGTGGATAACGCCCCGAAGAAATTTATATTGTACTTTTGTACCCAGAATTCAACGACAAAAAGGTATGAAGAAATTAGTTTTAGGTTTGGTGATGCTGCCGATGCTGGCGTTTGGACAGACGCTGGAAGAGTGTCAGCAGGCAGCTGAAAAGAATTATCCGCTGATAGAACAGTATGGACTCATAGAGAAGACCACACAGTTGACGGTGGCAAATATCCAGAAGGGTTGGCTGCCGCAGGTGTCAGCATCAGCACAGGCAACGTATCAGAGTGATGTGATGGCATGGCCTGATGGATTGAAAACGATGTTGAGCGGTATGGGCGTCAATGTGAAGGGCCTGAAGAAGGACCAGTACCGTGTGGGCATTGATGTGCAGCAGACCATCTATGACGGAGGCGTCATCGGCAGTCAGAAACGAATAGCCCGTGAACAAGGCAAGGTTCAGGCGGCACAGAACGAAGTTAATCTCTACAATGTTCGAAAGCGTGTGAACGAGATGTATTTTGGCCTGTTGCTGCTTGATGAGCAGATAAAGTTGAACAACGACCTGCAGACGCTATTGGCAGGCAACGAAAGCAAACTAAAGTCAATGACTGAACGTGGCACAGCTGCCGAGAGCGACCTGCAGAATGTGAGGGCAGAGCGACTCAATGCGGTACAGAAGGCCACCGAACTGGCATCGCAGAAGCAAATGTTATTGAGAATGCTGAGTACATTCTGCGGTATAGAGGTCAATAACATACAGAAACCGCAAATGAAGGCTGAGGATGGAGGGCCGATGGCTGACAACCATAGACCAGAACTGAAAGCACTGGATGCACAGATAGGTGTGCTGAATGCTCAGGAAAAGGCTCTCAATGCTGCACTGATGCCGAAGGTGGGTTTATTTGCTCAGGGTTACTATGGTTATCCGGGCTTGAATATGTTTGAGGATATGATGCGCCACAAATGGAGTCTGAACGGTATCGTCGGTGCACGTGTTACGTGGAACATCGGTGCCTTCTATACCCGCAAGAACGACAAAGCAAAACTGCAGTTGCAGCGTGATATGACGGAAAACAACCGTGAGGTATTCCTCTTCAATAACAACCTGGAACAGATTCAGCAGCACGAGAACATTGCACGCTATCAGAAGCTGATGGCTCAAGACGGAGAGATTATATCGCTGCGACAGGCTGTAAGAAAAGCGGCAGAATCGAAGTTGACACATGGTATCATTGACTCGAACGACCTTGTACGCGATATCAATCAGGAGCATGCTGCCTGTGTGCAACAGTCAGTACACGAGATTGAAATGCTGAAAGATACACGACAAATAATTAAGCATATGAAAAAGATATATGTATTGGCAGGTGTGGCGCTGATGATGACAGCCTGCGGAAACAACGAGAAAGAATACGATGCTACGGGTACGTTCGAGGCTACCGAGACGACCGTGTTTGCTGAACAGAGTGGGACACTGCTTTCTTTCGATGTGGAAGAGGGCGACAAGATTGAGGCTGCCCGTCAGGTGGGACTTATAGACACTACGCAGACGTGGCTGAAGATTCAGCAGATGGACGCTACCAAAGCGGTGTATCAGAGTCAGAAACCTGATATGGAACGGCAGATAGCTGCTACGCGTCAGCAGTTGGCTAAGGCCCAGCAAGACGAACAGCGCTATCGCGAACTGGTAGCCGATGGGGCAGCCCCCTCGAAGATGTTCGACGATGCTACGAGTCAGGTGAAGGTGCTGCAGAAACAGTTGGATGCGCAGATATCATCGTTGAGCACCAGCACGCAAGCCCTTGACAAGCAAACGGCAACTGCAGAGGTTCAAAAAGCGCAGTTGAAGGATATGTTGCGCAAGTGTCACATCCTAACTCCCATAAAGGGTATAGTACTCGAGAAATATGTGGAGCAGGGCGAGTTCGTGAGTGTTGGAAAACCGCTGTTTAAGATAGCCGATACCGAGTCGATGAAACTGCGTGCCTACGTTACTTCTGCTCAGTTGCAGAACATCAAGATTGGACAGAAGGTAAAGGTGTTTGCTGACTATGGTGACGGGCAGCGCAAGGAATATGCTGGTACTATCAGTTGGATTTCTTCTCGTGATAACTGACAACTGATAACTGACTGGCAATGATGGATGCTATTGTTGTTAATAACGTATCAAAGTCGTACGGCAAGCTACAGGCACTCAGCGATGTGTCGTTCTCTGTCAGCAAGGGTGAGGTCTTCGGACTGATTGGTCCCGATGGTGCTGGCAAGACATCGATGTTTCGCATCCTCTGTTCGCTGTTGTTGCCCGATGCAGGCACGGCGGCAGTAGATGGCTATGATGTGGTAAAAAAGATGCGTGAGGTGCGTAGCAGGGTGGGGTATATGCCAGGTAAGTTCTCCCTCTATCAAGACCTTACCATCGAGGAGAATCTGAAATTCTTTGCTACTCTTTTTGGCACCACTGTTGATGAAGGCTATGATACTATCAAGGCCATCTACTCGCAGATAGAACGCTTCAAAGACCGCAAGGCGGGTGCTCTCTCGGGTGGCATGAAACAGAAACTTGCCCTCTCGTGCGCATTGGTACACCAACCCAGCGTGCTCTTTCTTGACGAGCCCACTACGGGTGTTGATCCTGTGAGCCGTAAGGAGTTGTGGGAGATGCTACTCGTCGCTTTTCTGGACCAAGGAAAGGTGCGCGGCATCGGCACTCCTGATGATATCCTCACCCAGTTTGCCAGTATCTTTAACCCGCCAGGCATAGATAAGAGTGAAGAGTTAAAAGATAAGAGTGAAGAGTCGGAGAATGTCATTGAGGTGGAACATCTGGTAAAAGCCTTTGGCTCATTCCATGCCGTTGATGATATCTCATTCAGCGTTAAGAGGGGCGAGATATTTGGATTCTTAGGTGCTAATGGTGCTGGCAAGACGACAGCGATGCACATGCTGACAGGCCTGAACCAACCCACCAGTGGAACGGGTAGGGTAGTAGGTTTCGACATTCGTACGGAGTATGAGCAGATAAAGAAGCACATTGGCTATATGTCGCAACGTTTCTCGCTTTATGAAGACCTTACTGTGGCCGAGAATATTCGACTCTTTGCAGGTATCTATGAAATGAAACCCGACGAGGTGGAGCGCAAGATGAACGAGGTCCTGAAACAGTTGAAGTTTGAAGACCA
>CACWSX010000114.1 GCA_902763615.1 uncultured Prevotellaceae bacterium | reverse complement strand
AGAGAGGGTGCGAATGGCATTGTTGGTGGTCATGTTGGAGAGGTTGGCCAAATCTTCCCGGCTGACCTTGATGGCCAGCGTCTGTCCATTCTCCGTCGTGCCAAAGTTGTCCTTTAAGCGCAACAATGCTTCTGCCAATCGTCCACGGACATGTTTCTGAGTCAGGCTGACTGTTGTTTCTCCAGCAGTGCCCAGATAGTAGGCGAGCTCTTTCAGGAAATAGATGGAAACAGCATTGTTCTGGGTGATAATCTTCTTGGCAACAGGCAGGGGGATGCGAAGAAGGGTAGTCTCCTCAAAAGCACCTGCTTCGGTGATGTAATGCTGACCCACAAACGAAGCACGATAGCCAAAGAACTCTTTGGGCTTGACCATGCGCATGATTTGATGTCTGCCTCCAACACCTTCCTTGTAAATCTTAACCTTTCCTTTGACAACACAGAAAAGACAATTAGGCTCATCACCCTCGTGGTAGATGGTCTCGTTTTTCTGATAACGTTTTATCTTGATAAAATTCTGCAATAGCTGTTGCTCTTCTGCTGTGAGAAGTTCCCAGACATCAGACAGCGTTTGCTTCATCCGTTGTATGTCGTTTCCTTTTTCTGATAACATCCTTGCTTTTAAAGTAAGTATGATTTGAGAGTGCAAAAATACAAAATATCTTCAAAATATCCGCTGATTTGTCGTGAAATATATCCCACAGGCAACAAAAATGCACCTTTTCTTAAAAAAAATCTAAATTTATTCGTACTTTTGAGGAAAATATAAATCTAAAACAAAATGTAAAACCTTAAAATAGGAACTATGAGTTATTTACGATTAGAAAAAGCGGTAATGACCAACTTGGAGGAATCCCTCCGTCGTGAATTGCTTCGAACAAACCGTTCGGGTGCCTATAGTGCATCGACTTTGGTGGACTGTAATACTCGAAAATATCATGGTTTGCTCGTTGTTCCCGTACCAGAACTTGACGATGAGAACCACGTCTTGCTTTCGTCGCTCGACTGTACGGTAGTTCAACACGGTGCTGAGTTTAACCTTGGACTCCACAAGTATCAGGGTAATAATTACAGCCCCAAGGGTCATAAGTACATCCGCGAATTTACGTGTGACGTTGTGCCTACCACGCTGTATCGCGTTGGTGGCGTGTTATTGAAGAGGGAGACTATCTTCCAGGCTTATGAGGACCGCATCCTCATTCGCTACACCTTGGAGGATGCCCATTCTGCTACTACGCTGCGCTTCCGTCCTTTCCTGGCTTTCCGTTCTGTTCGCCAGTTTACCCATGAGAACTCGACAGCAAGTCGTGAGTATCATGAAGTGGACAATGGTATCAAGACGTGTATGTATGCAGGCTATCCTGACTTGTACATGCAGTTCAACAAGAAGAACGAGTTTGTTTTCCAGCCAGACTGGTATCGTGGCATAGAATATCCTAAGGAACAGGAGCGTGGCTATGCCTCCAATGAGGACCTGTATGTGCCCGGATACTTCGAGATGAGCATCAAGAAGGGCGAGAGCATTATCTTCGCTGCCTCTACGTCGCCCATCAAGAGTAATACGCTGAAGACTGTCTTCCAGAAGGAGATAGACGTTCGCCAGCCTCGTGATAACTTCTATCACTGTCTGGTGGCTGCTGCTCACCAGTTCCACTTCCGCGATCGTCGTAGCGGCAGTTCGCCAGAACATCTTGACGACAGTGACGACCGTTACTTGCTGGCTGGTTATCCTTGGTTCAAGGCACGTGCCCGCGATACGTTTATCGCATTGCCTGGCTTGACGCTTGCCATCGGAGAACAGGACTACTTCGAACACGTGATGAAGACTGCCGAAAAAGGACTGCGTGAGTTTATGGAAGAAAAACCTCTCAGTGTAAAAATCTATGAAATAGAGCATCCTGATGTACCTCTGTGGGCAATATGGGCCATCCAGCAGTATGTCAAGGATGCCGGACGCGAGAAAGGTTATAAGATGTATGGCAAACTGGTGAAGGATATCGTAAAATATGTGGCCAGTGGAGGTCATCCGAACATGCGTCTCGATGATAATGGGCTACTCTATGTCAATGGACGCGACAAGGCGGTTACGTGGATGAACTCCACAGCCAACGGTCGTCCTGTAGTCCCCCGCTCAGGTTA
>CACWSX010000113.1:752-3198 GCA_902763615.1 uncultured Prevotellaceae bacterium | reverse complement strand
TGCCAATTTGATGACATCGCTCAGACGCTGTCCTTTGTTGGATAGGGTATAGGTGCCTTCAAACTGGACCTCGCCTTCGATGGTGACATTCTGTTGCTCAGTATAGTTAGGACTGCGACGAACATAGACTTCATCAAAAGGCATCAGTCTGAAGTCGGGCTGTTCTGCTATCGAGAAATCAGGAGTCAGTTTAAAGCTGAAAGTCTGAGCTATCTGGTCGTCGGCTTCTGTGGCATTTGGATTAGTGATTCGACGAGAGACATCTACTTTGACAAGTGAAGCGGCATCGGTAGGACCTCCAGCCTGCAGGATAAGGTCTTCGACACTCTCATTGGCAGCATATTTGTAGGTGCCAGGATAAAGTACTTCGCCATTGATAGTCACTGTTTGTTTTTGGTTTTTCTCCTCGCGACTGGCGATGTAGAGAACATCTTCGTTGCGCAGGGGGACATCTGGGGCAGTGCCTTCCAATATACCACGAACATCCACACTCAACACCTCCAAAGTGCGATCAGCCTTCATTCGGTGCATAACAGCATGTTGTGAGATGGCTCCTTCTGTCAGTCCTGCTGCTGCCTCTACTAACGCCTTGACAGTACTGATGTTTTCGCCTACATGGTACATGCCAGGACGGAATACGGCACCTTTGATTTCAACCATGTTCTGATAGCGGTTGAGCGTCGAGTCAACACTGACGGAGTCTTCGTCCATCAATTTAAACTGGCTCAGGTCGACCCGTAAAACCACCAGCATAGCGGAGTAGGGTAGCTGCGCTCTCCGTTTTCTTCATCTCATAGAACATGGGGCGCTTTACCTTACCTGTGATGTTAACCAAAGCTTCGTAAGGACCAACGGTGATGACATCGTTGTCTTGCAGACGGACATCACCTGTCAGTTTGCCATTAAGCAGGAAGTCGTAGACATCGACGTTGGTGACTTGCTTGCCACGACGGAATACCTTCACATTACGCAGCGTACCAATCTCGTTAGGACCACCCGCCATGTAAAGTGCGTTATAAACGGTGGCAAAGGCAGACATGGTTCACCCATGATGTTAACGGTAATAGTACGTGTTTGTCCCAGCGTCAAATCAATCTGTGAACCCTGATAACGAGGACCTAACACTTTCTTCAGACGAGCCTTGGCCTGACTTACAGACAAACCACCTAACTGGATAACACCAATATCCTCGATGGTGATGGTTCCATCAGGCGAGATGACTTCAGTCACACTCTCTTGTGATGCTCCCCAAATGTCAACATTGACAGCATCGCCTGGTCCCAGACGATAATTCTGTGGGGTTGCCAGATTCATCGAACTTTCAAAGGTCAGGTTCTTGTTGTTGAACACATCATGACCGAATATCTTGCGCTTACCCTCTTTCTCTTTCTCCTGGAAATATCTCAGTGAGTCGGGCATCATGAAGTCTATCGCTTCGTCCATTTCTACGAAGTCTTTGTCATTTTCATCATAGGTGCGTCTTTGCTTCTTTTTATAGTCCTCCATCTTGCTGTCCTTGATGCGGAACTGTGAAGCTTTCTTCTGGTCTATCTTAGCCTGCTCCTCGCGCTTTTCACCATTAGCTTCACGCATTCTGGTCTTTACGGCTTTTGAGCCCGCAGTGATGTCCTCAGCACCTAATGCCCCGTTTTTGATTTGTTTCTGATACTTCTTCTGGATACGACGTATCTGGTCCATGGTGACACCACGTTGTATCAGTTGGGTAACAATCTGCTGACGAGAAACACCATTGGCGTTCTGCTCAATAACATAGTCCATCACTTGGTTATCAGTCATACCAGACTGGGCCCATGTTGAGGCCGTTGTCAGCAGCAGACAGATTATAAATATAGTTATTCGTTTCATCTTCGCGCACACATTAATACTATATAAAAACACGTTTCAGTGCAAAATATTGTGCAAAATTAGCGATTTTTTCTGAAAAAGCATGGGTGTTTCAAGAATAAATTGTATTTTTGCAGTCCAATTACGATATTTATCTTGGGGGTGACTGGATTTGACAGCGAGCCGAGATGGTACGTAAGCATGCGGAGTGACGACTGTGGACTCCATAATCACGTCGGTCGAAAAATTAATTGGCGAAACTAAGTACGCTCTCGCTGCCTAAACGAAGTACAGTAGTTTACTGGCCTAATTCTCTTACAAGGTAGGAGAACGAGACATCGCTCCAAGGATGTAGTCCCGAATCTAAGGATCAAGCGGTGCAGGTTAAATCGGGAATAGTCAGGTTAGGCCTCGATAATCTGATGAAATTTAGAGGATAAGGTTGCAGTTGGTGGCTTGGGTCTTGCTGCAGCACGAAAATGAAGGCCAAGATAAGCATGTAGAAAGCGTATGGTTTCCTCGTGTGGACGAGGGTTCGATTCCCTCCACTTCCACTATCGTTACAGAGGAGGGGTCTCACCCTCGTGAGGGTTCTTTGACC
>CACWSX010000113.1:0-704 GCA_902763615.1 uncultured Prevotellaceae bacterium | reverse complement strand
GATGAATAACAACACTGAACATAGGATACAGGTAACATACAGGTGGACGAGTCGGTTGTCGATGCGTATCGTGAAGAATGGCGATGTGCATGTGTCGGCTCCCATCGGCATGTCTCGTGACAAAGTGATGGCGTTCATCGAGGAACATAAAGACTGGATTAACGAGGCAAGGAAAAAGACACTCGAGCGACATAGGCAGCGGGCAGCTTTCTTCAACAAACTGCCACTGGCCACCCGTGCCCAAGCAGACGAAGCGCTGAAACGGTTGAAGGCATTGGTGGAACCGATGGTGGAACGGTATGCCAAGGAAATGGGCGTTCAGCCGAGTAGAGTATATTACAAACCCACTATTTCGCGCTGGGGGCAGTGCAACATCAAAAACCGCAGCATCTATTTTTCTTCCTACGTTCTGCTGTTGCCGGAATGGTGTGTCGAACATGTGGTGGTGCATGAACTCTGCCACCTCCTAGAGCCCAGTCACAATGCCCGATTCCATGCCCTTATGGATAAGTATTTCCCACGCTGGCGAGAAGCCCGCCAAGAAACTCACAGGATTCAAAAATCATCTAAAAGATAGCATATGAAAGAAAAAATGTTTTTGGCACTAGTAGCCGTTCTCTTTGCCTTGACGGCAAACGCTCAGAAAGCGCTGAAGAAAGTGTATAACGAGAATATTAATCCCATCGAGCAGATAGACCAGGCTG
>CACWSX010000112.1 GCA_902763615.1 uncultured Prevotellaceae bacterium | reverse complement strand
AAGTTGATGCATGGGTGAGGAATGCAGATAGGAAACACCTCAGACTTACGGACAGCCTTCAACTGCTGACCGCTATAGGCAGAGAGCAGATCTTCTATCAGATTGCTCTTCGTGCTATATCTCTTGACGGAGTTGAATAGTGATACGACTTCATCTACCAGCAGAACGATACCACGAGGATTGTCATAGTGGATGCTCAGCATAGCCTCCTGAGTGAAATCAGATATAACCGTCTGCATAAGGCGAGGCTTCTCTATCGATTCCGTTGCATCTCCGTCTTTCTTGACTGCCTGTTGCTGGGCATAGGCTTCATACTCCTTACGTGCTTGTTCGAGCAATCGCCGGTCATAGTCGCGGATAGGGAAATAGAGAAAGCCGAGAGGAGGAGTCTTGCCAAGACCTGGCCTGCCCACCAACCTCACATGATAGGTGTTGCCAATAGCTGTAGCAAAGGCTGACAGCATAATGGCTACCGTGTACTCCAGATTGAAGTTCTCGTAGTTCACCAGCTCGAAAGCAATCTTCTGAAAGACATTCGGAAACACACCTAGAGGAATTCCTGTCTTAGCCACATCAAATACATCGGCATGAATTCGATTAGCCAGTTCGTCAATGTCAATCATCATAATTCAACTCTCCTTTCAGCATGGCTAATACATCATCATAACGGTAATACACCTTACGCCCTCCTACCTTGATGGCTTTTAGCCTACCTTCATTATTCCATCTCCACAATGTAGGCAGACCGACATCAAGAATCTTGGCAGCGTCCTTTCTGCTCAGGAAACGCTCACCGTTACACATAATAGATTTAATCACTTCACCTTTACTGGTGATGTCACTTGACTTAGGCTCAGAAAGAGCTACTGCCTCTTTATGTGCCTGCTCATGTACCATAGCCTCATAGTCAGCCTTGGTCACAACTACTAATTGATTCGCTAAATTCTCATTCATATTTTTGTGATTTTAAAAATGATTTCGCTGAAAACGTGATGCAAAGTTATGAAATCATTTTTAATTAGAAATTGCAAAATACACTGATATTCAACGCTTTATGTGCGGTTATGCTAAACTTCAGCAAACTTCAGTGAAGTTTAGCGGACCACCTTTGACAAACATGTGGAAAAGGCATAAAAAAACTCCATAAGCAATGCCTATGGAGTGAGAAAATATCCTATGGAATGTTACTTCTTGGCGTTGGCTTTAGCTTCTGCCAATTTCTTATCTTTATGAACCTTCAGTGTAGATTCTAGGATTGTGATAATATCATTAAGGGCGGCGTCCGTATCGTCTTTGTGTGCACTCTTGCCTGTATCAAATGAGGAAATACTACCAATAGCTTCCTCAGAAAAATAGTAAGCCATCTTTTTTCCACTGGGTACAGACGAAAGCCATTTCAAATGCTTGTCTGCTGCACTGATCATCGTTTTTGCTGCAAATGCACCTTCTTTTCTCTTGTTGAGGACATCGTCTATCACATCATAGATTGGCTCATTCTTATGGTCATCCGTTACAAACCTAGCAACGAATTGAGATTTCAGAACTTCTTTGTTAACCGAAGAATCTGGATTTCCACTTTCATCAACATAAATGGGTTTAAAGAACTGCAAGCCGAAATCGACTACCAATGAAAGGAAAGACCAGATGAATACAATAAGCGATGGAACGAGGATATACCCCGCCAACTTCCGCTCCACAGAAGTAATTGGCTCGCCAGTAAAGAACATGACTGCCGTAACGATGACTACAGGCAGACTCACACCAAGAGATGCCTTAATCATCATGTCATGAACTTGCAAGGTTTCTGCCTGAACTTGCAAGGTTTCTTGAATTCCTTGCAAGTTTATTTCACAAACATGATACTTGGTTCCACGTCCACGTCTTGACGATACCTTTAATCTATTGTCACCCAGTGCCCATTCTTACGACCTCCTTCCCGTTTCAGTCGACCATATTGTTGTAGTTTACTTATATTGAATTTCACTCCATCTTCTGTTATGTTGCCCAGTGCCTCGGCAACTTTCTGCCTTGTAGCCGTTGGATGGGCTTTCAGGTAGTTGAGAATTGCGTTTTGGGTAGTATTTAGCGGCTTTTGGGTAGTTGAATTGCTCTTTTGAGTAGCGATTTCTTCCTTTTGGGTAGTAAGAATCAGTTCTTTATTCGCCTTTTGGGTAGTAAAACCTCCCTTTTGGGTAGTGCGCCAGATACGAGCAATGAACTGGTTGCCATCTGGACGATCTATCAGTTCAACGTCACAATCCTCTGCCATTACACGAGGGATGCCTGAACCGAGTCCTCTGTATGGCATCGTCTTCACGCCGAACTGTGCTAAGAGTGGATTCCTTGGATCAGAGTTGCCCAACAGCACCTCTTCAATCGTCTGACCGTCTGGCAAGCAACCGGGATTGACAATCTCAATACGATTATCGAATACCAGCAGTCTGATGGCTGCAGGTTTCAGTAGGTCTAAGTGTACGAGCGCATTCTGCAATAGCTCTTCCAAGACAATCTCTGGAATCTCTAATATCCCCTCACTATTGAATGTCTGTCCGTTCTGGGTGCGGCTAAGGCACGACTTCAGCCAACGAAGTGCATCCTCATACATTTCAGGGATGGTGCCAATAATATCACGGCTGTCATGATACTGAGTACCACCGATATGATTACCGACGAACCATACAGCCTTGATGCAGAACTGGGGACGGAACAACTGTGGCTCTTTGGCGAAATACATGAGACCAGCAATAGTCATCCTTCCGAGTTCATCGGTGATATGAGCATTCTTCAGCACCGTACTCGCAGGCATTTTGAACTCGTCTACCCTCTTATTGAAAACGCTCTTGAAGTATTCATCCAGAGCCTTGGTGTCAATATCATCCTCAGAAGTGCTATCAACTCCGTCCTTATCAACCTGATACTGATGTGAGTTCTGTAGCAGTCTGCGAATCTCGCTATTCTCCGTTACTCTACGCTTATCCGCCCCTTGCTTCACCCAAATGTTTCCGGATAAGTCCTTGTATGGTTTATACACACCGTTCTTCACGAACGCTAACAGATACGCCATATCATCATGCATGACGACTTCCGTTTCCAGATATATGACTGGACGTACTTGTTCGTTAGCTGTGTTGCCTAACTCTCTACTCGTATATTGTACTTGTTCATAGGTCAGTCCAACCATCTTGCCAGTTTTGTCCTCGGCACCAAAGATAATGACTCCACCACGGGTATTGGCAAAAGCAACCATCTCTTCGGCTATCTGCTTTTGGGTAGTAAACTCTAACTTAAACTGAGTTGTGGTCGTCTCGCCGAGTTTACAAAGTTGAACGAGTTCTTTTTCTGTCATACCTTAATTATATATAGAGTGCAAAATTACACAATT
>CACWSX010000111.1 GCA_902763615.1 uncultured Prevotellaceae bacterium | reverse complement strand
TGTGGTGGCTGTAGTGACGCAGCCCGACAAACCCGTAGGTCGTCATCAGACGGAGATGCAACCTTCGCAAGTGAAGCAATATGCTGTGGCACACGGCTTGCCCGTGTTGCAACCTGAGAAGATGAAAGACCCTGTGTTCATAGAACAGCTTCGATCGTACAATGCTAACCTGCAGGTGGTGGTGGCTTTCCGCATGCTGCCTGAGGTGGTGTGGGCTATGCCGGAATATGGAACGTTCAATGTCCATGCGGCCCTGTTGCCCCAATATCGTGGGGCTGCTCCTATCAACTGGGCCGTGATCAATGGCGAGACACAGACGGGTGTGACAACGTTCTTTCTGGATCATGACATCGACACAGGACGAATCATTCTGAAAAAGACTTTCGATATTCCTGATGAGGCTGATGTGGAATATGTCTATGATGGATTGATGCATCTGGGTGCACAGATTTGTCTGGAAACCCTCGAAGCCATCGTTGCTGCAAATGGTCATCCCGACAGTATCCCTCAGGATAGTGTTCTGGATGGCTCTGCCATCAAACCTGCTCCAAAGATTTTCAAGGAAACTTGCGAGATAGATTGGCAGAAGACTGCCAAACAGGTGTATGACTTTGTGCGTGGATTGAGTCCTTATCCTGGAGCATGGACTACGCTGGTGGCTCCTGATGGCAAGGAAACGGTATTGAAAATCTATAAGACCTGCAAGACCGGAAAGCCAGGAAAGGGTATCGGAACTATTATTATAGAAGGTAAAGCCCTTTGTGTATCTGCTGCTGACGAACAACTGGAAATCGTTGAACTGCAGTTGGCTGGCAAGAAACGAATGATGGCTCGCGACTTTCTGAATGGCATGAAACAGATAGAAGATTATCGGGTGAAATAAAAAAGTTGTGTTGGAGTATAATAAAAGGCAACATCATTACGTTAAATAATCATTACGTTAAATAAGAAAATGATAAAAAGATTGCCTATGCAAAATTTTACTCCAGAAGAATTACAACCCCGTAAGTCTACTATTTTGTTCATCAAGCAGTTTGCTCGCATGTATAATAACATGAAATCAGCTGAAGGAAACTCCTCGGCTGTATGTTTGAACTAACAAAGATTATGGCAACATTAGTATCTCCTTCGCTGCTCGCTGCCGACTTCCTCCATCTCGACAGTGAAATGGAAATGATTAATCGCAGTGAGGCCGATTGGCTTCATCTGGATGTGATGGATGGTGTGTTTGTTCCTAACATCTCGTTTGGCTTTCCTGTTCTGGAGGCTGTGGCCAAGAAGTGCAAAAAGCCCTTGGATGTTCACTACATGATTGTGCATCCTGAGCACTATATCCAGCAGACGGCTAAGTTGGGTGCCATGATGATGAATGTACACTTGGAGGCTTGTACCCACCTGCATCGCACCGTTCAGGAGATTCACAATGCTGGCATGAAGGCGGGTGTGACCCTGAACCCTTCTACTCCTGTGTGCTTGTTGGAAGACATCATCAATGATGTGGATATGGTGCTGCTGATGAGTGTGAACCCTGGTTTCGGTGGACAAACCTTTATTGAGAATACCATCAAGAAGGTGCGTCAGCTGCGTCAGTTGATTACTGAAAGCGGTTCAAAGGCACTGATTGAGATCGATGGTGGTGTACAGCAAGAAACAGCACCACGCCTTGTGGAGGCTGGTGCTGATGTACTGGTGGCTGGCAGCTATGTGTTCCATAGTCCCACACCTGAGCAAACCATTCACGATTTGCGCATTCTCTAGTTCTTCCTAGATTATCTAGATTATCTAGATTGTCTAGAATGTCTAGATGGTCTAGAGTTTGTCTAAAGCTCCATATTCAATTGTATATGGTGCTCTTTAGCCATGCGTCGCATATTAATCAGGGCATAGCGCATGCGACCCAGCGATGTGTTGATGCTGACGCCGGTTATCTCGGCAATCTCCTTGAACGATAAGTCCTGATAGTAACGCATGTAAACCACTTCACGCTGCGCAGTAGGCAGTGAGTCCATCAGATGGCGCACGTCGTTCATCACCTGCGAATTCACATATTCGTTCTCCCTGTTGATGTCCATCAGGTCGTTCGAGCGCAACTTGTTCAGGTCGTTGTCCTCCGTAGGCTCCACTATATGCGAGTTCTTCTGATGACGATAGGTGTCCATGATGACGTTATGGGCAATGCGTGACAGCCAGAAATTGAATTTACCGGAATCGGTATACTTGCCGTCCTGTAACTTGGTGATGACTTTCACGAAGGTCTCCTGAAAGATATCATTAGCCACTTCGGGGTCATGAACCACGAATAGAATATACGAATAGAGCTTTTGCTGATTACGTTCTAATAACAGGTCGAAAGCCCTAAAGTCTCCTCCTACGTAAAGCAATGCCAACTGCTCGTCGGTCAAGCTTGCATAATCCTTCATTTTCTTTCTTTTTTAGTTAATGAAGTAGAGGTTTCCTTATAGGCAATAGTTTTAAAAAGTTATTAAAATACGTTATTATTTGCTTGCAAAAGTATATAAAATAATCATTTCGACCAAATAATTTAAGAAAAAAATGCGTTTTGCTTTGTATTTTACCCATTTATTCGTATCTTTGTGCATAATATTATAATGAAGAAATTATTCGTTCCAGGTCGTCTGTGTCTGTTTGGAGAACACACCGACTGGGCAGGTCACTATCGCACGATGAATGCAGACATTCTGCCTGGTGCTTCTGTCGTTACTGGTATAGAACAAGGTATATATGCCGAGGTAGAGAAATCTCCTATCTTTGAGATGTACAGTGACGCTCCCGAGATAGAGGAAGAGTGGAGCGATTTCTCCTGCAGAATGAATGAAGCCGAACTGAAACATGTGGCTAAGTCGGGCTCTTTCTTCTGCTACTGTGCCGGTGTGGCTTCTTATATGTTGGAATGGTATAAGGTTGGGGGTGTGCGCATTCGTATCACCAGCATGACACTGCCCATGAAGAGTGGATTGTCGTCTTCTGCTGCCATCTGCGTATTGGTGGCTCGTGCCTTTAAC
>CACWSX010000110.1 GCA_902763615.1 uncultured Prevotellaceae bacterium | reverse complement strand
GATGTCGCCGTTGAACACGTCCTTGTCGTAGTTGTTGCGTATCTGCATCACGCGATCGCCCCGACGGTACTTGAATCCGCCACGCGAAAGGCTGTCACCCACAGGGTTAATGGCCTCCTGAAGTGCGATATTCAGGTTGGTAGCTCCCACCACACTGCGCTGCATCGGGGCCAGCACCTGGATATCGTTGGTGCTGACGTGGTAAGCCTTGGGAATGCGGTTGCGGACGATGTTCACGATTTCTTGCGCCGCACGCTCGGGGTCGACGATGTTCACGATTTCTTGCGCCGCACGCTCGGGGTCTTCCTCCTTAATAAAGAAGAAGTCGGAAGTGCGCCCGTTGCTGATATCGGGGAAGGTGCCTTGGTTGATCTTGTGGGCATTAGTGACGATACGGCTCGACTGTGCCTGACGGAAGATGCGCGTCAGTCGGATGACGGGAACTGCGCCAGAGTCGATGATGTCGCGGAGCACGTTTCCGGCTCCCACACTGGGTAGCTGGTCGATGTCACCGACGAGTATCAGACGCATCGAGAGCGGCACGGCCTTCAACAGCGAGTTCATCAGGATGATGTCGATCATCGACGACTCGTCCACTATCAGCACGTCACCGTCCAGCGGATTCTCGTCGTTGCGCCCGTAGCCCTCCGCAGGGTTGAACTCCAGCAGTCGGTGGATGGTCTTGGCTTCCTTGCCCGTTGCCTCACTCATGCGCTTGGCGGCACGACCCGTCGGGGCTGCCAGCAATATGCGCTGGCCAAGGGTCTCAAACGAGGCGATGATACCTAATGTCGTGGTGGTCTTGCCTGTGCCCGGCCCTCCCGTCAGCACCATCACCTTCGAACCGATGGCTTTCCTGATGGCTGAAAGCTGCACTTCATCGTATTCTATCTGGTCTCGCTTGCCTACATCCTCATTGATGGCTCCGCTGCTGTCGAAGATGTTGCCCATCGGCGTTTCTATCAGTCGCCGAAGCTTATTGGCCACGCCCACCTCCGCATAGTAGAACGGCGGCAGGAAGATGGCTTCTTCGTCGAGCATCAAGTCCTCGCTGGCTATCATATCGTCGAGGGCTTGCGTAATAGGCTCTTCATCGGCCTGCAGCAGTTCCTTGGCCGACTTGACCAGCTGTTCACGTTCGGAATAGACATGACCGTCTTCTGAAAGCTTGCTGAGTGTATAGAGTATTCCACTGCGGCAACGGCGGGAATCGTTTTTCTCATAGCCTAGCTTCTCGGCTATGCCGTCGGCAGTCTTGAAACCGATACCCCAGATGTCATCAGCCAGACAGTAGGGGTTATTCTGTACCTTCTCGATACTGTCCTTGCCATACTGCTTGTAGATTTTGGCAGCGTAGGTGGAACTGACACCGTGTCCCTGCAGGAACACCATGATGTCCTTCACATCCTTCTGTTTCTCCCAGGATTCCTTGATCTTAGCAACACGTCCTTTGCCGATGTTCGGCACTTCGAGCAGCCTGTCAATGTTGTTCTCGATGACCTCGAAGGTATCCAAGCCGAAGTGTGAAACTATCTGCTTGGCGAACTTCGGGCCGATGCCCTTCACCAAACCGCTGCCCAGGTATTTCTCGATGCCGATGACAGTAGCAGGCAGTTCCTCTGTCCATGATTCGACTGCGAACTGGCGTCCATAGCGCTTATCGACGCGCCACGAACCTTCCACGGTCAGGACTGCGCCCACCGTTACCTCATGGAATGTACCGACAAGCGTCTGCTCCTCCCTGTAGCCCTTGATAGTCGCCTGAAGGACAGAGTAGCCGTTCTCCGGATTCTGGAACGTGATGCGCTCTATGGTACACTTAATTTTCTCCATGACGGGTTACTTCTTACGATAATCCATGTACGACTGCCACGCCTCAGTGGTCGTAGGCGATAACGGGCTGGAAGATGCCGCTGTTGTTGTGGGCATGATGACGATGCTCAGGAGGGAGCACAATGTCGCGGGACTTGTAGCTGATGAGGTATTCGTCGTAGGGAGGAATCAGCAGAAACTTGCCTTTACGGAAGCCCCGTGTGCGGCAATCGTCTGTCAGATAGAATTCCCTGCCTTTCCACTTCTCAACGTGGATGGAATCGCCCAAGAGCGCAATTCCCTTGCGGCAGTCGCTGACGTTCAAGCCTGACCACCAGACAAAATCCTCAAGCGTTGCAGGCTGACGGCTCTGGAAGTACTTGCGGGTAAAGCGCATCAATGCTTCGTCTCTATCAATTGCGCCTTGCGACTTAACCTTATTAGCAGTAAGCGCATAGGTAACTTTCATTGGCAATAAATCTCCGCTACAGAGCGTGCCTGTATCTCCGCTACAGAGCGTGCCTGTAAACTCGGCCATGCGGATATGATACGACAGACGATGATCATCCATCTGCAAGCCTCTTTCCTCCAATGCTTGAACAATGTCCTCCTTAGTGACACTTCCTTTGTCTGCTGCCGTTTGGGCGAGGATATCGCGGACTCGAAAGAGTTCATCATCAGGGATTGAGATTTTGTTGCTACTCATCCAGCCCTTTGTCACAGCGATAGACTTGGGACCGCAGAGGGTGATGAATGGCCAGTAGTCCTCGGCAGATACCAGTTGCCAAGTGCCTCGCATCAGGTGCAACCGGATAATCCGCCCGCTGTCAAAAGCCTTCTTGAAAGTCTTGGCTGACGGCTTACGGGTACGCATCTCCACAGCCCATCGCATCATGCGGTACTCTTGCGCCTGCATGGCACCCATGTAGCTGACCACCTCAGCAGGATCACTGAACTGAGGTGCAACAAGCTGTTGGTTGAGAAGTCGGATGGCTACGGGATTTATCATTTCATTCTTTGCCATTTCATTTCTTCACCTTCCTTGTCATACTGTTTCCGCTTTCCCGTAGGAGGCTCTGTCAGGGTAATCTTCACTACGGCTGTA
>CACWSX010000109.1 GCA_902763615.1 uncultured Prevotellaceae bacterium | reverse complement strand
TTCAAGTAAAAACGCTCAATATATAATCTCTGCATCGGTCGGTTTAGATTTGTCAAAGTCTATTTACTCTGCATGAACAGCCAGTCGCGCACTGCTGCAATCTTATAGCCGTAGTCAAAAGATGCCATGTGCTCCATACCCTTGCCTGATTCAGGGAGTACACTTCCTGCCTCCCAACGGATGAAGTTGATGTTGCCGTCATGGGCAATCAGTTTTTCTGCCAACTTCTCTTGTTCCGCAGACGGCAATTTTGCACTCCAAGATGCAGAGTCAACCCTTGCATTATTCTCCTTCAGCACCTTCGCCAGGTCTCTCATACCGCCAGAAGCCTTCTGGTCGCCTCCGGCCACGATGTAGAAGAAATGCTTCTTGCCGAAGTCTTGCATTTTCGAAGTGTCCCACTGACTGCTAACAAACAATGAGGCCGCAAAGAGATCGGGATGTGTGATGTTGAAGTAGAACGACATCATGCCGCCCATTGATTGTCCTGTGGTGTATAGGCGGTTGGTATCTACATTGTATTCCTTGCAGACGGTCTGAAGCAGTCGGATTGTCATTTCCACCTCGTCCGTCGTGCTCCAATCATCCTGCACAGCCCAGTCAGTATATTGTGGCACCAGGACGAATGAAGGATGCTTCTGCTGGTCTCTATTTGAAGCGAACTCCAAGGCACCATACCCTTGCGTGAGCGGAGCCGTCACTTCCTTCGGGAACCAGCAGATTATACTCCATTGTCTTGCCTGTCTGTTTGTCGTTGTACGTCAGTTGCTTGAACTTTCCTAGTGTCTCTTGCTTCAATGCCGCAAAAACACTGTCAGAATCTTTGTTAATCACCATGTGGCCACCTTGGCGAGGACCACGTTCACCACCCTTCTTCTGGGCGCAGGCAGCTAGACACATTAGTCCCACTGCCAATAAAAACGTTACTTTCTTCATGTTGCTTCTGGAGTGTTTCGAGTCACGGCTCTGGTCTCTGCCAAGACCTTTCAAATGAATGATTATTATGTTCTTATTCTCTAAATTGGGATTTACTGTTTTGAAGAGGGGTTGAATGAATCTTTTGGTTTTGTTTCAAACTCACAAGTCAACAGATGCCAGTTTTGGACGGAACTCCACCATCTGAAAGTTTCGGATTCATATATTTTTGTTGCAGAACCTTTTATGTTATTCTCTGTGGAATAAAACAAATTGAATCGGTACTTGCCGGGAGGAGTCTTTATCCCGAAACTTGCCACCCATGCCGGTTTAATGGAATCAGGGTATAGTGGTGGTTCGTCAGCCCATGTCGTGCAAATCTGACCGCTGTGGTTACCCACATATTTACCTTCCACCCATTTGGAGAGTGTACCCCAAAAATAACCGGGAAGCCATTCTCCATAAAGTGTGTCCCGGCTTTCATTTTTGACAATGAACAACGGTCCAGGAAACTCGTTATTCTCACCAGTGGAACTACGTATGTATTTCATCTTAACCAATGGAGAAGGATGAGAATATTTGGTGATGGTGAACCGACCAGAGTTAATAGAATCTTTGCTCTTCCAGTCGGAATAGTTTCTGCGTTCCCGCTCGAAACGGGCAGACATTTCCACCTTGTATTCTTCGCCTGTCAGGATGAATCTTCTCTCCAAGGAGTCCTTGCCTGATAGGGCACTGAAGAAGACGGCAGTAAGTCGGTATTCGCCAAGTTGCTCCAAATGAATCGTTTTTTGTATCTGCCTGATGGTGTCGTCAAACAGAATTGTGCTCTTCCCGTCAGGAAGAAGCATTCTCAAAGTCCCATGGGAAGTTGATGGTATTTTCTCAACAGAATAATCAATCAGCATGTCACATTGCCCTTTCACGGATATGACATTTGATAATATCAATATGAATATAGCGAATGTATGTCTCATAAATTCCGATTTCTCCGTCTTTATTATTAAACAATGTTCTTTTCTGTGAAAAGCGAATAAATTCGAGCGGCAAAATTAGTCAATTCTGATTAAAATCGGAGATAAATTCGTAACTTTGTGCCTGTTTTTGAGAATAATTAAGGTATGTCGGAGCAGCAGCGGACATATATTGCCATCGATCTGAAGTCGTTTTACGCTTCAGTGGAGTGTGTGGACAGAGGGCTTGACCCGCTGACCACCAATCTCGTGGTAGCAGATGTAAGCCGGACGGAGAAAGCCATCTGCCTGGCTGTCTCCCCGTCACTGAAAGCATACGGCATCGGAGGACGTGCGCGACTGTTCGAGGTAGTTCAGAGAGTGCGCGAGGTGAACAACGAGCGCAAAAGAGCTACAGGCTGGAGGATGACAGGCAAATCCTACAATGATCCAGAACTGAAAGCTAATCCAAGCCTAGAACTCGACTATATCGCTGCCCCACCCCGTATGGCTCATTATATGGAAGTGAGCACCAAGGTCTATGAGACCTACTTGAAATACATTGCTCCAGAGGATATTCATGTCTATAGCATCGACGAGGTGTTTATGGATGTGACAGCCTATCTGAGAACCTATTACGGCTGGCATCGGCACAAACATGTATCTGGCAAAGGTGGCAATGGACATTGTAGCCAAGAAAGCACCTGCCGACAAAGACGGAGTGCGTATCGCAGAACTAGATGAAATGTCGTATCGTCGGGAGTTGTGGGACTACCAGCCTATCACGAAGTTCTGGCGTGTAGGACGTGGAATCGCTGAGAAACTGGCAGTCTATGGTATTGACACGATGGGTAAGCTGGCACGGATGTCAGTACAGAATGAGGGACTGCTTTACCGGCTCTTTGGCGTGAATGCCGAACTGCTGATAGACCATGCATGGGGTTGGGAACCGTGTACGATGGAGGCAGTGAAAGCATATCGGCCTGAGACGAATAGCTTCAGTAGCGGACAGGTATTGCAGGAACCTTATACTTTCAAGAAAGCCCGTGTGGTGATACAGGAAATGGCTGAAGGAATGGCCCTCGACTTGGTATCGAAGCGGCTGCTGACTGACCAGCTGGTGCTGACAGGAATGGCCCTCGACTTGGTATCGAAGCGGCTGCTGACTGACCAGCTGGTGCTGACTGTTGGTTATGATGCTGAGAGTCTGACTCGTCCTGAAATCCGAGCGAAGTATCATGGAGAGATAACCGCCAACTACTACGGTAAACAGGTGCCCAAACATGCACATGGCTCCTTCAATTTCGAGAAGCCCACATCATCCTCGCGACTCATCATGGATGGGGCAACAGAGTTGTTTGACCGCCATGTGAATCCTGATTTGCTCATCCGCAGGCTAAACCTGACAACGAACCATGTGGTATCAGAAGCGTCGGTAGCGGCACAGGACAATGCACCCCAGCAGCTTGATCTCTTTACCGACTACGAGGCTCAGAAAAAGCAGCATCAAGAGGAGCAAGCCAAACTTGACAAAGAGCGTCGAAAGCGTTTCGGCAAGAACGCCATCCTCCGAGGCCTGAACTTCGAGGAAGGAGCGACAGCCAAGGAACGTAACGAACAGATAGGAGGACACAAGGCATGACCAACGATTACGACGACATCATCAATCAGCCACACTACGAGCCGAAGCATCATCCAAGGATGTCGATGTGGAACCGTGCAGCCCAGTTTGCGCCCTTCGCCGCATTGACTGGCTACGACGCAGCCATTCAGGAGTCAGGCCGTTTGACGGACGACTGGTTAGGTTTGAGTGAATCAGGCAATGAGGAAATGAACCGCAAAATGGAATACAGACGGGAAGAAAGTCCCACTTGATGCCATAAGTGAGATAAAGATTGAGTGATCATTACTCAATCACCTCAATATAGAAACTGAACGGACGAAAACCGTCGTTGCAGCTGATCATCGCACTCATGGGATTCTCATACTTCGCCATCAAGTCAGGATAGACAGTCTGACGTATGGCTGTGATTCGTACTTTGTTCATTCCATTCGTCCCCATTTCATTTCTTCACCCTGCTTGTCATACTGTTTACGCTTACCAGTAGGAGGTGCTGTAAGAGTTATCTTAACTACTGTCGTTCTTTCTAAACTACGCTGGATTGCATCATCAAAGGCATCCATATGTTTGGGGAGAAAACGCAGACATATTGCCCTCAGAGCCTCTATCTTCTCTTC
>CACWSX010000108.1 GCA_902763615.1 uncultured Prevotellaceae bacterium | reverse complement strand
ACCGGTAGACTCGGTGATAGCGATAAACCCAGAGGACACTGCTTCATGGTTGGAAGAAGAGGTTATTGACGTTCCTGAGATACCAGAAGAGGCCTCGTCGGAAGTTGACGAGAAGGCAATGGAAGATTATGAACGTATGTTCCAAGGAAAAGAGTAGGGCAGCAACCCTACTCTTATTGTTATCATTGGCCCCAAACTCATAGGGGCTTTATTTTTGCATCCAGCTTTTATTCTTTCAGGAGCTTGTCAAGGAAGTCATCCAAATCCTTGTCAAGGTCAGCCATCAGTTCGTCATTCAGTATCACGATATCATCGTCAACCAGATAAAGCTCTTCGATAGCTTCGCGGTCGTCATCTTCCAACACAAAGGAATATGGTTTCAGAACAGTGAGAAACACGGATATGAATATCCGTCAGTTGGGTTGCTTCCTCTGTAGGAGGGAATTTCTCGGCTATCTTGCGGATGGCACGTTCAGCCTCTTGCAATGTTTGTTCTGTAGGTTTCATCTTGTTTGCTCTTAATTTGACGTTACAAAATTACATATTTTACAGCATAATTGCAAACGATTACGGCTTTTTTTCAAAAAAATCTTCGCATGCGCGTGTGTAATTCATATTTTTATAGTACCTTTGCACGTGTTAAAGACTACTTGAGATACTAATGAGTAACAAAATAAAGCATTCGGGGGTTGTTGAAAATATCCTGGGCGATAGCGTTCAAGTGCGCATTGTCCAAACTTCTGCATGTGCAGCCTGTAAGGTGGCTGGCTATTGTAATGCCTCTGAGTCAAAAGAAAAACTCGTGGATGTATATCATGCCGATACTCGCAATCTCAGGGTGGGCGATGTGGTGAGGACTGCCTTTTGTCGTATTGGTTGCGGTGCTGATAGCTGTGTTGCTGATTACGGGCAACGAGGGCGCAGCTGCGCTGAGTGGACTGGGTGCATTGGTTCCTTACTATGCTGTGCTTTTCCTGTTTCGTAACCGCATTCGTGATAAGCTTTCTTTTTCGATAGAATAAATATATAACAAACTAAAACAAATAACAGTTTAGATTATGAATTTTATTATGATTGCAGTATTAGTGCTTGGCGCTATCGGTCTGATAGCTGCTCTTGTGCTGTATCTCTGCTCCAAGAAGTTCTACGTCTATGAAGATCCACGCATTGCTCAGGTTACTGAGCAGTTGCCAGGTGCCAACTGTGGTGGCTGTGGATTTGCTGGATGTGGAGGCTTGGCCGATGCACTTGTCAAGGGTGCAGATGCTGGTAGCATCGAGGGACTGAAATGTCCTGTTGGTGGAGCAGAAGTGATGGGCAAAGTTGCCGACCTACTGGGTATGGCCATTGCCAACGGCGAACCAATGGTTGCCGTAGTACGTTGTAACGGAACCTGCGAGATGCGTCCCAAGATTGCTGAGTACAGTGGTCTGCACACCTGTGCTGCCATGAACTCATGCGGCGCTGGTGAGACGGCTTGCGGCTTCGGCTGTCTGGGATGTGGCGATTGCGTGGCTGCTTGTCAGTTTGATGCCATCCACATGAATCCTGAAACAGGTGCCTGAGGTTGACGAAGAGAAGTGCACATCGTGCGGAGCCTGCGTAAAGGCATGTCCTCGTCACATCATCGAGCTTCGCAAGAAGGGACCTAAGGGCCGCAAGGTGTTTGTTTCGTGTGTTAACAAAGACAAGGGTCCTTTAGCCATGAAGGCTTGTAAGGCTGCTTGTATCGGCTGTGGCAAGTGCGAGAAGGAGTGTCAGTTTGGTGCTATCACCATTGAGAACAATGTTTCGTACATCGACTTCAACAAGTGCCGTCTCTGCCGTAAGTGCGTAGCCGTTTGTCCTACAAAGGCTATCCACGCTGTGAATTTCCCAGCACCCAAACCCAAACCCGAATCTAGTGAAGCTAGTCCTGCTAGCAATCCAGAAAGAAAGGAGGAACAAGCATGAACGTAAGAACATTCCGTATTGGTGGTGTACACCCCGAAGAGAATAAGCTGACCCACGAGGTGGCTACCAAGCCAGCAGCTCTGCCCAAGCAGGCCATTTTCCCGTTGAGCCAGCACATTGGTGCTCCCGCTAAACCCGTTGTCGCTAAGGGCGATAAGGTAAAGGTGGGTACGATGATTGCCGAGGCTGGTGGCTTCGTGTCAGCTCCTATTTTCTCCAGCGTCAGTGGTACCGTTTTCAAGATTGATACTGCTATCGACGCCACTGGCTATCGTAAGCCTGTGATTATCATTAATGTAGAAGGTGATGAGTGGGAAGAAAACATCGACCGCTCTGACAAGTTGGAATTGGTAAAAGACCATCCCGAGCTCACTCCTGAAGAGATTGTGAATCGCATTAAGGCTGCAGGTGTTGTAGGTATGGGTGGTGCTTGTTTCCCCACCTTCATCAAGCTTTGTCCTCCTCCCACGGCTAAGGCAGAGTGTGTGATTATCAATGCCGTAGAGTGCGAGCCCTATATCACTGCCGACTTCCGTTTGATGATGGAACATGCCGATGAGATTCTTGTTGGCTTGGAGCTGTTGATGAAGGGCGCTAAGGTGACCAAGGGTTACATTGGTATTGAGACCAACAAGATGCCTGCCATCGAACTTCTGACCAAGAAGTGTGCTGAGGTGTTCGGCAACTCTGAATATCAAGTCGAGGTAGTGCCCCTGAAGCAGCGCTATCCGCAGGGTGGTGAAAAACAGTTGGTTGATGCTGTGATACGCCGTCAGGTGCCTGCACCTCCCGCTATCCCTGTTAACGTAGGTGCTATTGTTCAGAACGTAGGTACTGCCTTTGCCGTTTATGAAGCTTGTATGAAGAACAAGCCTTTGTTCGAGCGCTACACCACCGTAACGGGTAAGAAGCTGGCTAATCCTGGCAACTTCCTTGTTCGTATGGGTACACCTATGAAGGACCTGATTGACGCTTGTGGTGGTATGCCTGAGGGCGACAACAAGCTGTTGGCTGGTGGCCCGATGATGGGTAAGGCACTGACCAGTGTTGAGGTGCCCATCTGCAAGGGAACCAACTCTGTGACCATCATCTCTGGCGAAGAGGCTTTCCGCAAGGAGCCTAACCCCTGTATCCGCTGTGCCAAGTGCGTCTCAGCCTGTCCTATGGGCTTGGAGCCTTACTTGCTGGCTAAGCTTGCTGCTGTACAGAACTGGGAGCGTGCCGAGCATGAGGAAGTGGTAAGCTGTATCGAGTGTGGCTCATGCCAGTTCACTTGTCCTGCTCACCGTCCGTTGCTCGACAATATCCGCCAGGCTAAGGCTACCGTTATGGGTATCATTCGTGCTCGTGCAGCTGCAGCAGCACCTAAGAAGTAATCACAAATATCAAAGTTCAAAGATTAAAGTTCAATGAATAAATTAATTGTATCACTTTCGCCTCACGCACACGGAACCGACACCGTTGAGAAGAACATGTACGGGGTAATCATCGCCCTCGTGCCTGCGTTGCTCGTGTCGTTCTATTTCTTTGGCATTGGCTCTGCCATTGTCTGTGCTACGAGCGTTGCGGCCTGCGTCTTCTTCGAGTGGGCCATCAATAAGTTTATGATGAAGAACGAGCGCTG
>CACWSX010000107.1 GCA_902763615.1 uncultured Prevotellaceae bacterium | reverse complement strand
GTGCCCAACTCCACCCTCAGTTGTCGGATGTCCTGATTCTCCTCAGCCACTTCGAAGTGCAATTGGTGGGGATTCAACAGGAGTTTGTTCTGTTCACACTCCGTCGCCAGGGCTTTGGTGAACACAATGTTCTGCAACATCTCTTCACGGATATCCACCAGTCCTCTATATTTTCCGTCCACTTGGGCACGATAATATTCACCGATGGGCAGCTTTGTGACATTCATCTTCCCTTGGTTCTTGGTAGCTAACAGTTCTTCGTAATTCATACCATTGTATTCTTTTAAGCGCACAAAATTACACATAAATTCCGAAAACCACAAAAAATATTTTGTATTTTTCTCACTTATTCGTACCTTTAACTTCGTTGAAAGTACTTTCGTTCGAGAAAACACAAAAATATTTTGGTTTTCTTCTCACTTATTCGTACCTTTGCACACAAAATTGAAAAAAAGAGTATCATGCCAGAAATATCAGTACGCGGACTGGAGATGCCCGAGTCGCCTATCAGAAAACTCGCACCTCTGGCTGCTGCCGCTAAAAAACGCGGCACCAAGGTCTATCATCTGAACATCGGACAGCCTGACCTGCCAACACCACAAGTAGGACTTGACGCCCTCAAGCAGATTGACCGTGAAATCCTTGAATATTCTCCCTCGCAGGGCTATCTGAGCTACCGCGAGAAACTGGTTAGCTATTACGCCAAATACAACATCAACGTAACGGCTGATGATATCATCATTACTTCTGGTGGTTCTGAAGCGGTACTCTTTGCCTTTATGTCGTGTCTGAATCCTGGTGACGAGATTATCGTTCCTGAGCCTGCCTATGCCAACTATATGGCTTTTGCCATCTCTGCAGGTGCCAAGATTCGCACCATTGCCACCACGATTGACGAGGGTTTCTCGCTGCCAAAGGTGGAAAAGTTTGAGGAGCTTATCAACGACCGCACCCGTGCCATCATGATTTGCAACCCCAACAACCCAACGGGTTATCTCTATACCCGTCGTGAGATGAACCAGATTCGCGACCTGGTGAAGAAGTACGACCTATATCTCTTCTCCGATGAGGTATATCGTGAATATATCTATACCGGTTCACCTTATATCTCTGCATGTCATCTGGAGGGTATCGAACAGAATGTCATCCTCATAGACTCTGTTTCCAAGCGCTATAGTGAATGTGGAATCCGCATTGGAGCCCTGATTACCAAGAACCAGGAAGTGCGCAAAGCTGTGATGAAGTTCTGTCAGGCTCGTCTCTCACCTCCCCTGATTGGTCAGATTGTGGCTGAGGCTTCGTTGGATGCTCCTGAGGAATACTATCGTGATGTTTATGACGAGTATGTAGAGCGCCGTAAGTGCTTGATTGATGGTTTGAACCGCATCCCTGGTGTCTATTCACCCATTCCTATGGGTGCTTTCTACACTGTGGCCAAGTTGCCAGTTGATGATGCCGAGAAGTTCTGTCGCTGGTGTCTGGCTGAGTTCAGCTATGAGGGCGAAACAGTGATGATGGCTCCTGCCGCAGGTTTCTATACCACACCTGGTGCTGGTATCAATCAGGTGCGTATTGCTTATGTGCTGAAGAAGGAAGATTTGGAACGAGCTCTCTTCGTTCTACGCAAAGCCTTGGAAGCCTATCCAGGAAGGACAAATGATTAATCTGAGTCCATCTGTGTTTATCCGTATCTAATAAATGGTAACGCTTTTCATTGCCAAACGAATCTTTGGACAGGAAGGCGAACATGATGTCAGCATTCCTGCTATCCGCATAGCCACGGTGGGTGTAGCTATCGGTCTGGCTGTGATGATTATCACGGTATCGGTAGTCCTGGGTTTCAAGCACACCATTCGCGACAAAGTAGTAGGCTTCGGCTCTCATATCCCCGCGAACTGAAAAAGATGCCTGAGATTAGTCATGTGGAGCGCTATACCATTACCCAAGGCATCCTGAAGACAGATGCAGATTTCCTAGGGGTTGCCTTTAAAGGCATAGGTGCCGATTACGACCTGCACTTTCTGCAACAAAACCTCAAAGCTGGCAAGATACCCCAGTTCTCTACAGAAAAGTCGTCTTATCAGTTGCTTATCTCGGGCACGATGGCTGATAAACTTCATCTGAAAGTGAACGACCGAGTCTATGCCTATTTCATTGGTAATGAGAATGTGCGAGCCCGTAAGTTCACCATCGCAGGTATCTACGAAACACACATGAACCAGTTCGACCAGGCTTTGTGCTTCACAGACTATCCTACCCCCTTGAAACTCAATGGATGGGAAAAAGACCAGTGCAGTGGTGCAGAGATTTTGGTACATGACTTCGACCATCTGGATGCAGCAGCCAAGAAAGTGCAATTGCTGGTCAATCATGATTGCGACCGTTATGGCGAGACCTTCACTGCACAG
>CACWSX010000106.1 GCA_902763615.1 uncultured Prevotellaceae bacterium | reverse complement strand
TTCTGCAGTTATTGATGCCAATCCTAAGTTCCATAAACTCTATCAAATGTATAAATTAGTCGCTTGATGAATGAATATTCACTTGCGAAAGTTCAGTTACCAAATTTATAATTAACTGGCTACAAAGGTAACCAATCTCTATGAAACCACCAAATATAATGCAAGAAATATCCAGAGCTCCACCCTATTCAGAATGGCGATCGCCAAGATTTGTGGGACACCACGCCGTATCGCCGTATCACCGTAGCATGAAGTGAATTCGATGGTAGGGGATTTGCCGTATATATATTTTAAATATTATATAATATATATATTATATAATATTTAATTATAAAGTATATAATTATTTACAATTTTGCTAGCGAATAGGATCTTTGTGGGAGGAAGGGTCATGCTACGGTGATACGGTGATACGGCGTGGATCCGGCGGGATTACTGCAATCTGGCAGATTGAACTATTCTTTGAGGGAGATTAAACTATTCTCGCTACCTGCGCGCAACCTTATAGGAAAAGCGGCTGAAATAAACCCTATTCTAAGAGCATAAGAATCATATAAGGATAATACAAACGAGCACAAATATTTGATTATTAAATATTTACAAAATTAGAACGAAAAATAATTGGAAACATGACTGGAAATTGTTTGGTTGGAAACTAAAATTTTAGTAACTTTGCCATTGAAAATAAGAGGGAGAAGAAAAGCGGGAGGCGGTGACCCGATGTAGTTCATCGCACAAGTCTGATACCATGAAAAACACAAGATTATGGCGAAGATTATCTATGAAGTGTACCAGAACCAGAACGTGCACAATGCTGCTTACGGCAAGTGGTACGGCCGTGTAAAGTATCTGGAGAGTTTGAACACCCGTAAGCTGTCGAATCACATCAGTGAGCACGGCTCTATCTACACCCCCGATGTGGTGTATGGTGTGATGGAGAAGTTCCGCAGCTGTCTGCTGGAGATGTTGCTCAACTCGAAGAAGGTGAAGATCGAGGGCCTCGGCACGTTCTACACCACCCTCGAGTGTCAGAAGGGCGGCGCTGTGAGTAAGGAGAAGTTCAGTGTCCTGAAGGACATTAAGGGTCTGCACATCCGATTCCTGCCTGAGCAGGAGCAGGAGACCAACATCTCCAGTCGTGAATTCCTGAAGCAGGCTGAGTTTATCAATGTGGATAGCCTTCTGAAGAAGGAGGATGACCCTTCGGCAGGCTCAGGGACCGTAGATGAGGGTGGTGGTTCTTCGACAGGTTCAGGCTCTTCGACAGGCTCAGAGACCGGCGGCAACAGTGGCGGCAGCGGGATAATCCCTACCCCAACTGATCCTGAAGACGATCAGCCGGCGTGATTTTTTAATCTTGGGGGACTGTCCCCAGTAGTAAGAGAAAGGAGGAAGTATGAGTAAGAAGGAAACGGCTAAGTTTATTGCGCAGATCATCGTTTCGATCGCATCGGCGATTCTGACTGCACTGGGCGCCACGTCGTGCATGGGCTATTAAAGATGGAATCCCCGACCGTTTGGTCGGGGATCATCAGTTTACCAGATCTGGATGCGTTCGTCAGGCGCAAGATACATATGGCCTTCCGTGATGTCGAACACGCGATACCATGCGTCGGTAAGACACACATTGCCGTTGACGCGCAGTTTGGGTGCCGCATGAACGTCTGTCTCGTATTTCTTCATCTTCTCAGGAGTCTCATTTTGCCTCCACGCATTGGCAAAGGCACGGAAGAACTCACGAGCCAGGTATTGGCGCCTACTTCTTGAAGTGGTGCTCACCTTATTCATATAAACCTCGTAGGCAATCTCCAGTCCGCCCAGGTCGGCAATGTTCTCGCTAAGTGTTTTTTCTCCATCGCAGTAAACACCAGGCATGTATTCCAACTTGTCATCATACTGCGAACCGTTGGCGTCGAAGCCGTGAGTCATCTCATGGCCGATGGTGGTGGCTCCCAGTATCGCATAGTTGTAGAAAGCCTGCTGGTTCTTATCGTAGATGGGCGGTACCAAGTTGCAAGCCAATATGTTGATCGAGTTGTTCTTATCGTTGTAAAAAGCATTAGCCGTATAGGCAGGTACTTGCATCCACTCGCAATAGTGAAAGGCGTCTTCTGAGGTCAGGCCCACCAGCTTTTTCATGATGTCGGAGTATTGGGAGAACAGGTTGCATACCATCTCATAGAACGATTTACCAGTTGGCACTGTTGCCTCCCATTCTGTATGAAAGTTGTCGGGCCATCCGCACATGAATATGATCGCATCCAGCTTCTCGACGGCTTTGGCCTTAGTAGCATCGCCCATCCAGCTGTTGTTCTGTATGCGACCGCGGAACACGCCTCGCAGTTCTTCAAACATGTCGGTCACTTCTTTCTTGGCAGCTTTGTCGATCGTCTCCACATACGTATGACTCATACTGGTTTGCAAGCCGCTGTATTCTTTTTTGCAGAGACCTGCTATTTTGTCTATGAGTTTTTGCTGATCCTCTTGATTCGTCGGTCTCAGCGGATCGTAAGGTAAGTAATTCATGTCACGGCTCAGGATACCACACTTCGCCAGCCGCTTCTGATCGTCGAGACTATAAGCTGTCCACGCATCGAAAAACTTATCGCAAGACGCATCGGCGGCAATCGTAGAGAGGTTGATGTCGAGTGCTGCAGCCATGGCATCGATAAGACTTTTGCCTTCGCCTCGTGCCTTGAAGGTGGTGAACAGTTGCTTGCCTTCAAATGGGTTATAATGTCCAAGGACATGCTTTCCTGCCCGTTTTCCCAATATGTCTTTGACGATACCCTCCCATTTTGCACCCATATCCATAATAGCCTTAGCCTCTGCACTGCTGATGCCCAGCTTTATAATCGACTCTTCTTTAAGTTTAAAATCGTCTATCGTTCCGAGTGCACTGCTGATGCCCAGCTTTATAATCGACTCTTCTTTAAGTTTAAAATCGTCTATCGTTCCGAGTTCCGGATATACCTTGCGCTGAGAAGTATTAGGCAAGATGTAGAAGGGACAGGCATAGCCCTGCTTAGCCAACTGAGCCAACAGCGCGGTCAGATCATCCTTGGTCTTTATGGCGTCCACCTCTGCCAGCTTTTTCATCAGCGCGGTGGAGTCATCCTTCAATGTCTCCTGCGAATAGGCTTGATACAGCGCGGTGGCAATCTCGTTTTTCTGACCACCTATGATTTCTTTCAATGCCTCATCGGTTATGACTTCCTGCTCATCATTCGTACCGATAGAGATAGCCCCATCTTTTGTTGGAACGGGATTATTGGCAATCCATGTACCCAACACATACTGGTAGAAGTCATCGCCCACATACGTGCCGAGATCCATCATAC
>CACWSX010000105.1 GCA_902763615.1 uncultured Prevotellaceae bacterium | reverse complement strand
TCCCCCTGGCCCTTCTGACAGTTGGCGTCATTACCCTCACCACCGTCATTATCCAGAGTTGGCGCACGGCCAATGAGAATCCCATTAATAGTATCAAGACCGAATAATTACATCAAGTTATGAATATCTTCAGAAAAGGCCAAGGAGCCTTTATCAAAATCACATCGCTCGCTATCGGACTTACCGTGGGACTGGTTCTTATTGCCAAGGTGCAGTTGGAGCGCAACTACGACAGCTGCATCGCGGATAAGGAGTACGTGTATGAAATGCATGAAACTTTCCAGCGCTGGAGGACGGCAGCCGACACTACTTCGAAGAAGCACTGTTTGCAGACTCCTGTTTCTTCAATATCTTTGCCACAAAGGTCTTGCAGGGCGATGCCAAGCGTATCCTCTCCATTGCCGGACAATGCATGATCAGTCGCCGGCTGAGCGAGAAAATCGGCGGCGAGGTAGTCGGCCGCACGTTTAGCTTTGTCTCAGCCCCAGGTAAGCCGATGACCATCGGCGGCGTGTTCGAAGACTATCCAGAGAACTCCCGCTGCTCCCGCTATGACATTCTGATGTCGATGTCCTCCTTAGGCACTTACGCTTGGGACGGTACGGAGAACTTGATGGGCAACGACCGCTACCATTCTTTTGTACGCATGCGTCCCGATGCCGACATGAACAAGGTACGCAGCGAAATCAAGCAGTTGCTGAAGCGCATCCTACCGTGGGACGACCTGAAGCAAATCGGCTGTGTCGATGCAGGCATTGAGTTGGAGAGTGTAGCAGGCCAGCGGACGAAGGACACCACGGTACGCACCACCAGCATCATCCTCTTGGTGGTAGCATTCGTGATGCTCTTCACAGCGGTGATGAACTATATCCTCGTGGTTATCAGCCTCTTGGTGAACCGTGCCAGGCAGGTAGCACTGCGCAAGGTTTTAGGTGCCCCGCACCGTGAGTTCTACACGATGACACTCAAGGAAGCCGGCATTCATCTCATTATGGCCTTGGCGATGATGACACTGCTGCTTCTGGCTGGGAAAGACTGGATAAGCGAGTTGATGGGTGTTGGCATTACGACACTCTTCTCCCGACAGACCTTCATGGTTCTGACCGTTGTATGCCTCGTTGTATTGATCTGCTGCGGCATCTTGCCCGGAGCCATCTATTCGCGCATCCCGCTCACCTACGCCTACCGGCTCTACTCAGAGAACAAGCGACTGTGGAAGCTGTCACTCTTGGCATTCCAGTTTGTGCTCACAACGATGCTGCTCTGTGTGCTCTCCACCGTTTACCGACAGTACGACTATATGCTCTCGAAAGACATGGGCTATCAGTATGACAGGGTGGCCTACGTCAACGTGAGTGCCCTGCATGGCGACTCCATCTATTCACTGGCTCGTGAGATAGAGCGCCTGCCGTGTGTTGAAAAGACGGCAGCATCCTATTCGCTCTTCTGCGAATGGCAGAGTGGCGACAATGTGCTGCTTCCAGGCAATCCTCGGGAACTTTTCAACTGTGCCAACCTATTCTTTGCCGAGCAGGGGCTGGTGGAGACCATGGGACTTGAGCTGGTACGGGGCAGAGGTTTTAAGCGGTTGGAGCATCCCGGATGGACGCAGGAGATGCTGGTGGACGAACGGTTTGCACAGCGGATGAAGGAAGTGGCAGGTATCGACGATGTCATTGGCCAGCAGTTCGTCAATTCCTCGGTAGGCGACGAATATCCCATGACCGTAGTGGGCGTGGTGAAGAACTTCGTGATGGGTTCGCTCGTCTCACGCGATGAACGTCCCATGATGGTGACCAACGGTAATGTCTTTACACACTACATCATGATGAAACTGCAAGCTGTGACTGCTGAGAATATGCAGGCTGTTCAACAATTGTGCGACCGACTCTATCCTGATGCCGACCTGAGCGTGAAGCCATACGCCGCAGAGTTGGCCGACTGCTACAACGACACGCGCCACACCCGCGACATGATTCTCATAGGTTGTTTGGCCTCGCTGCTGATCACGCTCATCGGACTCATCGGCTATGTGCGCGACGAGGTGCAGCGCCGCTCGCGCGAACTGGCCATCCGCAAGGTGATGGGGGCTTCAGCCCATGAACTGCAAAGGCTGTTCCTGCGCAGTATCGCTGTCATCGCCCTGCCCTCTATCATCATAGGTACAGCCCTCGGCTGGTATCTCAGCACACTGCTGATGCAGCAGTTTCCCGACAAGATGCCGCTGTCGCTGGCCAGCTTTGCCGTCTGTGCCCTCCTGGTGCTCTGCATCATTGTGGCGGTTGTTTATCTACAGACAAGACGAGTATCAAATAGTAATCCTGTAAACTATCTAAAAACAGAATAATATGATTAAGTTAGAAAACATTCAGAAGGTGTTCCGCACGGAAGAGGTGGAGACCGTAGCACTGGGCGGCGTATCGCTCGAAGTAAAGAAAGGTGAGTT
>CACWSX010000104.1 GCA_902763615.1 uncultured Prevotellaceae bacterium | reverse complement strand
TAATCACTGTTCCTATATCCATCGGCGTATGATTTATCGTACTTTTGGTGCAAAGATACGAAGAAATACTGATTCGGCAAACCAAAAGTATGATTTTTCGTACTTCCTTAATTCAATTTAACTATATTTCTTAAATCTCTTTCAACTAATTGTGCCCAAAAATACATTCCCCACAAACTTATTTCGACGAAATATGACATTCCCCACAAATTTTGTATTCTCTATGGTTTTCTTGTTCATATAAAATTTCTTTATTATTGTACTTGTTTTCGTTTTTATTTCGTACCTTTGTCGCCGAAATCAATTAAACGGTATGGACTATGACGTTCTTGAATCAGTTTCACAAGGAAGCGACGGAGCGCAAGATGCGGAAAATAGCCGAATCGCAGCAATCGCCGGGAGATGGCCAGCCACATGTAAGCCCTTTCGAAATCGAACAGCGCATCACCGAATCGTTTGCCAAGGAGCACGGTCTGTGGATACCAATAGATGCCGTGATCGATTTGGGAACACCGGGACCGAGTGGGAACGAGAATGACACATACGTTTCTAATGACATAATCTACAAGGTCAATAATCTTTTAAACAGCGGTAGTATCCTTCGGCTTCAACCATGAGAATGCTGTTGGTCGCTATTCCAATGGTACCTTTATCGTCTGGGACTTGATTCCCCGCAATGTCCTTGTTGACCGCGATGGCGACATCTTTGTAGTTGATGCAGAAATCAAGTGCATCTGATGTTCCCACCACTGCAACGAAGGCAAGCAGGAGGGTGATGATGGGTTGCTTGTTCATATTCGTTTCGTTCTAATGATATTCTTTACTTCATCCATGATTTGCCGACAACGCTGTCGCGTCATCCGTATGTTGGTTCCTACGGCAATCAGGTCTTCATCAGTGGGAATACCTTTATAATTGATGGTCGAGGCGTGCTCCCCTAACGTGTTGTCATTGGTCAGGTCGTAGGCCGGTGCAAGTGTCCACTTCCCATTACGGCAAATGAAACTGAAATTGCGGGCGTGATCATCGTAGTTTTCTGCATATACATTGAATGCCATACGGCGGAACTGCTGCTCTACCGCTTCTGGCGACTGTGTCAGGAAGCCAGTCAGTTGCAATAGGCTGTGATAGTCCATCTTAGGGGGAGAAATCGGCTCATTCAGCAGCGCACTGGCTGTTGCCACGTGTAGCCGAATGCCGTCCATTCCCGACGTTCTTGCGTCCCTGTCGGTAGCAAGCGCTTCGCGATTACCGTCGCCTACCCGTAGCCTTTCAATGTCAAACCGTCGTGTGGCGAAGTATTTCCCATCTACCAGTTTGAAGTCGGGCACGTCAATGCCGCAACGCCGAGCCATTTCGTTGTAATGGAACTCTATCTCCCCCATGTTCTTAGGGTCGTAGGTGTGGCGGAACTTCACCAGCCAGTGTCCTTCGGTGTCTGTATATAGGCACTTGGGCCGAACGCCGCCGGAGTTGCCACTTCGGAAATAAAGCTCATCGGCATGTAAATCCGTTTCCTCCGACAGCACATCGAGTGCTGTTTTCTGCATCTCGTCCAATGTCAACCGTGTTTCTTCCTGCTGCAACTTCGTCTCAGGCACATAGCATAATGCCCCCATTCCTGAACTGCCTACAATACTGAGCCATTGGACAGGTGTCAGGCTCTTGCTGTCAATGCCAGACTTATTGAGTATCTTTTGCAACAAGTATTTGCCATAGCCACCGGGTAGACTATCTTCGAAAATGCCAAAGTTCCCATTAAACGGCATATAGTCTGCCGTGAAGAGACCAGCCTTCAGAGGTAACTTCAGGGGTGATATGGAGAAGCCATCGGCAAGCCAGTTCTTGTCATACTCAAACTGACAAACCGATCTACTGCCCATGGAGAGCGTACCCACCTTTCGGCCGTGGTACATCACGCTGACAGACTGTATATTCCTCATCATACGCCACGCTTCCTTGTCCGGTTCTTATTAATTTCCAACAACTCCTCCATCGTATCGTATTTCGGTTCGGCCAATAGTTGCATGATTTCTTCTGAATAGCCCAATGCCTTGGCTAACTTAACATACGACTCTAAGGAAATGGAGTGTTTCAGTTCAAAGCGTTGAATGGACGATGCTGGCACTCCACTCATTTCTGCAAGACTCTTCGTCGAGAGTTTCTTCTCCAATCGTCTCGCCTTCAGGTTCTCTGCTAACCGCTGCATCGTTACTTGCAACGGATAAGGGTCAAATATATATCTGTTCTGCATCATATATTAAGTGTATTTCGTTATTTTTGCGATTTACGCATCAGATATTATGTGCAAAGATACAGATAAATCTCCAAATCACCAAATAATTTGTCACTTTTCTTTCTGTTGGCACCATACTTAGCAGCCTTCCAAAGATGCCCGTCAGTCTATCGGCTCGTAGCCCCGTGTTATGGTGGAGCGTGAGGCGGAGGTGTTGTCCCGGGCCTGCTTGGGCGTCAGGTTCTTGGAGGCCTTCTTATCATAGACAGCCTTGCCGTTTTTCCAACTCTTCAGAATTTGCCATTCCATGGGCACCATGTGATGTTCGGAGTCTGTCGTGCTGCCGGGTATCGGGCTACGGTGAACATAGATGTAGAAAGAAGAAGGCACTCTCTTGGAGTCGAAGGTATGGAACATGTTTTCCAATGCCCTTGAATGGTATTCTGAACTGGGATTGAAGGAGAAGTCCATGCCGGGATTTTCGTTCAGGAAAGCCCATGTGGCCTGCTTGATCTGGCTCAGCACCGTGTCGGCCTGTGCGCTGGAGCCCAGCGTGTAAACAGTTCCCCACGTCTCGCTCTTCAGCTGGCGGGGCGAAATCGTGTTCGAGCGAATGACAAACTCCTCGTTGTTCCAATCTTTCTTCTCAATGGCATAGGTGCTGTCGTGATAGACGTAGAACTGGCGGGTGGTGATGCCTTTTTGTTTTAGGATGGGCTGAAGCAGCCGCTTGTATGCTTCCTTGTCAAACGGTGAACGCTCTTTCGGCATTTTGCTCACGCTGTCAGGGGTGTACTCATATCTGAAAGTGGCATATCCCTTAAGTCGCCACGGACTCACGTCACTTCCCGGCCAAGGGTCATAGCCGAAGGTGATGATTTCGGGGGCGTTATAATAAAACACATCCCTGTTTCGCCGATAGGTCTGCATGGTGTCACCGTTAACGTATTCTCCCAAGGCGATGGTATAGCGGACGCTGTCCACCCCGCCACGGTGGTACTCCCAGCTGTAGCTCTCCTTGGCCTCGTCTGTGAGCTGCTGGCAGGTGCGGCGCATGGTGTCATACGCCCGTTTCAACCGCAGAGTCTCCATCTTTCGCACGCTGTCCTGCTTGTGCGTCAGCGAGTCCCGTTTTGGGTCACCCGTCGGAGGCGTAGGCTGGTAGTCTTTCATCAAGCCACTGCCTATCATGATGGTCTTATGGAGCCGCCCGTCGTAATAGTAAGAAACGCGAACATTTCTTCCCAATGTCTCCATCTCGCTCACGAGACTGTCAATCTTCGGATGGCCTTGCAGGCGCTGCTGTATCGTTCCCTGACCCATTATGCTGAGGGCGATGAAAGTGGCACAAAGTGCAAATACTGTTCTTTTCATATCTTGTTCCTCTTTAGTTGCTGATTAATATTCGTTGTCATTGATAGCCATCTCTACCTTTTGGTTCATGCGTTCACCGCGTTGGCGGATTTCCTTTGTCATCTTTTGGAAGTCGGCTTGTAGGCTGCCGTTCATTGCTGCCATCATTTCCATTGCAAAGCGTTGGTTTTCCTCTGCCATGGCTCTTTCTGCAAAGTCGCTTGCATCTATAACTTCAGCCTCGGCGCGACTTTCAGCCTTTGTTTCCTGTCTAGCCATGTAGTGCCTGGACGGTTTGGACATTTGAAGAATCTCCTTCACCCTTTTCACCGTGTCAGCCATTTCCTTGGTTACTTTCTTCTCCTGCGGACGAGTCTCGATTTCCTTAGCCCCTGTTTGTGGGCTAACGATCGTGGTGTCTGTTTGTGCCACAAGGTTGTTTCCTTCATCATTATGATTGTTGGAAACGATGCCTAAGGAGATAAGCAGCATAACACTGGCGGCTGCGGCTATGGCCGAAGCGGCATAGAGTCTGATACGGCGAGCGTGCTTCTTTGAACTGTCAGTCTGATCGTGACACTCATTTTGCTCCACGTCGTCCATATCGGGCAGACTGTCCATGATGCGGTCGGTCAGTTCGTCAGGGTTGCAGACGTCGGGCTGCTGTTCCTGCAATCGGCTCAATATTTCATCAATCTTCATCATATCCTAAATCCTTTAGTCGTTTACGTATTGTCTGTCGGGCTACATAGAGATTGCTCTTTATCTGTCGGGCATCCATGCCGGTTATTTGTTCTGCTTCTTCAGATGAGAGACCTTCCAGTTGGCAGAGGGTGAATACCAGCCGTTGCTTCTCGCTCAGTCCTTCGGCCAGTGCCCTTACGATGGCTATCCATTCGTTGTTTTCCTGTGTGTCGTCGCCCGAAGCAAAGCGGTGTAGCACTGTCAGGTCTTTTGGCTGCATGGCGGACACTTTTTCAGCCTTCATGCGATTGAGACACAGACGTGAGGCTATTGTGTAGAGCCATGAGGTAAAGGGCTGCTGGGGATTGTAGCTTCTGATAGCCAGCCAAGCTCGGACAAACGTATCCTGCACCACGTCTTTCGCCTCTTCCTCGTCGGCCAGCATCTTCAGCGCAAGCGAGAACAACATGCGCTGATAGGTCTGTACCACCCATCGGAAAGCGGCCTTGTCGCCGCCCTGGCATCGTGTGAGTATTTCGTCCTCTATCTGTATCATTGTTTGTAGGGCCTTCTATTATAGTATACAACTAAAATGGGCAAAAGTCGAAAAGAAA
>CACWSX010000103.1 GCA_902763615.1 uncultured Prevotellaceae bacterium | reverse complement strand
GCCAGACTTTTGATGACGATCTTGCCGTCCTCAGGCCATCCCATAGCCGTTGCATACAGATGCTTCTGAGTTTGGTTGAAGCGTATGTCCCGATGGCTCATGCCTGCGTATTGTCCGTCGTTGAAGCCAGGGCCGTTCATGTCCACAGTCTTTTCAGCTATCGGCCCTTCTCCAAAGATCTTCCATGGGCGGGTGCCGAAGATACTCTCACCGTTTACAGTCATCCAGGCCTCCAGTTCGTCGAGTATCTGTGCTTCTTTCTCATCGTAGGTGCCGTCGGCTCTTAAGGGTATGCTCAGCAGCAGGCATCCGTTTTTCGATACGATGTCCACCAGCTGTTTCACTACCGTCTCGGCACTCTTGTACCATCCTTTTTCATAGATCTCCGTGTTATAGTGCCAGCCACCGATACAGTTGCATGTCTGCCACGGCTCGTCGATGATTTCGTTAGGAGCACCGCGCTCCACATCCCAGGTGATGCACTTACGCTGCTCTTCGCTGAGAATCTTGCCAAACACGACCGATCGTGGGTTCTTGTTGTAGAGATGTGTTGTGATCTTCATGCCAGCGTCGCTGATGCCATAGAATGGCAGCACCGTCACGTCGAAGTAGATCAGGTCTGGCTCATAGCGGTTGATGGCATCCAGTGTGCGGTCATAGAAGTTGGTAACGAATGCTTGTGTGGGGAGTGTTGCCCCGTTTGTCCAGTCCCATTGCTTGTGGATCTGTACGTTCGACCATGATAGCTCGCTTGGCTCGTGGTTCTGAGCATACAGCTCTTGCGGGTCGTAGCCTTCCCACCATTTGCCTTTGCCGTCCTCTTTCGTCAGTTTGCCGTCGTAGTATATTCCAGCCTTAGGGCCGTTTTGGTCGTATCGCTGCGATGGCTCGTACCATGTCCAGGCGTGATCGGCATGGAACGAGATGCCCAGAGGCAGTCCTGCCTTCTTCGCTGCCTTGGCCCAGCCGTCGAGGATATCCTTCTTCGGGCCGATGTTCACGGAGTTCCAGCGTTGGTATTTCGAGTCCCACAGGTCGAAGTTGTCATGGTGATTGCCCAGCACGAAGAAATACTGTGCTCCGCAGCGCTTATACCTCTCCACGAGCTTTTCCGGATCCCACTTCTCTGCCTTGAACAGCGGCAGGATATCCTTGAACCCTACTTCTGAAGGATGGCCGTAGTGCTCCAGGTGATACTGGTAGGCCTTCCTGCCCTCCATATACATCTCCCGGGCCATCCAGTCGCCCGAGCCTTCCACACACTGCGGCCCCCAGTGTGCCCAGATGCCGAACTTCGCATTCCTGAACCATTCCGGCGTTTTGTGCTGTTTCAGCGATTCCCACGTGGGCTTATACTTGCCCGTCTGCATCTTCTCGTGTGCCTCCGATACCGGCACTAAATACTCCTGACTGGCAGCATTCACGTACCAGCAGCACAATGCCATAATGATTAATAGTCTTCTCATGTTACAGTTCACAGTCTTTCCATTTTCAGCTGCAAAGATAAGTATTTATTCTAATATTTCCAAATATCAATGCTACTTTTTATTTCTCACGATAGTCATAGAGGGGACGGGCACCTGGGCTGTGCCGCAGGAGTCGGTCCCCATGATTAGATGGCTCTGAGGGCTCAGCGGAGCTACTGATCGGATACAGGGGACACCCTGCGCGGACAGGCAACGTACTGATCGGCGACGAGCGACACCCTAAGAATCGCGGGGTCATTGATCTGTTCCCCAAAGATGAGAATAGAGAAACGGAAATCAGCGGCTTCCGTTTCTTCTTTTCGCTACCTCAGACAAAATCTCCGCCAAAAGTTTGGCGAATTCAGAAACTTGTCGTATCTTTGCAACCGATATTAACATTTTAACTTTATTTCGATATGGAAATGAGTATCTAGATGACAAGAAAAAGCGCATGGAAGAAAAACAGCGTGAACTCGAAGAGATTCATGAAATGAGAATGTCGGGGATGACAATGGAAGAGATTTTTGCATAGTCATCCTCCTTAAATCTTTTTATTATGAACACACTCAGATTAAACATCATTAATCTGCATGCGCCCTATCGGGTGCGGCAGAAGGCAAGATGGATGGACAAATGAACTTTGTGGCTATCATCTCTCGTTTGACATGCCCCTCTCTTCCACAAGCCATCGAGGAGTTCAGCGAGACAATCTCTTTGCTGTTTGATATAGAAGAATAGATCACGGGGAAAGATACTTTCCTCTCATTGTCGATTCATTTTCTTTGTTTCAATGCTATTTCCCATAGATAAAAAATTCAGAGGGTTAAACTTGTTCCTTGTCGGGTGCAAAGATACAAACTAATTCCGAACGCGCCAAACATTTCTTGAATTTTTTGGAAAGAAGAGGGCGTGTCCGTTTAATCCGTGAACACACTGTTCCTAACACCATGCACACACTGTGTTCACACAATGTTACAAGGTCTTTAATACAGGAACCCCAGCATCCAGAGGGGGAGCTTGGCACCGTCGGGCATATCCCAATCATCGGCGAAGATGTAGGAATCCTTCACCCCAGCTATCTGTGAGAAATCCTTGCTGCGACCGCCAATCTCGAAGGTGTATTTCCCATCCACTTTGAAATCGCCTTGTACCTTTCCGTATTCCACGTTATATGACTCCGAAAGACAGCCTATGGCAAACGTCTCGCGCAGGGTGCCGATATCCACCTTCGTGGGAGCCAGCGCATAGAGAATGTTGGGATTCTCAAGATAAACCTTATCGGGCTTGGTAAGCTTACCTATCTTCTTCTTGTCGGAATACAGCAGGCTGAGCACTTTGGCATCGCCCAGATACTTGAGGTACTCCACCACTGTATCGCGGCCAATCTCAAGAGCGGCGGCAATCTTGTTGGCATTCAGTTCAAAAGGCACCTCGCTGCAGATCAAGGCAATGAGCGCCTGCAACTTTCTGACGTTGGCCACATCGACCTTGCAGATGCGGGGTAGTTCGGTCTCGATGATATAGTTCACTACCTGCTCGATCTTCGTGAAATACTCGCCTTCGCCTTCAAGCAGGAAGGGATAGTAGCCTTTTTCCAGATACTCCTTGAACAGGGCTACAGGCTTGCACTTCGAAGTGACCGTCTGCCACAAGTCGTAAGGATGGGCCAGGATGTCGTCCAATGACCATCGAGGGAACGGCAGGCCGTGATAGAAACGGAGTGCCTCGCGGAACGACAATCCGGGCATCGTGTATTTGATGGCGCGACGAGAGAGGTCAGCGTCACCTTCTCTCAACTGAAGCAGGGATGAACCGCTCACAATCATCTTCAAGTTGGGGAACAAGTCGTAGATTTCCTTGATTTCACGGCTCCAGTCCGCAGTACCGGAGTGGTATTTGTGAATCTCGTCGATGACCAGCAGTTCACCGCCACGCATCACGAATTCTTCGGCCAAACCCACCAGCGTGCGCATAGAGAAATCGACGGTATCAGCCGAGCAGTATAACGCGCGATGGTCGCCCAAATCGAAATGTTGTTTCAGATACTGCCTGAGGAGAGTTGATTTGCCCACACCCTTGGCTCCCAAAATACTGATGAGCTGAGCGTTCCAGTGAATATCGCCCATCTTGTCGCGGATGATGTCTGTACGCGTGTTGGCCAATAACCTGTCACTTTTCCTAAATAATGCGTCCATAAGAAGTGGTTTTAACTATTTCACGGTGCAAAGATAATAAAAATGTTGCACGCAAGCAACACTTTTTAAAAAAAATGCAGTCAAGAAACAACATTTTCATCCCCAACTCTGGCGTATCATGTAACAGGGGGACGGTTGAATACCGCAAGGGTGACCAGTTGGAGCGCGAAAGGCTACGGGTAGGCGAGCTTGCTCGGGAATGGGCGACCCCGCACGATGGTTCGGCTTCGTCACCGAGGGGTGCTTCAAGTATGTAACGTATGGCATCAGCGAAAGGCTACGGGTAGGCGACCACAGGTCGGGAATTGACAGGGAGCATATCACATGGTTCTCGTTCGAGGGCGAGTTTGCGGGCGACTATCCCAACTGCCTCGACGGTCGTCCAGCTCAGACCACGATCAAGGCGATGATGCCCAGCCGCTTGCTCCGAGTGAGCGGCGAACAGCTGATGGACTTTTTCCGTCAAGACGCTGAAAAGATGGAGTTGCGCAGTGTCATAGCTGAGCATCTACTCAGTCAGGCCCGCGCCTGCTACCTCGACCTC
>CACWSX010000102.1 GCA_902763615.1 uncultured Prevotellaceae bacterium | reverse complement strand
TCTTAATAATCTTTGTTTCATAGTTTTATTGTTTTCTCACATACCGTTCGCCTGCAAAATTACAATAAATTATCGAAATGTGTGCCAATTATTACCAAATAAAATCATAGAACACAATATGACAGGGAGCAGTCCCTTGTCATATTATGAGGGCTGATGTATTTTTTTCCGTATTTTTTTGGGAGAGAGCGGAATTTTTTGTATATTTGCAGCAGAAATGTTACTGCTCAGAAAAATACAATGAACTGATAATATTAAAACACTAAAACTATGACAAAGAAAAATTTTTGGATGCTGACCGCCATCTTGACCTGCGGTCTTATGATGACAGCCTGTGTGGCAAATGAGGATAATGAAATCCAACAACCGTCAGATGATGCGTGTTTTGAGGAGTTTCCTGAACAGCCCACGACAGACCAGTTGAAAACCTTGATAGAGCGTCCTGCCTATGTCTTTGACGCCAACTATACGGGAGAGGGCAAGGCTGTGGTGGCACGAACCGCAAAGAAAGTGGCGTTCAGCGACGAGAGCCTGGAGGTGGTGATTATGCCATCCACACAGATTAAGTCGCTCCAAGGCGAAGATTATCTGAACATCATCCGCGTACTGGCCAAGGGCGGTACCGTGGTATTCACAGAGCCAGGGCTGGACGTGCTTGACGGTTTCTGCAAACAAATCGCTGCAGCCATTGATACCTATTCTCCTGCTTCCGAGATAGCTCAGGAATATCTCTCGGCAGAAGCCATTCAGCGCATCATCCTGTGGAGCGAGACGAGCCCCTTTGCGGACATGATAGAAGATGATTTGAAAGACCGCTATGAGATTATTGGTCTCCGGGCGCAGACTGTCTATCTCAGCATGAACGACCGTGAGGGCATTCCCACCAAGATGACCATCGACGTTGATGTGGAAAAGAAAGACAAGGAAGACGAGTTTGAGACGATTCCCGTTGAAGTGGAGATTCCCAACTGCATGGACGACTACTATTTCGGAGAGAAGGCTGACGACCTGGCCGAGTGGCTGAACAGCAACGAGCCCGAGACGACGGAGAATGAGGCGAATCAGGTCCGTGCCCTGATGAATCGCGCGGCTGGCGACGCCACATTGCAGTCGCTGTGCAAGGCACAAACTTTCATTCTGAAAGGTGACAACAACAATCTCGATTACCAATGGGGACCAGCCTCTGTCCGTGCCATTTATCATCCCATCCAATTGCGTTACGACATCTGGACAGCCTATTCTGCTGACAAGAAGTGCGACTTCTACTGCGTGAAACTCAGCGTCACCGCTGAGAACAACCAAATGGGATGTGGACCTAGCGAAGCGCGCAAATGGTATGACGCAAAGTATTTTAAACCTTGGCAGGAGTCTGCTAAATCAATTAGTGCATATCCTAATATCTATGGACCTTATATGAGGGAACTTAAAATGAATTGCAGCTTGGAGGGCTTGAAGGCTCAGCTGGTAGATTACACACCCAAAAACACACCGGGCGGTACCACCGTCACAGAGTCGTTCTCGGCTTCGCTGGGTGCTAACGTTGGTGTCAATTCATCAGGACCCATGGGTGGTATAAATGGCTCACTTACTTGGGGATCATCGGTATCGAGAATCAACCCCGACCTAAAGGCTACGGTTACAGCCAATACAGGCACGGGCCAGTTAGAATTCGACTACATAGCAGCGCGCCCCATCGCAGAATACAATGTTTTTCTACCCGCCAAGCATACCGGTATAAAGGATATCTCCATCACGACCTGTACTGTGCAGCATGCCTGGGTATGGAGCGTAGAGACGACTGCGAATAATGTCACACTCAATACCGTCTTTAAGTCTGTTGACGAATGGCTGACTTACGAAGAGTTTGCTGCAAAGTGTTATGAGCATTATATCCCCCTGCCCTGCGAGCATAAGTTCAAGTCGGCTATCAACTGTCCGCCACGCAACAAGCAGGAGTGGGCAATGACCATTGAGCCCACCAATTCGAAGGCTGATGCATATCTGAAGCAGAAACTGCCGCAGTATTTCTGGGACAACAACGTATTCTTCACCCGCAAGGAGAATCACCTCAAGGCCGACACGAAGGACGAGATCAGTGCCTGGGTACAGAAGTCGAAAGCCATTTTCGACAAGAACAACAGCATCCTGAAGGGAGCTGCTCAGGAAGGCGGCATTACCGGCAACTTCACCATCCGCTGGCACCAGACTAACGGTACAGGCGGCAATGACAACGACTTCACCTATGAAGTAAAACTATAAAGCGGTAACAGTACAGACTGAGCCGATAACAATGATTTCTGCAAAATAGTAAGAAAACAAAAAAAAGACTTCCGAAAGGAAGTCTTTTTTGGTAGTCGATAGGGGAAT
>CACWSX010000101.1 GCA_902763615.1 uncultured Prevotellaceae bacterium | reverse complement strand
CCATTCGAACATATTGAAGCATTCACCTAAGCGCCCGTTTTCGGATACGGTGGATATCGTGGCACACGACGAATGGTTGCTTGACCTTTGGAAGAGCACGGTTGACAAGCGTGATACGGTATATATTCTGGGTGATTTGACATTCCTGAAGAGTGAGAATGCCCGCCATCTGTTGGAGAAACTGCCTGGGCAGAAGTTTCTGATTGAGGGAAACCACGATGGTTCGATTCGAGCGTACAAGAACTATTTCAAGGAGGTCTATCAGATTAAGGAGATGCGCTTCAAGCCTTCTGTGGCACCGTTCCTAAAAGAGGATCTATGCGTGGTGATGTGCCACTACCCGATGGTGACATGGAACCAGAAACCTCGAGGATCTATAATGCTGCATGGGCATAGTCACGGCAAACTTGACGACTATAATGCTTTGTCAATGGACCTCCGCTTTGACGTGGGAATAGACGGGTCTCTCGCCAATCTGCGTTTCTTGACGCTAGAAGATATCTACAACGCTGCCACAGAGAAGATTAAGCAGTACGATTGCAACACCTTTGCTGAGTATGCACAGAACAACTACCGAAGCGAGGTGAGGTAAACGAATTAAAAACATAGAATATGGACTTCAACACTCTTGACAAACAAATGAGACGGTTCGAGCAGTCGATGGACAGGCCCCTGCTCGAAGGAATTAATGTGATGGCACGACTTGATGGTCACGGATTCACACGGTTGACCAAGAAAGAATGGGATCTGGAAAAACCGTTCGACATCAGGTTTCGCGATGCCATGATAGAAACCACAAAGCACTTGATGGACTGTGGCTTCCGTATCATCTACGGCTATACGCAAAGCGACGAGATTTCGTTGCTGTTCCACCTTCGAGATGAGTCATTTGGCAGGAAAGAACGAAAACTTCTTTCCATACTTGCCGCAGAGGCTTCTGTGACATTCTCTATGCAAGTGGGCAGAGCCGCTGTATTTGACAATCGACTAATTCCGCTTCCTTCAGCGGACAACGTGGTGGACTATTTCCGATGGCGACAGGAGGATGCCCATCGCAACTCTCTGAACTCTCATTGCTATTGGATTCTTCGGAAAGAAGGCGTGTCTGCCGCTAATGCCCAAAAGCGGATGTCAGGCATCACAAATGGTCAGAAGAACGAAATCCTCTTCGAACGAGGCATAAACTATAACGACCTTCCACTCTGGCAGAAACGAGGCATCGGCATGTACTTCTGTGATGAGCAACGACAAGGGTTCAATCCCATAACCCAAGAGACTACATCATGTGTACGTCATGCCTTGCATGTTGAGATGGAGTTGCCGATAGGACAGGAATACTCACAGCTTATCAACAAGATAATAAACGAACAAAACAAATAAACAATATGGGAACTTACAGTAGTATTTTTATCGAATTCAAGAAAAAGGACCAGTGGCACCTACTCGAAGCCGCTGTGCCACTCACATTTGTAGATCACTCTTATAGTGGAATGTCACCAGATGACAATCACGTCATTGAGGTTGGTGGGATAAAAATGAATCGGATGTTCACGCTTGTGCGCCAAGGGGATGTTCGAGACCTGTTGGCCGGACATGATGCGCCATTCAACGACAGGGGCTTCCCCGCTGACTTGGGGCCAGAGTTGAAAGATATGTTCGACAAGGTTCAGCAAAAGATAAACGAACATCCAGACTCCTATTTAAGAGGTAGAGACTGGCGCTGGGGCAAATCATGGTGCTACCTAACGGAATTGCAGTCTTATCTGGATGAGCGGTTGGAAAGATGCAAAGCAGCCATACTGAGAGAGCACTCCAAACAGCTTTCTTATGGCATCTCAGAGAAACTCGATGCGATTCTTGCGGCTGTCAATGGGAAAAAGATTGAAATTAAAAAGAAGCAGCAGGAAGACGAGGACGACTACATCGACCAGAGAGAAATGTTGGAGTATTACTTGGGGGAAGAACTGGACGAAATCATCTGGTTGAAGGAATTTGCTGCAGGCATCGCCCTCATCCATGAGTTTTTGACTGATGAATGGTGTTCAGAGGATTCTATCCGACTCGTATTTTATGCCAGTTAGGCCATACGAATAATTACTGATTTGATATGAACAACGTATATTTAAGAGCAATGAGAATACAATACATGAGTGATCTCCACATGGAGTTATACGACAATTCGCGGTATTTAAAAGCGAAAGAGTTTGATGCTAATGGTGATGTGCTGGTGCTCGCAGGTGACACGTTCTACCTGCGAGACATCATCGCGCCACAGAAGAAGTTTTGGAACTGGGCATCAAAGAACTTCCAGCAAGTGCTATTAGTACCTGGTAATCACGAGTTCTACAGCAATGGCGACGTAACAGCACGTGGCGACAGT
>CACWSX010000100.1 GCA_902763615.1 uncultured Prevotellaceae bacterium | reverse complement strand
CAGGTCGATGAAGAACGAGCCCATCTTGCCTGCACCTAATACTAATATTTTCATCTTTGAGGTTTGAGATTACTTGTTGACAATTTCAATTTGCTGGCGAACAGACTCTTCGTGAATGCTCTCGAAAACCTTGGCGACAAACTCAGGAGCCATGCCCGTGAGAGAGCCCTGCACACCACGCTTCTCCAGAATCTCGTTGTAGCGCGAAGCCTGCAGAACGGTCATGTTGTGTTCCTTCTTGTAATGACCAATCTCGCGACAAACCTCCATGCGCTTAGCCAGGAGTTCCATCAGCTGATTGTCTAACTCATCAATCTGTTTGCGCAACTGCTGGATGCCTTCAGTGGTGACATGCTCGTGCATCGCTCCACGCCTTGTCAGGATCGCAGTGACTCTCAACAATCAAGCCATCGAAACCAAGGTCCATAGCCTGCTGACACAAAGGAGCAATCAGTTCACGACGTCCACCAATGTGTGAGGGGTCGCAGATGATGGGCAGTTCAGGAATGCGGCGATGCAACTCGATGGGAATCTGCCACATAGGAGCATTGCGGTATATCTTCTGCTCGAAGCTGGAGAAACCACGATGGATGGCACCCAAGCGCTTCACACCAGCTTGGTTCAGACGCTCCATAGCACCAATCCAGAGCTCGAGATCAGGATTGACAGGGTTCTTTACGAACACAGGGACATCAACACCCTTCAGGGCATCGGCCAAAGCCTGCATGGCAAAAGGATTGGCAGTGGTGCGGGCACCAATCCACAGAATGTCCATATCGTATTTCAAGGCCAGCTCGACATGCTCGGGGGTAGCCACCTCTGTAGAGATGAGCATGTGGGTCTCGTCCTTCACCTGCTTCATCCAGGGCAGGGCTTTCTCGCCATTACCCTCGAAGCCTCCTGGCTTGGTACGGGGCTTCCACACACCAGCACGGAAGTATCACTTGCTCCTCAGTCTCAGCACTGCAGGGACCTGCAATGACGAAGGGGCGTTCGTTGTCACTCGGTAAATTCAACGGTTGAAGTTCCAGTTCCATATTGTTAGTTATTATCAATTTTTTATGTTTAGAAAGAAATGATGGGAAATTGGGGGAAATTTTTATACTCCAATATGAGCGCAGCATAATTAACCATAATTTCCCATAATTTCTTTCATTTATTTTAAATTCTTAATCCGCCTTAGCGCCTCCTGTATTTTATCCTCCTTAGCACAAAGGGAGATGCGGATATAGCGCTCGCCATTCGAGCCAAAGATGAAGCCTGGGGTGATGAAGACGCGGGCTTCGTGGAGCACACGTTCCGTCAGGTCTTCCACATTCTGGATGCTATCAGGAATCTTGCCCCAAAGGAACATGCCCACTTGATTCTTATCATAGGTGCAACCCAAGACATCCATAATCTTCTCAGCCCACTGACGACGACGGGCGTAGGTCTCTATATTGAACTCACGGTGCCAAGCCTCATCGTTCTTATAGGCCTCAGCAGCAGCAAGTTGGATGCCGCGGAAGGTTCCACTCTCAATGTTAGACTGCACCTTCAGAATCCATTGGATAAACTGGGCATTCGAAGCACAAAGACCAACACGCCAACCAGGCATATTATGACTCTTGGACATCGAATTGAACTCTATGCAGCAGTCCTTGGCACCAGGAATCTGGAGAATGCTCAGATGCTCATTGCTGAGAATAAAGCTGTAAGGATTGTCGTTGACTACCACCAAATTATGATCCTTAGCAAAGCGCACCAAACGCTCGTAGGTAGCTCTTTGGGCTCTTCCTCCTGTAGGCATATTAGGATAATTCGTCCACATCAACTTCACTCGCGACAAATCCATTTTCTCTAGCTGGTCGAAATCGGGTTGCCAACCATTGTCCTCACGCAGGTCGTAGTTCACAATGCTGGCGCCTAAAATCTTTGACAAAGAGGTGTAGGTAGGATAGCCTGGATTGGGCACCAACACACTGTCGCCAGGATTGACGAAAGCCAGTGTGACATGCAGGATGCCTTCCTTGGAACCAATCAGAGGCAATACCTCGCTCTTGGCATCCAAATCAACATCATACCAGCGCTTGTAAAAGCCTGCCATAGCCTCACGCAACTCAGGAGTGCCCTGAGTAGGCTGATAACCATGAGCATTGGGTTGACGAGCCACCTCGCACAACTTATCAATGGTTTGCTGCGAAGGGGGCATATCAGGACTTCCGATGGCCAGACTAATGATGTCTTTACCCTCGGCATTCATCTGTGCCACTTCTTTCAACTTCCTGCTGAAGTAGTACTCCTGTACTAAACTTAATCTCTCTGCTGGTTGTATCATATTCTTTGAACTTTGAGCATTAAACTTTGATTTTTATGATTACCTTAATTAGTCTGTCGACCGTCCTTATATTCTCCCAATATCTTAAAATCCTTGGTCAATGGGATAATTGCATCAATAGACTGACGATAGCGCGTCAGGTCGTCATACATCAAATCGACATAGAACAGATACTCCCATTCTCGTCCGATGATGGGCAACGACTGAATCTTCGTCAGGTTAATCTTGTAGAACGAGAGGATAGCCAGTACATGACTGAGTGAGCCTTCTTCGTGAGGCAACGAGAACACGATGCTGGCCTTGTTAGCCTCGGTCAGCGGACGCAGCATATCGGCCTTGTTGGGATTGGAAACCACGAGGAAACGGGTAAAGTTATGCTTGTTGTCCTCGATATGGTCTTCCAGAATTTTCATGCCATAGAGCTTAGCAGCATCTGAACTGCAGATGGCTGCCCAATGCTCACGACGTTCCTCGCTAATCATCTTGGCTGCTCCTGCAGTATCTTCTGCTTCCACATTCTTCAGTTGTGGATGCTGAGCCAGAAACTGACGGCACTGCATTAGGGCAACCGGATGGGAATGTACCTCAGTAATGGTTTTCCAATCGTCATCGGGCAGACAGCAGATACAGTGCGAGATATGCAGTTTATGCTCGCCAACGATGGTTGTCCCTGACTCGCGCAGCAATTCGTAGTTATGCAACAACGAACCCGCAATGGTGTTCTCAATGGCTGTCATGCCAATCACGGTGGGGTCCTGCTTAATCTGCGCGAACACCTCTTCAAACGTGGCACAGCAGATAAGCTGTATCTGCTCGCCTTCGAAATACAGATGTGCTGCGATGTCGTGGAACGATCCTATCAGTCCTTGTATAGCTATTCTCTTCATATTCCTAATAAAAATCCCGCTTTCACTTTGCTGTGAAGCGGGACTGTATTTCTTTTATTCTTTCATTGTTTATTCTTACATACGGCCTTCCGCTTCACAGGTTGCTGCAAAGTAAAAATAAAAGCCGTAAAAGTAAGCATTCAACATGTTCATTGTCTTGATATTTTTGTTTATCGCCTGCAAAAGTATAACTTTTCCGCGAATTCACCAAACAATTTGAAAGAAATTTTGCGTTTGTGGTATATTTTTGCCACTTTTACTCGTCCATCTGGAACAAAGGATCCTCAGGCATTACCATGACAGGCTTCTGGTCGTAGTCTTTGAGCAGCTTCTCAGAGAC
>CACWSX010000099.1 GCA_902763615.1 uncultured Prevotellaceae bacterium | reverse complement strand
CACTCTTCAAGCAGAAGAAAATAGATGAGGGGCTTCAGGGGGCTGCCCTCGACTATGCCTGCCAGGAGTTCTTCCTGCACTATGCAAAACTGTGGCTGCAATATCCCACCCTTGCCCAAAAGAAGGCGTTGTACCTGACTGACGTCCATTCAATCCCCCAAAACCGCGTCAATGTCATCGTGACACTCTTCGACGACTGGTACAGGCTCTTCAACGTGACCGACGGGAAACTCTATCTCGCACCAGAAAAGCGCGTGCAGATCTGGTGATATATATCATGTGTAGATATCAAAGGAACAAACAATGAGAAAAGTATCTCACAAGGAAAATCATGCAATGGGCTCAATGAAAAGAATCATGCAATGGGTACTGGCCGCTACCCTCATCAGCGGCACAAGTGTGTTCGTATCTTGCAGCGAAAACAATGACAACGCCGTCACCCCCGATACGACGGCACTCACGCAGTGGCAGGCGGGAAAGACCGTCAGTCATGACGCTATCGAGGCCTTCGGCGGCATCGACAAGTGCTTTGCGGCAGAGCCCATACCCGACGGTGTTTGGCAGCGCATGCAGGGAAAGACCTATAAGGAGAACCCCTATATCGGACGCGACGACCTGCGCCATATCCGTGCTCTGCACTGGGATTACGATGACCAGATACACGTCGGTGAGATGATTGTCAATGCACAGATAGCCGACCGTGTGGCTCACATCTTCCGCCAGCTCTTCGATGCAAAGTACCCTATTCAGCGCATGCTACTCCCCGACGTCTATGATGCCGATGACGAGACACAGATGCGCGACAACAATTCGTCGTGCTTCTGCTACCGCACCATCGCCGGCTCTACTAAGCTCTCAAAGCATGCCCGTGGATTGGCCATCGACATTAATACGCTCTATAATCCTTATTACAGGGACCTTGACAACGGCACGCGCTTTATCCAGCCCGCCACGGCTGAGGCGTATTGTGACCGTACCTGGGACTTTCCCTATAAGATAGACCACGAAGACCTTTGCTTCCGTCTCTTCACCGAGGCTGGCTTTGAATGGGGCGGTGACTGGACGACACGCAAGGACTTCCAGCATTTCGAATTGATCGAATAACAGCATCGGCGCCCTTTCATTTCATGACTGTCTGGCGGATGTCTGCCGAGGAGGCGCCTATCTCGAAACGGATGGGGCCCTTTACCTGGATGAAGGCGTGGGTCTGCTCGTCCCAATAGCTGAGGTCGCGCTTGTCTATCTCGAGCAATACGTTCTTGGTCTCGCCCTTAGGGATGCTGACACGCTGGAAGGCGCGGAGCTGCCGGCGGGGAAGTGACACCCCCGACCCCATGATTCTAGAACCGACCCCATGATTCTACAGCAGACGCAACTTATCGCCTATGCCGACAACGATGCCCAGCGCCTTACCGACGAGGGGCAGGATCTGGTATATGAAGTGCGTATCGACCTTCTCCGATGTTAAAAAATATGGATTTGTAACTTTTTTCGACGAGAATATGTAAATTTGCAGCGATGAAACAAAAGAAAATTTGGATGATAGCCGCCATCCTTGCAATTATTTGCGGCGCGAGTGTGATGACCTGCAGTGACGGTGACAGCGACAATCCCGTGGTCAACCCGACTGACGACAGCAGCCAGTTTGTAACCCTGACGGATGCCGTGCCCGATGCTATCCTGGAGATACGCTACTTCGGCACCTATAATTTCGTGGGTACTCGTATCGATGGGTACGAGGAGCCGACAGCCCTCCTGACCAAGCAGGCCTCTGCAGCCCTGAAGAAGGCGAGCGACGACGTGAAAACAAAGGGCTACCGCCTGAAAATCTATGATGCCTATCGCCCGCAGAAGGCCGTTGATCACTTCATGCGTTGGGGAGCCGACATGGAGGCTACCGAGATGAAGCCCTATTTCTATCCCGACATCGACGACAAGGCGCGTCTTTTCAAGGAAGATTACATCTGCGAGAAGAGCGGCCACACGCGCGGCTCTACGGTGGATCTGACGCTCTTTGACATGCAGACAGAGAAAGAACTCGACATGGGCGGCACCTTCGACTGGTTCGGTCCTGAGAGTCATCCAGACTTCTGCGGCAATCCCGAGACGGGTGAATATACCGGCGACAACTCGAAGAGCCCCGCCGAACCGAAGCGCAGCATCACTGAGCAGCAGTTCAAGAACCGCATGATCCTGCGCCGCGCCATGCTTGCCGCAGGCTTCAAGCCCATGGATTCGGAGTGGTGGCACTTCACCCTGAAGGACGAGCCTTTCCCCGACACCTACTTCACCTTCCCGGTCAAGCAGTTGAAATGACGAACAAGCATAAAAGAAGCCCCGCCAACCGGTGGGGCTTCTTTTATTTCGAGATATTCAGCAGATATTTGCCGTAAGATCAGTAGAACCGACCCCGTGATCCTCCCAGCAGCCTGTTGAGAACACGCTATAGGCTTGTCTTCGACTGCAAAGATACGAAACCATCTTAATGCCATTCTCTTCTCATCTGTCTTCTCGCCATTTTGTCGCATACTGATACACTTTTTTATTGTAAAAGTGTCAACTTATTCAGTACACGTCAGTGAAGTAACTGCTAAGGCTACTTCACTTTCTCGTTCTTCTCCAAGGTCCAGTCCTTGCGCTGCAGGATGGCTGGACTGTCGCCTGTGAACATCTTCGAGGCATCCTGATTGCCTTTGAGTTGCCAGTCGAGCCAGGCGCGGGCCACAATGGCAAACTCGCCACCGTTGGGCTGGTTGTAGGTACCGCCATGACCAACGGGCAGGTTGACGGCGATGGCCGGCACATGACTGATGCGCTTGAAGTCATCCATACCATTGTTATAGGCGATGTCCGTCTCGCCACCAAGAATATAGATGATGGGGCAATGGATCTCCTTCAGTTTGGCTTTTGGCACACTGGGCATTCCTGGCATACGTCGTTGACCGCTACCACCATCCTCAGGCTGCTCAAACAGTCCGCTGTTGCAGATCATAATAGAGGTGACACGCGGATCGAAGCAGTTGAAAAGAGCCTGCAGGCCACCGCACGACATACCTGAGATGCAGATGTTCTTCGTATCGATCTTCTGATAGAATGGGCTGTTCTTGTCTGCATTCTGAGCAAAGGCCCAGTCCATCGACTCCACCTGCTGTTCTGAGCGCGACTGATTGCCTCGACCCATACCGCCCATGCCTCGAGGAGCATCAGCCTTCGGCATCAGACCGGTAGCCAGTACGAGGTAGCCGTAAGAGGCGATGTCGTTGAGAAACTTTTCGTGGCCACGAGGTGAGTTGGCGCAGCCGCCATTTCCCCATACCAGCACGGGCAGGGCTTTCTTGGCGTTGAATACCGACAGGTCTTTCGGAGCGAAAATGGTGTGCTCCTTGAAACCTTCCACTTCGTACATCACGGCTTTGTAAGGGCCTGTTCCGCCATCTTCGAGCACGGTGGGCTCCGATTGTGTCTGTGCAAACATGCTTGCGCTCATGGCGAGGGCAAGCGTTAAAGTCATCAATAGTTTCTTCTTCATAAGTTAAAAAAGCATTTAGTTATTATTGATAATAAGAAGGATCGTTGCCGATTCCGCTTGCAAAGATAGGCAATATTTTGTGAACAAGCAAGAAAGCGAGCGAAATAATGTTATTTCATGGGTTTCGGTTTTGCTTAGGATGGTTCCCCAGTCGCAGCGAGTCCCATTTGTGCTGGAACTCCTCTTCTTTCCTGCGCACTTCCTTCAGTGCCTTTTTCCGTCGGGCGCGGTCCTCTACTTTCTTGCGCAGCGTAAGGTCGTATATCAGGGCAAGCAGTCCGAGGGGACTGATGCCTGCTGGCACCACCTTTGGCATTTTGTCGCGCTCTATCTGCTGGGGTGAAGGTTTGAGTATCTGCGCCATCCGCTTGTCGAAGCGCCGTTCTCCATAGATGACCACCTCATGGAGGGCATTGGTGTTGGGGATAAGGAATATCGTGTCGCCATGAAGTTCTGATTTCAGGACATAGCGCCGTTCGAAGTCGGGATGCAGGAAGTCGATGCGGAGGAAACTGTCAGGAACGGCAACACTGCCGTCCCACGAAGTGTGCCTTTCCTGCCCGTTGTCCGTACAGACTCTCACATCGCGTATCGGCACCTTCGATTCCACATTGACGACGACCAGCCTTTGCTGCGCCATAACGACAGACGACGGCATCAACAAGAGCATGATATGCGCTATGGTTAAATTCATTGTTGATACAATTTTTACGATAATAAGCGAAGGCAAAAGTAGGCAATCATGCGCTGATGCCCAAACATTTTAAAACTCTTTACCGATTGTTCAACAAGTTTGATTTAACCTTATAAAATTATATTTTATTTTACATAATTTTTCACTCGTTATCCAGCGCAAGCTCACCACTCCATAATAAGTTTGTCTAATTGTTCTGGTGTGCCGCTTTTGCCTGTTATCTTTTTGTACAATCGTCTGCGGGTAGATGAAATAGCCTCTTTGCTGTGGGCTGTCAGAATCGCGATTTCCACGGGTTTGAATTGTGCTTTTACAAGCAGGCAGACATGGATTTCCTGCGTGCTGAGGTGGAATACGGTTAAGAGTTGCTGTACAAAGGAGCCATATAGGGTATCCATCATCACCTGAAATTTTTCCCATTCTTCGGCTGAAGGCAATTCCCTGTTTGCACATCTTCTGCGGAATGTAGCCATTTCTGGGGAAGCGTTTAATTTTTGCAGGCGCTGGTTATTCTCTGAAAGCCATTCGTTTGTTTCTTCCTTCATTCTCCTGATCTGGACAGTATTTCTGTCGTTGATATACTGCAAATACCTGAGATGCCTTTTTTCAGCCTTATGAAGGAGGATGGAATAAAGAAGGAGAAGGCCGGAAAGCACGAGTAATACAAAGAGAATGGCTATTATCGTATCTAAAAACCTTTCCGTATGATCCAGAGTGATCCCTTTATTTCGATTCGTTTTCTTTTGTGCTTTCTTGGTTTTCTTTCTTTTTGAAGGTTGGTTCGATGTTGTATTCTTCCTGTGCGGGTTTGGATAAGGTCCACACTCCATCCGATGATCCCACCAAGGAGGATGTTCCCGAATGCCCAGCCTTTAACGGCCTTCCGAAGTACGATGTCTTGGAACTTGTAATAACAACGTGGTCATAGCCACCATGCTGATAAATACAATGATAAATGTCAAAACTACACCTTTAAAATTGTAGCGTTATTATGTAAAATATCGCGTTCTAAAACGCCATTTCCTGTAAAATATCGTATTCTGATGCTATGTTTTTATGTAAAATATCGCGTTTTACGTTTCTTCTTCGTATCTTTGCACCCCAAATATCATCGTTATGGTTGACAAAAGGACATTGGAATTCATCCTCACTGACCAGCAGGAGGAAATGGAAGGCAGAGCTGAAGAGGCATTATGCCAGCGGCGTGAAGAGAGTCTGATTGACTTTAAAAGCACTCAGGCACAGGTAGTCATTGGTGTCAGGCGAAGCGGTAAGTCAACGCTTTGCTATCAGGCTATGCGCAATCACAGCCTGAAGTTTGCATACGCTGACTTCGATGATGAACGGTTGGTTGACCTCAAGGCAGACCAGCTGAACGACGTGCTGGAGATTCTGTATAAGATATACGGCGACTTTCAGTACCTTTTCCTCGATGAGATACAGAATGTCGTGGGATGGCATCTGTTCGTCAATCGTATGCTGAGAAAGAAAATGCACGTTATCATCACAGGTTCCAATGCCAAACTGCTCAGCGGCGAGTTGGCCTCGCACCTCTCTGGGCGTAGCAAGGAAATATCACTATATCCTTTCTCTTTCAGGGAGTTCTGCATGATGAAAGATGTGGACACAGAACGTCGCACCACGAAGGCAGAGGCATTCCGCAGGGCTGCTTTCGACGAGTATCTGAAGCAGGGTGGTTTCCCTGAGTTGCTGATGATAGACGACAACAGAAA
>CACWSX010000098.1 GCA_902763615.1 uncultured Prevotellaceae bacterium | reverse complement strand
CAAGACCCCATAGTTTTTCTTCCGTCTGCGAGGCACCTCATTCTCAGAATAGATATTCGCTTTCCTCACGATATCGGCCACAGTATCATTCGCAAGATGCTCAAAAGCCAACTCCTTGTGCTTGGCTGGAATTTTCTCCACGTGACCATTAACCACAGGCGTGCAATGAATGATAGGAGGCCAATGAGTCTTGTCTTTACGGAAGAATCGTAGGATATGATCAGGATAATGACAACGCATGAAACGACCCATAAAATAATTCTTTCGTGGGATATAGAGGCCGTCGGGGCAGTCATCCTCTTTTATTCGCCGATAAAGATACTCCTTTAGTTCTGGTGTCACGATCTCGTCGGCATCCACCACCAGCACCCAGTCAAAACGAGCCTCATGGATAGCAAACTCTCTGGCTGGCTCCACAATGTTATATGTTTTCCGCTCGAAAGTCACAATCCTACAACCGTACTTCTTTGCAATATCAAGGGTATTGTCGGTGCTCTCCATGTCACATATTAGGACCTCATCAAAGTCCTTCACTGCCTCTAACACCCGTTCCAGATCACGCTCTGCATTATAGGTATTGATAACTACCGATATCTTGTTTTCGTCATTCATCGGTGCAAAGATACAAAATATTCTTAAATCTTAATTCTAAATTCTCAATTTATTAGTATCTTTGCAGCAAAATTGTAGAAAATGAAAGCAAGGCTGAAGCAAATCCTGACCGATCCACGCACGCTGCTTTGGGTGTGGATGATCATCGCCGTGACGGGTATGACACGTTTCGGACATGGGCGCGAGAACAATTTCCTGATCTTCAAATACGAGTTCTGGCACGTTGTCCATCAACTGCCGCTCTATATCCATTACCCCGCAGAATACTTCGACCTGAACCACTACGGCCCTACGTTCGCGATGGTCATTGCGCCCTTTGCCGTACCGCCCACGTGGCTGGGTATGCTCCTGTGGCTGATAGCCCTCACCCTGTTTCTCTATGTCGCCATCCGGCATAACGTCTTCACCACCTACCAACAGGTGTTCGTCTATTGGTTCTGTGCCCACGAGATGCTGAATGGCATCCAGATGCAGCAGTTCAACATCGCCATCGCCGCCATCATCGTACTCACCTATTACTGTATCGAGCGCGAGAAGGACTTCTGGGCAGCTTTCTTCATCATGCTCGGCACCTTCGTGAAGCTCTACGGCATCGTGGGTCTCGCCTTCTTCCTCTTCTCCAAGCATAAGGGGAAGTTCGTCGGTTCGCTGATCCTCTGGGCGGTCATCATGTTTGTGGCGCCGATGGTCATCTCCAGTCCGGAATACATCATCGGTCAGTACCATGACTGGTATATCAGCATCGTCGAGAAGAATGCCGACAATATGTTCAGTCACGGCACCAACATCTCCCTGCTGGGCGTGGTCAGGAAGATCTCAGGCTGTGCCACCTATTCCGACCTGTGGCTGATCATCCCCGGACTCATCGCCTTTGCAGCCCCCTATCTGCGGTTCAGGCAATACGCCAACGACGCCTTCCGCCAGACTCTGCTGGCCTCCGTCCTGATGTTTACGGTGCTCTTCTCCACAGGTTCTGAGAACAGCACCTACATCATCGCCGTCGTAGGCGTCGCCATCTGGTACACCGCAGCCCCCTGGCAACGTTCCAAGTGGGATGTGGCGCTGATGGTCTATGTGTTCATCTGCTGCACCATGGCCCATTCCGACCTCATGCCCCGTTTCATCCGCGAGGAATACATGAAGCCCTACGGTCTCAAAGCCCTCCCCGTCATCCTCGTCTGGTTCAAACTCTGCTACGAGATCATCACGAAGGACTACAAACCCATCGCGCAAAAAGCATAAAGTAACCGAACCGACGATCACACGGGCTTAATATTTCTATTAAGGCTCGCAGGGGAAAGACATTAAGGATAGCAGGGAGAGATATACGTTCTAGCAGGGAGCGATACTAAGGGTAGCCAGATTCGGGCGGACGGCCGTATATCTTCGGGCGTCCGCCCTGATATATACGAGCGGGCGGCCTTATCATTGCGGGCGCTCGCCCGAATCTGATTTTTAAGCACTACATTATCACACAAAAAAGAGAGGCATCTGGATAATCCCAAGTGCCTCTCTTTTCATTTAGAATAGTAGCATTTACTATTTGACGTAATCTTTATCGAAGTGACTAAGGTATTCTATGCTCAACTTCCGGTAACGTTCACGCGTAGCGGCGCTTGCCGTGTCGGCACGCATGATTTCATAATAGTGATGTGCGAGGCCTGGCTCCAGACCGGTCTCTGTATGGATGACGTTGTAGAGCGAGTCGCCCAGCACGGGTTGGCAGATGTCCTTTGGATTTACAGCATAGTACATGCGGTAACTCTTCACCTGTATCTCTGTTTGAAGATTGTAGAATGCCAGATTGATGATGTCTCCCCAGTAGCCGTAGTCGCTGGTCTGGTGCTTGTGACGGCCGAAGGCGTCGTACTCAGTGGCTGCAGATTTGATGTCGTCGATGACAACGCGTATCGAATCATACTCGCAGAGAACGGTGGTGCGCGCCAGATCCTTCAGTTCGAAGGGCTTGGAGTTGTCGGTACGGCATTTACGCTCGGCGCTCTGACGGGTCTTGTAATTAATAGGCGTCGCCTTTCCATTGTGACGTAATGCCACAGC
>CACWSX010000097.1 GCA_902763615.1 uncultured Prevotellaceae bacterium | reverse complement strand
ATCGCTTCCTCGATATTTTCAAGGCGTTTAGTTGCCAGTTTCTCGAATTTTGCTACAAGAATTAGAAAACCACAGAGACGCACCTCGTGCCAGCGGTTCATCAATAACTCAGGGATTTCGCTCAAGGGAAAATCTTTTGAAATGGCACGTACCACCTCACGGGTCTGAGGTACTTTCAGACCGAGGAATTCGTCGCCCTCGCCATATTCGCCAGGACCTGTCTTGAAGAACCCCATAAGGATGCATCGCTGTTCTTCATTCTGTAGCGACTCCATATATTCGATAATCTCTTTAGCCGTTGTATTCATTTCTGTTTTATGCTTTTGGACTGCAAATTTAGTGATTCTTTCTGATAATCCCCCCATATTATTTGCATATTTCAAATATTATTTGTAATTTTGTCCGCAAATTATTATCATAGAACTATGAAATTAATTAGTGACAGCATAAAGTATATCGGTGTAGATGATTTGGACATCGATTTGTTTGAGAGTCAGTATGTGGTGCCCGAGGGCATGAGTTATAACTCGTATCTCATTGATGATGAGAAGATAGCAGTGATGGATACTGCTGACCGCAGAAAGGGTGAGGAGTGGAAAAAGAATCTAACCGCTGCTCTGAATGGCAGACAACCGGACTACTTGGTGGCTCACCACATGGAGCCCGATCACTCGGCACTCATCGCCTGGATGCTGGAGACATATCCTAGTGTGCAACTGGTATGCAGTGCACAGGCTGTGAAGATGTTAGCTAACTTCTTTGAGGGAGTCGATTTCACTGGTCGTGTGATTACTGTAAAAGAGGGTGATAGTCTTTCATTAGGCAAGCATGAATTGAAGTTTATCGGTGCTGCGATGATACATTGGCCAGAGGTGATCATGAGTTATGATACCACAGACAAGGTGCTGTTCTCGGCTGATGGTTTCGGTAAGTTTGGCGCATTGGTCAACGAGACTGACGACTGGGCTTGTGAAGCTCGTCGCTATTACTTTAACATCTGTGGCAAGTATGGTGCGCAGGTTCAGAGTGTCCTCAAGAAGGCTGCCGCCATCGACGTGCAGACCATCTGTCCGCTGCATGGTCCTGTGCTGAAGGGTGAGGCCCTGGCAGAGGCCGTACGCCTGTATGATATTTGGAGCAAATACGAGCCCGAGAGTGAGGGCGTCCTGATAGCCTATGCCAGCATACATGGTGGTACGGCTGCTGCTGCTGAGCGATTTGGAGAAATACTGAAAGAAAAAGGTGCTAAAAAAGTGGTTGTCAGCGACTTAAGTCGTGAGGATTTGGCTGAGGTCATCGAGGATGCCTTCCGCTATCCTACGGTAGTGGTAGCTGCCTCGAGCTACGATGCAGGCGTATTCCCCGTGATGCACGATTTCCTGTATCACCTGCAAATCAAGAACTACCAGAAGCGTAAGTTCGCCATCATTGAGAACGGCAGTTGGGCGCCCTCAGCCGGCAAGGTGATGCGCACGATGATTGAGGCCATGAAGGACTGCGAAATCGTTGAGCCCAAGGTTACCATCCGTTCGCGCATGAAGGCAGGTGATGAGGCACTGCTGGAGCAGTTGGCAGACAAGTTGATTTGAGATTTGTTACCTTTGTACATGAATTAGACAAAAGAATTATGGGTTTTATAAATAGACTATTCAATTGGTATTTTACTAAGAACTCACTGCCATACTGGGTGATTTTCTTGTTGGACTGTGGCATCTTGATGGTGTCAGGAATGATGGTTTATTGGGTGTTTAACCGCATTGGACTGATAGAAGACTTCTGGAAAGTGCTGAACACCTTGATATTATATATCTTGCTGAGTCTGGTGGGATTCCGTCTGTTCCATACCTATACGGGAATTATGCGCTATTCGTCGTTTGTCGATTTGGTGCGTGTCATCTATTCGAATGGCATTTCGCTAATATTAGTACTTCTAGCGGATTATTTCACAGACTATTTACCAGGTGCCCATTTCGTTCATTTTACGACGACACAGATATGCTTAATCTACCTGATGGCTACGCTGTTAATGTGGCTTACACGTGTGATGGCAAAGACCATTTACGATGTAACGACATCTGACAAGCGTGCGCTGAGAGTACTCATTTATGGTGCTATGTCGGGTGGAGTAGGGTTGGCCAAGAATATCAATACGGTACGTCCGAAGCGCTTTATCCTTAAAGGATTTATCTCGCATAATCCGAAACTGAAGCATACCACCCTGATGGGCGAGAAGGTGTATAACCTTAGTGATGACTTGAAAAGCGTTATTAAGCGTCAGGGTATTGAGGCTGTACTGGTATCGCCACTCCGTCAAAGAGAGTTCCGTAACAATGTAGAGTTGCAGGACATACTGATTAGCGCTGGCGTGAAAATCTTCATGGCTGAGGGTGCTAAGGAATGGAACGAAGATGATACAGAAGTGAATCTGTCGAATGTCCAACTGAAGGAGGTTTCTGTAGAAGACCTGCTGCCAAGAGAAGAGATACAGGTGGACATGAAGAGTGTTGGAGAACTGCTGAAAGGAAAGAAGGTGCTGATTACAGGTTCGGCAGGTTCCATTGGTTCGGAGATGGTGCGCCAGATTGCTATCTATAAGCCTGCATGTATGATTTTGATAGATCAGGCGGAAACACCACAGCATGACATTCGTTTGATGATGGCGAAGGATTTTCCCGACATCAAGGCTGAGGTCATCGTGACCAGTATTAGCAGACAGCGTAGAATGAACGAGGT
>CACWSX010000096.1 GCA_902763615.1 uncultured Prevotellaceae bacterium | reverse complement strand
GTGCAGAACACGCTGGTTCACTGGCCCTCTGACGAAGGACAGCCTCAGGCACTTGATTTGCTGCATCAGCACAAGATTGATATGGTGGTTAATATTCCCAAGAACCTGACCACTCACGAGCTTACCAACGGCTATAAAATCCGTCGTGCAGCCATCGATCTCAATGTTCCTCTCATCACGAATGCCCGACTGGCTTCTGCCTTTATTCAGGCTTTCTGTACGGAGGGAATTGAGGGTATTGGCATCAAGTCTTGGAGCGAGTATAAGTAAAAAGTTTGGCAAATATTTGGCGAATAGCTAAATATTTGCTACTTTTGCATTCAGTAATGTACTAAAAGCCGAGAAATCGAATGGAGTTGAATGAAACTTTTGAGTCCCAGATCAACCGGAGCGACTATAAAATTCTTATCGTCGACGATGTTGTCAGCAACGTATTGTTGCTCAAAATATTGTTGACCAATGAGAAGTTTCAGGTGTGCACGGCAAACAACGGAAACGCTTGTATTGAGGTGGCTAAGAAAGACAAGCCCGACCTCATTCTGTTGGATGTCATGATGCCTGAGTTGAATGGTTTTGATACTGCTGTTATCTTGAAGAAGGACCCTGAAACGCTGGATATCCCTATTATCTTCCTTAAGGAAGAGTTGGTTATGCGTGTCATGCACCAGATACAGCTGGTAGCTGCCAAGCGCATCATTGAGCGTCAGAATGAAGAATTGCGTCGTACTATCAGTAACCGCGATAAGATGTATTCGGTTATTGCCCACGACCTTCGTTCTCCTATGGCTTCTATCCGTATGGTGCTGAATCTTGCTGTCAATGTGGTGTCAAGGGAAACCGTAGGCGATGAAATCTTCGAGCTCTTGGATAAAGCCAACCGCGAGTCTGAGGAAACCCACGACCTGCTGGACAATCTGCTGAAGTGGACAAAGAGTCAGACGGGACGTCTTTCTGTGGTTTATCAGGACATTGACCTTGATGATATTGTTCCTGGTGTCGTTGACATCTTCCAGATGATTGCCGAGATGAAGAAGATAGACCTCAAGTATCTGCCTGCTAAGGAGAAATTGGTGGTCTATGGCGATAACGATATGATCAAGACTATTATCCGTAACTTCATATCGAATGCCGTGAAGTTTACGCCAGAAGGTAAAGCCATTGAGGTGTTCTATGAGCATGAAGGCGACTTTGCCCGTATCAGCGTAAGAGACCATGGTGTGGGTATTGCTGCCGATCGTGTAGACTCCATTTTCCATAAGGGTGAGACGACCTATGGTACAGATGGTGAGGAAGGCTCAGGACTCGGCTTGCAGCTCTGTCAGGACTTTGCCCGCAAGAATGGTGGTGATGCCTATGTGACATCCGTAGAGGGCGAAGGCTCTACCTTCTCGTTTACTATACCATTAAAAAAAGAGGCCTGAGCCTCTTTTTTTAATGTCGATGCATCGAAGTTTCGATGTTCATTACTCGCTTTTAAACAGGTCTTTGATACCTCCGATGCTTCCCAGCAAGTTGGTAGCCTCGTAGGGCAGGTAAACGGTCTTTGTCTTGTCGCCCTGAGCCAGCTCCTGCATCATCTGGATATACTTCTGAGCCAAGAGATAGTTGGCTGGGTTCGTCGACTTGCCCACAGCCTCAGTAATCAGTTCGATGGCCTTTGCCTCAGCCTCTGCTTTGCGGATGCGAGCCTGGGCTTCACCCTCAGCATGCAGGATGGCCTGTTGCTTAGCAGCCTCGGCCTTGTTTACGATAGCTGTCTTCTCACCTTCAGAAGCCAGAATCTCTGCAGCCTTCTCACCCTCTGAGGTCAGAATCTGTGCACGCTTGTTACGCTCAGCCTGCATCTGCTTCTCCATCGCATTCAGTACCGTTGCGGGTGGCACGATGTCCTGCAGCTCTACGCGGTTCACCTTCACACCCCACTTGTCTGTGGCATCGTCCAATACGGCACGCAACTTGGTGTTGATGGTGTCGCGCGAGGTCAGTGTCTCGTCCAGCTCCAGTTCACCAATGATGTTACGCAGGGTGGTCTGTGTCAGTTTCTCAATAGCGTTAGGCAGGTTAGAAATCTCATACACAGCCTTGAAGGGGTCAACAATCTGGAAGTACAGCAGGGCGTTGATCTCCATCTGGATATTATCCTTCGTAATCACATTCTGTGAGGGGAAGTCGTACACCTGCTCACGGAGGTCAATCGAGTTGGAGTAAGCGTAGCGTCCGCGATTCAGTACCACGATGTCCTTCGCACGGTCAATGAAAGGAATGATGATGTTGATACCAGGGTTCAGCGTAGCATAGTAGCGACCCAATCGCTCAATGATGCGGGTTTCTGACTGAGGGATAATCACCAGTGCCATTTTGGCGAAGATAACCACCAGAATAACGATGGCAATCAATACATAACTCATAATGTCCATAATTTTTAATATTTAATGTTTAATGATTAATTTCCAATTTACAAAGTATCTACGGTGATAATCGTGCTTTCACGTCCAATGACGCGAACGGTCTCACCTACAGCAATGTCCTTCTGGCTCACGGCCTTCCACATGTCGCCGTCTATCTGCACATAGCCGTTGCCTCCAACTTTGATCTCCTCTGTTACACGTCCTGTTCTGCCCAATAGTGCATCAGCATTACTCGCCTTGTTAGGCTCGTTTTTATGCAGCCAGCGCAGAGCTACCGGTCGTACGAAGAAGATGCTCAGTAGCGAGAAGATGGCAAAGATAAACAATTGCCAATAGACATTGATTCCCAGTGCAGCACCTATCAAGGCGAACACACCTCCGATGGAGAGGCAGATGATAAAGAAATCACCTGACGAAAGCTCCAGAATCAGGCAGACGATGGCTACGATGGCCCATACCTGCCACATGTTTGCTAAAAAATACTCAATCATAATATTTACAATTAGACAATTTACAATTTACTATTTATTTTATATCGAGAGGATAAAATCGTCCCAATCCTTGGTGCTTCCCTTTTTGCCGAACACCTTCTGATACAGTCGGCTGCGCGTCGAAGCGACGCTCTCTTTCGAGTGGGCCGTCAGTGTGGCAATGTCCTTTGGCTGTATGCGCACCTTGATCAGTAGACTGACGCGCAGGTCTTGTTCACTCATTCGATAGAGGCTGTAGAGCTTGTCAGTAAAGCCTGTGTAGGTGGCATTTACTATGTCCGTCAGCTCCCTCCAGTCTTGCTCCGTCATGTTGCGCCCTTCGTTCAGATATTGTTTCAAGCGCAGATAGATGGGCGAACGTCCTGTCCCCGTTGCTCCATCACAGCCATTTTCTGCATGGCGTGGATGTTGTCCAGTCGGCTTTGCAGCAATTGCAACTTGCGTCGGTTATTCTGGATTACCAATATAAATAAGGTAATGTAGAACACGGTGCAGATGATGAGCAGAAAGAGCTCGCGGTCGGTCAGTATCATTTCTTCAATTTTTGTTTTTTGTTGATGCAAAGTTAGTGAATAATTGCGTTACTACCAAGAAAAAGTGTTTGCAAAAGTGCGCAACATGCTAAATGCACACTTTTGCAAACCCAGTTAACGGCAGTTCGCAGCGTTCGCAGCCTATATCATTAAAGCAAATTCACTGTATTTACTTCACTGAATTTAACTAGTTATTCTTGTGTATTTGCATAAAAAGTAGTAACTTTGCATCAAAAAAGAAAAGGAATTATGGCAATACACTACAGACTGCTGCAAAACCAGATAAAGGGCAGCAAAAACTATCGCAAGTATTATGCACACACCGTGAAACAGGGTGTCGTCACGTTGGAAGACATCGAGTCGATGATTGAAGAAAACTGCACGGCCAAGGCTTCAGATGTTCGCTTGGTGCTGCGCGAACTGTTCGACACCATCAAGTTCTATATGCAGAATGGCTATACCGTTGATTTGAAGGAGTTGGGCAAGTTTTCCATCTCCGTGAAAAGCGTCTGCGTTGACGATCCCAAGCAGTTTCGCAGCGATATAAGCACATTACTGGTTTCAAGTGCAACTACACGCCGGAGGGCAAGCGCTTAAAGTCGGCTAATGAAAACCTGAGTCGGCGCATTCAGCGCGGTTTGTTGGACGGCTGTGTGGCAGAACATACCAAGCGTAAGTGAAAATGCACAATTTAATTTTGCATTGTGCTCGCTTATTCGTACCTTTGACCTTCGGTCTTAGGTTCTTTGACCTAAAGGTGCTTTCGCTCGACAATACAAAAATAAAAACAAGTTTTATTTTGCATTGTGCTCGCTTATTCGTACCTTTGCATCCGATTTGAATAGAAAGGTTATGAAAAGACAATTCTTGACGCTGCTGGCAATGCTCCTGCTGGGTGGTTTGCTGACTGCGAATGCCCAAACCAACATGGCGGGGCGTACCTACCATAATCCGAACATCATAGCAGATATGATGAACGATGCTACCAAGGATTTGGATAAAAAGGTGGCTGAGGCAAGGACGAAGGGCATTGCTGAGGCTGAGAAGAAGAAGGGTCGCAAGCTGACTGGCGAGGAAATAGCTAAACTGGATGCTGAAATCAAGAAGAAGATGGCCGAGTTGGAAGCGATGAAGAAAGGCATGAAGCTGGCCATCACCATTGAGTTCAAGGACGACAAGAACTTGGTGATGAAGCAAGATACGAAAATCAGCGATGAGGCTTTGAAGGCGGCTGGCTACGGCTGGCTGAAGCGCAAGGCCATGAAGGCAGCGCTGGCTGTTGTGCCCAAGTCGCATAAAGGTACCTACGTTGTGAAAGGCAACATGATAATCATGACCGATCAAGACAACGATAAGGACACGTTGAACATCAGCCAAGACGGCAAGTATATTACGGGCAAGCTGGACAAGAAAGACAGACCCTTCAAACTGATAAGAACAAAATAAAAAAAACAATATAGAAATGGGAAAGATTATACTGACGGGCGACCGTCCTACAGGCAAACTCCATCTCGGACACTACATCGGCTCACTGCGCCGACGTGTTGAATTGCAGAATGCCGGCGATTACGACAAGATGTTTGTATTCATGGCCGATGTACAGGCCTTGACCGATAATGCTGACAATCCTGAGAAGATTCGTCAGAGCCATTGTCAACGTGGCATTAGACTATCTGGCTGCAGGTCTCGACCCTGAGAAGTGCGTGCTGTTCATCCAGAGCCAGATTCCTGAATTGGCTGAGTTGACAACCTATCTCATGAACTTGGTCAGTGTAAGTCGTGTACAGCGCAATCCAACGGTGAAGACCGAGGTGAAGATGCGTGGTTTCGAGGGCGAGAGCATCCCCTTGGGATTCTTCTGCTACCCTGTGTCACAGGCTGCCGACATCACCCTGTTCAAGGCTACCACCGTGCCTGCTGGTGAAGACCAGGAACCCATGTTGGAGGTCACTCGCGAACTGGTTCGTCGCTTCAACCAGATTTACGCTCCCGTATTGGTGGAGCCTAACATCATGTTGCCCGAGAATGCAACAGCTCGTCGCCTGCCTGGAACGGATGGCAAGGAGAAGATGTCTAAGTCGCTGGGTAACTGCATCTACCTCTCTGACGATGCCGACACCGTTTGGCAGAAGGTTCGCTCCATGTACACCGACCCCACTCACATCAATCTGAACGACCCTGGCCATGTGGAGGGCAATGCCGTGTTCACCTATCTCCCAGTACTGGCCTGAATATCAGAACCTGGACGAACTGAAAGATCATTATCGTCGCGGTGGACTGGGTGACATGAAGTGCAAGAAGTTCCTCAACCAGATACTCAACGAGTTCCTGGAGCCTATGCGCCAGCGTCGTCATGAGTTCGAACAGGACATCCCTGAGATTTACAACATCCTGCGTCGAGGCACTGAGAAGGCCCGTGAGACCGCTGCACAGACCATGAGTGAGGTGCGCCAGGCCATGCAGATTAACTACTTCGACGACGAAGAGCTGATTCGTTCGCAGGCTGAGGCCTTCCGAGCCAAATAAACAAATACTAAATAAAAAAAGGCTACCAAACGGTAGCCTTTTTTAGTGTCATCCCTTTATTAGCAGAAAGGATTCTCTGTGGGATAGAAATCGCCCTTCGGGAAGTTGTAGTCGATCTCGTCAACGGGGATACCCATGTACTTGAGAACCTCCCACAGGTACTTGCCCTGATGACCGAACATCACAGCGCAGTGGTGTGGGTAGTGCTTCTCGATGAGGACGTGACGATAGAAGCGGCTCATG
>CACWSX010000095.1 GCA_902763615.1 uncultured Prevotellaceae bacterium | reverse complement strand
CATGGATTATCTCCTTCACTTCCGTCAGCTCTTCTATCAGCTGCGGGTCAACGGCGGAATAAATCTCACCCGCCAGCATCTTTTCTTTTTCTGTCATAGACTATTCTCCTAATTTGATTACACTTCTATCTTCCTCCTGTTTCTTCTGACCACCTACGGGCTTGTAGGAATGGAAATTCCAGCTGATGCCGAGCCAGAAGATGCGACTGCGGTTCTTGCTGTTGTTGACGAGGGTATAGACGGGATTGTCTGACGAGATGTCCCAGCGGCGGGTGTTGAACACGTCGGTGAGGAGGGCCGAGAATGTGAGCCCCTTTTTGGGCAACTGTTGTCGGATGCCGAGGTTGCAGTAGTGGATGGTCTTGGTGGTGAACTGCGGGAAGTACTGCGGCGTGGTGACGAAGTACTGTGCCTGGATGGTCATTCCTTTCATCGGCATGATGTTCAGCGAAGCATTGCTGTTGCTTGTCCAACCCTCGTTGCGGAATGTTACGCCTTGACTGGTGCCACGAGACTTTGTATAGAATACGTTGCAGCCCACATCCACACCGAGCCATCGCAGGGCACTCCAGCGGATGTTATGCTCCACACCGCTGTTCAGATACTGCTCGCCGTTGATGTATGTCATCACGAGGACGTTCTGGTCGATATAGGCTATCTGGTTGATGTAGTCCTGCGTGTAGTTAAGGTAGGCATTGCCGTTCACCTTCAGCGACTGTCCCGCATAGGAGTAGCCGATGTCGAGTTTGTTGGCCTTCTCTGGCTTCAGATGGACGTTGCCCGTCTCGTAGGTATTGTTGTCGATGAGGTTGATGTAGGGATTCAGCTGCGGATAGGTGGGGCGCGAAATGCGGCGCGACAGTCCGAGTGAAAACTGCCACGGGTCGCTGATGCGATAGTTCAGCATCAGGTTGGGAGACACGAAATAGCAGTTGCTGGCTTCATCCAAAGCATCCTTGTCATTACGAAGCGTCGTGCGGCTGTACTCGAATCGCAGTCCGGCATTCATCGTCAGCTGCTGCGAGAGTTTCGACGAATACATGATGTATGCGGCAGGGATATATTCGCGATGGCGCAGGTCGTTGCTAAGCGGTATGGACAGTTGCCAGTCGCTGGTTGCCTCGTTCCACTCGTACATCTTGTGGTCGATGTTGTTCTGCCGATAGGTCATCTTGACTCCTGTCTCCAGTTTTCCCTTGCCCAGCATGGTTATGTAGTCGAGTTGCCATGTGGCAATGCGAGGATGGCCGCCTGATTCTGATCGCTGCACCATCTTGTTGGCTTCATAATAATAGGAAGGCCGATGTCCGTTGATGGCCGACAATGATGCTGATGTGCTGACCTCGCGCTTATTCGGTTCAAACACGTGCTTGTAAGTGAGCGAGCCCTCCAGCATCTCACGATTAAACGTGATGTCCGTCTGCCGAACCTTTTCACTCGCCGTGCCAGCCGTCATGTAGTGGTTATGCATTGTTTGCAGGTTGTTCATCCTTGGGAACCCAGCCTTTAAGTCCAGTGTCAAGATATCCCGCTTCGTCAGTTTGTAGTTCACGTTCAGTCCGATATTGTGAAGTGTCGTTTTCTTATCCGCATCAATCAACTGGTCGAGCGTATTTCCCGATTGCAGAATCTGACGATGAAGTTCGCTTTCTATCTTGTCTTTCTCGTATCTTCCGTTGTAATTCAGCCTGACGCCCCAGCGTCCCACGTTATAGCTCATGGCCACGTTGCCATTCATGAAGTTATTGAACCCATAGTTTGCCGAGACCATCGCCGTGAATGCCTCCTGCGTCTGCTTCTTTGAAGTGATGCTGATGATGCCGCCCGTGCCCTCCGCATCGTATTTCGCATCAGGACTGGTCACGATGTCGATGCTCTGTACGTTGGCTGCAGGAATGCTGCCCAGCCCGTCAAGCGTGGTTGGCACGCCATCCACCAGTATTAGGACATTGCCGTTGCCGCGTATCGACACCTGCCCGCTGCCGTCCACCGTTACTGCCGACGAACTGCGCAACACTTCAAGTACTGATCCCGTAGCCGCTGTTACCGAGGCCGACGGATTGATGCTGGTCTTCTCCACCGTCACCTTCTTGTCGGCAGCCCGACCCGTCACCGTGATGCCGCTTAGTTGCAGCGTTTTTTCGTACCATGCTGCCAAGCTGTCTGGATCGGCGACCTTTCCTTTTGCACCCGTTCCCGCCTGTTGCGCATACGAGGCGGTATAGGCCAACACTAATAGCAATGAAAGTATGGTTCCTCTTAAATAGCGTGCGCCACCTTTAAGGAAATTTCCAATGCAGACTAAGAGTAATTCCTTCATGCGATGCCTAATAGTTCAATTTCAAAAATAAGAGTCGAGCCACCGGGGATGCCAGGCTGCGAGAACTTGCCGTAGCCCATTTCAGCAGGGATGTAAATCTCCCACTTGTCGCCGATGTGCATCTGTTGAATGGCGATGATCCAGCCCTCGATGAGGTCGCAAAGTCGGCAAGCCAGAGGTACACCGCCACGACTGCTATCGAACTGTTTGCCGTCGATGGTTCTGCCAGTATAGTGAGCTGTAATGATGCTACGAACCGTCGGCTTTGCACTATCCTGACTACCCTCACTCAGCACCTTGTAATAAATACCCTTGGGCAGAGCCTTTACACCTTCCTCCTTTGACTTGGCCATGATCCAGTCCTTATTTGCCTGTATATATTCCCGCTTACTCATCTATAGTCTTGACATGAATTTCTCTCGATCAACTATGAATCTGAGGTGTGTACCTTCGCCAAGCAACGTATTGCCAGAGTAGGCAGCCACCTTGAACTCAATC
>CACWSX010000094.1 GCA_902763615.1 uncultured Prevotellaceae bacterium | reverse complement strand
GGAAACACGCTGAAATCAATGTTGCCGGATGGTCATCGGAAGAGGATTATAAGGCCGACAGGCTTTCTTTGGCTCAGCAGACCTTGGACTATCTGCTTCTGTTTAACCGCAATGATCATGCCATCGTGAATCTTGGGAAGTTCCCCATCTACTCGAAAGACGGCGACATTGACACCACAGAGAATATATGCTTCGTCGATTTCGATGGTCGCGGAAGCGTCAATCTGTTCACAGAAAGCGGCAAGACCATCAATCTGGTTTACGGCCAGGAATGGAACATGATAGGTGGTGGGGATTATATCATCAGTACGGGTAACATGCTGAATGCTCAGCTCGAAGATGTGAAACACACGCTGTTAAACTACGATTCGGTGGAGATGCAGCGGCAGCTGAAGACGGATGATATTATGGAGGAATACAACTCTTTCCTCAGTAAGTATCGCTACGACCATGTGCTGACAGAGCAGCAGGACTTTTACGAGGCTCTTGGTGATGATGCTGTGTCGATAGCCAGCAAGTATCATCTGAAACTTTGGGACAGGGACGCTGGTAACGGTCTCGTCGTGCCGATGGTGATGCTGAACATCAATCAGGTGGACAAGGTTCTCTCCGAGGCGGACGACGTGCTGATTGAAGAAAGCCGAATTATGGAGTCGAGGGATGAACTCGCCCTGAAGCCGAGTCCGCTGAACGAAGGACTGAACGAGACACTACACTTCAATGAGAGTGGAATCAAGAAAACCCGCAATGGCGACTACATGGTGTGGGCTCGCCTGAATGGAGTGGACTTACCCGACAAGGAAATCTCGCCGGAAATGGGTATCAGATACCTACGGTTGATAGGTGGGGCTGAGAAAGAGGTTCTGCTAAGATCAGCACTCCAGCAGAGCTATGGCACAGAGATAGACCAGCTCGCCAGTCGCAGCCAGTCGGCTATGGTCAAGATATAATAGGTTAGTATTAAGGTACTAAGATTATTCAGGATAATATCTTTTAGTTCATACGATTAATCAAATTATGCATTCCCTCACCTCCTGTGAAGGCCGTGAGGTTTTTACTCCAAAAACTATCATTTAAATACATTATTGCATATGAATAACTCAAATGAAAGTCAGCAGGGAGAACTGCTACATGTTGGTACTTGTACCAAGAGATCGCTGGAGCGACTTATTCGAAGGGCTGCTTTGAATACAGGGACACCCGGCTTGCACTCAGGTTTCTATAGATTGGATGAAGCGGTGTGTGGATTTCAAGAAGGTGAACTGATAACGATAGCAGGCAGGTCAAATATGGGTAGGTTGTCATTGGAGATGTCCATAATGAGGAATATGGCTGTGGAGAATAAAATCCCCGTGTTGTTCTACTCATTAAGATACGTCAAGGAAGCAAGTGTTGACCAGTTGATTGCATTGCAAGCAGGATTGCCGCTTAGGAACCTTCTTAATGGAGATATAAATGACAGGCAATGGTCAATTCTTAATGACAAGATGGATAAACTAGTACAAGCTCCCATTATTATTGAAGATTCCCTTCATTTTGAAGAAGGACCAATCTGCGATATGTGCAAGAATGCTGTGGAAAAGCATCATCTCAAAGCAATATTCCTTGATGGCATAGAATTGGTATATCATCATCATTTTGAAACATCAATGGTCGGCAGAGTGAAACAACTTGCTCGCGAATTGAACGTTCCTATCTTCATTACAGCCTATATGAATGGTGTTGTTGGTGAATCTAATTATGAGAAGATGCACCCAACTATTAAAGAACTCAATGACAGAGAAAGCATAGATGGCTACTCTGATGTGCTTATGATAGTCAACCGTCCGTCTGTTTATAAAATCTATGAGGATGGCTACGGGCGAGATCTCCATAATAAGGCTCAGATCTTCATTACAAAGAACGTAAGAGGACCTGTCGGTGATTTCTTGCTGGATTTCCGTGAGGATTGTGGTGCATTTGCAAATGAAGGAATGATTGATTTTTCAGAAATGGATAATTATGAGATTCCTATAGAAGACAATTTATCGAGTCTTCCTCTATAAAAGAAAAGTCTGAAAAACATGTAGAGACAGTTATCTTCGATATTCATTCCCACTTCGTAACTGGAGTGGGTTTTTTGTTTCCTGTTTGTCTTTGAACACCTTGGCCGTCAGCGGTGCCAGATTTTCCGATGCAAAGGTAAATGGCTGTCGTCGAATGGCCTCGGTATTCATTGCCAGCAGACAGAAATCTTCCTTTCCCCATTGGTGAACGAGTATTTCGGACTGTTGGCAACGTAACCTTCCGACTGCCTTATCGCCGACGGCCACCTTTTGTGAGCATCGTAAAAACAAGTCCCGCAGACGGCAAGGAGCAAAAGCTCCAAACCAAAGGGAAAAGATTAAAACTCAGATACAAGATGCTCAAAATTGCACTTTTAGACTACGTTCCGCAGCGGTACATGCGCAAGGCGAACTTCGAGACGCAAGAGACCGACCGATTTCTGCTTGGGTTCAAGGCAGGGCAGAGATTCGCAACCCATTGGGCTACGAAGCTTGTGAGCAAGGCTCTCTCGCAGATGGACTTGACAAATACCATCATCGTTTGCATCCCTGCCAGTTGCAAGCGCACGAACGACCGCAGATATAAGCGGTTCTCGGCTGACGTATGCGCCAAGTGCGGAGCCATCAACGGCTTTGAGCATATCCAAGTGGTAGGAAAGCGCGAAAAGGTGCATATCAGCCGCAAGCACGGCAAGCAGACGGAGAGCAACGTGCAGATAGACAGCGACTACTTCCAAGGCAAGCGGGTGTTGCTGATTGATGACATTTGCACGACCTGTCAGACCGCCAACGCTTTCATCGAGCAGATGGATTATGAATGCAGCATTAAGACTTAGCATTAAGCAGTGGGCACCACAAGACCGCCCAAGTGACAAACTTCAGAACCTCGGCGCAGAGCAGATGAGCGACGCAGAGCTGATTTCCCTGCTGGTGGGATGCGGCACGGCTCAGCAGAGTGCCGTCGATGTGGCCAACAACATCCTTCGCAAGTTCGGCAATAATCTCAATGCGCTCGGCAAGGCTCGTTTCGATGAGTTGGAGGACATCGAGGGCGTGGGCGTGCAGACGGCTTGTAAGATTATGGCAGCGGTGGAACTCGGCAGGCGCAGGCAGATGGCAGCAGCGGAGCCTAAGCCCGACATGGGTACGGCTGTGCGGATTTACAACTATATGTTTCCAAGGATGCGCGACCTGCAGACGGAGGAGTTCCATATCCTGCTGATGAATCAGAACTACCGGCTGATAAAGTCGGTACGTATCAGCCAGGGAGGTATTACCGAGACTTGTGCCGACATTCGCGTGATGATG
>CACWSX010000093.1 GCA_902763615.1 uncultured Prevotellaceae bacterium | reverse complement strand
CTGCCATAATTAATATATTTATTATTCAATAAACTGATATTTATATATCTATTTTGTTATTTATCTTCACTTTTTTGATATTTAACGCTGCAAAATTAAGCAATATTTTCCAATCAAACAAACTTTTTCGGGTAAATATGCGAATCTGGAGTCTACTTTTAACATTCAACATCATAAGACAGGATTTCGGTCAAGAAAAAAAAGGTTTAAGGTTTAGGTTTAACCATGTATATATACATGCCTTCATAACTTAAATGTAAAACACCATGAAGAAGGAAACTTGGAAGACCGTCATTCAGGTCATCGTGTCAATCCTCACGGCAGCCCTGACTGCCCTCGGCACTACGAGTTGCATGGGCCACGGCCCAATAGCATTCTGAGAAAAGAAATCACACTCTCTACTACGAAAGAACTGACAGCACCAGCAAGTGCTGTCGGTCTTTTTTTTGCCCGAAATGTGCAATAATTGGAATATTCTTCGTAACTTTGCCCACGCAAATGAGAACGACATTGAACAGACAGAATATGACATAAGTATTATGAGAAGACTATTCTTAACTATCATCGCCACTCTGATGGCGTTTGGTTACAGTTGGGCTGGCGACTATGAACGGTATTACCAAAACCTGCCCACGAAGGTGACGCCTGTCACCACATTCTCATTGCCTGAGAATCAGGTGTCACTGACAGACTTTGGAGGCATAGGCGATGGCGTGACACTCAACACCGAAGCATTCCGAAAAGCCATTTCTGCCCTGCAGAAGAAAGGCGGCGGGCGGCTCATCGTGCCCAATGGCGTATGGCTTACGGGGCCTATTTCGCTGAAAGACAGCATTGACCTGCATCTGGAGCGGAATGCCATCATCTATTTCTCGCCCGACAAGCGTCTCTATGTGCCTGAAGACGGCGAGAAGAACCGCGCATTGCCATGCATACGTGCATCAAAGCGGAAGAACATTGCCATTACGGGCGAGGGCATCATCGACGGCAACGGTAGCCTGTGGCGACCCGTGAAGCGCAGCAAGCAGAGCGATGTGGAGTGGAAACAATATCTGGCCATGGGCGGAATGGTGGCGGAGGAAGGCAGTCTGTGGTATCCCTGGCAGATGACGAACGGCTACCCCGACATTGCCGACACACCGCAGCTTCAAGAGAACATGCGCAACGACTTGCTGCGACTGACGGATTGTGTGAACGTGCTGCTTCAGGATGTCACCTTCCAGAATGCGCCCCGCTTCCATGTGCATCCTTGCAACTGCCGCAATGTCATTGTCGACGGCATCACCGTGCGCTGCCCTTGGAATGCACAGAATGGCGACGGCATCGATTTCTCTGATGTCAACGTGGGACTCATCGTAGGCTGTACGGTTGATGTAGGCGACGACGGCATCTGCATGAAAAGCAGTGCAGCCAAACCGGCGTCGCCAGCCAACGGTTGTGAGGACATCATGGTCGAGGGCAACACCGTCTATCATGCTCACGGAGGTTTTGTGCTTGGCAGCAACACCACCAGCGGCATACGCCGTATGGTGGTGCGTCACAATCGCTTCAGCGGTACTGACACCGGGTTGCGCTTTAAGAGTGCCGTTGGGCGTGGTGGCAAGACCGAGCAGCTGTTCATCTCAGACATCGTGATGAGCGACATCACGGGCGAAGCCATCATCTTCCAGTGCGACTATGCCGATCGTCCTGCCGGCGAAGTGAAGCGGAATGCACCCAAGAAGGAAGTCAAAGCCAACCACGTGCCCGATTTCCAGGACATTCACATACGCAACATCGTCTGCCGTGGTTGCAAGACTGGCATCAAGGCCAGCGGTATCGAGGGCATGAACAGTGTCCACGACATCGACATACAAGACTGCTCGATAGTCTATCGTCAGAACGACATGATAGTGGATGAGGCTACGGCTCATCTCAGTACCCGGAACGTTGTATTTACCAAAGACAAGAAGTGATGACAACGCAAGACTTTATTGCGCTTTTTCAAGAGGCGTTTGGCAAGAAAGTCCAACTGTCTTATACTGATATAGGTTGTCACATTGTCACTTTGTAACAATGTAACAAGGATTTGTCTTTTTTCTCTAACACCAAAGGGCTGACAGCATCAACAAGTGCTGTCAGTTTCTTTGTCTTCTATCTGCCTGTAATTCATTTCCAATGGGATTTCTGGGCAAAGATTCGAAAAAAAAATATAGATTGAAAGTATTATGGGGAAAAAACAGTACCTTTGTACCCGAAATAAATAAGAGAATAGCAAAACATTATTCTATTGATACGAGCAATATATGCAAGAGATTAGTTACAAAGACTTGAAGTTTAATCCGTTCAACCTCATTGGTGGTGAATGGATGCTGATAACGGCTGGCGATGAGCATAGTTGCAACACAATGACTGCCTCATGGGGGCATCTGGGATGTCTGTGGGGTAACAACGATCCTTCGGCAGTGGTTTATATTCGTGAGTCGCGCTATACCAAGGAGTTCGTGGATGAGGAGCCTTATTTCTCGCTCTGTGTCATGGACAAGTCGTTCAAGAAGCAGATGGCCTATCTGGGCAGCACGTCAGGACGTGACGAGGATAAGATAGCCAAGGCAGGACTCACACCCGTCTATGCCGATAACACTGTCTATTTCGAGGAAGCCAAGCTGGTGCTCGTCTGCAAGAAGGTCTATGCCGCAGAAATCCAGCCTAGTGGCATCATCTATCAGGAAACCATCGACCAGAGTTATCCGCAGGGCGACTATCACACCATGTACGTGGGTAAGATCGAGAAGGTGCTGGTGAGGGATGATGAGTATCTGAAATAATAGATAAATAAATCGGAATTTATAAGTTATAATAAAAAATGATGGATTCTATTAGAAAATCAAGGTTAGCAACTCTTGGCATAATTATACTCTGTTGTGTCCTGGTGTTCTGGGTTCAGTGGAATGCCTCTGAATTGCTGGCTCCACTTCATCTGCAATCTAAGTCTCTCGTCAGATATATTCTGAAATGTATGTTGTCCCTTATTCCCGTGACAATCGTCCTGTTCATATTGCATAGGCCATCA
>CACWSX010000092.1 GCA_902763615.1 uncultured Prevotellaceae bacterium | reverse complement strand
GATGACGCGAGAATGGCTAAAGCTTATATGCTTAACCGTTGGAATGAGAAGTATTGTCAGGAACAACGAATCGGCTATGCGCCTAAAGACTGGCATTCCATTGTTGAATTTGCGATGAAGACAGGACTGAGCCTTGACCTGATGCAAGAGATGGGCATCCTGAAACTGAGTGAGAAGACACATTCGCTATACTGCGTTTATAGAAACCGTATCATGATTCCAATCAGAGACAGGTACAATCATATCGAGGGATTCACGGCACGGGCATTGGACGAGGATGCCGATTGCAAATACCTCAATTCTGCCGACAGCGAACTATACCACAAGTCTCATTCCATCTTCGGCATCGATAGTGCCATATGTTTGGCCAAGAAACAGGGAAAGCTATTTCTTGTAGAAGGGGCGCCAGATGTTATGAAGTTACTGTCGCTCGACATTCACAATACTATAGCCTCCCTCGGTGGCTCGTGGACTGAGAGCCAGTTTCAGAAATTGAAAGACTTCCGCTTACAGGATTGTACGCTTTGCTTTATCCCAGACTCTGACATCCCGAAGGATGGCACTACACTCGGAGCGGGTTTCCTGAATGTTATCCGAAATGGTGCTCTTGCCATGCAGCAGGGTTTTACCGTCAGTGTCAAGGAGATTCCCAACGACCTCACCGTCGAACATCCGAAGAAGATTGACCCTGATGAGTTCTTCTGCGACAAGTCCGATCTCAATAGATTGGAAGAAAGAGAGTTCCTGCTTTGGGCATTTGAGAAGAAGTTTGATAAAAACGGCACTACAGAGGAAAAGCAGAAGGTCATCGATGAAGCCTGTAATCTGCTTCTATGTATCAAAGATGATACCGTCTTGGAGCGTTACATCACCCAACTGGCGAAGATTGACGGTAATAAGACCATCTGGCGACAGGCTTTTAACGCAGCCAAGATGCGCCAACAGAAGCGCCTTTCCGAAAAAAACAAGGAAGGTGGCATTGATATGCTCCGTTCATTCGGCTTCACTGTCCGGAATGGCTGTTATTATGGCTTCAATAAAAACGGTGACGAAGTGCAGTGGTCTAACTTTACATTGAAACCACTTTTCCATATTAAAGACGATATCCGTCCTATCCGGCTCTTCGAGATATACAATACCGACAGTCAGAAAGAGATCATTGAACTGGATATGGAAGTATTTACCTCTGCCAAGTCGCTGCGCAAGAAACTCCTTGGTATCGGTAACTATACATGGCTAGCTGGTGAGGAACCGCTGATACAGTTGCAGCGATATCTGGCCAAGGTTACAGAGACCGCAGTGGAAATCAAGCAACTCGGTTGGCAACAGCAGGGATTCTATTGCTTCTGTAATGGTGCATTCGAGGATAACGTATGGCATCCCGTCGATCATATGGGCATTGTGAGACTGAAGGGTGGTAATTTTTATCTTCCCGCCATGTCCCAGATATACAAGGATTCTCGTGAACTATATGTAAACGAGCGGAAATTCTGCCACCTCAACCATTCCGACATCTCCCTGCATGACTATTTCGCCAAAATCATAGGAGTATTCGGTGATAATGCTATCATTGGCCTCTGTTTCTATATTGCCACGCTATTCAGGGACATTATCAAACCACAAATCAGATGCTTTCCCTTATTGAATATCTTTGGCCCGAAAGGTTCTGGTAAAACAGAACTGGCAGAAACACTGATGACCTTCTTTGCGACTGACAATGAACCTCTTAATGTCGAAACGGCCACTATTCCTGCCATTTCTGACTCGGCGGCAAGCGTTAGCAATGCCCTCGTACACTTTGATGAATTCAAGAATGGCATTGACATCAAGAAGATTGAAATGTTGAAAGACTACTGGGGTGGTTATGGGCGATGCAAGATGAATATGGACAAGGACAAAAAGCGCGAACAGGCAAGAGTGGACTGCGGCATCATTCTTACTGGTCAAGAGATGCCCACTATTGATATTGCACTATTCACTCGACTGATATTCCTGACTTGTGAAAAGCAGCATCATTCTCAGGAGGAATGTGAGGGTTTCGCTGATCTGCTGCATTATCGCCAGATGGGTGCCACTCACATCACGCTGCAAATACTCAGTCTTCGTGAACAGTTCAAGGCTAACTTTGCCAGCGCCATGAAAAAGGCTGAAGCAGATGTAAGGTCACGTTTGGGCAAACAGAAACCAGCAGATCGAATAAAAAATAACTGGACAGTTCTACTGTCAGTATTTCTTTCGCTTGATGGCTTGTTAGATTTCCCTTTTCAGTATGAGCACTTGTTAGAGCTGTGTGTCAGCGGCATCATCCGCCAAGACAAACTCTGTGCCAAGACCGATGAACTCTCCAGATTATGGGATATAATCAGCAGTGCCCATCAGAAAGGCATCTTCGTGTACGAACAGAACTATGTCATCAGGGTAAAGAGCAGAATCAAAGTCACAAAGGATAAAGGTAGGGAGGAATTGACATTCGATCCACCACGACGTATTCTCATGGTTCGCAAGGACTCCATGCTGAATACCTACCGACAGTTAGGCAAACAGATGGACGAGAAACTATTGCCCTCAGAGTCAATCCTTCATTATCTGCAGAACACGCCAGAATACTTTGGCAGAGCCGTCTCTCCAGAGCGATTTAAGTCGTTTAATTCCAACGGCCAGCCCATACAGGAACTGGTAACGGATAATGGCAATAGCAAACTCGTCACCAAGTACCAACAAGACAGGCCACTCTGCTTCGACTATACTATGGTCAGCGAGAACTACGGTATCAGCCTTGAATCCTTCATAGGAGAGCAAGAGGAAGACAAACCTGAAGTCCAACAGCAAGACCTTCCATTTTGATATAGCGTAAAAACTGATGTAGCAATTGTAGCAAAGTGTGCATTGTTGATTATCAGGCAGATAGCGAACAAAATGCCAGTAGTAAACAGGTATTATCAGTGAGGTGTACTGATTTAGGTTGACAGTTTATACTCTTAATTTCAATACTGGTTTACAAACCATTTTATTTACATTATTTGTCTATGTTCTGCTTATTCCTAAGACAGTTGACACTTGGAACGCTTGGTTCGCTTTCAGGTTGACAGTTTTTTCTGTTATTCCTGATTTGGGTTTACGGCGGCAAAGATAGGACAATAAATCGAGAATACGTCATGATGAACAGAATTTAACGATGAAAAACACTCGGGGGGATGCCGTCGGCGGGGGTCGAAGAACCCCCAAGAGACATCTGCGTAAGGTCAGCCTCAGTGGGTGATAAGAGAGGATTGGACATGACGCCGGTAACTACCTGTAGGGGCGTTCTCATATCAAGTGCGCTATGTGGCCTTGCCGTGTTATACATCGTGATAGCGTTGCCAACGGCCTTGGTGGAGTCCTCGTATCCAAGGTTCTCATAGGCATATGGCCATTCGTTCTTCACCGTATTGTTCACCCTCTCGGCCATCGCGTTGTGCAGCGGGTCTCCACACTGTGTCATGCTGATACGAATCTTGTTTGCCTTCAACAGATCCGTATACTTGAACGAGGCATACTGGATGCCTCTGTCGGAATGGTGGATGAGTTCCTTGGTGCCGATGCGGTGGCTCCGATAGAATGCCAGCCCCATCTGTAGAGCCTCCAGTGGCCCTCCCGTCTCCAACGTCAGACTCAGACACCATCCGATGATATAGCGACTGTAGCAGTCCGTCAGTAGCGACAGGTATAGAAACCCGTCACGATAACGTACGTAGGTGATGTCGGCCACAGCCATCTGCCCGCAGGCCCTTGCCACAAATTTTGGTGTCGTGTTCAACAGGTCCTCGTATATATGGAAGTGATGGCGCGAGTCTGTCGTGCGGGGACGATACTGTTTCTGACGTAACATCAGAACATTGGCGCGCAGAACGTCGTAGAAACGGTCACGGCCAATCTTGAACTTGTCCCCAAAATACTCACGGCACAGTACCAGAAGTTCTCTACAGCCTGCCTTTGGCAAACGGTTATCTGAGCGAACCCAACGACAGTACATCACAATGCTCGTTACAAGAATTCCAAACTCTGTCTCGCTCTCTTCATGCTTGTAATAGCCGTTGCGGCTTATGCCAAGTAGTTCACAGAGAGCCGTCTTGGTATAGCAACCACCAGTAACCACCAATTATCCCAAGCGGGTCTAACCATCGGAAATGAAAGGATAGTAAGGTGATGTAATATCACTGATTTACAGTCTATTAGGAATGAAAGC
>CACWSX010000091.1 GCA_902763615.1 uncultured Prevotellaceae bacterium | reverse complement strand
TTTATACTTTTTAAGTAGTGATTTGAATGTGCAAAGGTACTTCATTTTTTGTTCAATGAGGTATCCCTTATGCCTTATTTAACTTTTTTTGACATCTTTACGCTGACTTTTCGGGGTTCCTTTCGAGGGCGGCTTTCATGATCTGGCGGATTCTGGCCAGTTCCTGCTCTATGCCGCTATGTGTGTACCCAAAAAGAAGTGCTGCAAGTCATAAGACTTACAGCACTTTGTTTTCAGAGAACTTTGTACTTAAAGTACCCAGAGCCGGGGTCGAACTTTGTACTTAAAGTACCCAGAGCCGGGGTCGAACCGGCACGGGTTGCCCCACTGGTGTTTGAGACCAGCGCGTCTACCGATTCCGCCATCTGGGCGTGTAGCTTCTGTCGCTGTTTCTCCGAAATCGGCTGCAAAGTTAATATAAAAATTCGAAATACCAAAGGATTCTGATAAAAAAGTATTAAAAATACTTGTGTATATCATGGAATATGATTACCTTCGCACTCGAAAATGTTTGAACTCAATCCATGGTGATACTCGCAGGTGGCAGGGGCCAGCGACTGTGGCCCGCAAGTAGAAATAACTACCCTAAGCAGTTTATTGACTTCTTCGGAACGGGAAAGACGATGCTTCAGACAACGTATGAGCGTTTTGCGAAGATTCTGCCCAAGGAGAATATCTATATATGTTCGTGTAAGAGATATCTGGATCTGCTGAAGGAGCAGTTGCCGGGACTGTCAGAGGAGAACATCCTGCTGGAACCGATACATCGTAATACGGCTCCCAGTGTGGCGTGGGCCACGATGCGTATCCTGAGGCGCAACCCTGAGGCGAACATCGTGGTGACCCCTTCTGACCAGTTGGTGCTGAACCTCGATTCCTTCTATCACAGCATCAACGTGGGTATCGGCTATGTGGCGGAGAACGATGTGCTGTTGGCGATGGGTGTGAAGCCTACGCGTCCGGAGCCTGGTTATGGCTATATCCAGTTGGGCGACCTGAGTTGCAAGCCCGAGGTGTTCAAGGTGAAGTCGTTTACGGAGAAGCCCGAGCGCGACTTTGCGACGATGTTTATGGAGAGTGGGGAGTTCTACTGGAACACGGGTATCTTCATTGCGAATGCCCGTCATCTGATTCAGACCTTCGAGCATATCTTCCCATTGGTGCTCCGTAACCTGAAGGTGGAGATGCCCAACTATACCTTGGCAGAGGAACTGGAGTATGTGGAGAAGAACTATCCGCGCTATCCGAACCTGTCGCTCGACTATGCCATCCTGGAACAGTCGGAGGGCGTGTTTGTGATGAAGTGCGACTTCGGATGGGCTGATCTGGGTACCTGGCACGCCATCTATGAGGCGATGCAGAAGGTGGACGACGAGAACGTGGTGCTCGACTCACAGGTGGAGTTGGAGGACTGCAAGCACAATATCATCAAACTGCCCAAGGGACGTCTGGGTGTGATCAGCGGACTCGACGGCTATATCGTGGTGGAGAAAGACAACGTGCTGCTGATCTGTAAGAAGGGCGATTCCTCGGCGTTGGTGAAGAAGTATGCCAACGAGGTACTGATTAAATACGGAGAAGAGTTTGTCTGATCAGACAAACTCTTCACGGATCTTAGCGGCGATTTCCTTGAATTCTTCCTCTGAGAGTTTTAACTTCTCACGACGGAAATCTACATCCTGTTCCGACTGCATCGGAATGAGGTGGATGTGGGCGTGGGGCACTTCGAGCCCCAGTACCACCTGGGCCACCTTCTTGCAGGGGAAGGCTTTGCCGATGGCCTTGGCCACGCGCTTTGCAAACACCTGGTAACGGGCCAGCTCATCATCATCGAGATCGAAGATGTAATCGACCTCACGACGGGGAATCACCAGCGTGTGACCCTTTACCAGCGGATTGATGTCGAGGAAAGCATAGAACTCCTCGTTCTCGGCACACTTGTAGCTGGGAATCTCACCAGCAGCAATCTTTGAGAAAATATCCATCTTTTACTTTTTTACCTTTTTACTTTTTACCTTTATCCTACTGTGATTTTATCGATACGTAACTTGATGGTGCCACGGGGGATCTGTACTTCTACCTCGTCGCCCACCTTGTGGTTCAGCAGTCCCTGTGCAATCGGGGTCTTGATAGAGATCTTGCCTTCACGGAGGTTGGCCTCGCTCTCACTGACGATGGTATAGGTCATCTTCGCCTTATTGGTGAGATTGGTCATCTCGACCTTCGACAGGATCTGTACGGCATCGGTGCTGAGACGAGAGGTATCGACCACCTTGGCCTCGGCGATTGTCACCTTCAGACGGTTGATCTTGTCCTCCAGATGAGCCTGTGCCTCCTTGGCGGCATCGTATTCAGAATTCTCGCTGAGGTCACCCTTTTCGCGGGCCTCGGCAATGGCAGCGGAGGCCTTCGGACGCTCCACACTCTCCAGATGTTTCAGTTCGGCTACCAGTTTGTCGTAGCCTTCTTGTGACATATAAGCCATAATTATACCTTTTAAAAGTTTTACTTTCGTTGCTTCGATAGACAAAAAACAAAAGAATCCCGACGTTTCTACTGTGTCGGAATCCTTGTTTCTAATATGTCTTATCCTTACTTAATCTGTGTGCAAAGATACGAATTAATTCTGAATCAAACAAATTTTTTCGATAAAAAAAGTAAAACGGCATAAATGATGATCGCTGAAATCCATCCCGCTATCACGTCGATGACGTAGTGGGCCTGGATATAAACGGTGGCGAAACACATCAGGATGTAGAAGGGCATCATGCCCCAGAACAGGGGGTTGCAACGTGTGCGCCAGGCGAGGAACATCAGGATGGTGGTGATACCCACATGACTGCTGGGGAATGCGGCTGTGGGGCGCTCGCCTGCGTCGTGCATGCCCTCCACGAGTGAGTAGAAGAAACCGTCGCTCCAGCCTGGTGTGGTGGCTTTCTCCATGTGGGTGGCGAAATAGTTGCCCATATCCGGAAACACGCCGTTGGCGATCTGGTCGAATCCTGCTGCCAGATAATAGTACTGCGGACCCGTGACTGGCAGGAAGATGAAGATGACGTAGTAGATGTAGAAGGCGCCGAGGATGATGAACTCCGCACGCAGGAACTGCTCATACCGCTTGAAGAAATAGAACAGCGTGACGATGGCGATAAGCGGGAAATACGAGGAGTAGCCCAGATGCATCAGTTCGCTGAACACGGGGTGGGCGATGGCCTGCGAGAACAACAGGGCAGGCTGACAGCCACAAAGCGACTGTTCATGGGTGGCGAAAAGATGGTCGAGATTGGGGAAGTGGCGATTGAACTCGAAGGTCTCAGGATACCATATCCCCAGGAGGAGCAACTGGAGGGCGATGCGCGCAAACATCGTGAACCGGCAGGGGATCAGCCGATAGACCAGCCAGAGTCCCAGCATCATCATCACGGTGCGGAAGCGTCCCCAGATCATCGGATTGATATCGTGGATCTTCGTGGACATGAAGAGCGCCAACAACAGTGTCAGCACCATATACCCCAGGATGATCCACTCGATGGCGAGCAGACCCTTGCGGGGCTTCTTCTCGATTTCAAATATCTTAATACTTTTCATTTTTGATGTTTCACATCGAGCCCGCTCACGCTCGACAATGCTCAAATGCGATTTGGCATTGTTTTCGCTTAATCGCGGCCTTCACTTCTTAGAG
>CACWSX010000090.1 GCA_902763615.1 uncultured Prevotellaceae bacterium | reverse complement strand
TGCGAATTGTATCAAATAATCTTTGATTGCCTTGCAATAGTTTGAGTTCTTTACCCATTTGTCGTAGTTCTCCCGTTCTTCATCACAATATCTTATCAACGTCTGCACATCGTGAATGTCTTCCTTTTTAATGGTAGGTTTCAGAGGACCATTTTCTGTTTCCTCCTCAAGAGCTGACTGATACCATTCTTTGCCAAACTTGGCGTGATAGCCTTTGGCACCTACAATCTTGCTATTGGCCCTGCTGTCATCGTGCAGCATATCAACAAGGACGGTCACTTGCTTACCTGGTGAAAGAGGCAGATAGGGAGACTAAGACTGGCTTCACCATCATCATTCAGATTCGTGTAGATATCCATAGGCTTTGCAGGATTCTTCAAATCAACATATTGCACTTTAATCTCAGTGTTCATTCCCTTACGATAGTTCAACGACTTGAAATGAATGGTGGCTGGCGTAGCGTCGAACTTCAGTTCCGCCAAGCCTTCCCCATCATCATCGGACATGTATTCAGTTGGAACTGAAGCTGGAGGAATCGTGTAGTCCTTGTCGTGGATGCCAAACACTTTGTAGTCGCCTTTCGCCAAACCTTCCAAGAAGTCAAATTCCTTAGTATCTAATGGCAAGGGCTTGAAATAAAGTACGAAGTCCTTCTTGCCCGTGTTGTCCAGGGGGATGTTATTGCCGTCCAATTGGATGCTGTCACTCCCAATGATATCATATCGCTTTCCATCGGATTGCAGATAGCAAGCGCTTTTGATACGAAATTCTGGCACAAGGAACACGCGGACATGTAATGCAGTCTTTTCCTTCGTAAGTTCTACTTTATGGATTTCAAAATACGGTTTGTCGGAATAGCCTATAGCCGGGTTTTCCCATACGATTGTTTTTTGTTTTGCCAATCCCGCCATTGCGACGAGGGCAAATAATATTGTAATAATTGTTTTCATGTTCGTTTTATATTTTATTATTTCATCCCTTTTATATATGTTTTCTTGCCATTGACAAAGCTTTTCAGCACGCCCCATTCTCGGGGGAACCACATGGCACCTCGAGTCTCACAGACAACAAAGTAATAGCCGCGCACGTCAGAGCAGACAATAAGGAAGTGGTTGTATGGATTTGATTCATTGGCCCAAGTCCTCAGCAACTCATGATATTGATATTCCTGAGGTGGGTTAATTGAATGGAATTGGGGATTGAACCAATAGACATACATTTGTTCGGGATGCTGATAAATATAGTTCTGTGTGGTGAAGTCAACCTGCTTCAGGAGGGAGTCGGCCAATGCCTTTTGGTCGCGGGGAATGAAATACATCGTGCCGTTCGTCTCGCCTTTCACGCTGTGCTTGCCATCACCAAGATAAACAGTTGTGCCAAAGATGTATTCTTTATCGGCATCTTCTATGAATGAATCTAATAGCCAATGGAACTTACGTTGGGTGACACCCTGCTGGCTCAGCAGGGGCGTAACAGTCTGCATATACTCTGCCCATTCAAAGGGAATCGACTTTTTCGCGGATTGTCGGTCCGGCACTGATTCTGTCCTTGAGTATTTCAGATGCCCCTCCCCCTGAAAGTGCCGTCCGCAACTTTTTTGCTTGGAGTCGTAAGAGAAGGACACGGTCTCGGTACCGGGCACGTCATTGTAGGAGTAGTTTCCTTGTTTGCTGTCGTGTCGCTTAGTCTGATTCTTTCCGCTGTGCAGGCAAATGGAGTATCGGATGGTGTCAATGCCCTGATTATGAGACTCAAAATGGTAACACTCCTCGGCCATCGGCATGATAGAGTCCAGATGGTGACGGACAATGTTCAGGATGTAGTCGTTTGTTTCATGGGTGACCTTATTGGATGTAAACTCGTTCCAGATGGAATCCGAAAAGAACTCCCCATCTTCACCACAAATAGTCTTTGAGCAGTATTCGTTGAAACCGATACGGACTTGGCTGATGGTCGTGGTCTGTCCTTTGCCATAGTTCCCTCTCGTTGTGGTGATGCCCTTCTGAATGAGGGGAGTTAGCTCGTTAAACATGTTGTCGAGTCTTGTCTGTTCTTGGGCCGATGCATTTAACATACATGTCAATAGCATGGCGGTGATTATTATTTGTTTCATATTTCTTGCTGTTTTTTAAAATTCTATCATTTGATAATTATCTATCTCTTGTTGGCTAAGTGATGCCACATTGAGCATCACTTGTTCGCCTCGCTGACGCACAGATGCCGTCTGTGCCTTGAATTCGGATTCCATCTGTTCGGCAGGGTCATCAACAACCATTTTTACGGTTTGTACTATGTAGGTTTGTGGAACGGAAGACGATACTTTTGGACCACTGGTACTCACCGTCGTCGTCTTCTTCGTCTTCCTCTTTCGTTTGACTGGCGTTGACAGCGCCACAACGGGAGCCTCCTGTATCTGGTGTATCTCTTCGACTTTTATCGTGCTGTCTTGTTGCTCCGTATGCTGTGCTACCATAGACTGTGCCTCAGGCTTTACATCATTACCTTTATAATGGAGCGCCAACAACAGCAGGACGCTAGCGGCAATGCCTGCCGTGAGCCACCAGATGGGAATAATCTTAGGCTTTTCGTTGACGGCTTGGGGAAGCATCATAATCTTTCCATTGTCTTCATCGAATGACTGATTAGACGCATCGTCTGCTTCAATGTCCACCTCTCCGTTGTCGAAGAGTGCAAACATTTCCTTGTATTTCTGCCATTCATCGCCCACCGCGTTGGTGCGAAAATACTGTGCCAGCATCTTCTCCTCTTCCAGGCTGGTTTCGCCAGTCATGAACTTGTCGAGGATGCGAGTGATTTCCTGTTTGTCGTACTGCCTTTTCATTATTAATTCCTCCTTTTTAGTTTGTTCATTAATTCGTTTCGTGCACGTGCGAGTAGCGTTGAGACGGATGTTCGCTTGATGCCCAGAATGTCTGCGATTTCGCTTAGTTCGCGGTGCTCCAACTGTCGCATCGTCAGTACGATTCGCGACGTGGTTGGCAGAAAGTTAATCTGCTTGCCCATCCATTGCTCCAACTCTGCGTACTCCAGATGGTCATACATTGTATCTTCATCCACAATCGGAGTTGTCTTACCCATGTCCTCATGGATGTGCATTGTGCGCCAACGGTCGATGCATACGTGCTTCGTTGTAATCGAGACCAAGGCATTCATACATACTGCATCAGAAATCTTCTCATGCAGACACCAAAGCTTGATCATCACATCCTGTGCGATGTCCTCAGCATCGTCCTGCGTATATCCGCATCGTTGTGCTACAGAGACGGCCTTTGTGCGCATTTCGTTTGCAATATGTATGAACTCTTCTTGTGTCATTACACTTATATAACGAAAAAACGACTCGCAATTAAACAAGAAATCCAAACTTTTTTCAAAAAAAGTAATCCTCGGTCATTATCCGCCACGATTCCACAGTGCAAAGATAGTTATTTCTTCCTATTATATAGTAGGCAGAATGCGGAAAAGTTACAGGAGCTATGACTTTATAACATCTATTATGAAACGTCATATTGTCAAAGATTAACAAA
>CACWSX010000089.1 GCA_902763615.1 uncultured Prevotellaceae bacterium | reverse complement strand
GGTGAACGTTTGCTGACACTGATAACCAGATCAGTCAGGTGTTTCGGTGTGATATCCAACTTCTGGGCATACCAATAGACACGACGTTGGGTACGATAATGTTTCTCTAACAGACGGATAAACTCTGTAAAGATAGCATCGCTGCGTCGTATCTTTTTCGGCTCCTTTTCACCAACGCGATAGATAACATTGCTCATGTCATAGAACATGGCTAATAGCAACGCCTTCACCAACTGCATACGATAATAGTGGTGAGTGTCTGTCATTTTCCCTCGGATAATCTGATAGTAATTACCATAGACCTCCATTTCCCTCTCAGTAAGTTTGACTACAGGGTAGTTCATCGAGAAAAGAAGCAATGAGGATACGTTCTTCACATCTTGAACGAAGTCATGATAAAAATTGGGGCTGACAATAATGCACTGACATTCGAAATCAGGGCTTGCCGTGAAGTCTTCAATGATATGACGCTGGGAGATGAAGAACAAATCTCCTGGTGTCACCTTCTGGCGATGGTTGTTAATGCGGTACTGAGCTTCACCTTTACGACAAAGTGCCATGAGGATGAAGTCCAGACGAATGATTCGTTGGGACAAAACAATATCGTCTATCTTGTCTGTGAGAATCAACCCATTTCCCAGTTGAATGGCATGCCCCCATGTCTTGGTATCTTTCAGGCTTATCTCTGTAATCTGGTTTACTTTTATCGTCATGTTATCATAGGAAAATAAAAAAGGAGAACCACTTTGATTCTCCTTTCAGTTTGTTATGCATCGATATTTGCGTAAGTGGCATTCTTTTCGATGAACTGTCGGCGTGGTTCCACATCATCGCCCATCAGCATCGAGAAGATCTCATCAGCTTCAGCAGCATTCTCGATGGTAACCTGCTTCAGCAGTCGGTTCTCTGGATTCATAGTTGTCTCCCACAACTGCTCGGGATTCATCTCACCAAGACCTTTGTAGCGCTGGGTATGCAGAGCGGAAGCATTCTCGTCGCCATCCACATACTTGTCAATGAAGGCCTGACGCTGCTGGTCGGTGTAGCAGTATTCAGAGAACTTCTTGTACGTACATTTATAAAGAGGTGGGGTGGCAATATAGAGGTGACCCTCCTGAATAACTTTCGGCATGAAGCGATAGAATAGTGTCATAATCAGCGTGTCGATGTGAGAACCATCGACGTCGGCATCGGTCATGATGATGATCTTGTCATAACGCAGTTTGTCGACATTAGCCTCGCGATCACCTTCACCATCTACACCAAAGCGTACACCAATAGACTGGATGATGTTCATCACAGATTCGGCCTCGAAGACGCGGTGCCACTGTACCTTCTCCACATTCAGAATCTTACCACGGAGAGGGAGAATAGCCTGGAAATGACGGTCGCGACCCTGCTTGGCAGAACCACCGGCAGAATCACCCTCGACAAGGAAGATTTCACAAACCTTGGGGTCCTTCTCAGAGCAGTCGGCCAACTTACCAGGCAGACCACCACCTGTCATCGGGTTCTTACGCTGAACACTTTCACGAGCTTTGCGAGCGGCAATACGGGCAGTAGCTGCCAGAACAACCTTGTCACAAATCTGCTTGGCCTCCTTGGGGTGTTCCTCCAGATAGTTGCTCAGTGCCTCACCAACAGCCTGCTGAACGGCACCAGCAACTTCCGAGTTACCCAACTTGGTCTTGGTCTGACCCTCGAACTGAGGTTCAGCAACCTTGATAGAGATAACGGCTGTCAGACCCTCGCGGAAGTCGTCACCAGCTAACTCAATCTTTGCCTTCTCAATCTGCTTCGAGATATTGGGGTCCTCGTCGGCATATTTCTTCAGCGTACGCGTCAAAGCCATACGGAAGCCCTGCAGGTGGGTACCACCCTCAATAGTGTTGATATTGTTGACGTAAGAGTGGATGTTCTCGCTATAATCCGTGTTATACATCACTGCAACCTCGATGGGTACACCTTGCTTCTCAGTCTTCAGATAGATGACGTCGTCGAAGAGGTGGGTGCGGTGACGATCCACGTAACGCACGAACTCCTTCAGACCTTCCTTAGCATGGAACACCTCTTCCTTCAGGTTGCCATCTTCGTCAGGACGCATATCCTTCAGCGTGATGGTGATACCGGCATTCAGATATGCCAACTCGCGCATACGCTTGGCAATGATGTCGTACTTGTACTCAGTAGTGGTAAAGATACTGCCATCAGGCCAGAACTGCTGACGGGTACCAGTAAGGTCGGTATCGCCAACAATCTTCACATCGTAGAGGGGTTTACCCTTCTCGTACTCCTGCTGGTAGATGTGTCCATTGCGGAACACCTGCGACAGCATGTGGGTAGACAGTGCGTTTACGCAGCTGACACCAACACCATGCAGACCACCAGACACCTTGTATGAGCCCTTGTCGAACTTACCACCAGCATGCAGCACAGTCATAACAACCTCAAGGGCTGACTTGTGCATCTTCTCGTGCTCATCGACAGGGATACCACGTCCGTTGTCTTGTACTGTAATGGAGTTATCTTCGTTGATGGTTACCTCGATATGCGTACAATAGCCAGCCATGGCTTCGTCGATAGAGTTATCAACGGTTTCGTTCACGAGGTGATGAAGTCCTTTTTCACTAATGTCGCCAATGTACATGGCGGGGCGCTTGCGCACGGCTTCCAGACCCTCGAGTACTTGAATGTTACTCGCGGAATAATTGCTTTCTTTGTTAAGTTCTTCTGCCATTTTTATAATGTGTAGTCATATTTGCTTCTTGCCTTTGGCAAGGAAAATCGAATTTCGAGCGCAAAATTACAAAAAAAAAGTGACTTAAACGAATTTTTAGGTCTAAAAAAAGACTGCAATCTGTTAAGAATTGCAGTCTTCTATGCTGTATTGCGGATATTTCTTACAGCTTGTTGATGTGCTGGCAGAGGCTAGACTTCAAGTTTGCAGCCTTGTTCTTGTGAATGATGTTGGTTTTTGCCAGCTTGTCCAGCATCTTCTGAACTTTAGGATAGAGAGCTACAGCCTCGTCCTTGTTGGTCATTGCACGGAGCTTGCGAACAGCGTTACGCATGGTCTTAGCATAATAATGATTGTGCAGTGCCTTCTTCTTGTCCTGACGAATTCTCTTCAGGGATGATTTGTGATTTGCCATTTTGAATTTAATGTTTAATTTTGAAATTTAACTTAAAGCTTATGGGTCTTATGTCGGAAAGACTGCCCTGGGCGGGTTTTTGCACCCTCTGCCACCATTCCCCTTGCGAGTAGCACATGGCTGTGCAGATGACAGATTTAGTTTGGTAGTCCCTAGGAGAGTCGAACTCCTCTTTAGAGAATGAAAATCTCTCGTCCTAACCGATAGACGAAGGGACCATCGCGTTTTTAGCGGGTGCAAAGGTACATATTTTTTTGTATTTTGAACTTTGAACTTTGAACTTTATGATATGTTTTAAGAATATTTAAC
>CACWSX010000088.1 GCA_902763615.1 uncultured Prevotellaceae bacterium | reverse complement strand
TTCTTTGCATCGTGGCCGGCATCTATTTTCACATTCGCAGTATCAAGAGCGACAGTCTTTATTAAAATATGGAGCACATTAAGATATTCACACAACTGATTGCCAGCGAGCTGCATCTTTCCGAGCATGCCGTTGAAAACACGCTGAAGTTGTTGGACGAGGGATGCACCATTCCCTTCATCTCCCGCTATCGCAAGGAGCGCACAGGCGGATTGGACGAGGTGCAGATTACGGCCATCAGCGACCGCAAGGAGCGTTTGGAGGAAATTGCCAAGCGCAAGGACACCATTGTGAAGACCATTACCGAGCAGCAGAAGATGACCCCCGAACTGCAGAAGCGTATTGACGACAGCTGGGAAATGACCACCCTCGAAGACATCTATCTGCCCTATAAGCCCAAGCGCCGCACCCGTGCCCAAGTGGCTCGCGAACAAGGTTTGGAACCCCTGGCCACCATGCTCATGATGCAGCGCGAAGCCAATCCCCAGAAGGCCGCTCAGCGTTTTGTCCGCGATGGTTTGGCCGTTGCTGATTGCCTCAAAGGCGCTCAAGACATCATTGCCGAACAAGTGAGCGAAGACGAGCGTTCGCGCAATCAGGTTCGTCTTCATCGAATCGAAGGTGGTCAAGGCAAAGAAAGACACCGATGAAGCCCAGAAATACAGCGATTATTTTGATTGGGAAGAACCCCTGAAGCGCTGTTCCTCACACCGTCTGCTCGCCATGCTTCGCGGACAGAGCGAAGGCATTCTGCGCGTCAGTCTGACCATCGATGACGACGAGGCCGTTCAGCGCCTGCAGCGCAATTACGTTCGACGGTTACAAGCGATTGCTCCAGCCCTCGATAGAAACCGAGTTTACCAATCTCAGCAAGGAGCGAGCTGACGAAGAAGCCATCCGTGTGTTTGCCGAGAATCTGCGCCAGCTGCTGCTGGGAGCCCCTTTAGGTCAGAAGCGCGTCATGGGTATTGACCCAGGTTTCCGAACGGGTTGCAAGGTGGTGTGTCTCGACGCTCAAGGCAACCTGTTGCACCACGAAGCCATCTTCCCCCACCCTCCTGTCAACCATCGGGCTCAGGCCACCATCCACGTCCAACAGATGCTCAGCGATTACCACATCGAGGCCATTGCCATTGGAAATGGTACTGCCAGTCGTGAAACCAAGGAGTTTGTGGACGATGCGCTGAAGGAGATGAAGCAGACTGAATCAGCGCCCGCCGTTTTCGTGGTCAGCGAAGACGGAGCGTCGGTCTATAGCGCTTCCAAGGTGGCGCGCGATGAGTTCCCTGACGAGGATGTCACCGTTCGTGGTGCCGTCAGCATTGGCCGTCGATTGATGGACCCGCTGGCCGAACTCGTCAAGATAGACCCCAAGAGCATTGGCGTGGGCCAGTATCAGCACGATGTCGATCAGACCATGCTCAAGCACTCGCTCGACCAGACCGTTGAGAGTTGTGTCAATCTGGTGGGTGTCAACCTCAATACCGCCTCACAACACCTGCTTACCTACGTCAGCGGACTGGGTCCTGTGCTGGCTCAAAACATAGTGGATTATCGCAAGGCCAATGGTGCTTTCACCTCGCGCGCGCAATTAAAAAAGGTTCCGCGCCTGGGACCTGCAGCCTATCAGCAGTGTGCTGGTTTCCTGCGCATCCCCAATGCCAAGAATCCGCTTGACAACAGTGCTGTACATCCTGAAAGCTATGGCGTGGTGGAGCAGATGGCCAAGGATTGTCATTGCACCGTTAGTGACCTCATCAGTCAGCCCGACAAGCGTGCGCAGATTGACATCCATCGCTATGTTACCAGCGAAATCGGACTCCCTACCCTCACCGATATCATGCGCGAGTTGGAGAAACCTGGGCGCGACCCCCGCGAGCAGATTGAGGAGTTCGAGTTCGACTCGAGCGTGCAAACCATTGACGACCTGCACGAAGGTATGGAACTGCCAGGCATCGTGACCAACATCACCAACTTCGGCGCCTTTGTCGATATTGGTGTCCATCAGGACGGCCTTGTGCACGTGTCCCAATTGGCCGACCGCTACGTCACCGACCCCACTCAGGTAGTCCGCCTTCACCAGCATGTGCGGGTGCGCGTCATTGGTGTCGACCTGCGTCGCCAGCGCATCTCGCTCAGCATGAAAGGCATGAATAAAAAATAAATTTCAAAATTCTTGTAGTTTTCCATCGCATCACTGCGTCTAATGGTCAAAAACGAATTTAAAACAGAACGAGACAATGAACACATTAGAAAGACAGTTTGCGCAAACCGTTAAAGAACACAAGAGCACCATCTACACCGTGTGCTACATGTTCTCACAAGATGCCGACGAAGTGAACGACCTGTTCCAAGAGGTACTAGTCAATCTTTGGAAAGGCTTCGAGAGTTTCGAGCATCGCTCCGACATCCGAACGTGGATCTACCGCGTTGCCCTCAACACCTGCATTTCGCTCGACCGTAAGAAGCGTCGCGCAGCCACCGTTCGGATGACCATGGACATCAATCTGTTTGAAGACCGCGATGAGGACACCCGCCAAGTGGACATGCTCCACAAGCGCATCTCCAAGTTGCAACCCTTCGACCGCGCCATCGTACTGCTGTGGCTCGAGAACCTCAGCTACGAGGAAATCGGACAGATTGTCGGCATCACCGCTAAGAATGTCAGCGTCCGTCTGTTCAGAATCCGCGAACAATTAAAGAACATGTCAAACAATTAAAAAACAAGACCATTATGAACGAGAATTTTGAATTAGAGAATATGCGCCAGCAGTTAGAAACCCTCAAAAAGAAGCTGGACCAGCAGGAGATAGTGAACGAACGCATGATTCGCCAATCCATGAAGAAGAGTGCCGGCGACATCAAACGCATGTACACCATCGCGATAATAGCAGGACTCTTGATGATACCCTACAGCTACTTTGTATTTGTCAAGTTATCGCATTTTTCCATCCTCTTCTGGCTGTACACCTGCATTTTCGTGACAATCTGCGTGGTGGCCACCTATTATAATAGAAGGAATCTGAGCGATGCAAACATGATGACCAAGAATTTGCTGGACGTCCGTCGCCGTATGGCTCGCGCCAAGAAGTTCGATGCCAACTGGTTATATTTCGGTGTTCCAGGCGTCCTCATTTTCATAGGCTGGTTTATGTATGATGTCTATCAGAAAAATAATGATGTATTAAACGACGGACTCTTTTGGGGTGGTGTCGTAGGCGGCGTCTTTGGTACTATCCTTGGCATCAAGATGCACTTCAAGACCCAGCGCCAGTATCAGGAAATCATCGATGAGATAGAAGACCTGAGGGGAGATGAATAAGTGCATCGAACATATAGGCTTTTTACATTAAACATATACACTCTTTACATCAAACATATAGGCTTCTCACATGGTGCGGAGCCTATATTCACATCGTCTCCATAGGCTCGAAACAACGTCAGAAGCAACTCCGGACGATGCAAAAATGCATCGAAAAAAGTTTAAAACGGTCACGGTCACAGTTGTGACCGTGACCAAATTCTACGCAAAAGCAAGAAAAGAGCCACACGATGGTGGCTCAAATATTATTCGCAAACAACTATCCTCATTTCGATGTCATCAACTGGCCTGTCGGCACGTCCTGTGGCTGTGGCTTGAATCATTTCAACCACATCAAGACCTTCCTCCACCTCACCAAACACGGTATATTGGCCATCAAGATGAGGAGTACCACCAACAGTAGAGTAAATCTTCATCTGTTCATCAGTCAGACCAGACTTTCCTACCCTGTTTTCAGCCTCTGCAGCCAGCTTGTCTTGCAGTTCCTGAAGTCCTTCACGATTTCTGTCACGACGCATCTGCATAATCTCTGCACGATGTTCTGACGCAAGTTCATTAAACACTGCTTGCACTTTCTGCATCCTCAATTGCTTGGAGAACTGACGGAGCTGTCCTTCATTGTATACATCTCCCCAAACGATATAGAACTGCGAACCACTACTGCGACGCTCTGGATTTACCTCGTCGCCCTGACGTGCAGCTGCCAAGGCTCCACGCTTGTGGAAGATGCCATCCTTAATCTCAGCTTCAAGGGTATAGTCAGGACCACCAACACCCAGCATCTTTCCAGCTGGTGCACCCTTGGAATCAGGATCACCTCCCTGAATCATGAAGTTCTTAATATCATAATACCCCTCTTTCACCAACTTCACGAAGTTGTCACGATGGATAGGAGTCTCGTCGTATAGGCGTACCACGATGTCGCCCAACATGGTTTGAATCTTAACTTTCATATATATTACATCATTTAAGTATATTCTTTATCATCTTTTGCAAAAGTACAAAAAATCCGCCTAAAACCAATAGACGGATGCATTTTTTTACTACCTTTGCAGGCAAGTAACATAACACAATGTCTGTGACCTTTATATAAACAATGATTAGAAAAGCTGAAAAAAAAGATATACCGAGTATCATTGAACTATTGCATCAAGTGGACATGGTTCATCATATGATACGCCCTGACTTGTTCAAGCCGAACACAACCAAATATAATGAGCAAGAACTCGAAGATTTGTTGGGCAATGATAGCAAACCCATCTTCGTTTACGATAATGGGGAAGTTTTAGGCCATGCTTTCTGCATGATTACTGAAGTCAAGGAAGACAAGTTGCTTCAGAGTATCAAGACGCTATATATTGATGACATCTGTGTAAACGAAAAGGCTCGTGGTAAACATGTTGGTAAGGCTTTGTACGAATATGTCCTCGATTATGCCCAGTCAATAGGCTGCAACAACATCACCTTGAATGTATGGGAGGGCAACGACCCTGCATTAAGCTTTTACAGGAACATGGGCATGAAAATCCAGAAGACAACAATGGAAATAATTTTGTGAGACAGATCCCCTGCTTCATTTATTCTGCTTCAGGAATATCACTCTACCTTGTGGTGAGATTTCTTTCCAAGAACAATAATCACAACGGCCAAAAGGACGAAGATGATTCCAACGATCAACCGAAGGGTAAGCGACTCTCCGAATACAAGTACACCGATGGTTACTGCAGTCAGAGGTTCTAAGGCCCCCATGATGGCCGTCGGCGTAGCTCCTGCCTCACGAACGGCAATAGTCATGAATACCAAAGAGAGCACTGTCGGTACCAATCCCAACCAGCCGGCAAAGAACCATGCCTTCGGTGATGGAGGCAACTGGAGATGTAACTCTGACGAGGTGAAGGAATAGGCTAGCAGACACATCACACATATCAGCAACACATAGAAAGTCAGTTTTAATGATGACATCTGAATGTTCGACTGGTTAACCACCACGATATAGACAGCAGTGGTTAGGGACGATAGTATGACAAGTATGACTCCCAATGTACTTAAAGTCGCTGTTCCTCCACTATGATACAACATGACAACACCTAGAAGTGCCAGGATAATTGCCGATATGGTGGACAGGGTTATACTTTCCTTAAAGAATACAGACATGATGACTGCTACCATCACGGGATAAACAAACAGAATGGTGGAAGCAATACCAGCAGCCATATAGTGGAAACTCTGATAGAAGGTGATACTTGCAATTGCCATCAGGAATCCCAATGATGACAGAACTTTTATTTCGTTCTTTTGGACCCTCATTGACTGTCTGCCCATCATCAGCATTACAAACAGTATAACTACAGCCATAGAGAAACGGTAGAACAAAACCGATGCTGTATTTACCCCTTCTTCATAAAGTGGCAAAGCTCCGAACGGGTTTGTTCCGTAACAGATTGCTGAAAGCATTCCACAGATGATTCCCTTGTGCTTCATCCAAACTATTCGATGATGTCTATTTTCATGTGAGACAGATACTAGCCCCTCATCTTTTGCAAAAGTACAAAAAATCCGCCTAAAAACAATAGACGGGTGCATTTTTTTATTTTTAGAATGCCGTAGTTACATAGTAACATAACAAAGTTGGCATTAAAAGGAAAAGAGCCTTGCAAAATGAATGCAGGGCTCTTTATTTATGAAAGTGATCCGGTCGGGATTCGAACCCGAGACCCACAGCTTAGAAGGCTGTTGCTCTATCCAGCTGAGCTACCAGACCAAACCATTTCGGGGTGCAAAGGTACGAATAAACGAGCAAAAAAACAAATATTAATTAGAAATTTTGTAATTTTGCGCGTAGATTATGGCAATTATAGAAATTAAATCGCTGAACGAACCTGGTATCGAGGTGTTCAGCACACTGACTGAAGC
>CACWSX010000087.1 GCA_902763615.1 uncultured Prevotellaceae bacterium | reverse complement strand
ATAGTGTCCCCAAGCCTCTTTTGCCCAAAGTGCACCGAAGAGCATGCCGATGGTGAGGAAGGCGAGGCCGACATATACGAGATTGTCGGTGATGTCGAACTCTTCGTCTGCAATTGCGTCTTTTTTGAAGAAGAGCAGATAGATGGCCATCACTGTTGCTGCACCAAGTACGGCATAGGCGAACATATAGACGATGACATGGGGTGCAAACCACGGACTCTGAAGGGCGGGCATTAGTGTCTTGTCGTGTATCTCCGGCTTGAACAGATTCACGCAGATGAACACCAGGGAGAGAATGGTTGAGAACGACAAAATCCACTTGTATTTCCAACGCGAATAGACGATGAGTCCCGCCAATGGCAGAAAGAACGAATACCAGAGCCGCGTCTCGCCCATCGTACGTAATGGCGGTCGCTCCAGCGAGATCCACATTGCGAGAATGAATGAGAAGAATGTCAATAGCCCGAGTACGGTGGCCGTATAGGCGATAGTCGTCTTTTTACGCCATGCTGCCCATGCTCCCACAGTCCACAGCAATACGGATGCTATAGCGAAATAAATAAAATGTTCCCAACTCATGCGCGTTTCCTCCCTCCAATAACAAACATACAAACAGCCCCTGCCAGCATCATATAGATACCTGTATAGACCATCGGCAACCACGGGTCACTCACCAGTTCGAGTATTGAGATCTGACTCTGGGCCCCCATCTGTGTGTCGTAGCCATACTGATAGATCTTCCAGCCATCCACCTCGTAGGGCTTGTTCACATCCACGACGGTCTCAATGTTCTTTCCCGATTTCGTCAGAATCTGAATCTCTGAGGCAAAACGCTTGGGAGAGCCGTCATCATAGGTCTCCATGATAAACTTCTTCAGTTCGATGGCAATAGGCATCTCTATAATTCGACCGTCGGCAGTCATAGCGCGCCATTCGGGTTCGTCGATGCCACATATCATCTTTACCCGTTGCATGTCGGCATTACCAAGTGTGGCTATGGTCAACGCCAGGAAGAGACCGAGATGATTCAATAGAAAGGGTACGTCTCGCTTCCACGAATGCAGATGCAATAACCGCCGTAGAATGATGATGCCCAGGATCACCGCGATATATACATAGATGAGCACGAATGGCCAGAACGACAACATATCGTTCAGCCACCTGCCGCCTGCCTGCTGCCGCGTCAGTCCCATGATGATTGTCAGCACCACGGCATAGACCATTGCCGGAATCGCTGTCTGATAGGTGCCGATGAACTGGAAGGCATAGACCTTCTTCCTCAGTAGGAACATCGCAGCTATCATGAAGAGGAATCCAGCCAGAACGATTCCGTTGACAGGCCACGCAAAGGCTTCCCACACTACAGGTCCGACGCTCAGTTCAAGTGCCAAACCTGCAATGATAAGACCTCCTCCGATGAGAAAGCCCTCTTTCATTGTCCAAGGTTTTTCCCACATATCCAAAGAAATTTGCTGCAAAGGTACAATAAAATTCTTAGATTTCAATCAATTTGCCATTCTTCTTGGGAAATTGAACTTTTATTTGTATATTTGCACCCAAATAATTAAATGCAAAACTATGATGAAAAGAACTCTTCTTGCAGCCATCACACTGTTGTTGGCCATCACATTGCAAGCACAAAAGCGTGTGAATAACCATATGTACAACCCTGACCCCGCTCCTGTGGTATCCGGCGACCGCCTCTATGTGTTCACAGGACACGACCTGGATACTGCCACTTATTTCCGTATGCCCGACTGGCAGGTGTTTTCCACTACCGACATGGAACACTGGACGGATCATGGCATCGTATTGACCACGGCCAACCTCAAGTGGGCCAAGCAGGGCGACAACGCCTGGGCCTCACAGGCCATCGAGCGCAACGGCAAGTGGTATTGGTATGTGGCTGCAGAGGACACTACCAAGCACCTCCATGGTATCGGTGTAGCCGTAGCCGACCGACCGGAAGGACCATGGACTGACCCCATCGGCCGTCCGCTGATTCCCGGCAGCTTTGGCTTTATTGACCCCACGGTGTTTATCGACGACGACGGACAGGCCTGGCTCTTCTGGGGTAACAACGGTTGCTGGTATGCCAAGTTGAACGAAGATATGATCAGTATTGATACCAGTTTTGCCGACAATGGTATCTGCGACATGCGTGCCATGCTTGACGACGAGGCGCAGTTCGGACCCAAATGCTTGAAGATGGACTACCAACTCCACAAGAAGGTGATGAAGACTGGTTTTGAGGAAGCCCCTTGGTTATATAAAATAGGTGATACCTACTTCCTGGAGTATGCTGCAGGTGGTGTGCCTGAGCATTGGGCCTACTCGACGGCTAAGAGTATCCATGGCCCGTGGCACTACGAAGGCCGTATCACCGACGAGTCGCCAGGTTCTTTTACCATCCATGGTGGTACCATTGACTTCAAGGGTAAGTCATATCTCTTCTATCACGACGGCATCCCCTCTGGCGGCAACGGCTTCCGTCGCACCACCGCCTTCCGCGAGTTTCAGCGTATGAAAGACGGCCGTATCCCCAAGATTAATATTGAAGAGAAATAGGCCAATATGCCAACGAGAGTCCTGCGTGAGATCACACCATTGGGCGAGCATGACTTCATGTATGTCGCAGATCGCCATAAGAAGGAGTTCGACTATCCCATCCATCAGCATGAGATCTTCGAACTGAACTTTGTGATGGGTGGTGCGGGCTGTCGTCGAGTGGTAGGTGACTCCGATGAGATCATCGGCGATTTGGACTTGGTACTTATTACGAGCCCAGATCTGGAGCATGTGTGGGAACAGAATGGTGCCCAGACGGAAGATATCCACGAGGTAACCGTGCAGTTTAACATGGACTTCGACGCCCCTTCCTCACCTTTCAGAACCAATCCCTTCAGACCGATCTATCTGATGCTGGCAAGGGCAAAGCGCGGGCTGGCCTTCCCCTCAGAGGCTATCATGATGGTCAGTCACCGTCTGCTTAACCTGTCGAAAATCAAAGAGGGCTTTCTGGCTGTTCAGGAGTTCCTGTCGATTCTTTATGAACTGTCGAAGTTCGAAGGTGCCCGTGAACTGGCCTCATCAGCCTTCGCCAAGGTGGAGGTGGATAGCGACTCGAAGCGCATCCTGAAGGTGAAGAACTACATCGACGACCATTATCGCGACGAGATCATGCTCGAACAGTTGGCTGCCCTTGTCAGTATGTCGCCCTCGGCATTCAGCCGCTATTTCAAGTTACACACAGGTAAGAGTCTCTCAGAATATATCATCGACGTCCGTCTGGGTCATGCGGCCCGCAAATTGGTGGATACGACGGATAGCGTGAGTGAGATTTGCTGGACCACAGGCTTTAATACACTCAGTAATTTCAACCGTCTGTTCCGCAAACGGAAGGGTTGTACCCCCAAGGAATTCCGCGAAAAATACCAAAAAACGAAGCTGATTATCTGAATTGGCAGAAAAGTGTCA
>CACWSX010000086.1 GCA_902763615.1 uncultured Prevotellaceae bacterium | reverse complement strand
TGGTAAAAAAGAGGAGGCTTAAACTATGGCACAGCAAGACACTGAAATCCGTTATTTGAACGCTCCTTCTATCGACACGAAGAAGAAGAAGTACTGCCGCTTCAAGAAGAGTGGTATCAAGTACATCGATTACAAAGATCCCGAGTTCCTGAAGAAGTTCCTGAACGAGCAGGGTAAGATTCTGCCCCGTCGTATCACAGGTACCTCTCTGAAGTATCAGCGCCGCGTGGCTCAGGCTGTTAAGCGTGCACGCCAGATCGCTGTAACTGACATGATGAAGTAAAATAAGGAGGACGCAAGAAATGGAAATTATACTGAAAGAAGATATTATCGGTCTGGGATATAAGAACGATATCGTAAACGTTAAGTCTGGTTATGGCCGTAACTACCTGATTCCTCAGGGTAAGGGTGTTATCGCTAGTCCTATGGCAAAGAAGATTCTCGCTGAGAACCTGAAGCAGCAGGCTCACAAGCTGGCTGCCCTGAAGGCTGAGGCTGAGAAGAAGGCAGAGGCATTGAATGGTGTAGCTCTCGAGATTGCCGCTAAGGTAAGCGCTACTGGTCAGCTCTATGGTTCAGTAGGTGTTAACCAGGTAACTGAGGAGCTGAAGAAGCTGGGTCATGAGGTTGATCGCAAGATCATCACCATGAAGGATGCTAAGACAGTTGGTGACTTCGTAGCTCTGGTACACTTCCACAAAGAGGTTACCGTTGAGATTCCTGTTAAGGTAGTTGCTGAGAACGCTGAAGAGCCGTAGAAGAGTAATAACCGCTGTAAAGCAAATCATAGTTATTATACACTGTGAATCCCGATTGCTCAAAAGGCAGTCGGGATTTTTTTTCTATCTATTCTTCTAGATAATCTAGATATTCTAGACATTCTAGATTGTCTAGAATAAACACAAAAAAAACCGCAGGATTCACATCCTGCGGGTAATTCTCTCAATTTTGTTTGAGTTCGTTAATTACTTAACGCTGTCAGCAGCAACAGTGTCAGCAGCTACGGTGTCAACCTCAGCGCTGTCTACAACTGCGATAGAATCTGAATCAACAGCCTCAGCCTGAGCAGTCTTGTTACCACATGAAGCGAAAGAAATAGCTGCAACAGCTACGAACATAAATACTAATTTTTTCATTTTTTCTAAGCTTTTTAAATCTGTAAAACAATCATTTGTTTATTAAAACGCTGCAAAGTTAGGCATTTTTTCAATACGACGTATCATTTTTTTTGTTTTTTTTTAGGGTAATTTTGTAACTTTTTCGCAAGTCGCTATAAATCAGCTAATTATGAAATGTTAAATTTCGTGGAAAAATTACACTAAACTGAATATTTGCAAAAAATGGGCTAAAATGAGTTTTTTTTGTGTACCTTTGTACCCGTATAAGATTACACCTTATTATATATATGATAGCTTCTTCAGAATTTCAAGGGAAACGAGCCAAATATTTCACGTTGGGATGTAAGTTGAACTTCTCAGAGACCTCTACATTTGGAAAGATGTTAGGGGAGATGGGCGTTCGAACGGCCGAAAAGGGTGAACCCGCAGATATCTGTTTGATAAATACCTGTTCGGTAACCGAGGTGGCCGATCATAAATGTCGCCAGGCTATTCATCGTCTGGTGCGCGAGAATCCTGATGCCTTTGTGGTGGTGACAGGATGTTATGCGCAGCTGGAACCAGAGAAGGTGAGCAAGATTGATGGTGTTGACTTGGTGTTAGGTTCGAACGAGAAGGCAAACTTGGTGCAGTTCCTGTCAGAGGAGTGGGCCAAGGGTACAACGCATCAGCATTATTCCGTAAAGACAAAGGATATCAAATCGTTTGCGCCCAGTTGCTCTCGTGGCAATCGTACGCGCTATTTCCTGAAGGTGCAGGATGGATGCGACTACTTCTGCACCTATTGCACCATTCCCTATGCACGTGGTTTCAGTCGTAACCCAAGTATTGCATCCTTGGTGGCTCAGGCTGAGGAGGCTGCACGTGAGGGTGGAAAGGAGATTGTGCTGACGGGTGTGAACATTGGTGACTTTGGTAAGACAACGGGTGAAAGTTTTATAGACCTGGTGAAAGCATTGGATGCTGTCGAGGGTATCAGCCGTTATCGTATCAGCAGTCTGGAACCCGATTTGCTGAGCGATGAGTTGATAGACTATTGCGCCAAGAGTCGTGCCTTTATGCCTCACTATCATATTCCATTGCAGAGTGGGAGTGATACGGTGCTGAAACTGATGCATCGCCATTATGATCGTCAGCTGTTTGCTGATAAGATACATCGTATTAAAGAGGTGATGCCCGATGCCTTTATCGGGGTTGATGTGATGGTGGGTTGCAGAGGAGAGACTCCAGAGTGTTTTGAGGAAACCTATGAGTTCTTGAATGCTTTGGATGTTACGCAACTGCATGTGTTCCCTTATTCGGAACGTCCAGGTACATCGGCACTGAGCATTCCTTATGTGGTGAGTGATGCCGACAAGCGCGAACGCAGTCGCAGATTGCTGGAATTGTCGGACCAGAAGACACATGCCTTTTATCAGCAGTATATAGGCAAAGACGCCGAAGTACTGTTTGAGAAGGCTCCGCGCGGTAAGGCGATGCATGGATTCACCAAGAACTACATCCGCGTAGAACTGAAACCAAGTGAAGCCCGTGATGAATTTGACAATCAGTTGATCAATGTCAGCATGGGCGATTTCAATCATGATAAAACGGCACTAAAAGCAATGCTGAATAATGGATAAACTCGCAATTGTCATATTGAACTGGAACGGAGCAAAGATGCTGAGCCAGTATCTTCCAACCGTATTGAATTACTCGCGCGATGAAGCTGTAGTCTATGTGGCTGATAATGCCTCAACGGACAACTCGCTCGAATTGTTGAAGCGTGAGTTTCCTGAATGCAAAACCATTGTGCTGGAAAAGAACTGGGGATTTGCTGAAGGATATAACAAAGCGTTGGCGCAGATAGATGCAGAGTACTATCTGTTGTTGAATTCAGATATCGAAGTGACGCATCATTGGCTCACCCCGCTGATTGAGTTTATGGATGTTCATCCAGAGGTGGCAGCTTGTCAACCGAAACTGCTTTCCATTTTTGACCGCGACCGTTTCGAATATGCTGGAGCGTGCGGAGGCTTCCTTGACCGTTATGGTTATCCTTTCTGTCGCGGTCGTATCTTTGAAACGGTGGAATGCGACAATGGGCAATATGACTTTCAGCAGGAGATATTATGGGCTACTGGTGCAGCATTGATGATACGTTCGAAAGATTATTGGGATGTGGGTGGACTGGATGGACGCTTCTTTGCCCATAACGAGGAAATAGATATGTGCTGGCGCCTGCGAATTCGTGGTCGTAAACTCTATTGTCTGCCTGAAAGCTATGTCTATCATGTAGGTGGAGGTACCTTGCCCAAATCGAATCCTATGAAGACATTTCTTAATTTCCGCAATAACCTGACGATGCTATACAAGTGCCTGCCTGAATCAGAACTAAGTCATGTGATGCGTGTACGCTGGTTCCTTGATTATCTGGCTGCTTGGGAAATGCTGATCCTGAAGCGCAACCTTGGTGATTTCAAGGCCATCTTCAAGGCGCGTCATGCTTTTAAGAAATGGAAGAAGGATTTTGAAGCTGATCGTCAGGCTATCCAACAGAGTAGGGTGGCACAGGCTATTCCTGAGCAACGTCGTTTCTCACTGCTTTGGCAGTATTATGCGAAAGGTCGCAAATTCTATTCGGATTTGAAATAAATGTTAGCAAATAGCGATAAAAACAAAATAATTGTTGCAAATCTTTGGTATTTTACTGCCAATTTATTACCTTTGCAGGCATATTTTCAAAGTTAACCCCCTCGTTGGTATTTCGAGTAAGTACTGAGTGGACTGATAAAAAGTCGGTGGTAAGCACCAAGCGTCCGGTTCTCGGGTAGGGCTGGCATAGTACACAAGGGATATGTATAACATTTAAAAACAAATTTGCATTATGGCAGAAATGAATTTTGGTGGCGTAATTGAAACTGTTGTCACCAGCAAAGAGTTCTCACTTGAGAAAGCACGTGAAGTATTGAAGGATGAAGTAATCGCTGTTATCGGTTATGGCGTTCAGGGTCCTGGACAGGCTTGTAATCTGCGCGACAATGGCTTCAATGTTATTGTTGGTCAGCGTCAGGGTAAGACCTATGACAAGGCTGTAGCTGATGGTTGGGTTCCTGGTAAGACGCTGTTCTCTATC
>CACWSX010000085.1 GCA_902763615.1 uncultured Prevotellaceae bacterium | reverse complement strand
TTCTGGAACAACCTGGCCATCGAGGAGGTTGATGATGCGCTGGGCGTAACCGGCATCTCGCTCAGAGTGGGTGACCATCACGACGGTGGTGCCCTCCTGATTCAGTTGTGTAAGCAGTTGCATCACCTCCAAGCCGTTCTTAGAGTCGAGGTTACCTGTAGGCTCGTCGGCAAGGATCAGTTTGGGATTCATCACCACGGCACGGGCAATGGCAACACGCTGCTGTTGACCGCCTGAGAGTTGTTGGGGGAAGTGGTGGGCGCGATGCGAGATGGCCATGCGGCGCAGCACCTCTTCTACACGCTGCTTACGCTCCTTCTTGGGTACGCCAAGGTAGGTCAGCGGCAGTTCCACGTTCTCCTCTACGTTCAGTTCGTCGATGAGGTTGAAACTCTGGAACACAAAGCCTATCTGACCTTTGCGAACCTTCGTGCGCTGGCTCTCTTTCAGTTGTCCCACGTTCTCACCGTCCAGCAGATAAGTGCCGCTGGTAGGATTGTCGAGCAAGCCCAAAATGTTCAACAGTGTTGACTTACCACAGCCCGACGGCCCCATGATGGCCACGAACTCACCTTCCTTCACTTCGAGCGACACACCGCCCAATGCAACGGTCTCCACCTCTTCTGTGCGGAACACCTTCTGAATGTTTTCTAATTTAATCATCTTTTTAATTTACTATTTATTTACGATTTTGTCGATTTGGCTATTTGAATCGCAACGAGCCAGATCTGGATATTTTCTGTCTACAAGTTTAACCTTGTTAACCATCGTCATGTTTTATTGTAGTCATGCTAGCAACTCCCGTTGCTCCAACAGTTAATGATGAAGCAGGTAAACATAAGTATCCATGATTGTCCAGAGGCTGGACTCGATGCGAATGGTTCATACTTATTCTGTTTTGAGATAGTTGACGGGATTGCTGGTTGTGACGCGATGCGTCTGAAGCAACACGATAGCGGCAATGATGAATAGTACAAAGAGTGCACAGGCCGCAAAGACATACCACACGAGAGGAATCTTATCGGCAAACTGTTCCATCAAAAGATTGCTGAAATACCAGCCCAAGGCGACACCGACAATGATAGACGGGATGGCTATCAGGGCGATGCTGCGCAGGAAGAGCGCTTGAAGCTCACCGACACCAGCCCCCATCACCTTTCGGATGGCCAGTTCGCGGGAGCGGCGCTGCACCTCGTCGCGTACATAGCCTATCAGTCCTATCAGCGTAATGAGCAGCGATGCCAGACAACCTATCATGATAAGATCACGGGTATGCTGCGTCTCCAGATAGCTGTCAACAAGTTCATTGGCATAAGACTTCACCACCAGTTCGGCATCAGGATAGAGCTTGTCACATAGTTGTCCTACGGCCATCAGGTTCTCAGCCGTAAGCACATTCAGCTTTATCACTATGTATTTCGCATAGATATTTCCGCTAATCATCATGGAGGGACGCTCCTCAGAGTTGACCAGCGTACCGAGGTGAAAATTTTTTACTACGCAGGCGATGGTAAGAGGAATGTCGTTGCCAAACTCCGTACTCAGCATCGTCTGGCCAATCACGTCCCCCCATCCAGTATGATCTTTCATCAGTTTGGCAAACTTCTCGTCGACAATGGCTTCAGGTTCCCAGCCCGGACGAGTCCGTTGCTCTGGAATCCTCCCTTGTACCACCGTCAGTCCCATCGTCTTGACGATGCTTGGCTCTGCCCAATATAGACAGGCATAGTTGAACAATTGCTTGGGGTCGCCCGGCAGCATGACATTATTGCCACTCTGTTTCTCGAAGAAGAGTGAATAAGCTGTAGAGGTGCTTTCGACGCAAGGCAACTTTTCAATCTCACGAGCCAATGTGAACGTAGAGTCCGACCGTTGGGGAATCTCAATATAGGCCACATCCTTATACTTATAGCCCAAGTCCTTGTTCAGCATATAATCGTATTGGCGATAGATGGTGCTGAGTATGCACAGGAGCATGGTGGAGAGCACGAACTGGAAGGCGAGCAACGACAGTTTCCAGATGCGCTTGTTCTCCGTAAACAGACGATAGGCATATACCATTGGGATGCGCGAGTAGATATAACCTGGCAACAATCCGCAGCAGACGAGTACGATGAGACACACCACTGTCAGCACCAACCATGTTTGTATAGAGAATAGGGTCGAGACGCTGGCCCCCATCAAGTCGCGAATCCAATCCTGCCCAGCCGTGAGCAATAGCACCATGATAAGCAATGCCAGTAACAGATGCAGTGCAGCCCCACGGAGTGTCATCAGGTAGAACTCTCGCTTGGGTGCTCCCAACACCTTGCGGATAGCCACGAGACGAGCCTTGCCCACCATCATACTGATGACTACGAGGATATAGTTCATCACTGCCGTGAAGAGCATCACAAAGGCTACGATACCAAGGATGATACAGGTGGTGCGCACCCTTTTGTCCTTCATCCGGCTGTCACTCGTAGGGCTGAACGTAAAGTGGAAGTCCTCCACGCCAGCTGCTTTCAAGTCCTCCCAAGGCAACTGTTCCTTCAGCATCTTGTCCATCTCGTGTTCTACCTTCTTCATGTCTGCATCGGCACGCAGTCTGACGTAAGAGCGGTAACGATCGTTACCTATCAGATTTCTCGTGCCATCGTATGAGTAAGTACCGATAGAGGGCATAGACATCACGATGTCAAGCAGACTGAAAGTCGAGTTCTCGTCGAATGTCTCAAACACACCGCTGATGGTCATCGGCTTGCTTGGGGCTGCCACGAATGTAATGGTCTTACCCACGACATCGCCGCCCATCTTATCGCGCAGCCTGCGACTAATGAGGCACTGCCCCGATGTGCTCAGAATCCTCTTCGCATCGCCTTGCAGAATCCTCGTACCGAAAATGTCGAAGAAGCAGGAGTCGGCAAACACCGTATGTTCGAACGCATAGCGACTTCCATCCTCCAGCGCCAGTTTCTCGTTTCTGAACTGATACGTGTAGCGTGTTCCCACCACAATTTCAGGGATATAGTGGCACAAGGCGGGAATGGCACCGCCGGGCGTATTCTCGTGTTCAGCAGGGTCATCACCTTCCTTGGTGAACGACTCCCCGACGGCATATACATGCTGCTTGTCCACAATGCAGCGGTCGTAATTCATTTCCAACTGCACCTTGGCTATCAGCACCAGTCCTACTGTCAGACCGATAGCCAGCGAAATGACTTTGATAAAGGCTCCCTGGCCCTTGGCAAATATGTTCATAATAACACTCCTTTATTCTGTTTTAATACTTTCTACGGGATTGGTTCTGACGGCCTTGATGATCTGGAAGCCGACGGAGAGGATGGCTACCAACAGGGCAAAAGCACAGGTGGCTGCGAAGATCCAGGACGAGAGCTCGATGCGGTAGCTGAAGTTAGTGAGCCAGTCGTGCATGATATACCATGAGAGAGGTATAGCGATGACGAACGATAGCAGCAGCGGCGAACAGAAAATGCGCAGCATCAGTACCATCACCTCGCCCGATGTTGAACCCATAATCTTGCGGATGCCAATCTCCTTCTGGCGCTGA
>CACWSX010000084.1 GCA_902763615.1 uncultured Prevotellaceae bacterium | reverse complement strand
CTTCGCAATCTCGTTAGTCTCATCCTGCAAACGGTTGGCTGTTGCCATATCGCCAGCCACAGCAGCATCGAATAATTGCTGGAACATCTCAGGCACGAAATTGCCCGTAGATGGCACAATACCGTTGCCACCCAATTCCAGAGAGTGAGCCGACTGTGCTGCCCATCCGCAGAAGTAAGCGAAGTCATCATGTGTCTTGGTGATCTCAATACACTGGGCCATACGCTCCACGCTCCAAGTCGCGCTCTGAATCCTTCAGTCCCACGATGTTGGGATGATCAGCCAATTTCTTGATGATATCCACAGGAATAGACATGTGGGTGGTTGCCAAGATGTTATAGAGCATCAGCGGACCTGTGATGCAATCTGCCAGTGTCTTGTAATACTCGTACATCTGGTCTGGGGTCAGTGCATAGTAGGTGGGCAATGTTGCTACAATGACATCTGCACCCAATGCCGTGTAAATCTCAGCTTGGCGCACCTGCTCAGCGAAGCAGTTGCCCGTCAGACCTGCATAAATCAGGATTCGTCCGTTGGCAGCTTTGACAGCCGTTTCCACAAACAACTGTCCGTCAGCCTGGCTAACGCTGTTGCCCTCACCTGTGGTTCCCATTAGCAGGGGCGATACTTTATTCTGTGCAAAGAAATCAATGATACGCTGAACGGCCTCAGTGTCCAGTCGTCCATCCTGAGTGACGGGGGTAACCATTGGCACCACCACGCCGCGATACTGGCTATTATTCATAAGTCTCTATTATTTTTGATTCGTATACATTATTTATTATAAAGACGCATAACAATGACAAAAGTCATCATTGACGATTATACCTTTTTCTATAGGATTATCTATAATAAATCCATGATAAAGTATAGCATTTAAAATATTTTTTGTATCTTTGCCGTCAAACTATAGATATCAACAATATGAAGAAATCATGGCCTAGGCACTATACTCTCTATCATAAGAAGTATGTGGCACCGTGTATCAACATGGCCTTAAAGGTGTTTTCCTTTATGGCTGATGTTGCTGCCCTGTGTATATTTGTAGGTGCCATCCTGGAATTTGGCTTTGATTTGTCGGAAAAACTGGTAAATGAGTTAAACCTTGTCTATTTCTGGGCATGGAACATGTTTCTGATAGAGCGTGTCAGTCATCTGCTTCTGACTAAACGTGGACGAAGAAAAACAGCATATAATTTCTTGGGATGGACTATCAATGGGCTATTGACGCTGACACTGATTCCTATTTTTATTGAATTCTTTGCTATTGACGACAGTATCGGTGTGATGAGGATATTGGGCAACAGGACGTTTCATCTGTTGGTGCTGTTCCTGATTTCTGTCATTGAACTTTCCGACGCGGTCATTACCTCGCTCGGAAAAAAATCTAATCCAGCCCTGATGATGGCTGTCAGTTTCATGTTCATCATCTTAGTGGGCTCAGGTGTACTACTGATGCCCCGTTGTGTCCAACCAGGAGTCCACCTCTCTTGGATTGATTCGCTGTTCACGGCTACCAGTGCTGTTTGTGTGACAGGTCTCACTACCATTGACGTGCCCAGTACGTTTACCTGTTTAGGACAATTGGTTGTCATGTTGCTTATCCAGGTGGGAGGACTGGGTGTGATGACCATCACCAGCTTCTTCGCCCTCTTCTTCATGGGTAACACGAGCATTTACAACCAGATGCAGGTGCAAGATATGGTGAGTTCCAAGTCATTGGCCTCGCTATGGTCTACTCTGCTTAATATCTTTGGCTTCACAGCATTTCTGGAACTTGCAGGTGCGGTAGGCATCTTTTTAAACATACACGACACCATAGGTTTGGACGTTCGCCATGAGTTGTTCTTCAGCGTGTTCCATTCCGTATCGGCATTCTGTAATGCTGGCTTCTCCAACTATCAGGAGGGTGTGGGTGCCCACGTTCTGATGACGGGCCACTGCTGGCTGTACGTCATTCTTGCACTCCTGATAATATTAGGAGGTATAGGCTATCCTGTGTTGGTAAACTTGAAGGGTGCTGTGCTTAAACATGTGAAAGTAGTATGGAAGTGGATAAGAGGGCAGCACTATGCCAGTCTGAATATTCCTAACCTGTTTGACCTGAACACAAAGATAGTGCTGCGAACTACTGCTGTACTGATAGTGCTTGGTACAGCGCTCATTGCTTATTTTGAGTGGAACAATACGTTTGGTGGTATGCGGATACATGAAAAACTGGTTCAGGCATTTTTCAATGCCGTCAGTCCTCGTACGGCTGGTTTCATCAGTGTGAATCTGAACAGTATGTGCATCCAGTCCATCTTTATCTATACGATACTGATGTGGATAGGTGGTGCGTCTCAGTCAACGGCTGGTGGCGTGAAGGTCAACGCCTTTGCAGTAGCCATCCTCAACATCCGCTCCATCCTTCGTGGCACCACACGTGTGGAATTTGCAGGACGTGAACTGTCCACCGACTCCATCCGTCGTGCCAATGCGGCAGTCATCACCAGCATCATCGTGCTGGCTTTCTTCGTGTTCTTCGTTACTCTTAGCGATCCGCAATTGCCCTTGAAAGCCATCGTCTTCGAGTGTGTATCAGCCTTCGGAACGGTAGGTTCATCATTAGGCATTACTTCTGAACTGCATGATACCAGCAAAATTCTGATAGTGCTGCTGATGTTCATAGGTCGTGTGGGCGTGGTAACGTTGGCACAGGGACTATTGAAACAGTATAAGAACCAGAATTATAAATTACCTCAAGACAATATTACCATATCATGAAGTGTATTATTATCGGATTAGGAACCTACGGCAGAGTACTGGCAGACGAAATGTCTGCCCTGGGCCATGAGGTCATAGCCGCTGACAGCGACGCCAGCCGTGTAGAGAGAGTAAAAGACATCTGTGATGCCGCGTTTCAGATTGATGCCTGTGACGAACTGGCCCTTAACGTGCTGCCATTAAAGAAGGTCGATGTGACCATAGTGGCAATTGGCAGTAATTTGGGGGCCTCCGTCCGCGTCGTGGCGCTATTGAAGAAACTAGGAGTGGAACACATCTATGCACGTGCTAACGACTATGTGCATAAGAGCATCCTACAGGCGTTTGATATCGAGAAGATATTGATTCCTGAAGAGCGTGCAGCCCGTTCGCTGGTGCGTCAGATGGAGTTGGGGGTGAAGACCGATCTCTTTCGTGTAGATGACACGTATTGCGTCTATAAATTCCATATTCCTGAGAAATTCGTCGGACTCCGCGCCAATGAGCTTCATCTCTACGAAAACTTTCGTTTGAAAATCATCGCCATTAGGAAAAGCGAGAGGGTGCTGAACTTCACAGGCATCGAGTATAACAACTCCATCGTTGTCAACACCACAGAAAACGATCTGATAATGGAAGCTAGCGACGTGCTGGTGTGTTACGGCAAGGAGTCGGATTTCAGGAAACTCTGTCGATCATTATAATTCGTGCAGACCACCACAGGCCTGCACGAATTCTATCTAATTCCTCAACTTGTTCCTTATTTTGTGGATGAATTTCAGCAGTATTATTAGCTGAAATCAAAAGAAAAATGTATCTTTGCAACGTGAAAAGTTATGTTTACGGTCTGTGAACATAAGTTTAACGTCGATGAATATATGTACAAGGACGTTGAATATAAGTTTACGGTGCATGAACATAAAATATATAGAATAGAAAAGAATAATAAGTAGAATAATCACAAATAATAGAATAAAATATGGCAAATTTCGCGGAGTTACTGAAGGAGATGAACAAAGTGGCTTCTTTCGACCGCGTCAGTACAGATGTTGTCGTTCCAAAGAAGTGCAAGTACAGTCGTGAAGAGCGTCTGGAAAAGGCAAAAGCCATC
>CACWSX010000083.1 GCA_902763615.1 uncultured Prevotellaceae bacterium | reverse complement strand
ACACCATGCTCAGCAAACAGACGAGAATACTTATTTTCTGCACCAAATTTTTAATCATTACAGGTTTTAGGCTGTAAGTTAATTGGTTTATGCTGCAAAGATAAGCAAAAAGAAACTAACCTCCAAATTTTCGGGCAAAAAAAAAATCTTTCCTCACTATCTCAGCGAAGAAAGATTAAAACCTAAAACTTATTAATTCTAGTCGAGGTGACAGGACTCGAACCTGCGACAGCCTGGTCCCAAACCAGGAACGCTACCAACTGCGCTACACCTCGGTTGCCTTAAAAGCGGGTGCAAAGGTACGCATTTTCTGCGACCCGTGCAAATTTTTAGGCAATTATTTTTTTATTTGATGATTCCCTGCTCTACGAAGATCTTCTTCAGGGCCTGTACAGAGCGCTCAACCTGCTCCTCTGTATGGGTAGCCATCAGTGCGTAACGTACCAGCGTATCCTGTGGAGCACATGCTGGTGGAATTACGGGATTGATGAATACACCTGCGTTGAAGGCCAATGCAGTAACCAGGAATGTCTTCTGTGCGTCGCGCACATACAGCGGAATGATAGGACTCTCTGTTTCACCAATCTCAAAGCCTTCCTCGCTGAAGCGCTTCAGGGCATACTTGGTCACACTCCACAACTTCTCAATGCGCTCGGGCTCTTTCTGCAGAATGTGCAGAGCTTCCAATGCAGCAGCTGTAGCAGCTGGCGTGTTAGAAGCAGAGAAGATATAAGTACGACAAGTATGACGCAGGAAGTTGATGGTATCCTTATCCGAAGCAATGAAACCACCGATAGAAGCCAGCGACTTCGAGAAAGTACCCATAATCAGGTCAACCTCATCAGTCAGTCCGAAGTAGTCGCAGACACCACGTCCGTGGTCACCGAACACACCGATACCGTGTGCCTCGTCTACCATGATAGAGCAGTTATACTTGTGCTTCAGTTTCGGCGTCCGTCCACGATAGATGCGTGGTCACGATCGTCGCAAATAATATAGTCATCCTTTCCCACTACCACAGCCAGCACGCCCTGGTTTACAGAGAATCCTGTAGAGAAGCAGAGGCAGTCATCCTTATGGATGAACTCTGAGATTTCTTTCTCCAGTCTTACGTGCAAGTCCAGCGTACCATTCAGGAATCGGCTACCTGCACAACCAGAGCCATATTGATCCAATGCTTTCTTAGCGGCGTCGATAATGCGCTGATCACCGGTCAAACCCGTATAGGCGTTCGAACCGAACATCAGCACCTTATGTCCACCCATCTCTACTTCAGTTCCCTGCTTGCCGGTAATCTCACGGAAATAGGGATATACGCCAGCCTCCATGAATTTCTGAGGCTCGCGATAATGCTTGTACTTTTCTTGTAATTGTCCCATTTTTATATAGGTGTAGCTATGCTACTTTTGAAATTTGGTGCAAAGTTACACAATTTTTATCAAACAGTGCAAAAAAAATCATATATTTCGCCTTTTAGCACAAATTTATTCCCTTTTCACCCCATTTTTCATGCTTTTTTTGTAATTTTGCATCACGATGAGCAACAAAAAACGCATTATATTCATTATAAATCCCATATCGGGCACGCAGAAAAAGGACGATTTTCCTGAACTTATCGACCAGATGCTCGATCATTCGAAGTTCGACATCGAACTGCGCTTCACCGAGTATAGGGGTCACGCTGCTGAGATAGCCCGCCAGAGTGCTGCCGATGGCATTGACGTGGTGGTAGCTGTCGGAGGCGACGGTACCGTCAACGAGGTGGCTCGCTCGCTGGTACACACCAATACCGCCCTGGGCATCATTCCCTGTGGTTCCGGCAATGGGCTTGCGCGTCATCTCTGCATCCCCATCGATGTGCGTGGTTCCCTTCAGCTTATCAACAACTGCGCCATTGAATCCTTCGACTATGGTGTCATCAAGCTACCATGAGAGATGGCATGATGGACGTCATCATCATGGAGCCCTTCGATGTTCTTGATGCCCCACAGATTGCTGCCGACCTGTTCATGAAGACGCTGGGCAACAATTCCAAGATCAAGACCTTCCGCAGCAAGAGCATCCATATCCATCGCACAGAGCCTGGTGCCATCCATTTCGATGGCGACCCACTCATGACCGGTAAAGATATCGATGTCAACATCGAACCCATGGGCATCCGCATCATCACCAATCCCAATGCCCCTGAGGATACAGCCCAGCCCAATCAGGTGCTTAATGCCTTCAGCGACTTCTTTAATAATATTAATAATGTACGCGAGGATATTGTCGACGACCTTGAAAAAGGAGGGCGAAAGATTCAGGCCATCAACAAGGTTCTGTTGCGTAAACTCAGGAGCTAATCAGACAGAAAAACGATGCAAACACTCCTGGTCATACTAGTCCTTGTCGTCGCCGTTAGCTATGCTTCCCTGCGCATTTTCAGGATGATAAAGGGCACTACCGACCCCTGTGACGGGTGTGAACTGAAAAAAAACTGCAAAAAGTTTGGTCAATCCCGAAAAATATAGTACCTTTGCATCCGCTAAGCAAGAAACAACGGTGCCTTGACTTACAGTCTTGTCACCTCGCGCTCGAAAGAGCTGATGCAAGCATCGCTCTTTACTCGCTTACTCGGTGCCTTGGATGAGTGGCTTAGTCTACGGTCTGCAAAACCGTCCACGGCGGTTCGAATCCGCCAGGCACCTCTTAGCAAAACTCCCGGAACCATCATGATTCCGGGAGTTCTTTTTTTTCGTATCTGTACACTCACTTACTTTCGCTGATAGTGGATAATGATGCGTGAGTCCAGGACACCTTCGTAATAACTCTGTTCTTCGATTACCATCTTAGGCTCTTCTATTGAGAAGTTCCATTTCAAATCGTCGCCCCACTCAGGCAGCAAGATTTGATGACCCTTCACGACGTAATTACACATCATCTCGCCCTCACTGTTGCTCAGGCTCAGCATACCGTTAGACCAGATGTTCAGCAAACCGGGCTCATAGATTTCCTCCTCCACTTCCGAATCAATCAAAGAGCCGTCTTCGTCGTAAAACCAAATGTAGAGCCAGTTGTCTTTATGTATATAATGTATTTCCACCGTCTCTCCGTCCTCATAGTAGAGCCATCCCTCTTCGTCAGTACTCTCCCATTGTCCCACAACGGGTGGCTGTACAGCCTCGCTATTATCACTTTTGGCACAGGAACTGAGTGCCAAGGCCAATACGGCGACAAACGCCATCCATGTATTGTTAATTATCTTTTTCATCTTATTTCTGTTGTTAAGTTAAAGTCTGATGAGCGTTGAACCCAGCGAGCGTCCCTCCGCATTCACCTGTACGGCATAGACAGCCGACGGCAGTTGGGGCAACTGTACGGTTCCATCTGTCGTCGTTGTCTGCATCATTACCTGTCCTGTCAGACTGTACACCGTCACGTTGGCTACATGGACACCCTGGATATGCAAGGTACGTCCGCTGAGCGTGATGTCAGCCTGCTTCGTGTCCAGCGTCGGGATGACGGAAGTGGTTTCCAGAATCTTCAGCAGTCCGGCGTAGGCATCTATCTCGCCCCTTCCGTAGATATTATTAGGATACGTCAGATTCGGGTCTGGGTGCTTGGCGGTAGCCGCCATCACCTCCTTGATGCGGTCTGGCGTCAGCGTAGGATCAGCCTGCAACCACAGAGCTACAACGCCCGTAACCACTGGCGAAGACATCGATGTGCCCGACAATCCAATCATCTCATACGTGTGTCCGCCCTCTTGCCATTGTTCAGAAGTCAGTCGACGCGAGTACTCATATTCAATTCCTGTCAAGAAGCTGTCCTGCGCACCCATGATGTTAAAACCAGGCGCACAGACGTCGGGTTTCATGCGTCCGTCGTATGTCGGTCCTGTCGAACTCCAACTGCAGATATATCCCTCCGGATTTTTCGTAGAACTGTTTGAAGCTTCTTTGCCGGCAATATTGATAAAGTTAATGCGGTGACACGTCATTCCCACTCCTATCACTTCCTTATACGAACCTACCGTACCTAATGTGTGGCTGGCATTGATCATTTCATCTCGTCCCTTGAAGAACAGTCTTCCCTTTGTTCCGTTCATGCGAATCTCGGCACTACCCTCCAACTTGATAGCCATAGCCCAGTCTCCGTTTAAAAAACTGACATCTCTATAGTCTGGAATCTTCAAATTTATCGACCATGCCTCCTCACCGCCAGACAGCGTCTTGCGATAGCCATAGTTAAAGCCGAAGTAGTAGTAGTATCCGTGGCGACTACGTACCTTCGTTACCTTCATATTCGAATTCGCATTTATGTCAAAGTCTTCAGGTGTAAACGATATCTCCGTGTGCTCCGCATTGTTCAATATAAGGGTGATCTTGAAGTCGCTGCCCTTGGTGCGGAAATCCAGGTCCGCCGATGTTTTCTTTGCAAACAGCGAGTCGTTCAACGTAGCATTGGCAGCCTTATAGCGGTAGATGTCCTGGTCGCCATCATTGCCTGCCGAAGCCACAATGATACGGCCCGGTCCTGTCAGTTTGTTATAGAACTCCTCTTCAAGCGCACGGTCATAATAGAGCGACATTTGCGCACTGAAACTACAGTTCATCACTGCAGGCTGGTTGTGCTCCTTGGCATATTCGAAGAAACGCTTCATACCCATGAACTTGGCAATGCTCGGTTCATAAGTTGTAACATCCTTATATTCTTCCTTTGCCTCTGTCGCTGTTGCATTTTTGAAATCGTCTTTCACGTTGTCCCCCAAAGTACGTCTTGAGTCCAGACTAGTCGGGTCAATAGTCGCATTACACAAACCAGCCTCAAACATCACGAGGTCAGCCTCGTAAGCCACACCACGGTACTTTCCATTCAATATCGGACTACCTGCTGCTATACTGGCCACATGAGCGCCGTGATAGTCCAGCGAGTCAATGGAACCCTTGCCAGCCATCAGCTTTTCTGGTGTGTCATACAGCGATCCGATACCTCTATATCCCTCGGTGGCTCCACGACCTGTGTACATATCCCATGCCCACTTGATGCGCGTCGAACCGTCAGCTTTGCGGAACATCGGATGCGTATAGTCGAAGTGAGCATCTGCGATACCCACCAGCACTCCCTTGCCGGTATAGGCCTGAGGCAGCCCTATTCCTTCATTGGCTTTCGAGGCACCTATGATTCCTGAAGTCCGGTCCATGGCAGGCTCATCAGGCTCGTTGGCCTCCATGCGCACCACGTGGCTGTCCATCGACAACTGTTCCATCTGGCTGACCGTCATTACCACGAAATACAGGTCATCCAGACTGTCAATCACCTTCGCTCCATAGCGTGCAAACACCTCCTCTGTGTCAGCCTTTACAAGAGCTGTCACCATGGGGTCGATACTGCTTGCGGCACGATGTGTGCTTTCAATCTCAGCATATCGATCCTTCACCATGTTGCCCAGCATCCTCGACATTTTCGAATAGTCTACCTGCTGAGCCATTGCCATCGTCCCCATAGTCAGGACGCATGACAGAACTAATAACTTTTTCATTCTCAATATATTTTCAAATATAACATCAATAGGATTTGGGCTACAAATTTAGTAAAAATAATTAAGACCACAACCATTTTCTCCGAAAAGTTTTGTATATTTGCAGGCAGAGAACTATAAAAATGCAAGATGAAAAAACAATTTCTGATTATTATCTTTGCACTCGTTGCATTATCAAGTAGTAGC
>CACWSX010000082.1 GCA_902763615.1 uncultured Prevotellaceae bacterium | reverse complement strand
TATGGTGTTCTTGAGCGCCAGTTCCGTAACCTTTTCGAGAAGGCAGCTAAGGCTGAGGGTATCACCGGTGAGGTGCTGCTCCAGTTGCTTGAGAGCCGTCTTGACAATGTAGTATTCCGTTTGGGTCTTGCACCTACACGTGCTGCTGCTCGTCAGTTGGTTAGCCACAAGCACATTGTTGTTGACGGAAAAGTTGTCAACATTCCTTCATTCCAGGTTAAGCCCGGCATGATTGTTGGTGTTCGTGAGAAGGCTAAGTCTCTCGAGGTTATCGAGGCTGCCCTTGCTGGTTTCAATCACAGCAAGTATCCCTGGATTGAGTGGGAAGAGCAGACAAAGAGCGGTAAGTTCCTGCACAGTCAATCGTTGAGTTGTACTCTAAGAACTAAAATCATTTAAATTAATGGCGATATTAGCATTTCAAAAACCTGATAAAGTCGTAATGTTGGAGGCTTCTGACAAGGTCGGCAAGTTTGAATTCCGTCCTTTGGAGCCAGGTTTCGGTGTTACCATTGGTAATGCCCTGCGCCGCATTCTTCTTTCATCACTCGAGGGCTATGCTATCAACACCATCCGCATTGCCGGTGTTGAGCATGAGTTCTCATCAGTACCTGGTGTAAACGAGAACGAGAAAGTCTCCATCACTGTCGAGAATTCTACCGAGTTTAAAGCCGGTGATATAGGCAAGTATCTGACTGGATTTGAAGTGTTAAATCCCGAATTGGTGATTTGTCATTTAGATTCCAAAGCTTCGATGCAGATTGATCTTACTATTAACAAAGGACGTGGTTATGTACCCGCTGATGAGAATCGCGAGTTCTGTACCGATGTCAATGTGATAGCTATAGACTCAATCTACACCCCAATCCGCAACGTTAAGTACAGCGTTGAGCCCTATCGTGTTGAGCAGAAGACCGACTACGATAAGCTCGTGCTGGAAGTAACTACGGATGGTTCCATTCACCCGAAGGACGCCTTGAAGGAAGCCGCTAAGATCTTGATCTACCACTTCATGCTCTTCTCAGATGAGAAGATCACGTTGGAGAACAATGATGCTGAGGGCAACCAGGAGTTTGATGAGGAAGTACTGCACATGCGTCAGTTGCTGAAGACCAAGTTGGTTGACATGAACCTCTCGGTTCGTGCACTGAACTGTCTGAAGGCTGCCGATGTAAAGTTCCGCAACTTCGGTAAGAAATCGCTCACTGAGCTTGATGATTTGCTCGAGAGTCTGAATCTGTCGTTTGGAACCGATATTTCAAAGTATAAACTGGACAAGGAGTAAAACGACCTGGAAGAAGGCGCGATCCTAAGTCCTCTTAAAGAAAAAAACGAAAAATGAGACACGGAAAGAAATTCAATCATTTGAGCCGTACTGCTGATCACCGTCGTGCTATGCTTGCCAACATGGCCATTTCACTGATCATGCACAAAAGAATCACTACGACTCTCGCCAAGGCAAAGGCACTTAAGAAATATGTAGAGCCCCTCATCACGCGCTCTAAGGACGACAGCACTAACAGCCGTCGTGTAGTATTCAGCTATCTGCAGAACAAGGAGGCTCTGAAGGAGCTTTTCGGAACTGTAGCCCAGAAGGTAGGTGACCGCCCCGGTGGTTACACCCGCATCATTAAGCTCGGTAGCCGTCAGGGCGATGCTGCTGATATTGCATTCATCGAGCTCGTTGACTTTGATGAGAACATGCTCAAGACTCCTAAGGCAGAGAAGAAGACTCGTCGTTCACGCAAGTCTGCTGCTCCTAAGGCTGAGGCTGCTGAGGCTCCCGTTGAGGAGGCTCCTAAGGCAGAGGAAGCTGCTGCTGAAGAGGCTAAGGCTGAGTAATATTTCGATTGAAAACCTAATGCGGTGGGGTGTTGCTAAAGCAATGCCCCACTTGTTTTTTCTCAAATAGGGATTTCCCTTTTATCTTTTCGGGAAAATCCTCTTGACGTATGCTTGATAATGTTTATCTTTGCAACGTGAAACTTTAAACAGATAGCGTTATGAAGAAAAGTATGTTGACATGGATCATCGGTGGCGTGTTAATGAGTAGCTGCGGCACTTATACAGGCGAAGGGGCTGCAACAGGTGCTGCTTTCGGCTCTATCTTAGGTTCTGCCATTGGAGGAATTTCTGGTGGTTGGCGTGGTCATGACGTGGGTACTATAGTCGGAATGGCTGGTGGTGCCATTGTTGGTGCTGCAATCGGTTCTGCAGCCGACCAGAAAGAGCAACAAAAATATGAGGAATATAAGCAACAGCGTGCTCAGCGTCGTAACAAGCGTCAGTATGGCTATGATGACTACTCCTATCAGCAGCAAGGAGGATATAGCGATGATAGTGGCTTTGATGCCACCAACAGCGGTGACGACCGCATCAGTTTCGATGGTGCTGGTCCACGCAATGGACAAGGTGGGTATACTGCTGCTGTCCCCAGCACTTACGACCCGACTAAGCATCCTGCAGAACCAGGTTATAGTATCAAGTATAACTCCTTAATTGAAATCCGCAATGCTCGTTTTATAGATGCCGACCACGATGGTGTCATCCGAGCAGGCGAGGAGTGTCGTATCACCTTCGAAATCATGAATCGGTCTTCCGTTACCTTATATGATGTCCAGCCTACTGTATTCGACGTGTCTGGCAACAAGCATATCCATATCTCGCCTAATCTTCATGTCGAGAGCATAGCTCCCAATAGCGGCGTTCGTTATACTGCTACTATTCTGGCTGACAAGAAACTAAAGGATGGTCAAGCTATCATCCGTGTGGGTGTGGCACAAGGTAACAATGAGATAACATCACAGTTCAAGGAGTTTTCCCTCCAGACGCGGAAGCATTAGTCTTCCGCTTTTTAGTATTCTCAGCAGCCCTTTGAGCTTTCATTTGGGCCTCTTTCATTTCTTTCCAGAACGGAACAAGAGCTGGCGCACCTTCGTTGGTTTCCAGTTCCAGTTCTGGCATTTCTATCTTGTCGGTAGCTTGGAAAGGAACAATGAAAGTATCCAGTTTATGGACGATAACCATAGCTACCCCTGCTGAGATGATGTCCAGTTCTTTGGCGGCCCTCCATGATAAGTCAATAATACGTCCGCGGATAAAAGGTCCACGATCCGTCACCCTGACTATTACGCTTTTCCCATTGACAGGGTTATACACTCGTAGCATGGTGCCAAAAGGGTAGGTGCGGTGTGCACACGTCAGACTGTCGTGATGCAACCGTTCGCCATTGGCTGTTCGTGAACCAGTGGCTTTTTTGGAATAAAACGTAGCTTTACCTCGTTGCACACTTTGGGCGTGCAACGGGGTAAAGCCTAATGTCAGTAATGATGCTATTAAAGCTATCTTTTGTATTACTATCATACAATGCCTTGAGCCAACATAGCCTTCGCTACTTTCATGAAGCCAGCCACATTGGCACCCTTCACGTAGTTTACGTAGCCATTAGCCTGTTTGCCATATTTCACGCACTGCTCGTGAATGCCAGACATAATCTGGTGCAGACGCTGGTCTACTTCCTCAGCCGTCCAAGCCATGCGCATTGAGTTCTGGGTCATCTCCAGACCAGAGGTTGCTACACCACCAGCATTTACAGCCTTGCCAGGAGCAAACAGCTGACCAGCAGCCAGGAACTTGTCAACGGCCTCTGCTGTGCATCCCATGTTGCTGACCTCAGCTACGCACAGTGGCTTCTGGGCCAGTATCATGTCTGCATCGTTGCCGTTCAACTCGTTCTGTGTAGCACATGGCAGATAGATGTCTGCCTTCTGCTCCCAAGGCTTCTTGCCTGCGAAGAACTTTGAGCCAGGGAATTCTTCCTCGTAAGGCTGACAAACATCATTGCCGCTAGCACGCAACTCCAGCATATACTCAATTTTCTCGTCGTCCAGACCCTCTGAGTCGTAGATGTAACCGTCAGGACCGCTGATGGTAATTACCTTAGCACCCAGTTCGGTAGCCTTCTTGGCTGCACCCCAAGCCACGTTGCCAAAGCCAGACAGAGCCACCGTCTTGCCCTTGATGTCAAGTCCGTGAGTCTCCATCATGTGGTGTACGAAGTAGAGTGCACCATAACCTGTAGCCTCTGGGCGCAGGATAGAACCACCCCATTCCAGTCCTTTACCCGTCAGGGTTGCACCGTGGAACTGGCTGGTCAGTCTCTTATACTGTCCAAACAGATAGCCAATCTCACGTCCACCTACACCAATGTCACCAGCAGGTACGTCCATATCCGGGCCGATAATCTTATAGAGCTCAGTCATAAACGACTGACAGAAACGCATGATTTCAGCATCGCTCTTGCCACGAGGAGCGAAGTCCGAACCACCTTTACCACCACCCATCGGCAGTGTGGTCAGTGCATTCTTGAAAGTCTGTTCAAAGCCGAGGAACTTCAGGATGCTGAGGTTCACTGACGGGTGGAAGCGCAAACCACCTTTGTACGGGCCAATCGCTGAGTTGAACTGTACACGATAACCGATGTTTACCTGTACCTCACCCTTGTCGTCTACCCAGGGCACACGGAATGTGGTGATACGTTCGGGCTCCACCAATCGCTCAATGATTTTAGCCTTCTCAAACTCAGGATGCTGGTTGTAAACATCCTCGATAGAGATTAACACTTCCCTGACTGCTTGCAGGAATTCTGCCTCGCCTGCGTGTTTCTGCTGCAGGCCTTGCATGATCTTTTCAACGTTCATAGTATTGCTATTTATAGTTCTAAAATGTCATTCTGTCATTAAGACAGCACAAAATTAGGTTATTTCTACCAAACGGCAAAGGATTTCTGCGAAAATTTTCATTGCAAAGGTTACATTTTGTTAAACCGACATCCTCAGCCGAATAGTGCGTTTGCTGCTACAAAGATACGAAATAATTTCAATAAACGTACATTTTGATATGAATTATCGAAAAAATTTGTACCTTTGCCCACATAATAGCTATTTTTATGAGCGCAAACATACCTCAGGAATTCACTTTCTTAAAGATGTGTCGTTTGTCAATCTGATGACGCGTCGTATCTTCAATGTGTTGATAGTTGCCAACCCCTACGATGCCTTCATGTTGGAGGACGATGGACGAGTTGACGAAAAGATCTTCGACGAGTATATGGAGTTGGGTATGCGCTATCCACCTACATTCACTCAGGTGTCAACTACCGAGGAGGCCAGCAATGTGCTGACAACGATGCTTTTGCCGTTGCCCGCGACGTTAAGCACATGGCTCCTCATATTCCTTGTGTTGTGCTGACTCCTTTCTCGCATGGCATTACCAAGCGCATTGAGCATGAGGATATGACCATCTTCGACTATGTGTTCTGCTGGTTGGGCAATACCAACTTGATACTCTCTATCATCAAGTTGATTGAGGACCAGATGAACATCGAGCACGATATTCATGAGGCGGGTGTGCAGATGATTATGTTGGTCGAGGATAACATCCGTTTCTACTCCTCTGTGCTCCCTAACCTTTATAATTATATCCTTGCACAGTCCAAGAATTTCTCTACCGAGGCGCTCAACCCTCATGCTGCTGCCCAGCGTAAGCGCGGTCGCCCCAAGGTAGTGCTGGCTACTACTTACGAGGAAGCCATGCATTGGTATGAGATGTATCCTAATAATGTATTAGGTGTGATTTCCGATACCCGTTTCCCCATGAAGGGCGTCAATGGTCGTCTGGCTCATGTCGAGGAGGGCGATCCAGAGGCGGGTCTGAAGCTGTTGCGTGAGATTCGTCGTCGCGACGAGTATGTGCCCTTGATTCTGCAGAGCTCTGAGATTGCCAACAAGGAGAAGGCGGAGGCTGAGCGCTTCCACTTTGTCGACAAGAACTCCAAGAAGATGAATGTCGACCTGCGCCAGCTGATAGAGGAACACATGGGCTT
>CACWSX010000081.1 GCA_902763615.1 uncultured Prevotellaceae bacterium | reverse complement strand
AAGGAAGTATTTAAGCGGAAAATTCTGCTTCAGTTTCTTGAAAAGGCACTCAATAGCCCAGCGTCTGCGGTAGGTCTCACAGATCTGTTCTGCAGACATCTCGCTCTGATCCAATACGTTGGTAATGAATGTGACAGTATCTTTACCGTCATCACTGCGACGGACTATCCTGCGGCAACGGTATTTGCCTTTTACGTATTCACGCACTGTCACAATGCCTGATTTAGGACGACGCCCACGTCTGTGGCTCAATTCCTCTTCAGTCATGGGGCGCTCTACGAGTTTGTTTGAAGATAACTCGATGATCTGGTCGGCTATGATATCCTTCTCAGGACAGCTCCTTTTCTCGATGATTTCGAAGCGGGCATTGTCCTTCTGGCGGGTAACAAACTTGTATCCTTTCTCGGTCAACTGCTTCCATATCAGATAATCGTTGTATCCCATATCAAAGGTAATGAACGAGCCTTCTGGCAGGGAGAATATTCTCTTCATCAGCTCATGGTCACTCGTGGCAGCTGCAGTAAAATCGACAAATATAGGCAGGTCAATATCCTCCTGAATGATGGTGTGAGCCTTGATGCCTCCCTTTTTCTTTCCATTTTCGGAATTGCGGCCAGCACCCTTGAGAATCTCTGAGAACAGCGTTATCGTCGTAGAATCCATGATGTAAATCTTGGTTGCCGTCTCATGTTTTGTCCGGCTGTCCGATAAAACTGGGGCATATTTTCTGAAGAGAGAACGATATATACGGCCAAAGAAAGATGAAGAACGGCGTCTGTTGGCGTCAGACAGCGTACTGCGACAGATCATATGGTCAAGACCGAAATGATTCATGCGGGTGGCATTCGCCTCAAAACCCAGACAAACCTCTCGCAAAGAACGCAGGTTACACAGTACAGCATACAGCATAACAACGAGATGAGAGTACCCGTCGAGGTACTTTACGTAGCGGTCTGAGCCCGTTTTTGACGCTAAAGTGTTAATATTTTGCCTGTCCATCAATTTTATTAGCTGACTTAATACCGGCTGTCCGGAGAAATTTGTACCTTTGCCCATAGATTTGATATTTTGGTTGTAGCAAACGCAAAATTACAAATCTTTGGGGACTTATCGAAAACCTGTCCCCATGATTCACGAATGCAGATAATAAAACTAAAGAGGTCTTCGTGTGGCCTCCAGGCCATATGAAGAACTTGTTGTACGGCTGTCGGGCATGAATCTATGGGGATTAACTTCGGTTTGACTCTTGGTTATGCGTCGTCAGGAAGGAAAGAAATCAGCGTAGCCGATGACGAAAAAGCCGTCCGCGATAGTAATAAGAGGCTGCTGGTACAGCCGAATCGGTCTCATAGCCATTCCCCGTTGCGACAACCCCGACTACACGACAGAGAACCTGCAAATCTTCGACTTCGAGCTCACACCTGCTGAGATGGCCATCATCAGCGGACTGAACCGCAACGAGCGTACATACGAGAAAAACGATCCCGACAACTTCCCGTGGTAATGATTTCTGTCTGGTACCTCAGCCAATAGGCCTCTTCTAAATGTTAACCCCCGGCATTTCTAAAGGAGTGTCGGGGGCACTTCTTCTAGTATTCTCTGGTCAAGGCTCATTCCACCTCCATCTGTCCGCTATAGCTGATAGACTCCCTGTTTCTGGCAGTGACATCAATGGATGTACTGCCTCCCTTACTGCCACCATACGACACGTTGCAAGCCCGTCCGAAGTATGATTAAAAGGTCTTATCTCCTAAATAATCACAAAAGAATCCTCCATATCACCGAGATACGGAGGATTTTTCGTACCTTTACACCCGCAAACAAAAAAAACAAATCAATAAAAAATGAGAAGATACATCCTTATCGCTGTTCTATTCACTTTTATCCTAACGGGACGGGCGCAGCAAGTGAGGATCGAGCAGGAGCAGATACACATCGGAGATGACCCGATGGAGTGGCTGCTAAAGACCGACGGAACGCAATATGCCTGGGTGACGGAACAGTACCAATGGGGGAAATGCTACTACGATGCCGACGGCGGCATCACGGTGAAGTCGGAACGGCGGCAGGAAGGCGACAACATCGTGGAGACCTATACCTTCACCAACACCACAAAGAAAAGGGTGACGGTGAAAAACATCGGCATCTACACCCCATTTAATGACAATTATCCTGATGCCAAGACATGCATGACCTCACGTTGCAACGTGCATATCTGGCCGGGCGGCAAGGCTGCTTACGTCAATGCCATGCGGATGAACGGCGTGGGGCCTCACCTTGGACTGATGGTTACTGAGGGCGAAATCGTCGACTACGATGTATGGGAGCGCGGCGCGAAAAAAGGCATGTCGAACTTCCGTGGCGTCTTTGCCCTCTGTCCGCCAGACATGACGCTAAAGCCCAGACAGAGCTACCGGCTACAGTGGCGGCTCTTCGCGCATAATGGCGCGGACTTCGACGAGCAGCTGCTCCGTCAGGGAGGCATGATAGCCCGGAGCGACAGGTATGTCTATGCCGTAGGGGAGACGGCCCGCGTGGAATTCGTCACTGCCAAGGGTACAAAGACCGTCACGAGGAAGATTGCCGAGGGCGACAACCGTGTGGAATATAAGGGTACCCATGCCCTGCTACTGGGCATCAGCGGTGAACGCGAATTAATGGAAAAGCGCATCCAATTTATTCTCGACCATCAGCAGATGATGAATCCAGAAGACCCTCGCTTCGGGGCGTTCATGTGCTATGATAACGAGGGCGACAGCATCGTGACCAACTATACTCGCAGTGACCTTGACGAAGGACGCGAGCGAGTAGGTATGGGAATCCTCTTGGCGGCCTATGGCCTAAATGATAAAGGAGAAATAAGAAATGAGAAATTAGCTACCGCCTTGGAACGCTACGCCAAGTTCGTCCGCGAAAAGATACAGCAGGAGGACTACACCACGGGATCGAGCGTGGTGCGAAAGTCGAAGAACCGGGGCTACAACTATCCCTGGGTAGCCGACTTCTACTTCCGCATGGCTCTGCTGACAGGCAACAAACAGTATGCCCTCGACGGCTATGCTACGCTGCAGGCCCTATACCGTAATTTCGGATACGGATTTTACTGCATCGACTACCCTGTCATTACAGGTCTTAAAGCACTGGAACAGGCCGGCCTTGATTTTGAGCGTCATCAGTTGCTCTACGACTTCAAGGCCACTGCCGACATCTTCATGAAGAATGGTCTGGATTTCCCCAAGTTTGAGGTAAACTACGAACAGTCCATCATAGCCCCTGCCGTTCAATTCCTTTGCGAAGTCTATCAGATTACGGGAGCAAAGCAATACCTGGATGGAGCCAAGAAGATGATGCCTGCATTGGAAGCACTGCAGTGGCACCAACCCTCCTACCACATGAACGAGATTGCCATCCGCCACTGGGACGGCTATTGGTTTGGCAAGCGCCAGACCTACGGCGATGTCTACCCCCACTACTGGAGTTGCATCACAGCCGCCGCTTTCCACCGCTTTGCTCAGTGTACTGGTGACAATTCCTACCAACTTCGTGCAGAGCAGACAGTGCGTAACAACCTCAGCCTTTTCTTCGAGGACGGCAAGGCCACGTGCGCCTTTGTCTATCCCCATCGCGTCAACGGTGATACTGCCAAATATGCTGATGCCTACGCCAACGACCAGGACTGGGCCCTGATGTATTGGCTGCTGGTAAACGTGAAATTATCAAGGGAATGAAGTATGCAACACAAGCGTATGAATTGGGAAAATCATTGTGAAACAGGTACCAGGTACCTGTTTCATGCACATCCATCTTGTCGATGCCACCACTCCCCTCGTTAGCCTTGACTTGTATGTACGCTCTGTTAAGGTTGTCGGGAGTCAAGATGTACT
>CACWSX010000080.1 GCA_902763615.1 uncultured Prevotellaceae bacterium | reverse complement strand
CAGAACCATATTACTACGCGAAATCCAACTGCCAGACTTTCCTATCTCGAGGTCTTTCTCTGATGAACAGGTCACCATGTGGCGCCCCATCATCTCGCCGTCTACCTCCTCCTTGCAGTTGATCATCGAGCGTATGAATTCAGAGTTCGACGAACGATAGCCGAATAATCGGTTGTAGATGGCCGGGCGCAGGTCTTTTTCCTTGTTGGCACCCTTGGCATCGGTCTCGCTTTTCCAGGTGTTGGTGCTTTCGTCGGCTATCTCACTCTCGGCAATGATAGGAGCCAGCAACAGGTTCATCAGTCGCTCCAGTGAGTGCTTGCCGCTGGTCGGGTCGCCCACACCCCAGATGATATAGTTCAAACGGGTGCGCTCACTCTCGTTGGCATAGAAGTAATAGTAGGTCAGATCCATGCAAGTGCCCATCATGGCAGCCGAAGCAAAGAGCAGGAAGGGCCACAGGCGGCGCGGATGTGGTTCGCATACCTCGCGCAGACAGGGGAACACGTCGAAAAGGCTTTCTATCGTGTCGCACCAACGCTCGAAAGGCAGGACAGCCAAAGGGTTGATGTTCTTGGAAACGATTGTCTGTTCAAGGTTGATGCCAGCCTTATCCATCAACTCCTTCAGAGCCTTGGGATAGCGTGTCAGCAGTTTCTTCTTGGCAGCCGACTGGCACAGGTCTTCCACTTCGCCAGGGTTCGGATTCCAATTCTTCACCCAGTCAAGACGGTAAGCCATAGCGATGGCCTTCTGAGCATCATTGTCGTTGAAGTAGCAGAGCCAGTGCGATGTCTCTGTCTGCATCGTGTCGTGCTTCGTATGAGGCGGCAGACTCGGTCCGTAATGCTCATTGAGCACCTTGATGAAAGCCTCCTCCTCTGGTGAGAATTCCATTGGCGCCTCAACCTGAGGTGAAACGGTAGCGGTGGTTTGCGCAGATGTTGTACTTGCCGTTTGCTTGCGTGCCTCCTTGCGTTGTCGCTCAAGTTCCTGCCAACGGGGGTTCGTGGGTTCTGACTCACCACGACGATAGGCTTCACCAAACTTCTCTTCGTAGGCTGGATTCTGATAGTTGAACAACTCCTCCCAGTCGATGAACTTCACGTCGTCGGCTTTAGGGATGAAGTGGGCATGGTCGCTGTTCTTGGTCTGGCCATCAGCGTAATCCAAAATACCCAGCTTTTCGGCCATCGTGTAGGCATTGTCCTGCAGGTTTCCCCAGTCTTCATGCGCTTTGAATATCACCTTTACGCCCTCACCCGATGGAGTAATGAATATACACACGATGCCCAACTCCTTAAAGTCTTCGCGCTGGAGCCATTCGTTGACACGCTCTTCAACATTGTGAACATGGTCACCGTCAACCACTCCCAGACCTGACAGGTAGCCATACTGCTGCACACGCCACAGGCCTATGCGTCCCCATCGGTCTTTACTCTCATCAAAGTGAGTAATTGTGGGTATAAAGGCAGGCAGCGACGATTTCTTCTGCGTGATGTAAAGTTTCACTCGCTCCAGGTCTGAACCTGGCATGCGTTTTTTAGTGCGGCGCTCATCCTTCTTCAGTTCTGATGCCAGCCAGCGTTTGTAGTCGTCGGATGCTACCACTTCTTTCACAAATTCCTCTACCGTCTGACGCGCCTCGGCCTCAGCCATCTGGCGTTTCATCTTGCGATAGTTGTCAACGAGTTCGATGTTTGCAGGATGCTCCATCATAGCTTTGAGAGCCTCTGCCACCAGCTCCTGAGTGGGCTGGTTGATGTTGGGTTGGAATACAATCATTATTTGGTTCCTCCGTTTTTAATAAGGTTTAATACTCTGTTGAATCTTTCGTTGGCGGGTAACCGGCGCACCACCAGCTGAACCAAGCGCAGCGTCTCAGCTTGCCAGTTGCGGCAGTTCTTGGAAAGGTCAACGGTGCCCGTGAAGGTCAGTTCGCCCTTCGCCTCATTGAGCCAGCACTGCAAACCGTCCTCATCTACCACGCGCTGGGTATCAGGGAGCGCAACAGGTTTCTTAGGCTTCAGGTCGCGGGTCAAGGCCTCAAACTGCTTCGCGAAGTCGGCATACTGGTCGGGCGATGACTCCTTGCTCTTCAGCGTGATCATCTTCGACGGGTCACTGCCAGTCGTAGTCCAGCGTTTGCCACCACCGACGCAAGTCTTGACGTTTGTCTGCGTCGATGGAGCCTCGTTGAAAGGTTCGAAACCAAACTTGTTGGTTTCTGGGTCGTAGGTTCCTGTTCCACGAACCTTGACTTTCTTTGTCTTTTCTTTCTGCTCCATACCCTTTACTTATAAATGATCTTGAATTCTATACCTAAGTCTTTGAGCAAATCAAAGTAGTAGCTTGTCCATACCTCTGCATCGTGCCTGGTTTCGAAACCATCGATGTCGAAGAACCTCTCGAAATGACTGCTATGCAAGTGGCAGATTACAGAGTAATTGCTTTGACAAGCAGGTCTGTCATCATTGGTAACAAATTCTAACTCCAGCAGCAGCGGCTCGTCCTTTACGTCGAGTGTCACACCCAAGCGTTTCAGACTATCCACCCTGTAGCGCAGCACCTCATCTACATTATCTTCAGGATTCTCCAATGCCTTGCCCAGCATCTTTGCCAAAGCCAGAGCACCTACCTTGCCACCTGCCTCGCAGAGGTAGCAGAAGCCGATATACTCACCACCAAAGTAATTGTCCAATGGCTGTACTGCCTCACCGGGTGTTACCACCCACCACTTATTGCCGAGAAATGCGACCTGCAAGGGAACTCCAGCAAATCTGTCATAAACGACAGCCTTATAATTAGTATTACTCATAACTTATTCTACATATTTATTATTTAATGAAACCATATCGTTAACAACGACTTCCTGATAGACTGCACCGTTCACCTCATGTACTTGGAAACGTAGTGATGCTACAACCAAGTCACCCTCATGGAACTTGCACTGAGCGAGATTACCGAACATGGTACATACGTACTCATTGCCGAACTTCGAACCACCAAACTCTTTGAGTCTGATCACACACTTGGCCAGTTGGCCCCCTTCTGCCTTCTGCGAGGCAATGTAGCTCACATCTCCCTGTGAGACTACGCGACAAATTTTTGTCTTCATCTTTTTATTAAATTATTATTAACTAAAAGATGAGACCCGGTCTCCATGCTTACTCTCAATATGGTGCACCAGAAAGTTTGCATGGCAATCTCGATTTTCTCGACTGCGGTGCAAAGATAGGAAGAATATTAATTCCCGCAAAAAATAGCTCTTCAGAGAGTCAATTATTTTCATTCATTTCACTTACTGTTACAATTAATTCCCACCAGTTTTTTTCTTGTCTCTATCGTACTGAATGTAGCGCATAATCTCGCGTTTTAGGACTTTTGGAGGCGTTGCAAGATTCGAATGGTCGTTACTTGAAATGTAAACATAAAAGGATTCTGCCCCATGCTCAAAGCCATTAGCCATACCAAGGCCCCGAAAGAGTATGGCTAGACGCTCATAAATTTCACCTTTTGTGATTTCGCCTTTAGCACGACGACCATGGGGTACATAGTTGAACTGTATGAAAGACCTCTTTTTAACGTCACAAGTTTCGTCGCTGACTATTACATCGGCATTGTCTTGCATCCACTTTATAAAATAATCACGACATTGTTTACGTCTCTTGATGATGTCATAGAAGGGTTTGTTGCTCTTAAAAACTATTTTCTTTTTTACCATATTCCTAACAGCACGCAATTAGTGCAAATGCTGTTAAGAATCGGACAGAATAATGTATAGGGTTTACACCCCTTCTGCGAAGGTACGGTATTTTTAAAGGTGTGTCAAGGAAAACGGCAAAAAGTCCGTTTACTTAGCATTAAAAGTAAACAAAAAGAGTTACGGAATCGATTTTGCTGCATGTATGAGCGGATCGTATGTTTATTTTTTCCGTTACAAAACTTAGTTTTTATCTATATACGAAAATAAAACGATTTTTTGTTTGGAAATAAAAAAGAATTGCGTATCTTTGCACTCGCATCATAATGATGCAGACATATTGCTCGATTGCCTTGTAAATCACCACCTCAAGTAAAAGAGCAAAATGCATATAGATGGAGCCATCCCCATAGGGGCGTAGGCTTTTCCATATTATATG
>CACWSX010000079.1 GCA_902763615.1 uncultured Prevotellaceae bacterium | reverse complement strand
ACACCGAGGGGGTGCCTCGCGGCAGGGGGCTCGCAGCCCCCGAAAGCGTCTGCCTACTCAGTATCTCATTCCGTTAGCGACTGCAAACATAGTAACTGTTGTGATATGCATCATCCGCAAGGATATCATGATCGAAGCAAATAAAGCACCATTTACCTCTCCCTCCCTTTGATCCTTGACTTTATGGTACGGAGTGAGGCGGGTTTGACGTCGAGGATTTGGGCGATAGTATTGTCGTCGTAGTTCAGGTCGTCCTGAAGGATCAGAAAGACGTACTGTGCTGGCGTAAGCAGATTGTATGTATGCTCCCACTCCTGCCATCGCTTTGGGCGCAGTTGGGCGAAATAGTCTATCAGGCACTGCCGTTCCTCTGCCGTCATGTCGGCAACTGGCTCCTTACGCTGCAACTTCACAAACTGCCGCGTGCCCGTCAGCAGTTTGTTGGCGATGTGCTGACGACTGTCCTCTATCTGCTTCTTCAGGTCGGCGATGGTCTGTTCACTGGCCTCGCCGCTCTGTTGCAACCGCTCTATCTCCGCCTGGTTCTCAGTAATTCGCCTGGCATTCTCGTCTAGTTGGAACCCCAACTTATTCATTCTTCTGCGATGCCACCAGATGCCTATAGTCAATAATAGCACGATGATAATAACAACCACAGCGCCCATTTTCATCATCCGCTGCTGCGATCTCTTTTCCCAACGCTTTTCATCAAACTTCTGTTGCCAATCGGCAATTTGCAAACTGTGATTGGCAGTCATGACGGAGTCGTCATACGCCTTCAGTTGCTTCCTCATTTCCAGCGACTCACTCTTGTCACCCGTCAGTTCATATAGTTCTGCCAATAGCTCCATTGAGTTGATACGCACTATGGGGTCTTTCTCATTTGTGCATTTCCTCACTTCCTCTATGGCCTCCTCATAGCGCCCTTGTGCTTTCAGCAGACGTGCTTCCTCCAAGTGTCCTTTATAGACGTTTTTTGCTCCATTATTACTACATAAATCCAAATACTTCCTGGCATTATCATCATCACCATTCTCCAGGTACATCGCCGCTACATTGTAGTAGATGTCGGTCCGCAGAATGCTGTCAGCCAAATCTATGTAATCAAGGCTTTTGAGAATACAGAGATAGGCACTGTCTCTCTGCTGCATGGTGGCGTATGCTGCTGCACACATGTGGAGACTCCTGAGGGTCATGAGACTGTCGTTAAGTTCCATACTGCTCTCATGGAATTTCTGTGAATATCTTAAGACGAGAAGAGGGTTGATGCAATAGTAGTTGGCAAAGGCCAGATTCTCATACACCATGTTCTTCAGCAGTTCGTCATCTGCATCTTCTGCAATCGACTCGGCCACCTTATAATCCTTGATGGCATCAAACGTACTGTCGAGTAAATGCCTTCTGATGCCGCCCCTGTAATAGTAGGCCCTGCCCCGATGCCAGGCGTCGCCATGCTTGTCGTAGTAGTCCACACACGTCGTAATGAGCGAGTCGCCGTCAGCCTGATGCAGCACAATATAATCCGTCATGATCTTCAGTAGGCGGTATTCCATCTTGTCAGCCCCGGAGAGTGATGCTGTATCCACCCGACTTATCAGCGCGAGTGCAGAGTCCGGGTGTTGATGGACGATGTCCGCAGCCTCCTTCAGTAAAGGATGACGTGCCTCACTGCACCCTGCTATCATAGCGATGACTACCAGTATCCAAACGATATTCTTCATGCTCTTTTCGTTTTGCATGCAAAGGTAAACATTATCTTTGTAACAAAACCGACCGATTGGTATTTTTAAAGAATAATTCAAAGTTTTTAAGCATAATGATGCATATATGAAATAAATAATGTACCTTTGCAGGCAGAAAGCCAGAGATTATGAGAAAGAGCCATAAAGAGGAACTGTTTAGTGCTGCGTTTCGCCTGTTCATCCTTCGGGGAGCCATCTTCCACTATGTCGATACCAAACAAGACCTGTTCCGGCAAGTTGTTGAGATGTTTGTCATCGACAAGCAGAGTATTGACATGAAGATTAGGTATGGTAAGGATACATCGCTTCGTGACTTTATTGGCGCCTATGCACAAGGTGTCAAGCGGACTATGAAGGAAGTGAGACAGATCATTGGCGAAGATGTATCAATGGCTGCTGGTAGTCGGGCATATCTGAACATCATCCAGCAAGTGGCAACGCTCGTTCCTGATCTTTTTAAGCTTTACCAACAGTGTATGGATAGAGAGCAACAGGTGTGGCAACAGGTCATTACCCGCGCCATTGAACGTAAAGAGATTCAGCCTGAAATAGATGTCGAACTATTGGCCCAGACATTTATAGCCCTTTTCTATGGTCGAGCCTATAGGGATTCGCTTTCCAATGGCCTCGATGCCGATCTCCTAAAGCGCCAGATGCTGCAGCTTTATGAGGTCATAGCCATCAAATAGGCGTTACAATTTGGTACTTTATTCTTAGTAAAATTTTGGTTACATTGTTCATTATCAGCATTTTAAGTATAAAAATGCTGTAACACCCTCTTTTGCGGTTTTTCCGTCTTTTCCTTGTGCGTACCAAATAATAGACATAAATTTGCAAGGATAAAAACGAAAAGATTATGAACAAGAAAACCATCATCACCATCCTGCTCGCCCTCGTAGCTATACTGACGGTGCTGCCGTTAGAGACGAAAGCTCAGACCATGGCCGACTCCCTACGTGCCGACAGTATCTACAAGTCAATGGAACTGCAAGGCGTTGAGGTCGTTAAGCAGAAGTCGCTTGTCAAGTCAGACATAGACAAGATCACTTACGACATCGAGAACGACCCCGATTCGAAGTCGAACACCGTGATTGAGATGCTGCGTAAGATACCAATGGTAACGGTGGATGGCGAAGACAACATTCAGGTAAATGGCTCCAGTTCTTTCAAGATCTATGTGAACAACAAGCCCAACCAGATGATGTCGAATAATCCCAAGGAAGTGCTGAAGAGCATGCCCGCCACCAGCATCAAGAAGATAGAGGTCATCACTAATCCTGGTCCGAAGTATGATGCTGAAGGCGTAGGCGGTATTCTGAATATCATCACGCATGGACAGCATATCGAAGGTTATACGGCCACTTTCAGCGGTAATGTCAGCAACCGAGGAGCAGGCGGTAGTACCTACGCCACCATTAAAAGCGGTAGACTGATGATGAGCGGACGCTATAATTATAGATACAACAACTCGCCCCGAAGCTACTCAGGCAGTAGCCGTAAGACCATCGGCAATATTACCGTTTCTTCCTCGGACCTCGAAAGTGAAAGTTCGTCCAAAGGACACGGGTACTCTCAGTTTGGTTCCTTTGAGGCCAGTTACGAGATTGATACCCTCCGTCTGCTCACCGCTTCGTTCGACCTCTATGGTGGGGGTAACAAAAGCAACGGTGACGGCACCACAATAGCCACCTCTCCCCTGACGCAGACACCGCTTTACAGATATACCACCGACCGCCATTCCAAAAATAACTATGGTTACATCGATGGTGGTATCGACTATCAGCGCAGTTTCTCTGTGCCTGAGCGCCTGCTGACATTTTCGTATAAGATTGAGCATGAGCCTGACAAGAGCGAGTCCCACACAGATTACCTTGATATGCAGGCCGCCGATGGTTGGGAGAACTTCCTGCAGCGCCTGAAGAATCAGTATAATGACGGCAGCGAGCGTACGATGGAGCATACCTTCCAAATAGACTATACCACGCCCTTTGCAAAGATTCATACCTTAGAAACAGGTTTGAAGTACATCCTGCGCAACAACTCCTCGGAGAATGACCGCTATGAGGAAGATATCTTCGACCAAGACCATTCGTCACACTATAAGCATTGTAACAACATCTTCGCCGCCTATTTGGGCTATGGGTTGAAACTGAAAAAGCTGTCAGGCCGTCTGGGGCTACGATATGAGCATACCCTGCAGGATGTAGAGTACAAACTGGGACGTGGCGATGACTTCAAGAGGCACTTCAACGACTTCGTACCCTCTGCCAGCATCGGCTACAAACTGACGCAGACCTCCAATCTGCGATTGGGCTATGATATGCGCATCTACCGTCCAGGCATCTGGTATCTCAACCCATATCTCGACGACTCCACGCCCACCAATATCTATCAGGGTAATTCCCATCTTGACAGTGAGAAAAGTCACTCACTCAACCTCAGTTACAGTAACTTTACGCCGAAGTTCAATATCAACCTTGCACTGCGCTACAGCTTCACCAACAACAGCATCGAAGACGTCGTGAGGATGATGCCCGACACGCAGATCCCTGGACTGAAGAATCCGACAGGAAAGGATGTGCTCTACACCACCTATGAAAATATCGGGCGCAGGCAGGGCATCAATCTGAATACATACATCAACTGGAACGCCACCAAGAACACCCGTATCTATGTCAATGGACGACTATCTTATATAGATATGGATGACGGCGGCACCCTCTCCAATCACGGTTGGAACCTCTTTATGTATGGTGGTGCGCAGCAGACGCTTCCCAAGGACTGGCAACTCTCCCTTAACTTCTATGGTATAACACCAAGCGTCAACCTGCAAGGACGCGGCAGCAGTTATAGCGATTACAGCGTGAGCATCCAGAAGTCGTGGCTGAAAAAACGCCTCAACCTGACGCTCTCAGCCTCGAACTTCCTGAAGAAATACAAGCAATACAACTACACTACGAAGGATACCTTCTTCCATGCAGACAGTTGGTCGAAGTATGTTGACCAATCCTTCTCCCTCAGCATCAGTTATCGCATCGGAGAACTGAGTGCCAGCGTGAAGAAAGCCGAGCGTAGCATCAGCAACGATGATGTGAAAGGTGGCGGTAGTGGCGGAAGTAGCGGAAGTTCGGAATAAGAATTCATAGATAATCCATCATCGTCAATATGAACAAGAAAACCATCATCACCATCCTGCTCACTCTCGTTGCAATGGTAGGGCAGGCGCAGACAATACCCACAGACTGGTTCAAGACCGACACCATCACAATCCGAGGCCGAATTGAAGGTTTCGATGCTGAACGGTTTGGCTTCACATCAATGACGTGTTATCTCTATGACGTCATGGAAAAGGATAATAATACGTTGGTAATGGACATCAACTCTGACGGAACCTTTGAGAAAAGTTTTTCCATCAATTATCCCATGCGCCTGAAGTTTAAATCCTCTGGGGAATCGAAGGTTGGTTTTTCTGAGATTCCGTTCTTCGTCCGTCCTGGCGAGACCGTCGATATTACCGTCCGACTCAACGAGCAAGGACAATATGAGTGCTACTATAATAGCGGAAGCAGTAAGGACGTGGAGCGCTGGCTGAAATCAGACTTGCAGTTACAAAAGATGTGCAGCAGGCTCTACGATTTCAAAGGCGAATTCGACGAGGCTAATAACATTGCAGAACAGTTGTGGCATGACTTGTTGGAACGCATAGATACGGTGAGCCGCCGTGACAACTTTACGCCTATGGAAATGCAACTGGCACAGGCTGAAATGCAGAACCAATTCGCTTTCTCCCTGATTGATTATGCTTTTGAATATGCAGATAGGCTGATGCCCTGGCAACAGCAAGCGGATGGCAGTTGGCAGCAAATAGTGACCGACAGTGCTGCACTCCGCCCTACAATGGACGTGAATAACTACAGGTTACTGAAGCGCGTTGACTTCGACAACCCACTGCTGATGACGGACCAATTATATTATTTCACCCTTAACCGCGTACAATGGGCACGGCCCAATAAAGAAACTACGCTGTCGGGGGTGGCGGGAATCAAAGACCGATTACAGAAGTCCTACGCCGCCTATCAGCAGCTGATGGGTATTGACCATCTTACGCTGACGGCACAACTGTGCATCTACAAGTGGATGCAGCAGTCATACAACGAATGGAAAACGTATGAGAAAGCCTTTCCACTCTATCTTTCGTCCTTCACTCACCCATACATCCGCCAAAAGGCTGAACAATTCTATCAAAGAGAGATGGCAAAGACGGAACTGACCTCTCCACTGCCCGATGGTCCCGCCGCTACTTAGTCTTTGACTTCTGGGGGTACGGCTGTGGCGCCTGCCTCGTCGCTATTCAGAACAGCAAGCAACTCCGTGCCGAGATTGCCAAGCGCGATGACGTAAAGATTATCTTCATAGCCGATGAAAAAACGGCTGGTGGCAGCGATGCCTATAAGAAATATGTAGCCGAATGGTTGGCAGACGAGGAAACAATATGTCTCACCAATGCCGATTTCAGCCGTCTGCGGGAACTATTCCATTTCAATGGTATTCCTCACTACGAAACCATTACCCCCGACTGCCGCCGTGTCCGCGACGATCTGCAATTGCAAGGCTTCTACAACTTCGACTACGAATTGACGAGACTGAAGGAAAGGCTGAAATAAAACCAAAATGAATATGAACAAGAAAACCATTATCACCATCCTGCTCGCCCTCGCTGCAATGGCGGGGCAGGCGCAAACGAAGGTCAAAGGTCACGTCGTTAATGAGCGAGGCGAGACAGTAGAATACGTC
>CACWSX010000078.1 GCA_902763615.1 uncultured Prevotellaceae bacterium | reverse complement strand
ACGGCACGGTCGCCGATGGTCAGGAACTCATCACTGGCCTTGAAGTTGTTGACGCTGAAAGCACCGTCCTTGAAGTTGATGGTCATGAAACGGTGCAGATAGTCGGACACATCGTTCTTGTTCAGTTTGTAATACCAAATGTTTTTGTCTGAGAGGATGTCGCACACCTTCGCCACCTTTGCGTGGAAGTCCAGCCATTTCTTCGGGTCGTACTTAACGAACATGTTTTTTCCTGCTTCCTGTGTGATGATGAGGAAGGTGCGGATGTCGGTATATTCCCTGCCCTCGAAATAGCGGAAGTAACTCTGAGAAAGGAACTCCATTTCGGGCGGGATGTCATGATGATAGCCTCGCTTGCAGAAGATGTCCTGCTTCTGGAGGGCATAGCCCTCACCAAGCGTCTGGACAATATTGCTCAACACGTCACAAAACTGCATATACAGCTCTGCATCGGTGCTGAAGCGAGGTACAGGGTTCTTTATTTCGAGAATGACAGAGCAATCGCCTTGCTTCGACCAGAGTACGGTGTTCAGATGTCTGCCGCGCTCGTCGTTGATGTCCTGAAGCTGGGCAAAGAGCTTGTCAAACGGTCTTTTCTTGTTTGCCATTGACAGTCGCTTTAATGATTGTACAGGCCTTGATAGACGAAGATTCCCCTGTCGTGCCGCTTGGCATGGAGTCCGCTGCGCTGTTTGACGTAAATCGTGATCAGTCCTGCGATGGCCAGCACAATCATAGCGACGAAGCCTGCCAGTTTACCAATGAGGATGGAGAACACGATAAAGCCGATGAACGACAGTCCGATGGCTCCGGCGGCATAGCTAAGGAACCTGCCTCTGATTCCCATGAACTCCAAAGGACGCTGAAGTCCTTTGAATACGGGATAGCCGTTGTAATTACCTTGCATGATAGTGTCTCTTGAAAACAAAAGAAGGAAATGCCCTGCTGTCGAAAGACGATGGCGAGGGCATCTCCTTCTGTCACGTCCTGCTTTACTTGAAGAACATGGGAAGAGCCTCCGACATGGCGATGAATGCCACGCATCCGCCGATGGTCATCATAATGGTCTTCTTCACATCCTGGTCGCCGTTCTGCATCTTGAAATAGACGTTGAAGGCACCCACCAGCACGATGACGGCTGCGATGGCCTTCATCAGGTTGGCTACGGGGGTCTGATACGACGAGATTTCCGTCGTGGCCTTGGTGAAGCCACCTGCACCCTTGCTGCTTGCATAGGTTGCGACGGCACAGAAGAGGAACATGCCTACGAATGAGGCGATGCGCTTCTTGGGGAGATTCTTCCAGCCCTGCTGAAGGGCGTTCTTAATGGGGTTAACTACTTGTAACATAATTGTTTGTAAATGTTTTAATTTTAAATTCTATGTTACAATTTAAAGCACCACGTGTAGTGTGGGAAGGGAGTCTTAACAGGACTTCGGAGCATCAGCCCTCTGGCCGAGCTGCGGCATCATTCCCACTATAGCCGCTAACAAGTTAAAGTACAATATCAAAGCTGTCTGCCAGCTTATGCGGCCTCTGGAATCTCGTTCCAGTCGGCAAGGAGCTTACCGAAAGGACAGTCCTTGCCTTTTTCTGCAAGTTCGTCCACCTTGGGTATCAGCTCTTCGATTTCAATACCTCCACTCATAACTTCTTGTTCTGATTCTTCTTCTTTGGTCAGTTCCTTCTTCTTGTCCTTTACAATGTCCTTGGGATGGAACTCGGCAGCCTCGCTGCTGATGTCGATTTCCTCTTCCTCGACAGCGGCCTCCAAAGGCAGCTCGTCCTTCTTGAAGAACTGGTCGTAGGAAATCATCCCGGCATAGTAAAGGATATAGCCGAAGAAAACAACCGTAAGTAAATTACCGAATGTCATACTTTTCTCTGTGCATATTGTTTGTTATCCTGTTTCCTCCGTCTCAAATCCACAGCCTGCCTGCCAATGACAGGACAGGACTGCGGATTCTCTGAGCGAAGAAAATGAGCTTATGTAGTTGCAGCAGGAGCGGGGGCGTCAAGACTCTCCACGTTCCAAGCTCTGTTGCTGCCATACCAGTGACCGTCCTTCTCGTCGGCGCGAGGGTCGTAGCTGACCTTCACGCGCATCTGCTCCTGAAGGGCATACTGTTTGATCTTGTCCTCCCCGAAAACGTCAAAGAGACATCGTTTGGGGTACTGTTCCTCGGTTTCCAGCACATACTGCTGGCTCTTCCAACCTCCTCGTGCAGAGGTGCCGCTCTTCTCCGGCAACACTGCGATAATCTTACCTTGAATTTCCATTTGCTTGATTACTTTTGATGTTTATTACTTGTGCCGGATGGTCATGCACCCAGCCACGTTTGCTTATAAATCACTGCCGGTACGCTCCATGGGGCGAAGTCCAGTCCTGCCTTACGGGCATTCTCTTCACGGTGGCGATGGCGTTTCTGCTCTGGAGTGTAGTAGATGGTGTTGCTACCTCGCATCACGATATAGCCGTCATTCTTCAACTTGGTGCGGTACTTTACCTTCCTGGGGTTGGTGACCAACTTGATATTGGTGTGCTGGTCCAAGCCAAAGACGATACGCGCACGTTCCTTCTTTATCAGTTTCCTGCGGATTCTGGAGCGTATTTCCTTTTCCTCTTCTTTGGTGCGGGTCAGGTGGAGTCCTGTGACAACGCGTCTGACAGTGCTCTTTGAGGTGTGTGTCGCCTCTGCTATCTCAAACTGTGAGAAGGTGGGATAGAGTTCCCTTACAGTTTCTTCATATTCGTTCTTGCTCATATCCTTGTCATTTTAGATGTTCATATCAGGCTGTCGTGCTGCTTGATGCACTCACGAAGTTCCTGCTTGTTCAGTATGATGAAGGAGCGAAGGATAGCGTTTATCGTGTCGGTGGCTGACATACGGTTGATGTCGCAAGCCTTCAGTGCGGTCACAATGTCCTCGTCAATCCAGTACATCTTCCGTCCGTCTTTCTTCACTCGGTAGCCATAGCCCTCTCCACATTTTAGAAAGGTGTTCCACCACTCGTTGCCCTCCTTGGGCATGGCGGTTTGCGTTGGCTTATGTTCAGTATTTACCCTTGGAGTCGGTTCGGCAACTGGCTCTTCCTGCGGCCTCTGTACGGGGGCGGCATTCTGTTTCTGCCGTCCCTGTACGTCGAGAACGATACCCTCAATGTCATCGGGTAGCGTCATCAGGTCGTCCGATGTCATTTCATTTATCTTCTTTGCCATGGCCGTTCTCTCCAAATATGTTGTCATAGATGCAATCAAAGGCAGGTGTCACAATGGACTTTTGGGTGTCCATCAGTCCCATTGTGTTATATCGCTGCATTTCCACACGCTGTTCTATCTTGGGGGTGACGATGCCGAACTTCGACCACTGCTCATCGGTCTCAGCCCAGAGTTTCTTTTCCCTCTCGGTGCCGTAACGCTTGTCGTGTTTGTTGACGATGAAGAATATTTTAGTAGCCATCGACTGCACACGCTTTTTCAGCTGTAGGATGAAGCCAAGGAAGGTCACGGTGGAGTTGATGGAGGTGGTCTCGTACTGATACGGACAAACAATATAGTCCGTCTGTACGAAAAGGGGAATAAGTCCCTGCTGGGCGAGGTTGCCGGGCGCGTCAATGAGTACCACACCATTAAGTTGGCGCAGATTCTTCATCAGGTTCTTGACATTCTCAGGGTCTGCGATGCTGAAAGCCTGTACCTTGTACTTCTCCTTCTGGTCTGGGTACTTCTTGTAGTCGGCCTTACGCTTCTCAAAGATGGTCTGCTGACCGTCGCAGTCAATAACGATGGTTCTCTTGCCTCGGTTTACCAGATAGTTGGCAAACAGGGTACACAGTGTTGTCTTGCCTACGCCGCCTTTTTGGTTGGCAAACGTGATGATTGTTACTTCGCTCATAATTACTCGTCAATTTAAAGATGAATACTTGTTCTCTTCACTCTCTTTGGCTGCCGTTAGCGACAGTCTTGACAGGCTCCCTTTTATGTAGGCCAATTCTTACGAGGAGTCGGGCCCCAGAACAAGTATTCGTTGACGATGTACCAGTCATCACACACCCACTTTCGGGTGGTCAACCATTGATTTTGGGTGCAAAGTTACGCATAATAATTGAAACCGCCAAACAATTATTCAGAAATTTATAGTTTTGATATTTAATAATATCTAATTTTCTTAATTTTATCACATTAGAATACATATTATTATAATATTAGACTGTTTATCGGCTATTATAGCAAGGGAGTAGGAAGGGCGTAGCTTCGACGTTCGATAGGCCAAGTGCCTACAGTTGACTGTCTGGCCAGTCCTCAAACTCTAGTTCAAGCTCTATCCATCGAGGCTTTTCATCTTCAGTTTCTCCCCTTTGGTTGGAAACACCAAGACCCAAGAGACGAATTGGGTGGGAATGAAA
>CACWSX010000077.1 GCA_902763615.1 uncultured Prevotellaceae bacterium | reverse complement strand
GCGAGCTTGCGACCCTTGGTCAGCAGCTCCTGAGATACTTCCTGTACCTGAGTACCTTCAATTTCGCAATATACAAATACGTTATTCATATCTCAATTAGCCAATAATTTTCTCTTCCAACAATTCTTTGATCATTCCCTCGATATCAGCATCAGAAGCCGTCAAAGTCTTCGACTCCTTAGCCTGGAACACAATGTTCTTGATGGTCTTCACCTTCGTAGGTGAACCACTCAGACCGCACTGGTTTACATCGCCATCCACGTCGGCCACGCTCCACTGGTTCAGTGTGAGCTCAGGGCGCTCATCGTACAGATAGTCGTAGGCAGTACCCTCGGCAGGACGCTCCATAGGACAGGTAGCGCGCTTATACTTCATCACCAGCTTAGCATTCTGGGGGCGACAAGGAGCAGCGCTTCCGTTAACGGTGATAACAACAGGCAGAGGAGCCTCTACAGTCTCCACACCACCGTCGATTACACGCTTGATGGTAGCCTTACCATCTTTTACTGACAGAACCTCCTCGGCATAAGTAACCTGGTTGAGGCCCAGCTTCTGAGCCACCTGCGGACCTACCTGAGCGGTATCACCATCGATAGCCTGACGACCACCGATGACGATATCCACGTCGCCAATCTTCTTGATGGCAGTAGCCAGCGCATAAGATGTAGCGAGAGTATCAGCACCAGCGAAGAGACGGTCGGTCAGTAACCAACCAGTATCAGCGCCACGATAAAGTCCCTGACGGATAATCTCACCTGCACGTGGAGGACCCATCGTGAGGATTCCTACTGTTGAGCCTGGGTTTTGCTCCTTCAGGCGAAGGGCCTGCTCCAGGGCATTCAAATCTTCTGGATTGAAGATGGCGGGCAGGGCAGCACGATTCACCGTTCCTTCGGCGGTCATGGCATCCTTACCCACATTTCTGGTGTCTGGCACTTGCTTGGCCAGCACAACGATTTTTAAAGCCATAAATTATATATATAAATAATGTGTATCTTGAAAATCGGGTGCAAAGGTAGTGCTTTTTGGGGAGATGACCAAACAAAATGCACAAAAATAGCCGATATGTGCACAGAACCTCAAGTTTGTGCAATTAAAAAGTGGTCCAAAGGCTTTTCTGTTGCATAACAAGGAGTTAGCGACGATTAACTATTTTTTGCAAATAAATCTTGGTTGAAAGTGTATGTAGTTCGTGGAATTTTTGTACCTTTGCAGTCGAATCGAGTTTACCAAAACGGGAAACTTTTTGTGATTCGAAAATCAAAAAGTTGTCCAAAACGGAAAACTTTAACCGGATTTCGAGAGCAATAACTAAATTAAAATAGAGACATACAATGGAAATTAAAAATTTCACAATTACGAAGCGTGACGGTTCTAAAGACCAGTTTTCGTTAGACAAAATCATGAATGCTATCGTAAAAGCATTCGAGAGCGTGAATGTTCCTGCTGACCTTGGAACAATTTCAAAAATTCTCAGCAATCTGGATATCAAGGACGATATCACGGTTGAGGATATTCAGAATCAGGTAGAGGAATCTTTGATGAAAGAAGGTTTCTTCAAGGTTGCAAAATCATTCATGCTCTATCGTCAGGCTCACACCGAGGATCGTGAGACGTTGGCTAAGTTGCAGTTCCTGTCCGACTACATGGAGTCTGCCAATGCAGCAACCTCTTCGAAGTTCGATGCCAATGCCAATGTTGAGCATAAGAATATTGCCACATTGATTGGCGAGTTGCCCAAGTCTAACTTCATCCGTTTGAACCGTCGTCTGCTAACCGAGCGTATCAAGAAGATGTATGACAAGGAATTGGCCGACCAGTACATCGACTTGCTCACCCACCACTTTATATATAAGAACGACGAGACCTCATTGGCTAACTATTGTGCCTCTATCACCATGTACCCCTGGCTTATCAGTGGTACGACAGCTATTGGTGGCAACTCTACAGCTCCCACCAACCTGAAGTCGTTTGCCGGTGGTTTCATCAACATGGTGTTCATGGTCAGCTCTATGCTCGCTGGTGCTTGTGCTACCCCAGAGTTCTTGATGTACATGAACTATTTTATCGGCAAGGAGTATGGCAAGGACTATTGGCAGCATCCTGATCAGCAGGCCGACCTCTCGCTGAAGAAGCGCACCATCGACAAGGTCATCACCGATTATTTCGAGCAGATTGTCTATTCGCTGAACCAGCCCACTGGTGCACGTAACTATCAGGCTGTGTTCTGGAATGTGGCCTATTACGACAAGTACTATTTCGACAGCATCTTTGGCGAGTTCTATTTCCCCGATGGTTCACAGCCCGACTGGGAGGGACTTTCTTGGTTGCAGAAGCGCTTTATGAAGTGGTTCAACCACGAGCGTACCAAGACCCTGCTGACCTTCCCTGTAGAGACGATGGCTCTGTTGGTTGACGAGAATGGCGAGTGCAAGGATAAGGAATGGGGCGATTTCACGGCTGAGATGTATTCTGAAGGTCACTCATTCTTCACCTATATGAGTAACAATGCCGACTCGCTGAGCTCATGCTGTCGTCTGCGCAACGAGATTACCGATAACGGCTTCAGCTATACCCTGGGTGCTGGTGGTGTGTCAACAGGTTCCAAGTCTGTGCTTACCATCAACCTGAACCGTTGCATCCAGTATGCCGTTAACCACAAGAAGGATTATCTGGAGTATCTGGGCGAGATTATCGACCTCTGCCACAAGGTTCAGTTGGCTTACAACGAGAACTTGAAGGAGTTGCAGTCTCATGGCATGTTGCCATTGTTCGATGCTGGTTACATCAATATTTCTCGTCAGTATCTCACCATTGGTATCAACGGATTGGTAGAGGCTGCTGAGTTCATGGGCCTGAAGATTACGCCTAATGAGGAATACAAGAAGTTCGTGCAGGGCATCCTCGGCCTGATTGAGAAGTACAACAAGCAGTATCGTACGAAGGACGTGATGTTCAACTGCGAGATGATTCCTGCTGAGAACGTAGGTGTAAAGCACGCCAAGTGGGACCGTGAGGATGGTTACTTCGTACCTCGCGACTGCTACAACAGCTATTTCTATGTCGTTGAGGATGACTCTTTGAGCGTTATCGACAAGTTCAAGCTGCATGGTGCACCTTATATCGAGCATCTCACCGGTGGTTCAGCACTGCACATGAACCTGGAGGAGCATCTCTCTAAGCAGCAGTATCTGCACCTGTTGAAGGTGGCAGCACAGGAAGGTTGCAACTATTTCACGTTCAACATTCCCAACACCGTCTGCAACGAATGTGGACATATTGACAAGCGTTATCTGCATGAGTGTCCTCACTGCCACTCCAAGAATGTGGATTACATGACTCGCATCATTGGTTATCTGAAGCGCGTCTCTAATTTCTCACAGGCTCGCCAAGAGGAAGCCGCACGTCGTTACTACGCTAACGCTGAGAAGTAATCATGCTGAAGTACGTCAATACAGGCATTGTGTTCCAGGAGATACCCGACGAGACGACATTGGCTATCAACATATCCAATTGTCCTTGTCATTGTCCGGGCTGTCACAGTCATTACCTTTGGGAGGATATCGGGCTTCCCTTGGACACAGATGCCATCGATCAGTTCGTCGACCAGTATGGTACTGACATCACCTGCATTTCCTTTATGGGTGGTGATGCCGATCCGAAGGCTGTCAATGCGCTGGCTCAGTATATCCACGAGTTCCATCCGCAATTCCATGTGGCTTGGTACAGCGGTCGCCTGCGCATTCCTTCTGTAGTCAATAAGGCCGATTTCGACTACATCAAGGTTGGTCCTTACATCAAGCATCTGGGCCCGTTGAAGTCGCCCACCACCAACCAACGACTCTATCGCCGACAGGAAGACGGCAGTTTCGAAGACATTACCTATCGCTTCTGGCGCCAGCAAGTGGGTAGGTTAGCATAACAATAAAGGGGATCGCAAATCGCGACCCCCTTTATCATTTATCACTTATCACTTACTTCGTCCTTTTGTACGTTCTGTATCCGTAGACAATGATAACCAGGAAACAGAACAGCGGCAATATGAATGAAATGTTGACAGCAGGCATACCGAACAATGTCTGCTGGTCAATGATGCTGGCTTGGAATGGAGGAAGCACACTGCCGCCCAGAATTGCCATAATCAAGCCTGCTGCTCCAAACTTGGCATCGTCGCCCAGTCCTTGCAGGGCGATACCATAGATGGTTGGGAACATCAGCGACATACACGCAGAGATGGCTACCAAGCAGTAGAGTCCCATCCGTCCGTCGATGAAGATGACGCCCAGTGTCAGCACTGTGCCTACCGTTGCCAGAATGCCCAGCAGTGCGCCCGCATTAATGTATTTCAGGAAGTAGGTACAGATAAAGCGGCTGGTCACAAAGATGGCCATTGCTATGATGTTATATCGCTGCGACGTCACCTCTGCATCAATCTCCGACATTCCCTCGTTCATCAACACGCGCGTACCATATTGTATAATAAACGTCCAGCACATAATCTGTACACCCACATAGAAGAACTGGGCTATCACTCCCTCGCGATAATAGTCTATCTTGCAGATGCGCTTCAGTGTTGCCAATGGGTGCCGGCATCTTGGTGAAGTAGATTACGAGGAACATCAGCGCTATCACCGCTCCGATTATCAGGTAGGGCGTAATCAGCACGCTCAGGTCGCTGTCTCGCATCGCAGCAAACTCCTCGTCGCTCAGCAAGGCACGCTCCTCCGTTGAGGCTGGGTTCAGCTTAGCCTGGATAAAGTTCATGGCTACATACATGCCACACAGCGAACCCATGGGGTTGAAACACTGTGCCAGATTCAGTCGGCGCGTACTCGTCTCCTCCTCACCCATCGAAAGGATATAAGGGTTACAGCTGGTCTCCAAGAACGACAATCCGCAGGTCAGGATGAAGTAAGCCACGAGGAACGGATAGTACATACCCGTCATCGAGGCAGGCAGAAACATCAGGGCGCCCACAGCATACAGTCCTAAGCCCATCAGCACACCCGCCTTATACGAATATTTGCGGATAAACATAGCGGCAGGGAATGCCATGGCGAAGTAGCCGCCATAGAAAGCCACCTGCACCAAAGCACCATCCGTCACGCTCATGCGGAATATCTTCGAGAACGCCTTCACCATCGGATTGGTGATGTCGTTGGCAAAGCCCCATAGGGCGAAACACGAAGTTACGAGGATAAAAGGAATGAGATAGCTCACCCCGTCTTTAGAAATAATTGACTGATTATTTTCTTTGTTCATAAGTCTAACCACTCTAGAATATTGCTGCAATCTTACGGATTTTCTCCAATCGCTTCATGAAGGAGTGATCCTGTTTCATTTTCTGCATATTGTAATCTGCCTGAAGACCTATCCAAATGTTTGCATCTGTTCCAAGCGCAGCCTCCAATAACAAGGCGTATTCTGTTGTTACAGGACGTTTGCCATTCAGGATCTCGTTAAACACAGTATAGGACACGCCCATCTGTTGGGCCAAATCTTTCTGAGTAAGGCCACGTGCTACAATCTCATCTTTTATCATCTCACCCGGATGAATCAACAACGACGACATCATATTGTTTGCCATTTTCTCTTTCATATCATTAATCTTAGCCATACCTTATTATTTATAATGATTTGACAATTCCATAATATTACATATCGTGACTATAGGTTCTTCGTCCAAATCCTCCAACGTGAATTCAATTCTATACTGATCATTAGCCTTGATAGAAAATCTGCCTTCTTTGTCACCATGTAGTGCCTCAAAATGAAGAGACTTGAAAGGAAATAAGTCTTCTTTCCGCTTTGCTTGAATCAGATACTTTATACCTTTCTGGTAGCCTCTGACTATTTGGGGTTGAAACCGGAGTTTTTTAATACCAGTCTTTCCCTTAGTATACAGGCTCTCAAGATAATCTTCATTGAACGTTACGACCATGTTTGTTACTATTTTGAGTGCAAAGGTAATAATATATTTCGAAATTCGCAAAAAATCGAATCACTTTTTTTATCTGCGTCACATAGTGACAGTGAAGGTGTGACACGATTTTCCTTCCATGGGTTAAATCTCAATAATAAAAACCTCCCTGGGCAGTGATGCTCAGGGAGGTCAAAACGTCTAACTTCTTTTATTAATACCCGATGCAGGAACTAACTCCTACGCTGGTCGCGATTGCGGTGAGGATGCTTATCAGCACCTGGAGCACCATCTTCCACGTCTCCTTCCTCATTACTCACCTCCTTCCTGGGTCTTCTTCGCCTTGGCCTCTATGAGGTCCTTGGCATTCATGAACGAGGCTCGTTTCTTCAGGGTCTTCGAACTCAGGTCATTGATATCCTGACGACTGGGAGAGAATCGCAGGCGCAAGCCCTGGATACTGGTTCCCATATTGAAGTCCTCTTCCTTCTCCTCACCCTTGGTCTTCACGCTCAGGTAGAAGGTT
>CACWSX010000076.1 GCA_902763615.1 uncultured Prevotellaceae bacterium | reverse complement strand
CTTCTGGGCACAGAATTGGCGCAAGGGTGGACTTCAGGATCGTCGCAACCAATTGCTCCACGAATATAATTTCTACAATCAGCAATACTGCGGTTGCGAGTTCAGCCTGCGCCATCCTGAGCGCTATCCGCTTCTTATCAAGCGGAATGAGATGGATTTTGTGAAAGCATAACGCAACGTATAATGAGAAATCGCTCAAGGATGTTGTCCCTGAGCGATTCTCGTTTCTACGCCATCTTGCCTCAAATCATGATTTTACCAGTCTTTTTGTAGATGGCCTTGGTGGTGCCATTATCTACATAGGTGCCATCCTTGACAACCAGTCCGTCCTTCATCAGTCGGTTGATGCGCTTGCAGGCAGAGTCCGTGCTGTTCAGTCCAAAGCAGTTCTGGGCGACGTTCACAGTGAATGTCTCTGGCAGATTGCTGAACTGCTCGATAGTCTTCTGCTTACGCTGCACATTGCAGGCGGCATCGCGCTCTTTGTCGTCAAAGTACTTTTCAGCCATAGCGCCAAAGTAGTGTTTCTGACAACCGTACTGAATGTCTACCAACAACTCTGCCAATTCCCAGTCGATATCGTCCGTTTCGAACTCTCCGCACCAGTATTCTCCTTCCTGATGCATCTTGTCCCAGTGGCGGACGACAATGAAGGGAGAGGCATTGTTCACAGCATGATAAGCACAGCGCCTTGCCAATAGGGCGTCAGCAGGTGAATTGTTAAGCTCGGCATCTTTGATGCGTCGGTCTGTCCATCCTTTCAACTCCATAACGATTTTCTTGATGGTCAGCTCACCCTTCATCTTGTCCAGCTTATAGCCCCACTCCTTCAGTCGCTTGTCGGGTTCCAAATCTATTGTATCTACGACTTCCAAAGTATCAAACATGTCCGTCGGCATAGGGATGCAGGTGTAACGCGTGGCTGCACCAGTAGCGATGCCCTGCGCGCCCGCTTTCTTCTTGAGTGCCAGGGGGGTACCTGTGCTGATGGAGTTCCATGTGACGTTGAAGTTGATAATAGGGCTATCCACATTAGAGTAAGCCTGTCCGTCTTCTTCATTATGGAATGCTTTCAGCTCAAGCGCCTGCTTTGCAATCCATGTTCCGCCTGTCTGGAAAGCCAGTGTGTTGTCCAACTCCGTGTCAAAAGTCAGCATATGCAGCTGCATGGGCATTCCGTCAATCATCTCCACACAATTCACCATGTCCTGAATAAACTGGGCATTCGAAGTACGTGCAGGGTGGATGCGCACTTTAGCTTTGGGTTTGGCCGACTTTTTGTCGTTGGCACCAGCCATCTTCATTTCCTCACGATACTTGTTGATTTTCCCTTTCTCAAAGTCATCACTCTCTCGGACAGGAGCCATCAGCAGTTTGTAAAGTCGGGAGGCATATGATTTACCCGCAGTAGGGTCACCAATGATCAGCGTCGAGCAGTTCAAACGTCGCAGTTCTTCGGGTCGATGATAGAATCGATAGGTGCATCGAGTCATCAGCGTCATCATAAATGCACTTGCTGTAAACACGGCCGCAGGATACTGATTGCGCTTCAAATCCTTGCAGATGTCGCGCAGAATGGGATAGTGGGGCATCAGTGCCTCAATGTGTTCACCCCATGCTTCCAGCTTTTCTTCTATGTCCGTGTGTCCGTCTGTCCTTGCGCCAGCGGTGATGGGCTTAATTAGTTTCTCCCAACTCTTGCCCGTAACCTCAAGGATAGCAGTCTGCATGTCTTTTGATGGCGACTGCGTGGAATATTTCTTCTCGTTGGTTTTCAGTCGCTCTGCTGCCGACTTCACCGTTTGCTCCACATCCTCATCGCGCTCGTCTACGATTTCCTGTACCCACGACTGACGCATCAGTATGTCAAGTACCAGCTTCTTGTCGCCATCCAGCAGTACCAACAAGTCGGAGGCCAACTTCAGACTCTCTGCGTGTCGATTGGATTTCTCCTTGCAAGGCAGATTCTCCTCATAACGCTTGTCAATGAGCTGCTGCACATCGTAGCCCAGCCACATGATGGTGTCTTGACGCAGAGCCTGCTCTGCGGGTTTCTCTGCCTTCTTCTCCTCGCGTTCAGCATCGTCAAAATGCTGGTTCTGAGGCTGTGTGTTCTTTTCCCTATACGCGGGCGTGTACATTTTATCAAATGTCTCGTCGTAGTAATCGAACAGCAATGCCTCGTTGATGTAGAGGATGTCATCTTCCTTGGGCACAAACGAATTGCGAGTGGCGTCAATACAACTCTGGTCGGCCTGATAGCCCAGCCTGCGCGCAAACACAATTTGGTTGTCAGCCAAGTTACCATCCTTGATGTTGGCAGTGAACACGATGCGGATGCCCTTCTTCGAACTGGTTATGTGTACCAGTGCTGTGCGAGCCATCAGCTCTTCGTGCTTCTTCAACTCGTCGAATACAGCCATGGGGTTCTCCACATGGTCGATGTCGAGCATTACCAATCCGTTCAGATGACAATCAGCCAATCGACGATGTCGAAACATGGTGCCCTTGCCGGTCTCCATCTCGTCAAATTCGCGACAACTGAAGATGAATGCTGTCAGATTGTTCTTCAGTTCCTGAGCAAAAGCCATCAGGCGCTCTGCATCCGTTTTCTGGAAGAACTTCTGGCGCGCGGTCTCATTCTTCATGCTACGCTTCCTGCCCAGAAACTTCTGATACTCCACCTCTTTCGTCCATGCTTCGATAGCCTTGAGGTCATTGCTCTCTACAGCCTCGAGAATAGCTCGGCGGCTGTCTATTTTCCACTGGTTTGAGGTGTTTCGTACTTCGCCCCAGAAGGTTTCACGGCTGCACTGAATGGCCTGTGAGAAGTGTGTGTTCTGCTGATAGCAGAAACCATTGATTTTTGAATTTTCTTGTAACATACAAATCCTTTCTTTTTGGCGAACCCTTGGGTAAAGCGTGAGGCTTTAGTCAGTGCACTGTTTTCCGGAAACATTTCCTCGTGCTCACCCGCAGGCTCTGGTTTGACAATAAGTAATGAGCAATCCGCACAGAGCGTCCCCTGGTTGGAAGCTCGGTGCAAAGATTCTAAAAAATAATCATTGCCTATCGCATTAATCAAGAAAATCTTTTGGAATATTGTTTATGGTAAGTCGCTGATAATCAGTTATAACCAGCCAAACTTTTGAATAATGTGCCAAAAGTGGCAAATTATTCTAGATTATTCTGGACGCTGTGTGCTCTTCAAAACGCCAATAAAGGTCTGTAGGCATAGCAAATCATCGTCGCTATACTTCTTGCAGCTTAAATAGTTCAGTACGGTGGCAGGATTTTGATAGTCTTCGAAGGCCGATGTCAGGTCTTTCATCATCAAGTTCTGGTCGTTGATAATCTGCTCTCTAATAACAAAACCAATGAACATGCCCACTTTTGATATCTGCACATTGCCCATGTCGCCACCCAGATAATCGCACAACTTGTCGTAGTGCATTTCCTCCATACGCTCAATGGCTGCACAGAATCGTGTGGCATCTATATTATAAATGTACGCGCCATCGTGTCCGCGTGTGCGCGTACTTATTCGCTCGCCATTCCGCTCTGCTGCTTTCGTCACAATCTTCTTTACCCTGCTGCAGAAATCGTCGAGTTTCAAGATCTTTTTGCTGCCCTTGTCCAGTGTTTTTTCTGACGTAGGAGGCATGGAGAAAGGCTTGCCACCGTGTTTGGTTTTCAGTTGTTGGCAGACACTCCACAATCCCTTTACGTTTGACTGCGACGCAAAGAACATCAGCGACATGAGGTAGGGCATCATTTCAACATCCGACGTGCTGTTTTCAGCCAATTGCAACACCTGCCCAATGGTCATTTCTACACCGTTGTGCATGATGTGTGCCTGCTGCACTCGTTCTGATAGCCTTATTGTTGTTTCCATCCCCATTATTTCACGCCCATCCACTTGTTCAATCGTTCTGCCAGCGATTTCATTTCTTCGCCATGATAGCCAAAGTGGAACATCAGGTCACTGCCCACCACTAGCTGATAGGCTCGCACCTCCAAATGCAGGATATCAAACATCTGCTCTTCGTCGGCTATCTTTGTCCACATCGGAAAGTTGCACGCGAGGGCAAACATCTCGTCATTGCCAAAGCCGCTGACTTCCATCACCGTAGAACGGCAGGCAGGCATCTCGCTGTCCAGTTCCGTCTGTCGAGCCAACACCTGATCATAGACCCCTGACGTTGGGGGCAGGGCTACTTTGATGCCTAAACCTAAGAGTTGGTGGTGCAAATCGAAGGCATATAGCACATCTACCATATCTTCGTCCATCATCGAGTTAAACAAGCGGATGTCAACCAGACGTTCGAAGTCGCGCCACGCCATCACCTTGTCGTCGTCGGTGCAAAGTGTAGTCACTTGGCCCAGTTCTACCTGATCCCAAATCACAACTTTCTTATTCTTGCGGTTATACTTCACCACAGGGTGTATTCCGTTTTCATCCACCTGCGTACCTATCTGCATGGCAACTTCTTTTCCGTAGAAAATGATAGGATAGGGGCGTTGCAGCATTGTATATTCAGCTTGTGCCATATTCACTTGATTTCAATTGGAGTGCAAAGGTACTAAGAAGTAGGCGAAATGCCAAAGGGAAACGGCTTTTTCTTGAAGGATTATGCTGTTGAGCACGGACGGACGCTCGGACGCACGGACACACGGACGTAGCTTTATTGCCGCTGTCAGCCTTGTTATGAAGAATACAATGACAATTAATATGGGTATATTAGTGAATAAATATTAATAAAATATGCAATAT
>CACWSX010000075.1 GCA_902763615.1 uncultured Prevotellaceae bacterium | reverse complement strand
TGAAGCAGGTGAAGCAGTTGGACGACAAGATGATAGCCATGACGCGCTATTCGGTGACGGATATGTTGGCAGATGCGGCCATCGACTCGGCCAAGTTGGACAAGGACCGCGTGTTCAAGGTGCAGGTGAACGATGTGTTTGTGAGGATGCAGATGTTGCAGAACAACATCATGGATGTGCTCTGTCTGACGGAACCGCAAGCTACATGGGCGCGCGCCATGAAGAACCCCGTGGTGATGGACACCAGAGACATGGGGTGGCAGATGGGCGTGATAGCCTTCCGCGAGAAGGAAATGCAGCGACAAGCCAGAGGAAAGCAGCTGGAATTGTTTGTAAAGGCATACAACCAGGCTTGCGACTCGATAAACAAACGCGGGGTAGCGTATTATCGCAACCTCATCAAAGACCGCATGAAGCTGAAAGCTGAATTGGTGGACTCGTTGCCCAAGAACCTGAAATATATTCATGCTCAAGGGCCCAGACAGGAGGATGTGGACCGAGCAGAAAAATGGCTGGAAAAGAATGGGAACAACAGATAAATCGCTGGAACGAATATTTAATCAACTGATAGCCGGCAACGTGGGATTGGCTATTGCAGAGACGGAGACGTATCTGGCTGCATGGCCTAATCCGCAGACACAGCAGAAATTGTATCAGAGGCTGTTGCAACGACTCTACGTGCTGGCGGCTAACATCTCCATCTATAAGCACATGAACGGTTCGTCGTATCTGCAGACACTCTACAAGGGTGTAAGGCAGGAGGGCAAACGGTGGTCGATAGCCACCATCAAGGGCGAGATGGAGAACTTTGTGAGCGAGGTGGCCATGCTGAGTCTGGAGCCCGAAAACAAGCGAAAGGAGAAGAGCAAAGAGATATACAAGCAACACCAGCAGGAGATGAACGCCCTCTTCAACTACGTGCTGACCACGCATATGTGGACGGAGAACGTGGGGGAGGGAATGCAGGAGATGCTGCTGTCGCCCACCATTGATTCGAACGACCAGCAATTGCTGGTGTCGGCCATCACATTGTCGCTGATGAATAGGTTCGACATTGTGAAATTCCGCACCCTGACGAATGTCTATGCGCAGGCATGCAGGACGCGAAGGTGGTGGACGAATTGACGGAGTTGCAGATGCAGCTGATATACACCACGGACGTAAGTAACGACACCAAGAAAATCAGGGAGGAAATCATGCCCAACCTGATGAAGAGCAATTCGTTTAAGCTGACGAACGAGGGATTGGTGGAAACAGAGAATGACCCCTTGGAGGACATATTGCACCCCGATGCTGCCGAGGAGCGCATGGAGAAAATGGAGGAATCAATGAAGCGTATGTTGGATATGCAGAAGCAGGGATCCGACATCTTCTTCAGTGGATTTGCACAGATGAAGCGCTCGCCCTTCTTCTACGACATGAGCAACTGGTTTGTGCCGTTCTACATGCAGCATCCGGACATTGCGGAGCATGTAGATAAGTTGGAGGGTTTCCACCTATTGGAGATAGCCATGTTGCGAGGACCTTTCTGCAACAGCGACAAATATTCGTTCCTGATAGCCTTCCAGCAGATGCTGCACCAACTGCCTGAAAACATTGTGCAGATGATGAAACGAGGCGAGGTTTCGCCCAGCGGTATGGAGGAAGTGCCCAAGGAGGAGCGCACAAACCCTGCGTATATCCGCAGAAGCTACTTGATGGATATGTACCGCTTCTTCATGCTGTTTCCCAACAACAAGAGTCTCTACAACCCGTATGTGCCCCAAAACAGGGAGGAGCAGTTTGCGGGCTTGTTTATCACCTCGGCACTCTTTCTGCACACGCCGATGGACGAGCGTAAGCCGTCCTTGGTGAAGCTATTGAAGAAACGTAAGTTGGAAAGGGCTTTTGAGCAGCTGATGATGTCAATTCCACGCGAGATGCACGACGTGAACTATTACTTGTGGAAAGGCGATTTCGAGCGAGCACTGGAACTGGACCCTGAGAACGAGCGGGCGCTGGCTGGACATGCGCGCAACCGATTCAAGGCCAAGGACTATGAGGGGGCGCTGGAGGCTTACGAGCACTTGTTGCTCAACTATCCCGAGAAGCGGAACTATATGCTGAACAAGGCGGTGTGCCAAGTGAGCATGGAGGATTATGAGGAGGCGCAGAAGGTGTTGTACCAACTGAACTACGAGCATCCTGAGGACATGAATGTGGCACACGTGCTGGCTTGGTCGCTGACGAGCGATGGGAAGATGGAGCAGGCAGAGGGCTTGTATCAGCAGCTGATGGCTCAGGAGAACCCCAATCCTGCGGACTTCCTGAACTATGGCTATTCGCTATGGTTGCAGGGGCGCATCAACAAGGCTGCTGAACAGCTGAGGAAATATGCAAAGGCAGAAATGGAACAGGGTGCTTCTGCAGAGTTGCCATTGGACGAGGCCTGGCTTCAGATGCGAGGCATTAAGGAGACAGACATCCGCATGATGAAAGCGCTGGTTATGATGGGGTGAAAAAGAAGTCGCTGACCAATTAGAGGAAGGGCTGCAGCAAATGGGCAAACCATCCGCGGAACTTCTGCCATCCTGTGCGGAATTCGTCCCACGTCTGGTCGGTCATCTCGAAACTCTTCTGCTTATCGCGCCAGAACATATCGTCGAGCTCACGGGTGGTGGCTTTGTCGACAATGACGGCATTCTCCTCGAAATCACACTTCAAGCTGCGCGCATCAAGATTGGTGCTGCCAACGGTGCAATAGCGCCCATCAACCATCATAATCTTAGAATGGTGGAAGCCCGGCTTATAGAGCCACACACGGGCACCACGCTTCTGAAGTTTACGAGCCTGATACAAGGCACAATCGGGCGTCAAGGGGATATCACTCTTTGACGACAGCATGATTTCCACCTTCACACCACGACGGATGGCTCGTGTCAAAGCGCGCGTGACCGAAGGAATGAGCGTGAAATAGGGATTGATGATATGAATGGAGTCCTGCGCCTGATTGATGGCATTGATATAGAACGTGCGCATGATCTTGGGCGTGACGTGGGGCTCACGATTGATGATGCCCACCATCTTACGACCTTTGGTATAGGTGGTGTCGGGCTTCAGGTCGGAGAACTTAGTCAGGGTGCCTCCACGGTAGTATTTCATGCCGCTGACGTTCTGGCCCGTAGTACGATTCCAGATGCGCATGAAGATGGCCTGCAGTTCGTTGACAGCATCGCCCTCAATGCGACAATGCATATCGCGCCATTCGCCCACCTGCTCCGTACCTTTTATATAATAGTCGGCTACGTTCATGCCTCCTGTATAGGCTATCTGTCCGTCGATAACCACAATCTTACGATGATCGCGTCCGAAGATGTGGTTGACCCACGGGAATCGGATGGGGGAGTACTCTACAATATCAATGCTGTCCTTGCGGAGGGCCTCCAGATGATACTTCTTCAGGGGTTGGTTGTTGGAGTCGTTGCCAAAACCGTCGAACATGGCGCGCACCTCGACACCCTCCTTGCGTTTCTCGCGCAGAATGTCGAAAAGGAGCGAGGCAATGGAGTCGTTGCGGAAATTGAAATACTCCAAGTGGATGCTGCTCTTGGCCTGACGGATGGCTTGGAACATATCGTCGAACTTCTCCTGACCAGAGAGTAACAGCGTCACACTATTGTCGTGAGAGAATCGGATATTACTCTGGCGCAGGGTCTCAACGATGAGAGAGTCGGTGGTTTGAGCAATAACGCCATTAGAAATTAGTAAAGAGTAGCTAGTAATGATGATTACCAGCAAGAATCGAAGATGTTTCATTTCCTATTTTTCAGTCTGTATTCCAATGGTGTCATACCAAACTTCTCCTTGAAGACGTTGATGAAATTCTCTGCAGTCATGAAGCCTACATTGATGGCCAACTCGCTCATGTTGATATCGGTGTTGACGAGCAGCGTGCAGGCATGCTTCAGACGCAATTCGCGAACCACCTCAGCGGGCGTCTTGGTGGTGATGCTGCGAATCTTATGGAAGAAGGGTACACGACCCATGCCCATAGCACTGGCCATCTCGTCGAGACTGATTTGTCCACGACTCATGTTCTGCAAGACGAATTGTTCGACATTGCGCATGAGCTGCTGGTCCATAAGACCGCTCATGGTATAGTCGCCAATGGTGTTGTTGTCGTAATAGCGTGCCAATATGTTGACTTGCTCCTGAGCAGGGGCTTCCTCAACCTCAGGCTGGACTTCCGGTTCGGGAGTCTCTGTGCCCTCAGCGCTCTGTTTACCCTGATAGATGCTTTCATCTTGGATGTTCTCATAGCTAATCGTCGAGGTGGTCATACTAGCATTCTGACCTTCGAGCATACGTGTCTCCTTACCCTCGATGACGTTCTGGTTGATCTCGATAGGAGCAAGACCTAACAGTTTGTTGATGCGCATCACAGCCTCCTGGATGTTGAAAGGCTTGGCGATATAATCGTCAGCAGCAAGCGTGATATTCTGGTCGGCCATATCTTGTTCAGTCAAGACACCATCGGTAAGCAGGATGAACTTGGTCTTGCTGCGACGCACATCCGACTTGAACTGATTGCAGAGTTCGCTACCCGTCATGGTGCCCATATCCTGCTTACACATCACAATATCAGCATTGAGGGTGTCGATATCGGGCAGGGCGTCCTTCACATTATCGTAGATGTGAAAGTCGTAAACCTTATGCAGGTGTGCATTCATGAAGGAGAGGAACTCGCGGTTGTTGTCGATGAGTACAATACTGAACTTCTTCGACAGCTCGTCAATCTCAAGAGCCTTGATGTCTGTGGCCATATCGCTGGTGCTCATGGCTGTCAGAGCTACTTCACCACTATCATTCAGTTCGAGACGGTCCTTAGCGCTCGACTCTGCCTTCTTCTCCGGATTCTCGAGGGTGCTCTGCATTTCAGAGATGCGAGTGATAATCTGCAACATCTGGAAGTGGAGCGAGTTCAGCTGCTCTTGGCCCTCCATAGAGGTTTCGCGTTCGGCCATATTGCCGATAATGGTCGTCATACGAGCCATAGGTTGTCGAAGTTCGTCGCTGGTGAGCTTGATTTCCTCACGCTGGCGCACCAACTCGTCGATAACGGTCTTCTTGCGTCGCCAGATAGTCTTGAACTTCTTGATACCATAACGCCAGATAGCGATGATGATAATCAGGATGATGACATAAACGGTGAGCATCCACCAAGACAACCACCAAGGACGATCCACAATGATCTGCAAGGTGCGCTCCTGATTGCTGACAGCACCATCGGCACTGACAGCCTTTACGTGAAGGGTGTAGGTGCCACTGCCCAGTTCATGGAACTTTACACCATGCAAGAGGGCATCACCATTGCGCCAGTCATTGTCGAGACCTTCCATCCAATACATGAACTGGAGGCGCTCGCCCTGGTTGTAGTTACCAGCACCAAACTTGATAGTGAAGGTGCTCTGGTTGTTGTTCAGCTCTATCTTATTGCTCTCGTTGAGGGCTTGTGGCAGAATGACGTTACCGTCATACTCCATACCGGTCAGGATTTCCTTCTCACCGACAAAGAGCTGGGTCAGCATAACGCGAGGCAGCGATTCCTGCTCGTCTTTATTTCCATGACGTACCCAGTTGACACCATAGAGTCCGCCAAAGAGCACTTCACCATCCTGCTTGGTGAGGATGGCACCCATATTAAACTCGTTGCTCTGCAGACCGTCACTGATGTCGTAGTTGTAGAGACCGTAGGTGAAAGAGGCATCTTCGTGGTTACGCTGTACAACCACACGACTGATACCATTGCTGGTAGAAATCCAGATGCTATGGTTCTTGTCTTCTGCAATACCACAGATAGAGTTGTTGCAGAGTCCGTCTTTCTCTGTGATATAGCTCAGCTCGTCGTTGTCGGGGTTGAGGATGTTGATACCCTCACGCGTGCCTACCCACAGCAGACCACGAGAGTCTTCGAAAATCTGGGTGATATAGTTGTTGGTGAAGGTTGAAAGATTCGTGGAGTTTCCCGTCAGCACCGTCTTTTCACGCGTATT
>CACWSX010000074.1:5903-7277 GCA_902763615.1 uncultured Prevotellaceae bacterium | reverse complement strand
TCTCTAGTATGAAGAAAGAGACATGGAAATGGGCGCTGCAGATGCTTATCAGCATACTGACGGCAATCGCAACCACGATGGGAGTCACGTCGTGCATGGCATAAAGTGAAAAAAATGAGACTACCAAATTATGGCAGTCTCATTTTATGTCATAGGGGAGGGTATACTCTGAAGTTACTCACTCAATTCTGCTTCTACATCCATATCCCAATCATATAGACGCGGGGCGCCATCGTAGGTACTTGCACACAGGAATCTACTTTGTTTCATCTCTATGACTTCCATAGTCGGTTTTTGATATTTCTTTTTCATATCTTCTATAATTTTTATTTAATCACGACTTTACGACCATTGTTGATGTAGAGACCTTTTGCGGGCTTGCCGCTCAGTTTTCTGCCTTGTAGGTCATACCAAACATCTTCCATCTTACTTCTTACATCAGAAGTTGTATTAATGCGAGTCTCGTAATCTATATCATAATCAACGTCAAACTCATCGGCAGGGAAGTCAACAACATCATCCATCTCCTCACCGTTCTCAGTATGGATATATTTCACTTGGAATTCTTCTATTCCTAAATATTCTAAAGCAGAGAAGTATGAACAGAAAGCGCCTAGGAAGATGTTTCCGTCTTCTTTGCGTGCAGGTCTGAACTTACCATCACTCTGTGGAATATATGCTTTATGCTCTAACAGTTCATCTCTATAAATCCTCCTGAATGTACCACACCACCAGCCAATCTGCTTGTTGCCCTCGGCATTGTTGACTGCCTGTGGCTCCATTGGTACCTCCTTTACCAAAATGTTCTTGCCGTTGAAGGTGAGTGAACCCTTTTCAATCACAACGACGTAAGGCTCACCAGCTTTCAGGATGGGGAAGTCGTTGGTGAATTGAAGCACCTTGTTATCAAGGTCAACCTCATGGAGCTTATACACCATGATGTCGTCGGCATTGTCCAACTTGGCCAAGTCCATGTCGAAAGGCAAACAGATGAAGGTTGCCTTACGTTTCCACGTGCCATCGGCATTCTGTGTAGCCTGCAGTACGCGACCTTGAAGAGTGAGGTCGTAGCAGATATCCTCCTCTTTCAGTCCGGTAATATCCTGTAGCAGGAATTCGTCGCGCTGATGGAGTATATTCAGGAAATCGGTATTATCTTTATTCTTGTCCGGCATCAGCTTCGCTCTTGGGTCGCTGAGCGTCGGTGCTGTATAGTAGCAGTTCTCTAACATGCCACTTTGACGGAAGCCTACAACGGCATTGGACTGGGTCGTGGCCTTGACGTTGCTGCTGAGAGCTATGCAGTTGCCTACATAACCCATGGTGAGGTGTCCAACAACGGCGCCAACACCTGAGTAGCCACTGACGGTGGCC
>CACWSX010000074.1:0-5883 GCA_902763615.1 uncultured Prevotellaceae bacterium | reverse complement strand
GCTACTACACCACCGGCTGAGTTGCTACTGCTGACGGTGACGTCGCTTAGCACGTGGCAGTTGTCAACGCCGGCATTGTCGTATACAGCACCGGCCACAGCAGATGCACCATTGCCACTGAAGATGCTGTTTTTGACAATGATGTTCTTAACCATTGAATTTCCCCTCATAATTCTGAATAGGGCTGCGGAGGTGGGTTTTTCCGAATAGCCTTCGGGGACTTCCGGACAGATGTTAAGTCCGCTGATGACGTAGCCTGCACCGTCGTACTGGCCGATGAAGTTGTTGACGGGAGTGAAATTGTTCTTCACCGTCTTGTCGAACTCAATGTTGGCACCCTGCTTGAAGTACTTGCCCTTGATGTCTTCGTCGCCAGTATTGAAGTATGCCGCCATGCTTTGCAGCTGGCTGGCGCTCATAATCATATAAGGTGACTCCTGCGTGCCCTCGCCGTCAAATTCGTAGCTGAGTGTTTTCTCTACGGTGATGTCGCCCTCGAAGCTGAGACGCACGCTGCGTATCACAGCTGTACCGTCGGCGGCCAACCTGCGCGGGATATACAGGTAGTTGCTGAAGGCATCAACCATACCATCTGTCAAATCCACCAGCTTTCCGTCGTCACTGAGTGTGAGGAAATCGCCTGTTTTCAATTCGTCTTTTTCAATAGCAGCCTTGTCGTAGGTGCCGACGTGATAGAAATAGCCGTCTGTCAGACTACATGGCGTAGTGCTATGAATAAGTGCGTAGGAGAACTCCGCATTCTGTACGTTCGTGCCGCTTGCCCACTTGACGTAGTAAGGATCTCCGGCTACGATATAATCTTCGGTTATCTTCTTAAAACTTACCTGCAGCTGTTTGCCCTCCAGCTTTGTCTCTGCCAGTTGGTAGAATGTAGCACCTGCCAACGGTCCTGCGTCTATTTCCTTCTTGGTCAGTGAGACTGGCAGACAGAGCGGATGCAACTTGCCGTCCTTCTTGAATGTCAGATTGTCAATGCTTACATAACTCCTGTGGTCGTTGTAAGGCTCCAGTCTCTCCTCGTTATTACTTGCTTCAGCATCCAAATCTACTTGGGCTATATTGAAGAACTCTGTACGGGTGTAGTCGTTGAACTCGTATTTCGCTCCTGAGACACGTTCGTAGACGGCTTCCGCCTGGTAAGATATCATACCCATTGCTGTACCTATCGGTTCCACACGCTCTTCCGTAATCTCTGTCACGGTAGCTGTGAGCGTGCGGCTATCACCCAGCAGGCTGTTGCTGATTTTCACAGTGGCTGCGCTGAGGTCGTCGTTCCATGTCCACTCCTCCTTGTAGTCGTAGCGATAGCGGGCATAGTAGGTGCGGTTGCCCTTCGGCGTGACGGTAGTGCCTTCCATCAGCAGCGAGCTAAACTCGCTGTCCTGCATCTCCAAGCTTGAAGGTGGTGTGGTGGCTTCCAGGTAACCCATGAAAACGAGTCCTTCTATAGCCGCCGCCTGAGGCAGTGCATAATCTCTGCCTCTTACGATGCGCTGCTCTTTACCGGCAGCATACGTCTTGCCGTCGGCAGTCTCGACCACGGTGACAAGCCATGTGTCGGTTTCCGCATTATATTTCTTTCCGCAGGGGCAGTCTTTTCCTACCTCTACGGTGTGATACTCTTCATGTGCGTAATCGCAGTTTTTGCACTCGCGGAAGTGACGTACTTCGTTGAGGTATGTGAATTGGGCATTCTCGTGGGTACACTGCTCCAGCTTTACATAGTTGCGCCATCGGCAGGCAGCCTCTCGCTCCCACCTGTTGAAGGTGCGCTCTATGTTATCCTCTGAATCGCCGCCTGTCACCTTGCAGGTTTTGGAAAGGTTGATGACATTGCTATTAAACAACTTATACTTAAACTTATCTTTTTTACCGCATCCTATCGCCGAACCGCCCTTGGATTCTCTGGCGCTGCAGTCGCCTCCAGCAATGGCAACGACGGTACCGCTTTTATATTCGAACATGGAGGCAGACTTGTTTTTACCGCCACCGATGCCGGCAGCTGGTCCGCTACCTACGGCCCTTACCGTGGCACCATCCACAATGCACTTGAAGCCCGCGCCGTCTTCACCGCCACCGATACCGGTAGCATCTTTTCCGCCGATAGCTGTCAGCGAGCCGCCATATAAGAATGAATCGCCACCCCAGCAGTTACAGCCGCCACCGAAACCTGCTCCATAGTCGCCACCCTTGGCATACACGGTGCCGCCATACATGTATAGCTTTCCGCCAGCTAATCCGCCAGCTGCGTTGCCGCTACCGGAGCCGATGCCTGCAGCACGTCTGCCGCCGTATGCCGTCAGCTTGCCGCCGTAGATGTAGACTTCCATTCCAGCACCGCCTACAGCCATGGTATTCGGTAGGTAGGGGTGATAACCTCCGCCGCCACCGATGCCCGCAGCTAATTCGGCACCCCATACAGTGACGTCACCACCATATTGATAGTATTGTCCACCGTAAGACGATGCATGTCTCTTTGAGCCGCCACCGATGCCTGCTCCACCGCCTTTGCCGCCACGAACCTTCATCGTGCCGCCATAGACATATACTTTGCCCAAATGATAATATTTAAGGGGATCAAATGTCCAATCTATACCACTGCCAATTCCGGCTGCGCCGTACTCACCGCCCGTTATATCAATGTCACAGCCGTGGATATATAGGTCACCGTTATCACGACCAAAATAGAAATTACCAATGCCCTGTCTGGCACCCAAACCTGTTATTTTGACTATGCCTTGCTTTCCGCCTTCGCTTTGAGCATAGATATGCAGTTCGCTGCCTTTTGGCAGATTAATACCATTTTCGACACGCCAAGTCAGACCATCCCTCACGATGACGTGAACCTTTCCATTAATCCCCAATTCTGCGTGAAAGTATAATGATTTATTGCTAATGTCGTCAAGGTAGTACCACCTTTCCTCTCCTTCAACACCAAGAATAGGAACATTAGTTAAATGCACAGTTGAGTTAGCGCGACGAACTTCAGCCTCTCTTTCCTTGATTTGAGGTACCAATGTCTTGGTATTCTCATCCCAGTAGTGGTCGATGTAGGTAACAGTTTTCTTTTCTTGACCATAAACATGCACCGCCATCATCAGCAGCAGTGCGATGATGATCATTGCTTTTGCTTTCACTTTCATCGTATATTCTTTTATCTATTTATTCAAGTTTCACTTCTTACCACATACCGAATGAAACGGACAGCATCCAGAAGACGCAGGTCTTGATGTGGTCTGAGAATACCTTTGCGGGCTCCTTCAGCGTGGCCTTTTCGGGGAAAGCCTCCTTTACGGCTTCCGAGTTGGCATAGCTTACGTAGGTGTCGTTCTTACCGTGATAGAGGTGAATGGGGTGGACGGGTGTCCAGCCCTTGGTCAGGTCGCTCTTCGCAAAGCACTGGAAGAGGGCCTTGCTCTTCTCTGAATTCTCGTCGCACACGTCTGGATTCAGGATATCGGTCAGAAAAATCTGCTTTCCGGGCTTGATGCCTGTTTCGCCTGTATGGGGGAATATCTCAAAGAATTTTTTGTTGATTTCGGTTGATAAGAACTTCTTGCTGCTGATCATCAGGTCTATGTCGGCCTTGTGCTTCAGGTAGGTCTCGCTGTAGAAGTCCTCCTCCTTCCACTTGCCCAGAATGTCGGGATATGCGGCAATCATGGCCTTCAGCGCGAGTGGCATTACTACGGGATAGTCGAGCACCTTCTGTTCGAAATACTTCTTGAAGGTGAGGGCAGGGTTGTAGGGACCTGCGGCACAGTAGCTGTACTTGAAACGCCAGAGGTTGGCGAAGTCCTCGTGGGTGTCTAACCACTTGTGGATGGCCAGCGCATTGCCGCCACCCTGTGAGGCTCCAATCACGTAGAAGTTCCACTGCGGATGCAGCGTTTTCTTGCACTTATCCCTAAATATCTTATAACCAGCCTTCAGTGCGTCGATACAGTTACGGGCGCAGAGCTCGTGGTTGATGTAGGGGTGCACACGGTCCTTGGTCACTCCGTAGCCGATGTAGTCGGGCAGAATGAGCACGCGGTCGCCCTGCAGCATCAGCGTTTCAGGCGAACCGCCCATAGAGGGAGCCTCAAGGTTGTCGGAAATGGTGGAGTGTGCACAGAGCACCAAGTCGCAGGGACGGTACTCCTTGTAGTGCGAACGTATGCCCATGGAAACGCCCCAGCATACGCGCGACGACAGCTTGATGGGTTTGCCCTGCTCGTCAACACTCTCGTAGGTATAGTCGATGTAGCGGTAACCCGAGGGGATAAAGTGTATCTTGGGGTCAGTGATAGAACGTGTAGCAGCCGCACGGTTTTTCTTACCGCTTGTAAGGTCCAGGGGCTTTTCGGCCTCATTCCTCATCTTCTCCAGCTCTGCTTCAACGTCGTGGTCTATCTTAACGGCTCTATAGACATTCGACAGGATACTATATTTCCACATGGCCGTATCCTTGATAATCTCATATTTCACATTGTCCAATGTCTGATAGACCGCATCCTCTTTCGTATCACCAGCGCCTTCGCCGCCCTCATTGGCTTCTTGGCTGTAGTCGCCCAGGATTTTCTCCACCTGTTCATCGGCTTGCTGCAGTTCGTAGTGGGTGTCACCGTCAGTGCCGGCAATGCAACCGTCCAGGTATGTCACATGCCAGGTCGCGGGAGTATAGTCGTGCGTATCTGGCATACGGTTCGTCATGGTGATGACCCCGTCGGCTGTGGTGTTATAGTTGAATACTTGTTTGCCGGGCGTTCCATTGTCATCTTGCATCGTAGTCGCATCAAACAGCGAACCGTAGCATTTTACAATATCACCATTCTCATCAAGCAGTAGCTTCATATAGTTGGCACCGCCGTCAGCATAGAACTTGTAAGCGTAGATTACTGTGGAGTATTGCTTTGCACTGTTCTGACTTGCGTCTATGACCACACTACCATTCTGGTTGAAACCAGTCCACCACAATCCCTCAATGGTCTTGCCCAGCTGTTCAGTTTCGACAGCTGTTGCGTTATCGTCCTTGCTGCACGATGTCAGCATCATCATTACGCCGCAAAAGACCATGGTGAGTACCAGTGGTCGGAAGGCGGACATCATCCATAATTTCTTTCTCATCACTATCCTTATCGTTACTACCTATTTCAACTTAACATGCTTGCGTGAGCAACTTAGCAGGCTTTGCCTGCAAAGGTACGACTAATTTTTAAGAGTATCGGAAATATTTTTGGAATTCTTTCGAAAAAGTCCGTAATCCTTTGCATAAATCAAGTTGCATTGATAACTTCAGTCTTGCCTTTTAACCTTAACAGTGATATAAAAAAAAAGCGTGACTCAAAAGGTCACGCTTTTCTTTTACTCTAAAGAGTGATGGGTCCGTGTCCCATGCACGAGGTCGTGGTAACGGCCGTCAGGAAGGCTGTGAGAGCGGCTACTATCACCTTCACCGCTACTTCCCTCGCCTAGTTCCCCAAGTTGTCACCGCCCTGGTTAGATGATGCCACTTTGGGCGCCTCATAATCGGCGGCCTCCTCGAAGGTGATATCGCCCAGCATGGCCACAGCAGCGCGGGTCACACCATTCTGCGTCGAGGTGGTATACTCAGGCTGGAACAGGATTCGGGGGCTCAGGGTCGAGGCGGTCAGGTCCTTCGCGTCCTCGAAACCACCGCGCTTATTGCGCAGTCCGCACTTAAAAATGCCCACATTCTCAATCTTCACCTTCTCGCCCAGTCCGATGAAATGGCGCAGGGCGTAGCCCAGCTCGTCCAACACTGCGATGCAGTCCGAACGCTTCACACTGGCCTGGGTCTGGATGAAGTCCGCCAGCTGTCGCGTGGTGATGTGCTTCTGGTTATACACTGCCTTGGCA
>CACWSX010000073.1 GCA_902763615.1 uncultured Prevotellaceae bacterium | reverse complement strand
GCTGACTGTGGTTCCTGCTCGAAGGAAATTGTCAGTGAGATTGAGAAGCATTGCAGGCACTTCTACATCCGTGCCAACCGATGCAGCTCGCTCTATAACGACATCTTTGCTCTGAGAGGATGGAAGACCGAGGAGATCAACGGCATTCAGTTCGAACTCAATTCAATTCTCGTTGAGAAATGGGAAGGTAAGTGCTATCGTCTTGTCATCCAGAGACAAAGGAGAACCTGTGGCGACCTTGACATATGGGAAGGCGAATACACTTACCGTTGCATTCTGACCAACGATTACAAGTCATCGGCAAGGGATATTGTCGAATTCTACAATCTGCGTGGTGGCAAGGAACGCATCTTTGACGACATGAACAACGGCTTCGGCTGGAACAGGCTTCCCAAGTCGTTCATGGCAGAGAATACCGTCTTTCTTCTGCTTACAGCATTGATACAAATGTATTCCTTTACTAACTTCTGCACCACTTTCTGCACTACTTTTTAGTATGCAAGAAAAGAAAAACTCCTAACTTTAAGCAAGTTAGGAGTTCCCAAAGTGATCCGCTTGGAGCAGACGATATATGTTTCAGCATTAGTCATTTGATACACAATGACTGATATTCAAGGATTTGTGATTTTTGTACTTTGTCATGGAATGTCAAAAAATGGCTTTGTAAGTCATGTCTGCACCCTGAAATGCACCCTGTTTTTGTTTTTTAACACAGTTTCTTTGGATAGTTTTGCAAATTGTCGTACCTTTGTAACGTTAAAGACGCTCGAATGGAAGGCGAGGCTCGTATGAAACGGTTTAGACACATACGAGATAGCTGATACTAAAGGTAATCTGACACGAGACCAATGAAGTCGCTCCGATCTCGTTAGGCAAGCCGTGAACCGAAGGAGTTGAGACCGAAATGCCATATACTATCTATCACAGGATGGATTGTATATGGCATTGCTGTTTATTGTTCAACTCAAAAATTATTCAACAATGGCGTACATTCAAAAAAGACTTTCAAAGAAGGTTAATGCAGGAAAATCGCAGATTATCTTTCACATCGGAATTTCTCGCACAATCAAATTCCGCTACAAGACAGGCATTAACATTGAACCAGAATACTGGAGCGACAAGACAAATGACTTGCGAATCGTGACAAAGGCAAGCAAGTTTCCACCTGCCATCCTCCGTAAAATTAACGGTCAATTTACGATAATTATCGTTCGCCGAAGGCATAAAATGTAACACGAATTATAACCGTACACGTCGAAGAAATTTATAATGATTTGGTGTCAACCCTTCACCAGAAGCCTCAAATTTAAGTTTATTTATCTAATTTTCAATGCATAATAGTCAGTGAAGGGTTGGCAAAACTCTTCACTAACATTTTGCTTTGTTAATCAGTGTTTTAACCCAAATTCAGTGAAGAGTGAAGGGTAAAAGCTTTTTCACTTAAAACCCTTCTTCTTCAAATATTCGCTTGGAGTCAGTCCATATTCCGCTTTGAAGTTCATCGTGAAACTCTTCAGGGAATTGAAGCCTACGGAGTAGGCAATCTCTGTAATCTGCATTTGTGAGCGTTCGAGGAGTGCTTTACCTCTTTTGATTCGGACGGTGCGGATAAACTCGGCGGGACCAAGTCCCGTGACTGCCATGATTTTCTTATACAGGGCAGAACGCGACATGCCTATTTGTTGGGCAAGCATCTCGACAGTAAAGTCCGAATTGGCTATGTTGTCCTCGACTATCTTGAGGGCACTCTTGACAAACTTTTCGTCGAGAGGGGTGATGGTGATTTCACTTGGAGACACATCGACTTTCTGTCTGAACTGCTGATGACTCTTCTGCGACCACTCCATGAGTTTCTGGACACGAAGGAGAAGCACGTCCATGTTGAATGGTTTGGTGACATAGTCATCGGCACCAAGTTCGAGGCCCTGCAGTTTGCTCTCGTCTGTGGTTCGGGCGGTGAGCAGGATAACTGGTATGTGCGATGTTTTGATTTCGCTTTTCACTCTTCTGCACAACTCATATCCATCAATGCCTGGCATCATCACATCGCTGATGATGATGGAGACATCCTTAGACGACAACACATCCAGTGCCTCCTGACCATTAGAGGCGGTAAGGACATCGTAGTCGGACATCAGGTTGGACGATATGAATTCGACTATGTCATGGTTGTCGTCAACTACCAGCACTGAAGGAAGGGCAGCATTTGTGTTGGCAGCATCACTACGGACTTCATGGGTAGGAACTGCAGTCTTACTCTCTTCTGCATCCACGACGGGAAGGGCGATGGTGAATATGCTACCCTGAGGGGTGTTGTCCGCCACATTGATAGTGCCTCCATGCATGGTGACATATTCATTCACTATATGAAGACCAATTCCGCTGCCTGTCTGGGTACTCTCATTGGTATGCGACTGATAGAAACGGTGGAAGATGTTTTGTTTGTCTTCATCAAGAATGCCCTTTCCTGTGTCTGCCACCTTGATGATCACGTTCTGCCCAACATGGGAGAATGACACTTTCACGCTGCCACCTTCGGGGGTAAACTTGAATGCGTTGGAGAGGAGATTGTAAACTATCTTGTTCATCTTCTCCTTGTCATACTGCATCATGAAGGAATCGGCATCGCAGTCGCATGTCAGGGCTATGCCTCGCTCCTTGGCGTAATCATTGAAAGAGAGGCAGATGCTACCCAGTTGGGCAACAATATCTGAACAGGAAAGTTGGAGTGCCTCCACACCTACATCCAGACGGCGGAAATCGAGCAGCGAACTGACTTGGTTGAGAAGCAACTGGGCGTTCTTCTGCACGTTCTTGAGTTGAGGGAGTATGTTGGCAGGTTTCTGTCCTCCTTCCAGTTTTTTCACCATCATCTCTACGGGCGAAATAATCAATGTGAGCGGGGTGCGAAGGTCGTGACTGATATTGGTGAAGAACTTCAACTTCATCTCGGTGATCTGTACCAACTTCTGTCGTTCCATGTCCTCCTTCTGCTTCAGGAGTTTCATCTTCTGGTTTCTTCTTGACCTGTTCCACAACAGATATGCCACGAAACACGCCAAGAGCAAATATACCAGGTATGCCCAAGCAGAAAGGTAGAAAGGCGGATTGACATGGATGCGAAGCACGCAAGTGGTGCTGTCGTCGTCCTCGCTCTCCCCCACTCTCAGCAGGAGTTCGTAGTCGCCAGGACTCAGACCGACCAATGAGATTCGGTTTTCTTGCGTATAAGTCCAGTCCTTCATCTTTCCCACCAACTTATAGGCATAGCGTATGCTATTGGTATTGTTGAGGTTGCCTGTGAAATATCTTATGGAGATGAAGGTGTCGTTTGAATGGAGCTCGATGCGGCCATCGGTAGCATCAATGCGTCGGTCGCCTGCCATCACACCTATTATGACGGGAACTTCCTTGTTTGCTGCCTTCAAACTCCTCTCGTCGGTATTCACCACGGTATAGCCGTCGATACCTCCGAAGAGCACTTTAGAGCCTTCGATCATAGTGGAGGAATTGGCATTGAAGATGGAATTCTGGAGTCCCTCCCTCGCGGTATAGTTGGTCAGTTGCCAGTCCAGCACTCCATGCTTGTCAAGCCAGATGCTGAGCAACGAAATGCCTGTCGATGTGCTTATCCAGAAGTTGCCCTTACCGTCCTCCTCAATGCTCTTGACAGCAAGGTTGCGGTCACTGTTCTTGTAGCCGATGAAGTAGAGGCTATCACGCTTCAAGTCGTAGAGGGTGAGTCCTTTCTTCTCTCCAAGCAAGAGGATGTCGTGCTTGCTGTCATAGTGCTCCACCATCGCCATGTGGGAAAGGAACTGCTGATTGCCTCTCCTGTTGGTAGTGTAACGATGGCACTTTCCTGTCTTCAAGTTGTACTCCACCAGTCCATAAGTGGATGACATGAGCAGATTGCCCCTCTTATCCTTGCAGAAGTCGGTGCAGAGAATAGAATGTCCTTCTTCGTCCTTAACGGTACGCCACTTGCCTGTTTTCTTGTCAAGACAAATAAGTGGATAGATAGGCGAACCGCACCACAAACCACCTCTGCCATCATCAAATATACGCCAGGCTTTGTTGGTTGGCAACTTCCCATTGCCCATGAACAGATGTTCGTACTGGGTAGGGGTGAAGAAATGGTACAGACCATCGTTGTAGGTTCCCACCCACATGGTGCCATCTGTATCTTCAGCAAATGACGATATGGTGATATTAGGAAGGTCGGTCTTCACCGACGAACCGTCAGCACGCTCGATGTAGAGTCCTTCGCCATCTGTGCCCACCCAGAGATTGCCCTTGCTGTCATAGTGAAGGTCGCTGATGTCGCCATATTTCAGACCACGATTCTCAAACATCCTGTAGTTGGCACTGGTATATGACACTCCAGTCTTGAAATGTCCCATCCACACGGTGCCTTGACGGTCGTGGACAAGTGCTGTGACATTGTTTGACGAGAGCGAATTCTTCTCGTTCTGCAGTCCGAGGATATTGGTTATCTCTCCCGATTGCTTGTGGTAGATGAACACACCACGATGGTCGGTGGAAATCCAGATGTTTCCTCGTCCATCGTCCATCATGGCTCGTATGGCATTGCTCTTAGACACCGATGCATCTCCATCAGGCAGACTCACCATCTCTTTGACGACTTTGCCTCCCATAGAGTAGCGGCATACTGACTCGGTGATATATGAATATATCCATACCGAATGGTCGGCATCGACAAAGGTTCCATACGTATTCTCATTGCGAAGCATCTCTGATGGCAAAGACAGTTTTTCCAACTTCCCCGTTGCTCTGACAAATCTCAGCACTTCACGTTCGGTACTTATCAGCACTCCATCTTTTGTTGCTGTAGAAGCCACGTGGCGAACATCTCGCACATTGAGTTTGAGGTTGGTCCACTTCTCACATGTACCTCTTCGGCAGTCGTACCGCATTATCCGACCGCTCTGTAACACCCATACCGAACCTGTATCATCCACCTTGACACTATAGTCCTTGCCCGACACATCAATTCCCCATTGCTTCAGCAGAGAGGCTGCATCATCAGTGAATGTGTGATGGTGCGTGTCATATATAAGATAAGTGTGTTCACAATCTATCCACACATAGCCAAGAGCATCTTCCTGCAATTCGTCTATATTGCCATACTGCCACTTCTCACCAATCTTGCTACCCATGTTCTCCACTTCATAGCCATCATATCGGTCGAGTCCGGCATCGGTGCCTATCCACAAGAAACCGTCGGTGTCAATAAGCATACAATTCACCGAACCACTCGACAGACCTTCGGTCATGGTGAGCGACTGAAATCGGTAAGGACCGCCCGCCGCCACACTCAGGACAAGTAGCATGGATATTATACATGTATAGAGTCTATGCATACAAAAAACAGTTTTTTTTCTAAATGTAAAAAATCTCTGGGAGAGACATGTGTAAGATATGTATAAAACACATGCTTCCGACAGCAAATTTACTAATTATTTTCAATATATCAACATCTTTTCCCATATAAAACACACTATTTTCAATATATCAACATCTTTTCCCATATAAAACACACAGATTCCTATATATTACATGCATATTACGTAACTTTGCATCAAAATCGAAACACCAAA
>CACWSX010000072.1 GCA_902763615.1 uncultured Prevotellaceae bacterium | reverse complement strand
GTAGCCGTAATAGATAGTGACAGCTACGGCATCCTTGATATGCAGTCACAATTCAAAACCAGTTATGCCCGTAATATCACCAAAGGTAAGAAACGGAAACTACCCATCGGGCCAGCAATTATGGTTCAAGGCTATGAGATAGAAAAGTAACCCCAAGCAAGATGAAAACAAAAAAAATAAACATCACCATCCGCAAGGATATCACGTTCGAGGCGAAAAAATAGCGCCACTTTCTTTAAGTAGTTTAAGACTTTCACCCTCGGCACCCGATTTCCGGGCTTTGCCGAGGGCTTTTTTGTGCCGTTTTCCGAAGTTTCTTTGAGCGAAGCGAAAAACTTTGCCGAGGGCTTGGTAGCCGATGGCCTTGCAGAAGTCGATGAAGCATTTTTGTCATCGTTCTACCAACCAGATGTCGTTAGCTATTAATCCATAATTTTGCTTTATCGTTGAAAAAATGGCGGAATTTCTTTGTAGATTCAACTAAATTGTTTATCTTTGCACCCGAAAACCAGCAATTGACATGGCTACAAAAGACGAAGTAAATGGTTTCCTCGCACAATTCCATACGAAGGCGAAAGTCTTTGGCATCACATATTTCGGTGGACGTGAAAAGAACATGAACACTTTGGCGGAGTTAGGAATAACTGCCAAATTCCGCGATGACATAGTAAAACAACTCTCAACTGAAGATTTCTACAAAGGTCCAGAGCAAAACGTACAAAACAATTTGGGTGATATGTGGGTATTCGGTAAGACCATCAATAGTAAAGACGTATATATCAAGATTACATTAGGATTGACGAATAGCAGCGCTGTCTGTATGTCCTTCCACATTGCCGAACGCCCCATTACATATCCATTTAAGGAACATAACGTATGAAAAGTCCAATTACAGGCGGAAATGCAACATTAAAGAGAGAACCGGCAGAGTTGGTTTTCAGAAACGAGAAGTACGAGTACATCTATTCGTATTATGTTTGTGATGACACAGGTGAGGAATTTACCACCACAGAACTTGACGAGGTGAACATTAGCCAGGTGTATAACCAGTATCGTGTCCGCTACGGTATTCCCTTCCCCGATGAAATCAAGAAGATCCGTAGCAAATACGGACTTCCCGCCATTAAGATGGCCAGGATATTGGGTTGGGGCGACAATCAGTATCGTTTGTACGAGAATGGCGATGTACCCAGTCAGGCACATGGCAAGACACTGGCCATGATTCGTGTGCCTCAGGTTTTCCTCGATTATGTTGAGAACTCACGTAATCAGTTTGAAGAAGCAGAGTTTGAACGTATCAGGGAAAAGGTGAAGGCTGTCAAGACAGACCAATACGAAGAGTTCGTAAGAGAATACGTCTTTTGCAATCAGCATGTAGGAATTACAAACGGCTATGCCACGCAATCCATCAGCAAGCTGAAGAACATCATGCTCTATTACATAAAGCGTTTCGACGGCGTATTCTTCACGGTAATGAACAAGTTACTGTTCTACACGGATTTTGTGAATTATCGTCAATATGGGCGAGGCATGAGCGGTTTGTCATACAAGGCAATACAATATGGCCCGGTACCTTTGGAATACAACCGAGTATATTCCATTAACGACTTGCGTCAAAGCATCATATATTATGAGTCAGGCAAGTACGGCCAAAAGTTGGAATCCGACATGTCTCCTGATATGAGTGCATTCACTGAAGAGGAACTTGCCACATTGGAATCCGTCGCCAACCGCTTCCAAGACACCAAGGCGGGTGAAATATCAGACATCAGCCACGAAGAAGATGCGTGGAAGAAATATGTAGATACCGGTATGCTCATCAGTTTTAATGAGGCATTCACGTTGAAGGCATTGTAACTGATTTATGGAACAGAAATTCAGCAATAACAGTATTGACCTTCAGGTGCTGCGTGAGTTTTGATTCTTCTTTCTGTGTTCATGAATCATCTACTTTCTCCTATTCTGCTGAATCCTATATCTTGTGGAGCGGATGGCCTCTTGGGTGATGCCCATGATGCGGCGGACGTCGCGGTCTTCAAGGCCCATCTCGTAGAGGATGAGGAAGAAAGTGTTGTGGGCAGTCTTAGGAGCATATTTCTTTTGGATGCGACAGAAAGAGGAGAAGTCGATGGCCTTGTAAAAGTCGATGAAGCATTTGTAGTCATCGAATGACCAGTCTGACGTGGTACCATTCTTTTTAATGTCATCGTAGAGCAGTTTACCACGAATAAGGCGAGGTGACTCCTGTTCTACCAGTTCACGAATCTTATTGTTCAACTCTTCTATCTGCTGTGTGGTATCAGTATCTTCTTGCAGACTCTTCAGTTGGGCAATCTCATTGATATAACTGCTGATTTGCATTTGCTGTTCAGTGAGTACTATGCGTTCCTTTGCTTTGCGATAGCGGATATACAACACTAAGAGCATAATGATGAAAAGGAGAAACACTAACGCTACAGCCGCCCATATCAGTTGTTGGCGATGAGCCTCTTGTTTCTTTTGTTCATCAAACTGCCACTGCAATTCCTGCACCGTATTATTCATCCTTGCCTTAGCCTGACGCACACTATCCCTAATTTCCATCAATAGTTTCTCCTGACGCCAATCGACATAACCTACATAGGACTCCATTTTCTCTGTATAGAAAGCAGCACTATCGGCCTCTCCTAGGTTGGCATAATTATCTGCTATCTGCATATAGATGTCAGCTATATCCTCCCAGTTCTCACTTTTCAAGACATATCCCAGTGCCTTCTGTGCATATTCAACTCCCAACTTATAATTGCCGCATTGTCGATTAATGTATCCTATAGCATGATAGATCCTATATTTCAACCAGTTATTTTTCGTCTGTACTACCAGCTCCTCAGCCAGTTTCATTATTTCAATAGCCTTGGGCCAGTTTCCGAGGTTGATATAATATTCACCTTTATAATAATAGCAACAGGCCAATCGTTCCCTGTCACCTGCTCTTTTGTAATAGCGGATGGCCTCATTAATCAGCGAATCAGAAGAAGGATAGATTCCACACTCGATAGCAGCACGAGTCATCAACAGATTGTAATAAGCACGATCGTCCTCTTTTTGGAACGATGCAGCATCATATTTAGATATAAAATGGTATGCATAGTCGTTTCTCCCTTCTGCTAACAGTGAGTCAATCTTTACCAATTGCTGTGATGTTGGCCAACCACCACAGCTTATAAGCAATGCCACGAGGGCCAAGCACCATATAGTATTCTTTCTCATCATCATATCGATATTTTGCTACAAAGATACAAACATTTTGGCTTTTTCTGCCTCACCAATACCTGTTTTTTTCTATCTTGTGGTTATGTCAAACCGTTGTTTTTATCTCAAAACATCTATTTGTAAGATACGGAAATTGTTGATATTCAATATTATAGATATCTTTTTCTGCAAAACGCCACCAATGAGCACTTTTTTGAATAAACCATTGTATATATCCCAAACCTTCTATATCTTTGCCCCATCAAAAACGCAATTTAACTTATATGAAGAAATCAGCAATCATCACTATCCTGTTTGCCCTCGTCACAATGGTGGGGCAGGCAAAGACATTCAAGACCATCAAGGCTCCAGAGGCAATGGCATGTCTTAATGTATGGGGCGAGTTTAAAGCCCGCGAAGTAATTTTCACAGATACGGCAACCACCGTACGCTTCACTATGGAGAAAGGAAAGGGACAATCTTTCCGTTTTGCCAGCACGAGTTATCTGCTGGATGAGGGCGGCAACCGCTACCCGTTGCACTCTGCCGAGGGAATAGCCCTTGACTCATGGGTGCAGTCGCCTGAAAGTGGTATAACGAACTTCACGATGTACTTCGACCCAATGCCTAAGAAGGTGCAGGTATTCGACTATATTGAGGGAGATGAGAAAGGCTCCTTTAGGCTGTTGGGTATTCATGACAAGAAGTATGAGGTGAACGTTCCCACGCTACAAGAATTGTCAGAGGCTAATCCTTATACAGTACCTGCCGATTGGTTCAAAACAGATACCATCACCATCCGAGGTCGCATAGAAGACTACGATGCAGAGAAACTTGGCTTTACATACATGAATTGCTACTATTATAATGTTTTTGAAAAGGACGGCGTAACATTAATATTCGATATATCCCCTGACGGCACGTTTGAAAAGAAGTTTCAGGCCAACTATCCCACCCGTGAGATTATCGTTCCAGACAATTCGAACATAAGGTTTGACAATATACCAATCTTTACCCGCCCTGGCGAGACTATTGACATCACCATTAAACCCAACGAATATGGGGTGTATGAATGCTATTATAATAATGGTAGCAGTAAGGAAGTAGAACGTTGGTTAAAAGCGGATTTGGATATGTGGGAACTGACTAAGCCAATATCTGAATTCAAGGGTAAAATCGGCGAAATGGACAAGGTGGCAGATCAGACTTGGCAGGACATGCTCTATATCATACAGCAAGAAGGCACCCGTCAGCATTTCACCGCACAGGAGATGCAATTGGCATTAGCCAGCATGCAAGGATCAATCATTGAAGCAATGGCGAACTACATTCGTAATCACAAGAATGGTTTAGTGAAAGTAGAAGAGGTTGATGGCGACTTTAATGTGGAAATCCTTGATAGTATAGAGTGGGAAGAGTTGGAAAAGATGGAACACTATAAAATATTGCAAGGTATAGACTATGACAATCCATTGCTGATGTGCAACGACTTCCACTTTGTACTCAACCGCATCCAATTTGATGGTAATGTCACAAGGCTTAAATATAAAGGTGTTGTTTTTGATGAGAAAGGTGAATACATCATTAATAAAGAGAACGAAAAGAAGTTACTTGCTAATTATATTCCTGCTCTGCGCGAACTAATGGGTACAGATAAAAACAATCTCACTATTCAGCTTTGCGTTTATAATGAGATGATGAACCATTTTGATAAATGGCAATTCCGAGAAGCATTACTCAGCAATATGATGCCTGTCTACCTTGATGTACTCACAAATCCATATATCCACCAAAAGGCCAAGCAGTTCTATGAACGCAAGATGACGCAGACTGACATCGCCACACCGTTGCCTGTTACACCTGCTACAGACTTGATTCGCTCGTTCTGCGCCAAATATCCAGATAAGATACTTGTTATAGATTTCTGGGCAACATGGTGCGGCCCTTGCCGTAGAGCCATTGAAGAGAGTAAGGAATTACGTGCCGAGATAGCCAAACGTGATGATGTGAAACTCATCTTTATTGCCGAAGAGCGCACTGCTGAAGGTAGTGACGAGTATAGGCAGTATGTGTCAAAATGGTTGGCTGACGAGGAAACGATTTGTATGGCAAAGGCCAACTTTGTTCGTCTGCAAGAGTTGTTCCAGTTCAACGGCATTCCCCACTACGAAACCATCACGCCCGATGGCCGTCGTGTCCGCGATGACCTGCGCATCAACGGTTACGACAACTTCGATGAAGAGTTGCAAAGACTTAAAGAGAAATTGAAATAGAACAAAAAGAATAATGAACAAGAAAGCCATCATCACCATCCTACTTGCCCTCGCCGCAATGACGGGGCAGGCAAAGACAACATTTCACGATAGAATACGAGAAAGGAAATAATTTCCGTTTCGCCAAAGAGAGTTATCTGATGGACGAGGACGGCAACCGCTACCCATTGCGCTCGGCAGAGGGAATAGCCCTCGACGCATGGGTGCAGTCGCCAGAAAGCGGCGTAACCGACTTCACGATGCATTTCGAGCCATTGCCGAAGAAGGTACAGGTATTCGACTTCATCGAGGGCGATGGCTCTGGGGCATTCAAGTTGTTAGGCATCCACGACAAGAAATACACAATCAAATACCCAACGATGCAGGAGCTCGCCGACGCCAACCCGTGGACGGTGCCCGAGGATTGGTTCAAGACCGACACCATCACCATCCGAGGCCGCATCGAGGGTTTCAATGCCGAGCGGTTAGGATTTGACATGCTTCACTGCTATTACAAGGATGAGTTCGAAAAGGGAGATGCCGTGCAGGTGCTTGACATTGCGCCCGACGGTACATTCTACAAGAAGTTCAAAATCAGCTATCCTTTCCGACAACTATTCTGGACCACGGAAGCGAAAACACTATTCGACGAAATTCCATTCTTCGCACGTCCAGGCGAGACCATTGATATCACCGTCCACATACACGATGACGGCTTGTATGATTACGCTTTCAACAGTGGAAGCAGTCGCGACGTAGAGCGTTGGCTACGCTCCAGCGACGACTACAGCGATGTATTCAGGCCGCTTTCTGCTTTTAAAGGTAAGTTGGGGGAGGGCAACTGCTTAGCCGAAAGCGTCTGGCAGAATGCGATGTACCGTCTGCAGACGGTGAGCCGCCGCGAGCACTACACGCCGATGGAGATACAACTGGCACTGGCCGACATACAGGCGAAATTCATAGAACGTTATTTGTCATACGTCGACAACCATGCAAGTGACTTGGTAAAATATGAGGAACGTGACGGCAAATGGAACGCAGAGATTGTTGACAGCGTGGAGTATGAGAAGATTCACGACGCCAAGAACTACCACCCGCTGCACCGCATCGACTTTGACAATCCCCTGCTCCTCACGAGTCAGGATTTCCATTTTACGCTCAAGCACATTCAGTTTGCCAATTATGTCAGAAACCGCCAGTACAAGGGGCTTATGGACGAGAACGGCGGCATGGAGTACAACTTTAAGAACTTCTCCACAGCTCTCAGCAACTACCTCGCAGCCCTCCGCGACCTTATGGGAACAGACAAGAATAATATGATGGTGCAGTTGTGCGCCTA
>CACWSX010000071.1 GCA_902763615.1 uncultured Prevotellaceae bacterium | reverse complement strand
AAGTTTCACGTTGGGGTTGCGATAGCGGGCATTGCGGTTCGGCTCTTCAGGCTCTGGAGGCGTGGGGATGATAGAAATGGCTTTCTGCGGGCAGTTATGGACGCAGGCCAGACAGTTCTCGCAATCGCCTTCAGGAACACCCTTTTCGGCGACGACTTTCCAAGAACCATGCGGACAGACTGAGGTACAGACACCGCATCCAACACATGCATCCGTCGAAAAGACAATCTTCTCGGAACGTGTGACCGTAGGCCTTTGACGATCCCTGCCGGAGTGGCGGTAATAGCCTTCGCAGATCATACGGTCCTCTTGAGTGACCGTCTGAATATAGTTCTCACGACTGTTAATGGACGCGAGAATGGCGGCAATCCGCTCTGGAATACGCTGATTCTTAGGGTCAGCCTTTTCCCTGTCTGCATCAAAATACGGTAGGTATGTATCGACCATCTGAATGGTGGAAATATAGTTCATCTGCACCCCGTGCTCCTTGGCAAACTTGTCAACAAACTCTGGAAAGATGGTACTGTGCGCACCATAAGTCCCGACGGTGAAGAAATAATCGGCCTTGAAAGTGGAACGGGCGATAAAGTCCTGAACGATTGCAGGCGGTATAAAGCAATAGACTGGGCAGACAAAGCCGATTTCTTCCGCTTCATAGACGGGATTCTCATTGTGAATTTCCTGTGAGATACTGCGCAATTCTGCCTTGTCCCCACCCAGCTGCCGGGCGACGTAAAGGCTGTTGCCTGTTGCCGAAAAGAAGAAGACGAGCCTCTTGATTCTTGCAGGTTTAAGAGCTACGCCTTTTGCAGCAAGAGGGGTGGTTGCAATCGCTGCTCCTACAATCAGAGTTCCCATGCATTTCAGGGCTTCTCTTCTGTTCATGTTCTTGTTGATATCCATATCCTTCATCCTGATTTACTGGTTGCAAAGTTACAACAAAATCCGCTTCCTGCGGTTATCCGAATCGACGAAATACTTACCAAATTTATCTTTTTTCGCCTTTGGTGCGACAGTTTGGGTAAAAAGTAGTAACTTTGCAGCATGATAACAAAGGATTATCTCTACCTCAACCACGCCAACGACTACGCACAGAGCGTCGGAGCCGAGGCATATCACCAGATGGTAAGCGTCGTCCATTTTGACGAACTGGGTCCGATAGCCCACACGCTGAACAAGATGGGTGATGTGTACGCCTTCTTCGTGCAGGACAATTTTCCTGAGGGCGGGAAATACGGCATGGGCGACTATGATACGTCGAAGGGCTCGCTGGTAGCCGTCTCGCCAGGACAGATCATCGGCAAAGCTGACGACGGAACGCGCGAGGTATATCATGGCTGGACGCTACACTTCGAGGCGGAGTTCATGCGCGGCACCACATTCGAGCAGCGGCTGCAGGACTATCACTTTTTTTCGTATAACGTGAATGAGGCGCTGCATACTACTGAGGGCGAGAAGCAACTGCTATGGCAGTTGATGGGGATGATCAGGCGGTTTATCCAGCACCGTCAGCCCTCGCCGCAGACCGACCGCATCCTGCAGGACTATATTCTGCTGGTGTGCGATTATGCCCGGCTGTTCTATCAGCGACAGTTTCAGGACGTAGCCCACAGGCAGAACGACCTGCTATCGCGATTTCAGCGTATACTCGTCGACTATTACGAGCAAGGCTTACAGCGACAGCACGGTCTGCCCAACGTGAAATATTGCGCTTCTGAACTCTGCCTGTCGCCCAGCTATTTCGGAGATGTGGTGCGAAGTGTTTCTGGAGAGAGTCCGACACAAGTCATTCAGCGCTTTTTGGTCGACCGTGCCAAGAGTCTGCTGGTCAGCGGGCTCACTGCCACTCAGACCTCCGACACCCTCGGCTTCGAATACCCCCAGCACTTCACTCGTTTCTTCAAGAAACACGTTGGTCTTCAACCTTCTAAGTACATTGCCTCATTGAAGAAATGACAGATTACTTAAGCGTGTCATACACTTCATCCGCCACAGACTCGCACCACTCGTTGCTGGCACCTTCTTGGACATCCTAGGTTTCGACATCTCCCATCATTTCACCCGCATCACTAGACTCACTCCCAGCGAGTTCATAGGATAATAATCTGCCGATAGCCCACACTCAGCGCTCTGTCACGCGAAGCTCGCACTCGTCAGGGCTTAATCATGGTGGCATAAAGTCTCTATAGAACTTCGATGTTCTTTCTATTATTGTCCGCTATTTCATCGCTATATGCTCGGTACTTGTCCGCTTTTATACCGAACATCTACCGGACAAGTACCGGACATCTACTGCACATGAATAGAATTTGCTCCTTCATTGTATCCTTATTTTATTGGGACTCTTTACTGGATAGATGGGAGTTATTCCTTAGTTGTATATGAGACAGAACGTACTTATGCCTTGACTTCAATAATGCAAAGGTACAAATAAAAATGGAAATAGAGGCTATATCCATCTTAAAAAAACGAAATAGTGATATAATAGAAGTATTCTTACCTTATACTCTTTTATATTCCCCAGGTGTCATGCCCGTGAGACGACGGAAATACTTGGAGAAAAACGAGGGATTGGCAAAGTGCATCTCATCGGCTATCTGCGCTGCAGACTTGTCTGTATGGCGCAGTTCAATTTTGATGCGGGTGATGAGGGCACGGTCTATCCAGTCTTTGGCGGTGGTGCCACTGGTCTGGCGGATGACGGTAGTCAGGTAGCGTTCGGTGAGGCACATGCGGTCGGCATAGTAGCCTATCTGGTGATGTTCGGCACAATGCTGGGTGACCAGTTGGAGGAATCGATCGAAGATGGTCTGCTCACGCGAACGGCTGCTGGCCAATTGGTCGGCCTGCTGATAAAACAGATGGTCGTAGTGGTGCATCTGGGCTGCTACAAGGGCTGTGATGGTGGGACGATGATAGTCGTTGGTGGCATGAACCATTTGCCAGATAGTGTCCAGAATATGTTGAGCAGTAGCGATATCCGCTTCGCTGACGGGTAACTGGAAGTCGCGTACCTGACCGTTGAAGGCCGATGGCATCTGTCCCTGCGCAAAGGGCATGGGGAAGTTGGAAAATAGTCCCATGCCGAAGATGCGGAGGTCGGCTGACAGGTGCTTGGGATGGATGATGGTGCCTGGACCGATATAAACGAGTGTGCCGCTCTTGAGGTGGCGGTCTTGCAGGTTGATGTTGATTTCAGCCTCGCCACTCATGATGATGCCCAGACGGTGGTCGTTGATAGTGAAAGGTGGTCTATGGCGCATCAGCAGACTGAACACCGTATGGTCGCCGCGAACCATTGCCAGTTCGCTATTCATATATACATACTCGCGGATTTGCGAGAGGTGCGGTGTGAGGATGTCGCGCATTCTAAAGACATCCATCAGTTGAGGCTGTTTATTCATAATCTGTTCTTTTTGTTGGCAAAGATAATTAATTTCCATGAAATAATGTCCTGTTTTTGCATAAATCGAACAAAAAGAACATCTTTTCATTCCTCCGGATAATGTCTTGATGAAAAAAACGTCGTACTTTTGCACCTAGAAATCAATGACAAAAAAAGGATATGAAGAAATTTGTTTTAGGTTTGATGATGCTGCCGATGCTGGCGATAGGGCAGACGCTGGACGATTGTCAGCAGGCAGCTGAAAAGAACTATCCGTTGATTCGTCAGTATGGACTTATCGAGAAGACCACTCAGTTGACGATGGCCAATATCCAAAAGAGCTGGCTGCCGCAGGTGTCGGCACAGGCACAGGCTACGTATCAGAGTGATGTGGCATCGTGGCCCGATGAGATGAAAGCGATGATGAACGGTATGGGCATCGATATGAAGGGACTGACGAAGGATCAGTACCGCGTGGGCATCGATGTGCAGCAGACTATTTACGACGGTGGTGCCATCGGCAGTCAAAAACGTATCGCCCGCGAACAAGGTAAGGTGCAGGCAGCTCAGAACGAAGTAAATATTTATAATGTTCGCAGGCGCGTTAATGAGATGTACTTCGGGCTGTTGCTGATCGACGAGCAGATCAAGTTGAACACCGACCTGCAGACGCTGCTGGCAGGCAACGAGCGTAAATTGGAGTCGATGACCAAACGTGGCACAGCAGCCGAGAGCGACCTGCAGAATGTGAAAGCAGAGCGACTGAATGCGGTACAGAAGGCTACCGAACTGGCATCGCAGAAGCAGATGCTACAGAGGATGTTGAGCACCTTTTGTGGGATTGAGATCAACCACATACAGAAACCGCAAGTGGAGGTTGATGGCAAAAGTCTGATGGCAGAAAACCGTAGACCTGAACTGAGGGCGCTGGATGCACAGATAGGTGTGCTGAATGCTCAGGAAGAGGCCCTCAACGCCGCGCTGATGCCGAAGGTTGGTGTGTTTGCACAGGGCTTCTATGGCTATCCGGGCCTGAATATGTTTGAGGACATGATGCGCCACAAATGGAGCCTGAACGGCATCATCGGCGCTCGCGTTACGTGGAACATCGGTGCTCTCTATACCCGCAAGAACGACAAAGCAAAACTGCAGTTGCAGCGCGATATGACAGAAAACAGCCGCGAGGTGTTCCTCTTCAATAACAACTTGGAACAGATTCAGCAGAACGAGAACATCGCGCGCTACCAGAAACTGATGGCCCAGGACTGGGAGATTATCTCGCTGCGACAGGCTGTGAGGAAGGCGGCAGAATCGAAGCTGGCGCACGGCATCATCGACGTGAACGACCTGGTGCGAGAGATCAATCAGGAGAATGCTGCCTGTGTGCAACAGTCGGTACACGAGATTGAGATGTTGAAAGAGATATATGACAACAAATACACGACAAATAATTAAGCATATGAAAAAGATATATGTATTGGCAGGTGTAGCCCTGATGATGACTGCCTGCGGAGAAAGTGAGAAAGACTACGATGCAACGGGTACGTTCGAGGCTACTGAGACCACCGTGTTTGCCGAACAGAGTGGGGCATTGCTGACATTCGATGTGGAAGAAGGCAACATGATTGAGGCAGCCCGCGAGGTGGGACTCATAGACACCACACAGACATGGTTGAAGATTCAGCAGACGGATGCTACCAAAGCGGTATATCAGAGTCAGAAACCCGATATGGAACGCCAGATAGCTGCCACGCGCCAGCAGTTGGCTAAGGCTCAGCAAGACGAACAGCGCTATCGTGAGTTGGTGGCTGACGGGGCTGCCCCCTCGAAGATGCTCGACGATGCTACGAGTCAGGTGAAGGTGCTGCAGAAACAGCTGGATGCGCAGATATCGTCGCTGAACACCAGCACGCAAGCCCTCGATAAGCAGACGGCTGCTGCTGATGTGCAGAAAGCGCAGTTGCAGGATATGCTGCGCAAATGTCACATCGTGACTCCCACCAAAGGCACGGTGCTCGAGAAATATGTGGAGCGAGGCGAGTTCGTGAGTGTGGGTAAACCGCTATTTAAGATAGCTGATACCGAGTCAATGCATCTGCGCGCCTACGTTACTTCAGCCCAGTTGCAGAATATCAAGATAGGTCAGCAAGTGAAGGTATTTGCCGACTATGGTGACGGTCAACGCAAGACGTACGCTGGCACTATCAGCTGGATATCCTCTCGCTCTGAGTTTACGCCCAAAACTATCCTTACTGTGAAGCTATGAACGCAATAGAGGTAAAGAACATCAGTAAATCGTACGGCAAGGTGCTGGCGCTCAGCGATGTGTCGTTTTCTGTCGGCCAGGGTGAGGTTTTCGGACTGATTGGCCCCGATGGAGCCGGCAAAACATCGATGTTTCGCATCCTCTGTTCGCTGTTGCTGCCTGATGCTGGTACGGCGGCGGTAGATGGCTACGATGTGGTGAAGCAGATGCGTGAGGTGCGTAGTAGGGTTGGCTATATGCCAGGCAAGTTCTCGCTCTATCAAGACCTCACTATTGAGGAAAACCTGAACTTCTTTGCCACCCTTTTCGGGACCACTGTTGATGAAGGTTACGATAGTATCAAGGCCATCTACTCGCAGATAGAGCGCTTCAAAGACCGTAAGGCAGGAGCCCTGTCGGGGGGTATGAAACAGAAGTTGGCGCTCTCGTGTGCACTTGTGCACCAGCCGAGTGTGCTTTTCCTTGACGAGCCTACCACAGGTGTTGATCCTGTGAGTCGTAAGGAGTTTTGGGAGATGCTGCAATTATTGAAAGAACAAGGTATAACAATCTTGGCATCAACGCCTTATCTCGACGAGGTTCGCTGTTGTGAGCGTGTGGCTTTTCTCGATCAGGGGAAGGTGCGCGGCATTGGTACTCCCGACGATATCCTCACCCAGTTTGCCAGTATTTTCAATCCGCCAGGCATCGAACACGAGAAAGATAAAGAAGTAAAAGACGATAACGTCATCGAGGTGGAACATCTGGTAAAAGCATTTGGCGATTTCCATGCCGTTTCGGATTCCTGGGTGCCAACGGTGCCGGCAAGACGACGGCTATGCACATGCTGACAGGCCTGAACCAGCCCACCAGCGGAACGGGTAGGGTGGTAGGCTACGACATCCGCACGGAGTATGAGCAGATTAAGCGCCACATAGGCTATATGTCGCAGCGGTTCTCGCTCTACGAAGACTTGACCGTTGCCGAGAACATCCGTCTTTTTGCCGGCATCTACGGCATGAAACCTAATGAGGTGAAGCGTAAGATGGACGAGGTGCTGCGGCAGTTGAAGTTTGAAGACCATCGCGATGATTTAGTAGGTTCTTTGCCATTGGGCTGGAAGCAGAAGTTGGCTTTCTCCGTATCGATATTCCACGATCCGGGGGTGGTGTTCCTTGACGAACCCACAGGTGGTGTCGATCCCGCTACACGTCGTCAGTTTTGGGAACTCATCTACGACGCTGTCCGCCGTGGCATTACCGTTTTTGTAACCACACACTATATGGACGAGGCAGAATATTGTGACCGCATCTCTATCATGGTGGACGGCAAAATCAGCGCACTTGGCACACCCGATGAACTGAAACAGCGCTTCCACCAACCCGATATGGATCACGTGTTTACCTATCTGGCCCGTCAGGCTACCCGTTCAAGCGATTAAGCGTATGAGACAGTTTATAGCATTTGTAATCAAGGAAACCAAGAATGTGCGCACGGTGGTGGTCACGTCAGAGATGTCGCCCCGTACACAGCAGGCCGTAGAACGATTGGCACAATCGGAATATTTTGTCATCACGCAGACGGTGAACACCCCTCAGGAGGCTGAGCTGCTCATCCGCAGTCAGAAGGCCGATATGGCGCTGGTGTTTGCACAGAATCGTGGCGTGCAGATCATGGTTGATGGCAGCGACCCCAATATGGCACAGCAATGGACCACCTATGCCCAGCAAACCATAGCGTCAGCCCACTCGGCGCCTGCGACGAATTCTCATCTCTCACTTCTTACTTCTCACCTCTTGTATAACCCTCAGATGAAGTCGGCCTACAACTTTGTGCCTGCCATTATGGGCATGCTGCTGATGCTCATCTGTGCCATGATGACCTCGATATCGATTGTTCGCGAGAAAGAGAAAGGTACGATGGAGGTGCTGTTAGTATCGCCTGTCAGGCCCCTGATGGTGATCATCGCTAAGGCGGTGCCCTATCTGGTACTGGCCTTCGGCATCCTCATCATCATTCTGCTGATGGCGCGTTTCGTGTTGAGTGTACCGCTGGCTGGTTCGTTGTTCTGGATTCTTGCCGTGAGCACGCTCTATATTCTGCTGGCGCTCTCGCTGGGACTGCTTATCTCCAATGTAGCGCAAACACAACTCGTGGCCCTGCTGATGTCGGCTATGGTACTGCTTATGCCTGTGGTGATGCTTTCAGGTATGCTGTTTCCTGTAGAATCAATGCCCACCATCCTGCAATGGATATCTGCCATTGTGCCGCCTCGCTATTATATCCAGGCCATGCGCAAGCTGATGATTATGGGTGTTGGTATAGAAGATGTGGCGCGCGAGGTAGCTGTGCTGGCAGGTATGACGGTGGTGCTGTTAGTCATTGCGCTGAAGAAGTTTAATGTAAGATTGGAGTAGACGATATGACACTGAAATATCTTATACAGAAGGAGTTCCTACAGATACGTCGCAATGCGTTTTTGCCGCGACTCATCGTAGCTTTCCCCATCATCATCATGTGTGTGATGCCGTGGGTGATGCAGATGGAAGTGAAGAACATCGTGGTAGATGTAGTTGACATCGACCACACCGTGGAGTCGCAGCGATTGGTACAGCAGATTGCAGCCTCCAACTACTTTATCTTCGGTGGACAGAAGGCTACCTATGCTGAAGCGGTAAAGGACATTGAAAAGGGTAGGGCAGATGTCATCCTCGAGATTCGTGATGGCAGGTATCTCATCGCTGCCAATGCCGTCAACGGTACCAAGGGGTCGATGGGCTCTGCTTATCTCTCGCAGATCATCACCTCGCACCAGCCAATTCCCATTTTACAAGCTTCAATCCTCAATCTGTACAACAAAGGCCAAGACTACAAGCTCTTCATGATTCCTGCTCTCTTTGCCATTGTGATGATGCTGATGACGGGCTTCCTGCCCACACTTAACATCGTCGGCGAGAAAGAGGCAGGCACCATCGAACAGATCAATGTCACACCCGTCTCCAAATGGTCGTTCATCCTTGCCAAACTCATTCCTTACTGGCTCATCGCGCTGTTTGTCATCACCGTGTGCCTGCTGTTGGCGTGGCTCGTCTATGGCATCACGCCTGTTGGCCCTGTGTGGCTCATCTACGTGCTTGCTATGTTGCTGGCGCTGTTCTTCTCGTCGTTCGGACTCATCGTGTCCAACTACTCCGACACCATGCAGCAGGCCATGTTCGTGATGTGGTTCTTTGTGGT
>CACWSX010000070.1 GCA_902763615.1 uncultured Prevotellaceae bacterium | reverse complement strand
CCCGCTCGAAAATACTCAAATAAATTTGGTTTATTACTCACTTATTCGTATCTTTGCGGTATCTTATTATCATTTTATATGCTTATGAAGAAATCCTTACTCACTACATTAAGCTTGCTGGTATGCGTGTTGGCAATGGCTGACCCCATCAGCAGCAAGAGGGCGCTAGAGATAGCAACAAGCTATCTGGCCAAGAGTGGAGCATCCCGACGTGCTGCTACGCAAATGAGTGTACAACCCTTCCAGACTGACCGTCAGGGCAATCCGCTCATGTATGCCGTGAACAATGGTGGTGACGGTTACGTCATTGTGAGTGGTGACGACCGCATGCGCCAGGTGCTGGGCTACAGCAACAGCGGCTCGCTGGACCTTGCCCACATGCCCGAGAATATGCGCTTCTGGCTGCAGAGCCTCGCTGCCGACATGCAGCTGCTGATAGATGCCGGTTACCAGCCTCAGGCTGTCGATAGTCGTCGTGCTGCTTCGGCCGTGAAGACTGAAATCAAGAAAACCATTTTACCATGTCAATGGAATCAGCAAGAACCCTACAACGACTACTGTCCTCTGGAAGGCGACGACCGCACGCTGACGGGTTGTGTGGCTACCGCCATGGCGCAGCTGCTCTACTACCATAAGAAGGTAAGGCAGGCTCAGATTCCCGAGCAGCCGCTCCAGGACACGAAGGCCTACAAGGGTGATCGTGGTCGAGGTTGGTGTTCTGAAGGCCGAGGATTACAAAATCGACTGGAACGAGCTGATTGACAATTACACAGCGAAAGGCGTGACGCCCACCGACGCCTAGAAAAAGAACGTCGCCAAGCTGATGTTCTTCTGCGGCGCTACCGTCGAAATGGACTACGATAGCGGCGTGTCGTTGGCTTGGGACTCTAATTTAGCGTCCGCACTGATCAATTATTTCGGCTTTAGCAAGGCCACGCGCTTTGTGACTCGCTCATCCTATACTGAACAGCAATGGACTGACCTGATTTACAACGAGCTCAAGAACGACCGCCCCGTACTCCTGGGTGCCAGCGGTAACGAGCTGTTCCACATCAACTGGGGATGGGGTGGAGCAGACGACGGCTACTTTGCCTTGTCGGTGCTCAATACCAACGAGAATTACCCCATCGGAGCCCGTGAGTCAACGGCAGGATATTCCATGGGTCAGGGTGCAGTTATCAATGCCGAATATGGTGGTACCGCCGAGGCTGCCGACCGCATGGTGTTCATTTCGTCCGAAGTTGCTGACAACAAAATGTTTGTCACTCTCGCCAATAAGACAGGTGTTAAAAATACTTTTGACTACTGCATGGCCTTCAAGAACCAGCAGACAGGAGAAACAGGTGTTCTTGATGGCAAAAGACAAGAAATAGCAGACGGAGTCGCTGTTATATTCAGCTATACGTTGACTACGCCCAATGTATCTGCTGCCAACTCGACCGTGATATTCTATCCCGTCAGTCGCATTGCGGGCACCGAACAGTGGCTGACCGTCACTGACCCCGTTCAGCGGTATTTCAAAGCCTCTTACGACGCCGAAGGTAAACTGACGCTTACTTGCTATCCTACCGATAATATTACAACGAACATCAACGTTGATGGCAATTTATATGTCGGCAACGAGCAGAAAGTCAAGGTAGCCTTTAAAAATACGGGCGACGAGCGCCAACTCAACGTCTATTTCTGGATAAAGGACGACGAAGACTACTTCAAGAAAACCGATCCGGATAAACTGAAGTATGAGTATAGTGCCGGTATTACCGCCCTGAAAGATGCTACCCACGTCGAGGTGACGACATTCACCCCCACTAAGGCAGGCACCTACTATGTGCTTATTTCCAGGGACAACTAGGGCAAGGAAGCACTGGGCAATTCGCAATTCACCGTCAAGGAAAATCCGCACAAGGTCAATGGCTTGGCTTTCAGCGAATTTAATCCCAAAGACTTGCAGTCAACAATTATTAAGGAGAATGGCGAAATCGTGCAGGAGGTCTATGCTCTCTCTATCACCCCCAAAACATTCAGACTCGTCAATGCCTCTGACAAAGACATTACAGGTGCCGTTGTGACATTCAATTTATGGAAGAAGGAAGGCGGGAATTGGACAGAAAAGCAAGGCTCATCACTATCAGGAAAAGTCACCCTGACCCCTGGTCAGAAAATCAACTTCAACGGTTGGTCCTTTGTTGAGGGTATCGGAGAGTATCGCCTGGAGCTGGTATGCGACGGCACCGTTACTGATACCCGCTACATCAACACCTATGAGTCGTACACCACGGTTGACGCCACTGGCAGGCAGACTCCTGTCAAGTACACCTCAGGTACTATCACTGCGCCGGCCGACGCTGCCGCTCTGATAATAGAAAACATTATCAGCAACAATGTGTCTGTAACCCCCAACGACAATCCTAACACGCTCTATTATCTCGGCGAAGGGATGACAGCTACGGGACTCGACGGTAAGAACGTCATCAATTACAATCTGGCAGTAACCATCGCGCTGCAGGATGGCTACGACTTCTGTGTACCTTATGAGTTCACAGCCCAGAACATCAGCTACAAACGCTCGTTCGAGGCAGGATGTACCACGCTGATGGTGCCCTTCGAAGTCACCACTATTCCAGAGGGCCTCACCGCCTATGAGTTTGCTTCGGAAGACGGTAACGAGGTTACCTTCAACATGCTCGAAAAACTGTCTGCCTTTGAAGGTAGTCTGGTGAAGGTCGATGCCGCCAAGGAATATACCTTCACAGCCGCTAATCAGAAGCTCTTTAATAATTATACCGACGCAGCTGCCGCCCTCAACTTCAAGTTCATCGGCATCTCGTCGAAGCCTGACTATGCGAAGGCCTATCTGCTCAGTGCCGATGGCACCAAGTTCGAGCTGAGCGACAATCCCAAATACCAGTCGTTCCGTGGCTGCTTCGTACCCATCTATGGAGCTACCTACCTGCCCGCAACCCTCACCATCAAGGGCATTCCCACAGGCATCAAGACTATTAAGGCTTCCGACGCCAAGACCGACGGTGTCTACTACAACCTTTCTGGCCAGCGTGTCGGTGTTGACTACAAGGGCATCGTCATTCATAATGGCAAAAAAATGCTGAGAAAGTAAAAAGAAATAGAGGTTATACAAAAAGGAGCATCCGATGATTCGAGTGCTCCTTTTTTATATCTTATATACATATCCAACCGTTATCACATGTAACACCTTGTCCAATCCTCCAGCCGATCTTTTCAGGTCGAGCAAATAGCCCAGGTTGACCACATGGCGCTTGTGAATGCTATAGGTCGTTCCTATGGCCATACGCATTTTGTCTATCTCAAATTGTTTGCTCAGATTGTTGAACATTTCGACAGACAGGTATGGACTCCAGCCTTTCATGTTGCTGTTGTCTATCTCAGCCTTGAAGCGGTTGCGCAGATGGTGCTCATGAATAGCCTTCACATTGCTCTTCTGCACCGTATAGGTATATTGGTACCGCTCGCGCAACGACAGTTTCAGCCAATTCATCACCTTGCCCCCCGGTGTGATATCAAACATCAACCGATGGCGTGGAACCATTTCTTTCCCAATATCTGCCGTGCGGTTTCTTAGATGAAATTCGTAATTGCCTCCCAGTTTAAGGAATTTAGAAACCTTATACGCACCGTTTATGGCCAACTGCCAACGGTCAACGCTTCCGCTATTGTCCTTCGTGCGGAGCTCGATACCTGCTCCAAGGTTCCAGCGGTCGTTCAGCTTTTTCTCCGTACCTACAGTCATCCACATGCCGAAATCATCGGTGTTTTGTGCGCTAGAATATCCGATGACTAAAAATGCCAAGAGCAATGCCAGGAGGATGTATCTCATCCATTCAGATATTCTCTGGATTCTTTCTATTTTTTCTTTTTTCATAGTTCAATTTGCCAACCCTTAGTGGTTGACGTTGCAAAGATAAAAGGATAATGTTACAAAATTGTGTCAATAGTATTGTAGAATGATTACAATCTTATTTGTAACGCGATTGTAATATCATCGTAACTGGGTCGTAACACGATAGTCATATCTTTGCAGCAAAAAAAGATAGTTATGGAATTGATTATCAATATTTTCTCACTGGTCGGTTCGCTGGCGTTGTTCCTCTTCGGAATGAAGACGATGTCGGAGGGACTCGAGAAGTTTGCGGGCGACCGCCTGCGCAGTATTCTGGCGGCTATGACCAAGAACCGCGTGATGGGTGTTCTGACAGGTATTCTTATCACGGCACTCATCCAGTCGTCAAGTGCCACCACGGTGATGGTGGTGAGTTTTGTGAATGCCGGACTGATGACGTTGGCTCAGAGCATTGGCGTCATCATGGGTGCCAACATCGGTACTACGGTGACGGCATGGATTATCTCGGCAGTAGGTTTCAAAGTGGATATCGCAGCCTTTTCCATCCCTCTGCTCGCCATCGGTATGCCGCTGATTTTCAGTGGAAAGGGCAATAGGAAGAGTTTTGGAGAGTTTATCTTCGGCTTCTCCTTCTTGTTTATGGGCTTGGCCTTCCTTCAGGATATAGCCACAAGCATGGGAATCGGAGGTATGGTAGCGGGCATTCTGGCGCATGTGCCTCAGGATTCGTTCTTCACTATTCTGCTGTTCATTGTGGTGGGTGCATTGGTGACTATGATTGTACAGTCGTCATCTGCCGCAATGGCCATCACGCTGATGCTCTTTGGGATGAACATCCCGGGCTTCGGATTCGAAGAGGCAGCAGCCCTGGCGATGGGTCAGAACATCGGAACCACCATTACGGCTTTCATGGCCTCACTCACGGCTAATACACAGGCACGCCGTGCCGCCTTGGCACATATGTTCTTTAATGTGTTCGGTGTCGTGGCGTTCCTCATCGTGTTCTATCCTGCCTGCAACGCCGTCGGCTGGTTTGTCGATAGCGTGATGGGCGGTGGCAACGACCTCTTCAAACTTTCGGCCTTCCATACAGCCTTCAACATCATCAACACGCTGCTGCTCATCGGCTTCGTTCATCAGATTGAGATGTTGGTATGCAAGGTGCTGCCTATGAAGGCTCAGGACGAGGATTACCGTCTGAAGTTCATCTCCGGTGGTCTGCTCTCTACCGCTGAGCTCAGCATTATGGAGGCCCAGAAGGAGATACAGAGTTTTGCCGAGCGCTGCCACAGAATGTTTGGCTTTGTCAGCGACCTGATGCAGACGGACGATGAAGTGGTTTTCCACAAGACATTTTCGCGTATTGAGAAGTATGAGAACATCACCGACTCGATGGAGATGGAGATTGCAGCCTATTTGAATAAGGTGAGCGAGGGTCGGCTGTCGGATGCTTCCAAGACGCAGATTCAGAAGATGCTTCGCCAGATTTCGGAACTGGAGAGCATCGGCGACTCAGTGTATAACCTCGGTCGCACGCTGAACCGTCACCGTCAGAATTGTCACGACGCCTTTACGCAAGAGCAGATTCAGCACATGAAAACGATGCTGGGGTTGGTAGATGGTGCAATCACCGAGATGCAAAAGCGCATTGCCGCGCCCGTTGCCCGCCCGACCACCTCGTATAACATCGAGCACGAGATTAACAACTATCGCACGCAGCTGAAGAACCAAAACCTGTACGATGTCAACTCCGGCCTCTATAGTTATCAGCTTGGCGTCTTCTACATCGACTTCATCTCCGAGTGCGAGAAACTGGGTGACTATGTGATGAACGTGGTTCAAGCAGGAAAAGGTCTGAACAACGACTACGAGGACAGACCCAGGAATGGGGTAGCTTAGAATCTCGTAAGGGTGAAGCGGATGGTGAGTCCGCCGCCAGGCGTAAGCTTCGCAGTTGTTGTCCCGCCGTGGGCTGCAACTGCGTTTTTCACAATGGCAAGGCCGAGCCCAGTACCGCCAAGCTTGCGCGAGCGTCCCTTGTCAATGCGGTAGAAACGTTCGAAGATGTGGTTCAGGTGCTGCGGTTCTACGCCAGAGCCGTTGTCGCTGACCTGGAACTCGTAGAAATGACGGCCCTCCTGTTCAACCTCCTTGCAGACGATGTCGAGGCGTGAGGCACCTGTGGCGTAGGCTATGGCATTGTCAATGATGTTGCGGAAGATGCTGTATATCAGGCTGCTATCGCCAAACACTTCTACATGCTGGGGCACTTGTAGCGACGGGGTAATGCCTTTTTCGTGGAGTTGCAGGGCGGTATCGTCCAAGGCACTCTGGATGACCTTCACGACATTCACCAGATGGTAGTCCTCCCGTGAGTGTCTGTCGTCCATCTCATCCAGTTTGGTCAGTGCACTCATGTCTTGCAGCAGCTTGTTCATGCGCTCGCTCTGGGCATAGCATCGCTCCAGGAAGTGTTTCTTCTTGTCTTCGGGCATGTCGGGATTATCCAGGATGCTCTCCAAAAAGCCGTGAATGCTGGCAGCAGGAGTCTTCAACTCATGGGCGGCATTCTGTGTGAGCTGGCGCTTGATGCGCACCTTTTCCTCCTCAGAATGGCGCAGTTTCCAGTAGAGCATGATAATGGTGTGGCTGATGTAGTAGAGCACGACACCAACGAGTAGAGTTAGTGCAATGGTATAGAAAACATAGGTATTGTCGGCCTGAAGAGAACGCGTCAACTCGGCAGAGTAGGGCACGGCAGCACGCACGATGAGATTGCCGAAACGGGTGGCGGAGTAGAAGTAGGTCTCGTGGGTAGATTGCGACAGGCGCTTGATGTCGTAGCCATTACTGTCACGCAATGCCAGTTGGATTTCCTTTCGTTGAAGGTGGTTGCCCAGCGATTCTGCTTGTGGCTCATAACTGTCCAGCAGGACGCGTCCGCTCTTATCTATAATCGACACGCGAAGACCCTCTATGCTGTGTCGCGCCACATAGTCGTGAAACAGTCGGCTGTTGGTCAGACTGTCCTCGCCCAGCGTCTGCACCATCTCGTAGTTGTACATCTGCAGTCGTGCGTGCAGGATGTCAATCTTGTAGTCTTTCTCGCGCTGATACTGATACACGCTGAAGCAAATGGCAAACAGCAGGAAAATACCGCCGATGCAGAACAGCAGATTACGCTCAAAGGATTTACTTCTCAAAGCAGTAGCCATAGCCTACACGTGTTTTAATCTGTTGGCCATAACGGCCTATTTTCTTGCGTAGCCGGGTGATGTTCACATCCACCGTGCGGTCGAGTACCAGCACATCCTGTGGCCAGCAGTATTTCAGCAGGTCCTCGCGCGAAAACACCTTGCCTGGATGTTGCAGTAAGAGCGACAGTATTTCATATTCCAGCTTTGTGAGTGACAGATGCTCACCATCCAAAGTGGCAAGCTTCGCATTCAGGTAGCACCGCACGGACCCTTGCCTTTACTTCCTTCATGCTCAGCGGTTTGGTAATATAGTCGTCAGCACCGATGTTCAGGCCCTTCACCATATTGTCCTCTCCCTCTAATGCGGTAATGAAGATGATGGGAATAGGTGCGGTAGCTGGATTATCCTTCATTTTTCGTGCCATCTGAAACCCGGACATCTCGTCCATCATCACATCCAGCAAAATCAGCCCATACTCCTGTAGAGGGAGTTCAAGAGCCTCCTCTGCTGAATTGGCAGTCACCACTTCATAACCTTCTGTTTCAAGGTTGTATTGAAGTATCTCACAGATATCCTGTTCGTCATCTACAACAAGTATTTTCATGATTCTTTAAATAATGTGGACAATGAAACAAAACATTTTAGACTGCAAAGATACGAATTATTTCCGAAAATAAACGAAAAACTGTACATCCATTTTGGCTGCGCTGTTCAAAGATGCAAATTGATGTCCCCCAAAAAACAAATACCCGCTGTGTGATACTTGGTTATTAGTTGAAACATTGTAATTCTTGACAAATTGGACAAGTAGCTTTTCAGTGAAGCAACTCATTAAATTGATTGACTAGAAATAAGGCACGCTTATTGGGAAATAACCCTGGGTTATGATGAAACAAGCTAGGGTATTAATTGTAGCGAGGAGTCTGTAGGCTTCGGACTCTCAGTCCGAGCCGTTCGGACTGGCAGTCCGTCGGGACGGACTATG
>CACWSX010000069.1 GCA_902763615.1 uncultured Prevotellaceae bacterium | reverse complement strand
GGTGCCTGGATCGAAGCCCGGCAAGCGTTGGGTCTTGTTCAATGACGAACTCGACAAGTGGCTGGAGGTGAAACGCAAGAATGCCGTACCCCTGACCACCGAGGAAGAGAATGATGCCATCCTTTCGTCTCATCGTCGTAAACCCAACAAGCGTGACTGGTAACATGTCTGACATGACCGAGTATACAATGTATAGGGTGTATCAATTGTATGCACTGAAGACAATGGCTACAATGTCCACAATGTATCTGGTTTCTGCACTGGCTACAGCGTATGTGTATACAATGTTTATACTGTCCACAGTATATACAACGGTTACAATGTCTGCAATGTATATGTTGTCTGCAATGAAGACAAAGTATACAGAGTATTCAATGAATACAGTGTATACAGGAAATACAATGTCTATAGCGTACAAACTGTATTCACAATATACAAAGTTTACAAGGTCGATAATGATTATAATGAGTACAAAAAATACAATAAAATATTTGTTATATGAAAAAAGTAGTTTTATTTACAAATATCAAGGGAGGCGTAGGAAAGACCTCCTGTTGTGCGCTTTTTGCGCAGTATCTGTGTGAGAATGGTTATCCTGTGAAGGTCTTGGATGCAGACATTCAGGCATCCTTGTCCCGTCACAGGGAGAGGGAACTGGCTGCCAACCCGGATACAGTTACCCCATGGGAAGTGAGTACAGTTGACACGACAGACCGCCAGAACCTGCAGTCATCCATTGAGGAGGCGATGCAGTTCGACGGTGTTGTCCTCTTTGACATGCCGGGAACCCTCAATGCCGCCAACCTCGACCTGCTGTACAAGGCAGCGGACCTCGCCGTAGTGCCTATTTCCTACGACTTCGACACCATCGATGCCACTGGTATCTTCATTAAAGTAATCAAGCGTGTGAAGGACATCCAACTTGTATTCCTGCCCAATCGAATCAACACGACCGAGAACCGTGCCGACGATATGAAGCAGCGCGAAGAGACGGTAAAAATTCTTGGCAGGATTGGTAGGGTTACACCGAGGATCAAGCAGAGTGTAGTCATCAAGCGTTACTCAACCGTTTCCGCACTTGACAAGTACCAGAAGGCTGCGGTTGAACATGCCTTTAACGCTATTATCGAACATATTAAACTGTAACGGATATGAGCGAGCAGACGTTTCCCCTTAGTGATTTCAATGACCTCGAAAGCAGTGTCAGGAACATCACCCAGCAACCGAAGCCTCAGAAGCAGCAGGCGAGACCTCAGGAGCAGCAGATGCCCCAGGAGGCCGACGCCTGCAAGCGAGACTGGATGCATTTCACGTTCATCTGTGGCATAGAGATCGTGGACAAGGTGAAGGCCATCGCATGCAAGGAAGGTTTCTCAATTCGCGATGTCATGGAGAAGTATCTGAAGGACGGTATCGCCCGCTACGAACAGAAGCACGGCGCAGTCACTAAACAGCAGAGGAACATCCAGGCAGTCTGGGACACTCTTGTCGTGCAGACAGTGCCGGTAGAAACCGAAACTTGCCTTAAGATATGCCAGTTGGAGTTTCGTGCTACCAAAATCGCTGAGGCTCTTTTGGCAGACGAACCGAACTGGCAATGCTCGCAGGCTCTCATTGGGGTGGCGTTCGCTGGCTCACACCCTTTTATAAATCATAGACTATGTTAGAGAACAACGATACAACAACCAAGTTTCAAGGCTCGCTTCTCGTAGAGGAGGCGAGGCCAGAAAAGGGCTTCTTCATCAAGTCGAAGGAGCGGTGCTTCTCATTGAGGGATGACAAGTGGCACAGCAAGTTCTCATGGGAACCTGTGGTGGTCAGCGATCTGTGGGCAGATGAGACAGACGGGAAGTGCCAGATGCACTTCAGGGTACGGATGGCTGACGGCACCATGTTTCAGGTGGACCAGCCCATCAGCCGACAGCGGTACAACCTGTTTGTCAGCTACAAGCTGGATGCCCATCGCGTGGACCTGATTGAGAAGGTGCTGCACGGGAACAAGACAGGGCTGTGCGTCAGGAAGTGGATTGCCACGGAACTGCTGCACATGAAGGTGACGAAAAGACTGCTGGACGAGCTTCGTGCTGGTGCAAAAAAATGCGGACAGAGTCTGTCGCAGTACTGCATCAGTCTGTTGAGCGGCAAGCATCCGCGTGCGGCATTCAGCGAGGAAGAACTGGAACTGCTGCGGAACCTGAAGAAGGAACGTGCCGACGTGTTGCTGATGTTCAATGCCATGATTGCGGAATTTGCTGGCCTTCCGGATGCTGAACGAATGAGAGTGGTCATCAACGGCAAGAGTTACGACTGGTGGCGCGAGCATCTTATCACCGCTCTGGAGTTCTTCGACCAGATGCGGGACTGGGTTGTTTCTAATGCAGATTAGCGTATGGTGATCAAGATGGAGACAATAGGCGGGGCGCATGCCGCCAATGCCATCAGCTATGTGCTCGACAAGGAGAAGGCGAGGAAGGAGAATAAGCCCGTCTTTCTCGCTGCCAACAACATCGAACTAAACCCGCTGACGGGCAAGCCATACTCGCCCGTGGAGGTGCTGATGGACATGCAGCTTCAGCAGGCCACGTCCAAACACAGGGCAGAAAACCCCTTCTGGCGCATCGAGCTGTGCCCGCCGAAAGAGGAGTGCCGGGACTGGACGATGGAGCAATGGGAAAGGTTTTGCAAGGACTGTGTGAAGGTGCTCGACTCGACGGACTATAAAACCGAGGTGATTAGGGACATGGACGGTTATCCTGTCATCGACAAGCGGACTGGCAAACCAAAGACAAAGGTGAGCGGCAAGCATACGATGCTGGCCAAAAGTCAGTATATCGTCACCGTCCACTTCGACACGGGCAAGCCGCATGTACACATTGTGGCCAACCGCCTGACGATGGACGGCCAGATGCAGGACACGCACAAGTGCAAGGAGCGAGCGAAGATGGCTGCGGACATCATCGCCGAGCGGTACGGATGGGTGAAGGCAGAGGAACGGACGAACCATCGGATGGAGCGGATTCACGATGCCGCCATGAAGGTGCTGAAGGGAATGGACACGTGGGAAATCGAGACGTACTTTGCTGAAATGCGGAGGAACGGTTTCGAGGTGGAGCCGACCTACGATAGTCAGGGCGTTTGCCGAGGTTATTCCATTGGCGAGAAACTCTACGACCTCGACGGCAACTATTCCAGCACCGTCATGTACAAGGCATCGGCCAAGAAGTTCGGTCATGGACGCGATTTGACGGTGTCGAAGCTCTATGGCACTTGGCAGAAATTGCATCCTGAGATGGAAGCTTTGCGGGCTGAAAGCAACAGATGGCAGCAGAGTGCTGATATGACTCGCACGATGGCAAAACCTGCTTATCAGGAGGATGACGAGGAATATCTAGCACCACCGACACATAAACCGACCGAAGCAGAACGTGAGCGTGACACCGCCATCTGGCTTGCCTTTATGTCTATCCGACGATTTGTCAACAACCCGTTCAAAACAGAGTTCAGTCCTTTGGACAAGGAGGACATATTGCCTGAGGGTATTGTAGCAAAAGCCATCGACATGGAACAGGAGGCTGGTTCGTCGTTCTGTGAGGACAACCTGAAGAATGCCGTACGGCAGTTCTTGAATTCTATGGAGGGCATTGCAGAACGTGTTGATGATGCAACCGAAGATCTGATGGACGTTGTTGCGAATATCGCCCTGCCAGAAACCCTGCCGTCACTTGGCGGAGGCCAGTCAAACAATGACCTTCCCAAGAAGAAAGACGATGAATGGAAGTGGTGGAAGAACAACGGTTTCGTGCGGAATCAGCGCAGTAAAAGTAGAAAAAGATAACCACATTAATTTTTATATTATGCCAAGAGATTATCGAAATCAGTTTCCCTCTGGCAACAGCCAGCAGCAGGGAGACAACAGCGGGGCACAGCAAGAAAGCCCCCGAAAGCAGGAGAAGCCGGATGTCAACCTGCAAGTGATTAACAATCGTACAGCCGACAAAGGGCGTATGGTGCTCTATGATCCGAAGGAATACGAGCGCCGCGTGAAGGCTGTTTTGGAGGGTCAGATGCTTGTAAACCTCGTCAGCAACACTTTGGAAATGTTCGGTCAGCAGCAAAATCTGCTGAGTGGTATTTCCCTTGATGCGATGCGGAACAACAGCAACAAGCTCGTCAACCAGGACATGTGCATTGAGCCGTTGGAGGAGTCGAACAGGAAAGCCGAGGACGCTCTCCGCGTGGTGGCCGGGAACATCTATGCTTCCGACCTCATGAAGCGTTACGTCGAGGAGATGATGAAGAAAGAGCGTGAGAAGTGGCAGCTGTCAGAGGTAGACAAGGCGATGATGACAGGTGGCGACAAGGCCTGCGCGTATATCGAGAAGAATGCCGACGGCCATCTCTCCCGACTGGTTTCGCGCATGGAGTGGTTCCCCGTCAAGTACCATCTGTTGGACAAGGTGGCGCTGGTCGTTTTCACCGTCCTCGGCTATTACACTGGGAAGCACCACTTGGACGACGATCTGGTCTTCCTCTGGTTGCTGGCAGGCATGCCCGTTCTCATAGTATCTGTGATTTGGGGCATCAATGAACTGATGGCTTGGATGAACGGGAAATAGCAGAATAGTGCCAAATTAGGCAAGGAAAAAGAAAAAGTGTCGCCAAAGTTGTTAAAAATCACAAACTTTGGCGATACTTTGAGATTATTTTTCTAACTTTGCGGAAAAATTCATCACATGGATAAAATAATAGGAAGAGACAGTCAGTTTGCCAAACTCAAGAACTATGAGGGTAGCGGCAAAAGTGAATTCATCGCCTTGTATGGTCGTAGGCGTGTCGGTAAGACTTCCCTGATTAGATATTATTTCAAGGATAAGTTCGACTTCTTTGTGAGTGGTGTGTTGGAAGGGGAACGCGAAGACCAAAAGACTGCTTTCCGGACTGCATTACAGAAATATGGTTACAAAGGCCCGGCACCTCAAAACTGGCATGAAGCCTTTGCTGCACTGGGGACAATCGTTAGCCGATGCAAGAGGAAAAAGCGCTGTGTTATCTTCATTGATGAAATATCGTGCTTTGATATCGAATACTCCAGGTTCGTGAAGGAACTTGGCATCTTTTGGAACAACATTGCCTCATGGCAGGATAATGTCTTTCTTGTCATCTGCGGTTCGGCTACCTCGTGGATGATTCGCAATGTGATAGACAACCGTGGCGGTCTGCACCGTCGTGTGACCCATGAAATGCACCTAAGACCTTTCACTCTCTATCAGTCAGAGGTGTATTTCAAGGCCAAGCACTTCAAATGGGATCGCATGACCATCCTACAGTTGTATATGGCCTTGGGCGGTGTGCCTTACTACTTCTCTTTGCTCGACCCGTCAAAGAGTGCGGCAGAGAACATCGACAAGCTCTATTTCGCTACAGACCCAGAGTTGAAGGATGAGTTTCGCAGGCTATACAAGTCGCTGTTCAGTAATCCAGAGAAATACATGGATGTGATACGCCTTCTCTCGAAGAGTCGGCAGGGCATGACGCGTAAAGAGATTTCTGAGAAGCTGCGTATATCATCGGGTGAAGACCTCTCAAAGATGCTGGCAGACCTTGTCTATTGCGATTTAATCTCGCATCACAGCAATGGTGGGAAAATCAATTCGGGCATATACCGCTTGACGGACTTCTTCACCATCTTTTATCTCACGTTCTGTAACGGCACCGTAACTGACCGTGCCTTTTGGCGACATACCATCAACACGCCCGTTCAGAATACATGGTACGGACTGGCATTCGAGCGTGTCTGTATGTGCCATATATGGGAAATTATTCAGTCGCTCAGACTGGACACCATTCTCACAAAATACTATTCGTGGCGAAGTAAAAAGTCAGAACCCGGCGCTCAGATTGACATGCTGATTGAACGGGCTGACGGCATCATTGATGTCTGTGAAATGAAATACTCTCGCTATGAATATCGTCAGGATAAGGATGACAGTAGGAATCTTGCCAACAAAATTGCGGATTTCGAAGAGGAGACCAACACCAGGTACAACATACAAACGGTGTTGATAACGACATGGGGCATGAAGGAAAACCTGCACAGTGATGAATTCCAGAAAGTATTGACAATGAATGATTTATTCGTTGAGAATACCGAGGATTCTTAAGCCAGAATCACAAATTTCATAAAACTTTGGCGGAATATTTACATTAACATTCAGACAAATGAGAAAGGCAACGAAAAACGATATGCGACAGAAACTGCACCATATTATATTTATAGTTATAGCAACCCTGCTGATCATGGGCTGCACGGGAAAAGGCAGTCAGAGCTTGAGTGACATTCCCGATGATATTGTACAAACCCATGGCGACAGCATTGCGCTGGCTGCCAGGTTTACCGGCGACTTTAATCACTTCCTCGCCGTTACCGACAGTCTGGCAGATGCGGGAGAACTGTCGCAGATACGTGCCGACGGCTTACGAGGCGTAGCCTATTTCCAGATGGGCCAGATTGACAAATGCCTGGAGTGTCTTCGTAGCGCGATAGCCGATGAAACCCCACCGGCTGCAGATTTCTGGGAGTACATCCATGCCGGAACAAACCTAGTGATCATCCTGAATAGCCAGCGTAATTACGATTCGGCCATGCGTACTGCTCTCCGACTGATCGACCTTCTTAAGCAGACTGACAGTCCGCGAAGTGCTGAGGAGCTGCAGACACTGTATCTGTGTCTTGGCGACACGCAGCTGATGCTGAAACGCAGCGATGATGCCGTTGAGAGCTATAACGAGGCCTATCAGTGCGTGCTGCACACCCGCAACAATTCTACTTCCAGGCCGCTGGCAGCCAGCATTGAAACAGTAGAGAACATAGCAGCGTCACACATCAATCATCAGATGGAGGCAGGTATATGGGTGGACCGTATGGACTCGCTACTTGCCGTGTATGAGGCCCAGCCTAAGGCCATTGACAAAGAGATCAAGGCATTCCGCGCCTTGGTATTGCTTCACCGCGCACAGGTCTGCCAGATGCAAGGCAAGGAGACCGAAGCTGCCCGCTATTATGAACAATACAAATCAACTGATTACGGCAGTAGCCTAGAAGGACGTATCAACGGCTGCGACTATCTGGTCGAGGCGCATCGTTATGCCGAGGCTGCTGATAACTATACGCAGCTGGACCGCTTTATCAAGGAGTGGGGCTATGAATACGACCTCGAGACCATAGGCAATAATCTGTTGCCCAAACTGCGCAGCAACTACCATGCCGGTCGTCAGGACTCAGCCCTTCACGTGGCCATGCAGATAGCTGAGGTGTACGACTCAGCCCTGGTTCAACAGAAACAGAGAGATGCGGCCGAGATGACTACCATCTACGATGTTCAGGGCAAGGAGCGCCAGATTATAGAGCAGCGTGCCGGCAAGCGCCTCTTTACGGCCATCAGCATCGCCGTCGCCATCATAGCTCTGCTGGCCGGCATCCTCGCCGTTTACTTCTTCCGTCAGCAGCGCGTCATCCGGAAGAAGAACCGCGTACTTGTCGAGCAGATGACCGAGGCCGTGGAATACAAAAGGATGATGGAAGAAGGAAGAAGTAAGAGTCGAGTGTCAGACGAAGTAATAGTGGAGAAAACTCCCGATGAAATCGTCGATTTTGATGCATTGACCACCGACGAGCTGTCGCAGCACATCCGTTCCGTCATTATCCGTGAGCGCCTCTATCTCAATGCGCAGTTCACAGGGCAGCGAGTTCCCCACCATTGCCGACTTCATCAACCACTGCCGTCTGGAGTATGCCAAGGAACTGCTCGCCGTCAGTCCTGAGATGACCGTCGACGACATCGCCTCGGCATCCGGTTTCGGCACCCGCCGCACCTTCAGCCGCCTGTTCAAGGAGCGCTACTCCATCACCCCCACCGAGTACCGCAACCAGAATGTTTAAGGGTTCAATCCGTCTTTTCGAGGGAAAAACCGTCTTTTCGAGGGTCCAACTTGTCTGAAACGAGGGTCCAACTTGTCTGAACCCTTGCGTAAAAGCGTGTAAAGCCGTACCTTTGCACGCAAATTTTATATTCGCATAATTATGACAACAAGTGAAATCCTGCTCCTGGTGATGGCCGTCGTCGTGGTGGCGATGGGCATCGTGGTGGCTGTCATGATGTGGCAGTCCAGCCGTCGGCGTAAGTTGCTGTGCCGCCGCAAGGCGATTATCGAGCGCGAGGAGCGCGAGGTGGAAAGACTATCGGAAGAAGCCCGCCGCGAAGGGGTAGATTTTGGTAAGTTAAGAGTTAATAGTTGATAGTTAATGGATATGGTAAACATCATTCTTATCATCGTGCTGGCAGCCGTCGCCGTGCTGCTGGCCTTTTCCGTCATTCACCTGGCGCAGAGCCGCCGCCACGAGGAGCGCCTGCTCAACCGCAGCGCCCACAAACTGGCTGGCCTTATCAGCCGTCGCCTGCGCCTGAGCCACCTGCTCGGCTCGCCGTTCATATAAGATATTAATGAAATAAAATAAATAAAAGCATTTACATCAAGATGAAAAAGAAAGAGTATCAGAAGCCTGCCATGCGGGTAGTGAAGATTCAGCACACCGGGATGCTGATGACAAGTGGATTTGGGGCTGGTCGCGGCGACTACGGCACGGCGAACGACGGCGTGGACAACAACGAGCTGGACAGCGACGGCAACTGGATCTGGAACTAAAACGAGAAGGAGGACACGAACAATGGAAAATATAAAAATTTTAAAATTGAAAAATGTAAGTCTGGCCGCACTGCTCATCGCATCGGCCACCCTCGCCGCCTGCTCCAGCAGCGACGACAACATCATCGAGGAGCAGCCCGTGAACCCTACGGCGCCGAAGACCTACACCATGACCATCCAGGCCACCAAGGGCGGCGCTGCCGGCACCCGCGGACTCTCGCTCGACGGCAAGACACTCAATGTGACATGGAACGAGGGCGAGGAAGTGGAGATGATGCAGCGGACACAGGTTACCCCTGAGGTATGGACAAGCCTCGGTAAGCTGAAGGCCAAAGCCAGCGACAACGGCACGACCATGCTGACGGGTGAACTGACGGGTCTGACGGAAGCCTTAGGTTCGACTCATCCCCTGGTGTTCTACCTCCACAGCATAGACAGGGACTATACAGAACAGAATGGCGTACTCGACCGCGACGACAACGCCACCAAATCCATTGAGGACAATTACGACTATGCCCAGTCTTCTACAGTCAGCGACTTCACCGTCGATGGCAACACGGTCACTGTTTCCGGCGGCGTCACCCTGACCAGCCTGCAGGCCATCGTGAAGTTCACACTTAAGGACGCCATCACTGGCAATCCTCTCAATGCCACGAGCCTAAAGATTAAGGGCAGCCAAAATATGATTGAGAGCATGAGCCCGACTGCAGGGACTAAGCTTACCAAAGAGCTGACCATCACACCCCCCTCGGCCACTAACGTTATCTACGCAGCCATCAGCTCCGTAGGAAATAGTAACTTTACGCTGACCGCCACGACCGGAGATAATCAAACCTACACCTACGAAAAGTCGGGTGTGACGTTTGCAGAAGGAAAGTACTACGAGATTACGGTGAAAATGCATCCTGAAGCCGTCGACCTGGGACTGAGCGTTAAATGGGCGCCTATGAACTTGGGCGCAACGACGGAGACCGATCGTGGCTACTACTTCGCATGGGCCGGGACAACGGGCTACGCTTACGGAAGCGGCCATGACTTCTCGCAGGATAACGCCCCATATTCATCTGGTGGTACTTATTCTAAGTACAAGGTCTCGGACTACCCCGCGCTGCAGCCCGAGGACGATGCCGTCACCGTCCACTGGGGCGGCCAGTGGCGCATGCCGACGCCTAATGAGTGGGAAGAACTGAAGAACAACTGTACCGCTGAATGGAAAGAGAACTACAAAGGCTCTGGCATAAATGGCATACTCTTCACCAGCAATAAGGAGGGCTTCACCGACAAGTCCATCTTCCTGCCGGCAAATGGTTACTATTATAGAACAGATTCGTATTACCCCACGATATATGTCCTCTACTGGTCGTCAGACTATGATTTAGAAAAAAATGCCGTCACCCAAGCTTACACTAATTATGGTTATGCGTATGTGTTTGATGTTGCTTATGGTAATAACCAATTATATTGGACAAATAATAGTACCATGGAACGCTATAGAGGATTGGGCATCCGCGCCGTCTGCCCATAATCAAGTAATTTGAGACGATGATGAAGATATGTAAAACTAAATTCAGGACCCTGACAGTCCTGATTATCGCATTGGCAGCGCTGACCGCCTGCTCAAGCGACAACGAGATTCTGAACGACCAGCCCGTGAACCCCACGGAGCCGAAAACGTACACCATGACCATCCAGGCCTCAAAGGGTGATGCCTCCACCACACGTGGCCTCTCGCTCGACGGCAAGACACTCAACGTGAAGTGGAACGAGGGCGAGGAAGTCATCGTAGCACAGGACGAGACCACCATAGGCACGCTGACGGCTCAGGCCAGCAGTAGCGGTACAACCACGCTGACGGGCGAGGTGACAGGATTAAACCTGGACAAGGATGTCAGTTTCTATTTGCACAGCGTCAATCGCCGTTACGATAGTATCTTTGATGGTCCTAGTCATATTTATTGGGAGCAGAAAGGTGTGCTAC
>CACWSX010000068.1 GCA_902763615.1 uncultured Prevotellaceae bacterium | reverse complement strand
AGGCTACCATCACCGTACACATGGATGAGAACCGCACCGACTGGTATGCGGCGACAGACCGTACCTACCGGGTAGTTGTGAAGGCCCCTTCTGCAGAGACGCTGCGCCAGTACGACAGAGACACCCCGCTGACCTTCGTGGCCCTGGAGGACGGTAAGATCACCATTATCTTCAACAATGGCGTCACACTGGATGACGACATTGTCTATACGATCAACGACGGCGATGAGAAGTTCATCTCCAAGGATACGAAGGGGGCTTACGACATCGTCGTGAAGAAGAACGACTTCGTACAGCTTTTCAGCTATAACGATGCCCTGAGCAGTGGGATCACGGCAGGAGCCCGTGGCACCACGCGAGCCGTAGCCGACGGTGCCAAGTACATCAACATCAAGCCCGCCATGAAGACCGAGATCTACGGTAACGTCATGAGTATGCTTGAGGGCGAATTCTTTGATGACGACTGTGTGATTGATGCCGACTTTGCCCTGTATGGTCTGTTTGCCGGAGCAGAGAAACTGGTAAACAATCCCTTCCGCCATATAGAGCTGCCGGCCTACGAGCTGACCGACGGCTGCTTTCAGGCCATGTTCTACGGCTGTAAGGGGCTTCAGCGCGCACCCGATTTGGTTGCTGACGAGCTGATGGACTACTGCTATAAGGAGATGTTCGCAGGCTGCTCGAAGCTGAGCTATGTCAAGTGCCTTGCTGACGACATCTCCGCCGATGACTGCACGAAGGACTGGCTTGCCAATGCCGGTTCTGAGGTTACTGAGGCGAAGACGGTGGTTTCCACCTTCAAATATCCGGCCAACAGCAACGACGGTGTGCCCGCAGGCTGGACGAACGAACTGATTTATCCCGTGAAGAGTGTAACACTCAACAAGACCTCCTTGGAGATGATAGCAGGCTCTGCAGAGACAGGCACTGCCACCCTGATGGCTACCGTAGCGCCGGAATATGCCTCCGACAAGACCGTGTTCTGGTTGACAAGCAATGAGAAGGTGGCTACCGTCGATGATAACGGCAAGGTGACGGCTGTAGGCAGCGGTGAGGCAAAGATCACCGCCACGGCAGGCGGTAAGTATGCTTCCTGCACCGTGAAGGTGACAGTGCTCGTGGCTGGCATCACCCTCGACAAGACCGAGCTTGATATGACAATCGATGATGAGCCTGTGACACTGGTTGCCAAGGTGATACCAGAAGGAGCTACCGACAAGACCGTCATCTGGAGCAGCAGCAACGATAGAGTGGCTACCGTCGATGCCAACGGCAAGGTGACGGCTGTAGGCAATGGTGAGGCAACGATCACTGCCAAGGCAGGCGATAAGACCGCCACCTGCACCGTGAAGGTGACAGTCTTCGCCACTGGCATCACCCTCGACAAGACTAATCTGACAATGGAAGTGGTTGATGCCCCTGTGAAGTTGACTGCCAAGGTAACACCTGATGGGGCTATCGACGGAGCCGTCACCTGGAGCAGCGATAAGACCGATGTGGCTACTGTTGATGCAAACGGCAATGTGACCGCTGTGGGCAATGGCGAGGCAAAGATCACCGCCAAGGCAAGCGATTATAGTGCAACCTGCACCGTAAAGGTCACAAATACTGTCACCCTCTCGAAGTTGGATCGCACTCCCAAATTCACGGTGAAGAACGGCTACATCCTGACTGGTATTCTTGGTGGCACGTGCATGATCTCGATTGCCGACGGTGCTACAGTGACGTTTGATAATGTAAACATCGTTGGTGGCATTGGAAGATCTATAATAAGTAAATACGCCGGTATCACCTGCGAGGGTAATGCCACCATCATCCTTGTGGGCACTAACTACGTAAAGGGATTCCACGATTATTATCCTGGCATTCAGCCAGCCGAGGGCAAGACGCTCACCATTAAAGGCTCTGGCTCGCTTACCGCAAAGTCAGAAGAGGCTCCTGGTATTGGCTCCGCATATAAGATAAATTGTGGCAACATCAACATCGAGGGCGGAACTATCTCGGCTTTTGGCGGTAGTGATGCTGCTGGTATCGGTAGTGTAAATCTTTCCACCTGCGGTAATATCACGATCTCTGGTGGAACGGTCGATGCAACTGGCGGATCGAAAGGTCCTGGTATCGGTAGTGGTCCTGCAGCATATTGCGGTAACATCACGATTACTAAAGGCGTGACTAAAGTGACTGCCAAAGGAAACAATGCCATCACCTCCGTCGGATTTTCCGATAACACTTCCCATTGCGGCAAGATAACCATCGGCGACACAGTATATTGGGACGGTAATAATTATCAGAACAATGGTGAAAACTATCTCAAGAAAAACCCGTTAGTATTCCCCTAAGCCTTAAAACACTTCGGGGACAGTCCCAAAAATCAAAGACGGATCAGATGATCCGTCTTTTTTCGGCCTTTACTGAATCGTCACCTCAACGGGACCTGCAATCTCACTGTGTTTATTCGCTGCAAAAATAAGAAGATTTCTGCAAATTTGCAAGATAATAATTAAAAAAATAAATATCAGGGACTGTCCCCCGCGCTAAAAGCCTGAAAAAATCCCTCAAAACATTTGGTTATATCAGAAATAACCATTACCTTTGCAACGCAAAAATAACAAACCAGATTCTTAAATTTGATGAGAACACCGAATATTGACTCAAAATGCTGGGCAGCCTTCCTGAAGATGGGTGCCCGCCTTGAGAATTCTCCATCATAAATAACTTTTCCACTTAGGGACAATTTATATTGTCCTCCGCTCGCACAGGGTTTCACCTCTTGTGTGCTTCTTAGTATGTGTTTTTTGCCAAGTATGGCGTATAAAATAATAAACCGAGGAATAAGATATTTATGACACAAAGCTTTAGTAGAAAAGATATTTTTAAAAATGACGGCGTGTATAGCTTTAGAATAAAGAAGTTATTTCCTACCTATTGCGAAGTCCAACACGAGTCAACCAACATCACTACTTATTTAAGAGGTACAGCAAATCTGAAACTCTTTATAGGTCAGGTTGTTAAGTGCCGAGTATTGTCGGTAAAAGAAAAGCATCTTAGAATAGAACTCAATGACATCAGTGAGTTCCAGCAAACAGGAGAGTGCCTTACAGAGGATAAACTGACTGATTTGCTGACTAATAGAGAACTGTCGTGGAACACGAAAGAATTCATTAGACTGATACTGACAGAAGAGAGAGAAAAGTCATTCGAAAGTCAGTGTCATAGATGGATTCAGAGTCTGATTAATAAAAAGATCGATCTTCAGACCGTGAAGATGGATTGTTCTGACTTGCTGGAATTATCAGAACTGCTTGATCTCTGTGCCGATAGCGAACGTGAATTCTATCAAGAAAGACTGACGCTGTTAATTGAACAGTTAAGTTATTATATTAAATCAGCTGAATTGATAGAGAATGAGAATGATTCTGAATCGTCAGATACGCCGGAGAACTTTGTCAATAGTCTGTTCAACAAGTTGAAAGTATCAGGATTCGTTTATCATCCTGTCAAGCACTTTAATATTCTATCGAGTCTTTTCCTGAGACGCCCGGACCTGATGAATAGTAGCATCAAAGAGTTGCTGAACATTATCTGTCAGAGAAATATTGAGAGTTGGCGAAAGGAACCATTCTGCAGTGCTATTATCAAACTGTTAGAACTCTATATCCGCGAGTGTGATGGAAAAATCGACAAGACAAAGGAGAATACAGAACTGATTAAAAATAACAACTTGGCTTTGGCTCTCCAACTGTTGCTTTTACACGACAGCCCAGACTCCTCCATCGCTGATTTTCGCCTTAACACAGCCAGACTGTGTGCCGTGTCTTCTTATCTATATCCGCTCCATCCTGATTGGCTTATCGATATGGCATATTTCTTCATGTTCCACTCGAGTGCTAAACTGATGAACTATACAATGGATAAAGCGCCCTTGTTGCCTCATTACATAGCCAGTCTTTATCCCTGTGATAAAATTGATACCACCAATTCTTTCACTCAAAACAAGGTGAAGCTGCAGATCTCTGCTGAGGGTATCAAATTGTTCTCTTCAATTTCACAAAGATGTCCTTATCCAGTCTTTCCCAAGAATCTTGGGCTTTGGCAGGATATGCAGATTTTCATGGGCACAAGGCCGTGTATTAATTTGGCTATTGCCAAGCCCAATGATCTCACACCATACCAGAAGATATGGGAAGAGATAGAGAACGAACTTTTTAATTTCGGCCAGATAGTAACAACAACAGGCTTAAAGCGCAGAAAAACGCACAAGGTAGGTGAACTTGTAAAAATCAGCTTCATTAGACAGGATTTGTACGACCATAATAAATACTACTGCCAGATCGAGGATGAGATTGGTGGTGAGGGTTATATATACCTTAGCGATATTGTCGGCTATGCATTTTGCAGTTCTTTACGTCATTTCATGGCATCTGATGGTAGCAGATATGTATTCGAGGCAGAAATCATAGATGACTGTAATAATCATTTCCATTTCTCAATGTTGAAGGGAATCAAGGAGGCGGCTCTTGAATACTATACATACAACGAAGATATCATCTGCTCAGTCGGTACTCGACCTCTAAGTGGCGGTGCTGCTCCTGCTGTTTCAAGAGATGGTATCAGTGTCAGTATCATAAATGCTGCCGACTATGAGGGTATTGATAAAAATACCATCGTCAGTTGCAAATTGATTGGACGTGGCCCTGGGTCTTTCCATCTCCAGTGTAATATGAATCAGATGACGTCATGCGATTTCAACATCATAAGTGCTTTTAGGAATCTCATGGCGTATTATGCTGTAGGTCGTATCTCTGAGGACATCAGTCAGCAGGAGGAAGAGGAAATCTTGGAGAGTGACAGAGTCCTGGACGAAAGCTATGTACGCGAATTAATATTCCTGATTGATCGTATGGCTCAGACTGACAAGGATTATATCAAGATATATAATTATCTGGGCTTTGCACGTACATTATCCATTATGATAGGTTGGGAATCTCAGGCAGCGTACTATAAAGGCAGGATGGATATCATCACGATGCTTCATTACTTTGCCCGCAACTCGAAAGTGGATGAGGACAAACTGGAGCAATTGGAGAATGTGAATTCAGAACTATTTGCCAACAACGTGATTCTTCATGATCGTTTTGTACAGCTACAGGCAGTTAGTTTCCTCGACAAACCTGAACATAACGATGAATTATTTGAATTGACTAAAGGTAGTCAGAACATCAGTGAATTGGCATCGTTGGTTTTGGCATATAACATCACAAAGGCCAGTAAGATGGAAAGTACGGCAACCGACATTCATAATCGCGTTAAGCAACAGTTAAATTTAAAAGGTTTTGAAACAGGACTGAAACTTTATGGCACTGGTGAGGAGACTATTGACACAGAGTATAAGACCAGTATTGTTTTTTATGCTGGCAGCAAGAATCTCACGCCAAACCCGGAAAAACAGATGGCGGAAATACTGAAGGTTATCAACTCGTTCATGAATACATCGGGCGGTACACTTTACGTTGGTGTGAATAATTATGGATTGGGGACAGGTGTTGAGGATGATCTGAATACACCCATATATTATGGTGACAAGGATAAGTATCTGCGTGCCATTCCTGATGCTATGTGTGCAAAATGGGGCAACAGTCTCGCGGCCACCTATATTGAAGACATCAGATTTGATGCTACTAACAATGACAAAGACATCTTGATAGTCAAGATACGTGCTCATCAGACCGGTGTGCCGATTGATGGCAACTGGTACGTACGAGTGGGTAGTAGTAAGCGAAAACTCTCAAAGGAGGAGTTTGACGAATACCAGCGGCTCAATCGCAAATTACCAGAGCAGTTGAAATCAGAAATCAAGATTAATAAGAGTGTCCAGTTTAGCACACCAGAGGAGTCTGCTGAAAAGGGACCGCTCGTTATCTCGAAGGATGACGAGATTCGTACCAGCCGTATTAGGAAGAACGTTCCTGCAGAATATCTTGACCCGGAAAACTATACTGAACCTATCGGATTCTTTAAATTCTTGAGTGGAGGTAAGTTCCGGAAAATGAATGAATTTGACTATGACGACCAGTCATTGCTAACGCTTACTGTCCTTGATAGTGAGATGAAGAATTATTTGGTTCTTGGCTATGCCAATGGACATATTGCTAAAGTTCCCGTTGAAGAGTTGATGGATTACCAACAACGCGACTACTCCCGTCATGCGGATTCTCGATTAGTTTTCGCCTCTATAGCCTATCCAGATGATGCCGTGCTAACAATCAGCAAGGAGGATAAGACGCATCCGAAAGTCGTTATGCGCTTAGACCAACTTTCAACTTTCGAAGAAGGAAAATTGATGGATCAAGGCATGGCGTACGAGGTTATCCCTGCGAAATATGTTCATGAGTTTGACGGTATCTTGGACAGAAAGAAGAACTTTATTGGCTATCCAGCTAACAATGTCACAAAACCGATGGTCAACACGCTGCACCTTTGGGGAGTAAAAGAGATTTGATTGACGTTTCCCTATAAGAATACCACCTTTGCAGTCTGCTCTTTGCAAAGGTGGTATTATAAATTACTCGTTATTCCCTATATTCCTCCACGGTTATAACTGTGCTGTAGCCACCAACCATCTTTTCGCCTTCATGGCGATCAATACCAGAATACGACAGGCTGGAGTCCTCATAACGCTTAAACTTATAGACGGCATCATTCATTAGAGCCTCGTTGAATACATTCAGGCTTACCAATAGCGCAAAGTCCTGTTTGGTTAATCCTGTTACACGTTCAAACAACTTGGGCTCCAATTGTAGGATAACGTCCTTCAGCGAATACTCACGATAGTCCGTTAGATACATAAATATAGGAATACGCGTGGCGAATTTCATCAGTTTTTCCTGAATCTGTTTACGTTTGCTCTTGATTTCCTTCTCCTCATCAGTCAGTTCTCTTTTCTCTTTAACAGAGAATCCTTCCTCGTTTTCCTTACGTTTCTTCTTGATGGCATCCGACTTATTGATGATGGTTTCAATATCCTGGTTCAGTGAACGGAAGCCCTCAATCTTCATCAGAGCAGCCATAGCAGCTTCGTTATTCATCAATCGCTGGAGTGTGAAGTTATCTACATTCACCAAGAGTGCGCTTTCCCATCTTCTTGCCAAGAGAGTGGCTGATATTCACCAAGAGTGCGCTTTCCCATCTTCTTGCCAAGAGAGTGGCTGATGTATTGTTCATGGCCATGTCGAGAACGTCACTTGCAGACAATGCTTTCATCACCCCATTCTCATAACAGAGCACCGGTAGGAATTTAATGAAATCATCCACACACTTCTCCGGATTACCCTCCTTAACATTTAGTTGACAGGAATAATCTGCTATCTTCCTTAACGCTCTGTTAGGAGCAAAATCGAAAACATAGCATACTTCTTTTAAGATCTCTACACGGTTTGGATGCAAACCGTCGCTGTTGGTAATGGTCCAAGGCGATTGTACTCTAAAAGCAGACTGGAAATAAGTCTCTGGCGATGATGTGTCACGCAACATAAAGATACCCGTCCAAGGTCTTACCGTAACTCCTGTTGTAAGTTTTCCGCAAGTCAGTGTGATGGTCTTACAATGCAAGGGATCTGGGTGCGACATAGCTTTCTCTACTGGTGGTAGTGCCTGCTGTCCGATACCAGCCCGAGTACCAGCACATACGATGACACGATAGTCATGATAGAATGTATTCTGAAACTCTGTCAGCAGATTACGCATGGCAAAGCATGATGCCACGTTAGGCAGAAACCACAGCGTATGATTCATATTC
>CACWSX010000067.1 GCA_902763615.1 uncultured Prevotellaceae bacterium | reverse complement strand
CATTCTTTCATTACAATGCAAAGCATCAGCGTTAGCCAGACTAGTATCTGCCGATAACATCTTCTTCATCCCGCCGCAGAGCCCTAGAATGGCCGCTCGCAGCAGCGATTGGATAATTTCGGTCTTTAACGGATAGTTATCCCCCTTGGTAATGGCCAGCGTCAGCATGTCGTAGAAGTGGGTGTAGAAAAGCATCTCATACTCATCAATTGTCACTATGTGGTGGCGATGGATGTACATCATGTCGTTCCAGATGTTCATTTTCTCGCGCAGGAAACTCTGAAGGATGCGGTTGGTGAGGAACATGGCCTTCAGGTTGAAGTCAGGACTGACCATCACATCGGTCACCGTGACGTTCTGGGGTACGATGGCCACCTGGTTCTTGTGAAGTTCCATTTGTATGCCGTTCATCTGCGCCTGTATCTTGCCATTGGTGCAGATGACGACCGAATTCATGGCCACATGGGCGGTTTTGACTTCGGCGAATTGCTGAATACTGTCGACGACCACAATGTCGTTGTCGGAATAGCCAATCTGGATATCCTCATTGTCAGCTAATGTCTGGAATGTTATTTCTTCGAGTTGTTTCATGTTGCAAAAATACCTATAATTTTCCATATTTTATGTTTTATTTGGTATTAATTATGTTTATTTTGGTTTCTTGGCGTCGAATTGACAATATGTGGGGAAAAATCGAACATTAATGACAGCCGAATATGAGTTAATTTTGCAATCAAAATCAAACATTTGGATATGAAAAAGGAATTATTGATGCTGCTATCAGTCATGTTACTGGGCAGTTCTTGCCAGAAGCAAGGGTCAAAGCCGGGCGAAGGAGAAAAGGGGGAGCAGAGCATGAAGGCTCCGACGAGAGTGAAAACACTGGTGGTATCGTCTGACGTGATGGATAATGCCCAGACGTATGTGGGTGTTGTGGAAGAACGCGAGGCGACAGCTGTCAGTTTTACGGGGATGGGGGTTGTCAAGCGTGTATTGGTACGCGAAGGCCAGACCGTAGGCAAAGGTCAGCTGCTGGCAGAGATGGACGACACGCAGGCCCGCAACTTGCTGAGTGGTGCCGAAGCGCAGATGACTCAAGCCAATGATGCACTCGGTCGCTACACAATGTTGCACGACAATGGCTCGTTGCCCGAGGTGCAATGGGTAGAGATACAGAGCAAGGTGGCTCAGGCCAAATCGCAGCTGGAGGTGGCCAAAAAGAATCTCGCCGATTGCCGGTTGGTAGCGCCTGTCAGTGGTGTCGTTGGCAAGAAGCTGGTTGGTGCGGGCGAGACGGCCTTACCGTCACAGGCTGTTGTGAGTATCCTTGACATCTCAACAGTAAAGGTTAAGGTGGCAATTCCTGAAGCTGAAGTCGGCGGTATCAATGCCCGTACGCCAACGACCATCCAGGTAGAAGCCATCAATGGCAGTTATCAGGGCGGTCAGATAGAGAAGGGCGTGCAGGCTGATGCCCTCACGCATACGTATGATATAAGAATTAATGTGGCAAATAATAACCGGAAGCTGCTACCTGGTATGGTGGCCAATGTCCGTTTCGTATCGGATGGTCCTCAAGCGGCAGGTGGCAAGATGGTTCCGGTGACGGCAGTACAAAAGAAGGCTGACGGCAGTCTGTTTGTATGGACCGTTGGCAAGGACAGTACGGCTCATCGCGCAACTGTTACTATTGGTCAGCCTCAGGGTAATTATGTAAGTGTGATCGATGGCTTGAATACCGGTGACCGTATTGTCACAGAGGGTTATCAGAAACTGAGTGAAGGAACCAAAGTGATTTATTAGCATGAAGCATACGAATTGGCTCCGATGGCCGTTGGAGCATTACTCAATAGCATTGCTCATCGTCGGCATCTTGTTTGTGATGGGCATCTACGGCATGTATATCATGCCGAAAGACGAATTCCCGCATGCCACCATCCGACAGGGTGTAGTGGTGGCGGTTTATCCTGGCGCTACCAGCGAGGAGGTGGAGCAGCAGGTGGCTCGTCCTTTGGAGCGTTATCTGTTTACCTATGGCGAGGTGAATCGTAAGAAGACGACTACGCAATCGCAGAACGGCATGTGTATCGTGATGGTGAAACTGAACGATGATGTGAACAACAAGGACGAGGTGTGGTCGAAGATCAAGCATGGTCTGAATGGTTTCAAGGCGCAGTTGCCCAGTGGTGTACTGGCCATCGTGGTGAACGATGACTTTGGTAACACCTCGGCTCTGCTCATCGCCATCGAGAGCGACCAGCGTAGCTATCGCGAGTTGAAACAGTACAGCGACGACCTGAGTGACCGTCTGCGTCGCATCCCGTCGGTAGCGAATGTGAAACTCTTCGGCGAGCAGAAAGAGCAGATAAGTCTTTATATTGACCGCCAGCGCTTGCAAGCCTATGGCATTGGTCAGCAGATGCTCTTTTCGCGACTGCAGGCTCAGGGTATCACCACGATGAGTGGTTCGATCAGCGATGATGACCAGCAGGTGCCCATCCATGTGGAGGCTCAGGAGAACAGCGAGGAGGAGATTGCCAACCAGATTATTTTCTCTGATCCTGCAACGGGTAAGATCACTCGTGTGAGAGATGTGGCTCGTGTGGTGCGCGAATACGAACCGATGTCGAGTCGTATCGAGCAGGACGGACACCCCTGTGTGTTGCTGTCGATGGAGATGACGCCAGGCAACAATGTGGTGCAGTACGGTCAGGAAGTGGATCGGGTGCTGAAGGATTTCCGTCAGAACGAACTGCCTGAGGATGTGAACGTGACCCGCATAGCGGATAAGCCCAAGGTGGTGGCGAAGAGCGTGAGCGACTTCCTGCGCGACCTCTTGATATCGATGCTCATCATTATCCTGGTGATGATGGTGCTGTTTCCCATCCGTTCGGCCATCGTGGCTGCCGTCACCATCCCACTGAGCACCTTCGTGAGTGTGGCGGTGATGTATATGATGGGTATCGAACTGAACATTGTGACGCTGGCGGCACTGATTGTGGTGCTGGGAATGATTGTCGACAACTCCATCGTGGTGATTGATGGCTATCTGGAGTATCTGGGCAAAGGCTTTAAACCCTTTGATGCTGCCATAGAGTCGGCCAGGCAGTATTTTATGCCGATGCTGTTGGCCACGATCTGTATCTGCGCCATCTTCTATCCGTTCCTCATCACGATGAAGGGTATGTTCCACGACTGTCTGGAGGACTTCCCCGTTACGATTACCATCAACCTGATGGTGTCGCTGATATTGGCGGTTACCGTGATTCCGTTCCTCGAGACGCACATCATCAAGCCCGACAAAGTAAGTACCGATGGTAATAAAATCACCAAATGGGTGCAGAACACCTATAATAAGGTGTTAGACTGGACTTTTGCCAACCCGTGGCTGACGATTGGTGGCGGTATCGCCGTTATTCTACTTTCAACACTGATCGTTCCCACGCTGAAGATACGTCTCTTCCCATACGCCGACCGCGACCAGTTTGCCGTGGAGATATTCCTGCCCGACGGTAAAGGCCTGGCAGAGACGGAAGTGATAGCCGATTCGGTGCAGCACGTGCTTGAGAAGGATGAACGTATCACGGGCATTACTGGCTTTATCGGCTGTTCGTCACCCCGGTTTATGGATGCATACGCTCCACAGATGGCGGGTAACAACTATGCACAGTTTATCGTGAATACCAAGAGCGACAAGGCCACACTCGATCTTTTGGCCAAGTATCAGCCACAATTGAGCGAGGCGTTTCCCAATGCTTACGTGAAGTTTAAACGTCTGGACTATCTGGAGGTGAGTGAGCTGGAGTACCGCTTCTATGGTGATAACCTCGACTCGCTGCATGTGGTGGCAGAACGTTTGATGGAGCGTATGCGCCAGATGCCGGAACTGGAGTGGGTGCATACCGACTATCTGCAGCCTTATCCTATCATCAACGTCGAACTCGATCCTGTGACGTCTGCCCAATTAGGTATTACGCGTACCACTGCCCAGCTAGCACTGAGTGCCACATCGAGCGACCTGCGCGTGGGACAGATTTGGGAGGACAGTTATGAATTGCCCATCGTGGTGAAAGATGATACTGATATGACTTTCTCGGATGTGGCCAATCTGGGCATCGCATCGCCGATGTCGATGGTGTCGGGAGGTCTGCACAGTACCAATTCTACAGTGCCTCTACGCCAGATTGCCAAAGTCGCGCCCAAGTGGAGCGAGAGCCGCATCATGCATCGTGGCGGCGAACGCTGTATCACGGTGACGGCGCAGTTTGCACAGGGCGTCTATACCGCGCCTGTAGAAAAAGAGATTGCCCGTATGATGCAGGAGGACATCCTGCTGCCGCAAGGCGTGCGTACTGAGGTGGGTGGCGAGATTGAATACGGTGACGAGGCTATGCCGCAGATTATCGGTGGTATTATGATTGCAATGATTATTGTGTTCTTCTTCCTGTTGTTCAACTTCAGGAAATATGGTGTGACTACCGTCTGTATGGTCGCCTTGGCACTGATGACTCCTGGAGCGCTCATCGGTCTGGGGCTGATGAACCGGGCCTTGGGACTGACCTCAATTTTCGGTCTTATCACACTGATGGGAATGATTATGCGTAACGAGATTCTGATTTTTGAGCATGCCATTGACCTGATTAAGAAATATGTAGCGGATCATGGCGACTGGAAGAAGGACAGGCAGGCCTATAACAAGGCAGTGCGCCAGGCTGCCTACGAAGCAGGCAAACGGCGTATGGTGCCCATCTTCCTCACCACAGCCACTACTGCCGTTGGCGTGGTGCCGATGATAATCGCCCAGAGTTCGTTCTGGATGCCCGTAGGTGTCACCATCTTCGCAGGTGGCGTCGGCTCGCTCATCATGGTGGTTACCATGCTCCCCGTCATTTATTGGAAGGTTTCGACTAAGTGAGAGAAGTAAGAGCTTGCTCTCACTTCCGAACGTGAGAAAGCTCAACGAAGTTAAAGTTTCGACTAAGTAATTATGAAAAAGATATTATCACTGATAGTCTTGGGCTGTGCACTGTCAGCCTCAGCACAGACTTACACTTTGGAACAGATAAAGGATTCTGCTCTCCGTAACAACATCGCCATCCGTAGTGCCAGATACAACATCGAAACTGCTCAACAGCAGCGCAAGGAGGCATTTACAAAGTATTTCCCCAATGTGAGCGGCACAGGCCTTTGGTTTAATGCCAACAAAGGCATGGCGCAGACCACACTGAACCCCTCGGAGAGCCTGTCGCCCGAACTGGGGATGGCTTTGGCGCAGTCGTTGCCGCCAGAGGCATTGGCTGCCTTGGGTAACCCCATCAGCATCTCGATGATGAAGAATGGCACCATCGGCTCGCTCATGGCCACCCAACCGGTCTTTGCCGGCGGTCAGATCATCAACGGCAACAAACTCGCCAAGGTGGGTGAGGACGTGAGTCGCTTGCAGTTGCAGATGTCGGAAAACGAAGTGGAGAAGACTACCGAAGAATATTTCTGGCAGTTGGCATCGATGCAGGAGAAAATGAAGACTATCGAGGCAGTGGACACCTTATTGGCTGGTATCCATAAAGATGTAGATGTGGCCGTTCGCGCTGGGTTGGCCATGCCCAACGACCTGTTGCAGGTGCAACTGCGCCAGAACGATATCCAGAGCCAACGACTGAAACTACAGAACGGCATCTCTATTGTCCGTCTGTTGTTGTCGCAGTATTGTGGCCTGCGCGATACGTCGTTCGTCATATCCTATCAGTCTGATGTTACTTCACCTTTGGTTACCAAACAAGACCATAGTCAGGCACTATTGGGAACTGCTGAATATCAATTGCTTGGCAAACAGGTAGAAGCCACAGATCTCCAGAAGAAACTGGCCGTTGGCCAGAATTTGCCATCAGTCGCTGTAGGCGCAGGTTACAACTACCATAATTTGATGGACAACAATCACTCGTTCGCAATGGTGTTTGCTACCGTCAGTGTGCCCATCTCCGACTGGTGGGGAGGTTCTCATGCTATCAAGCGCCGCAAGATAGAGCACCAGAAAGCAGTAGAGCAGTTAGAGGATAATGCCCAACTGTTGCAGATCCGTATGCAAAATGCCTGGAATGGGGTAGAGGAGTCGTACCAGCAGCTGCTTCTGGCTCAGCGTAGTATTGAACAGACAGTGGAAAACCTACGCCTTAATCGCAACTATTACAAGGCAGGTATCTCTAAGATGAGCGACTTGCTCGAAGCTCAGATGCTCTATCAGCAATCGCTCGACCACCGTACAGATGTCTATGCAGATTTACAGCTCCGACTTTTAGAATACAAACAAGCAACAGGACAATGAACAGAAGAAACTTGGGTGCGACGTTTACGCACCCAGTTTCAGTTCATCGGGTTAAGAAGCTAACATAGGTATAATACAAAAGACCGGCCTCGGGTGGAGGTCGGCCTTTTTTAATAGATTGGATTGAATGCGGTTCAATCGGGGGTCAGAAGAGTAGGGGGCCGAAGCCCATGCAA
>CACWSX010000066.1 GCA_902763615.1 uncultured Prevotellaceae bacterium | reverse complement strand
GGAACGCTGGCCTGACTACGGAATTCCAGATAAACGGTAATCTCATCGAAGATTAAGGAAAAGGGGGCAATACGGCTCCCTTTTCCTTTACTTGGTCTTTTTATTTTGTTATTTTTTTAATCTCGCTTTTCAGGTAGTCTAAGTAATTGTCGGCTGTCAGCGGTGTACCAGCTGGCTTCTTTAGGTTCAGACTTTTAAGATAGGCAGGGAACTGTGCTGCAGGAGAGGCCATATAGCCGCCGACATAGGTTCGCAGGAAAATAGGAGTCTGCTGTGTGGCTCCATCCGGCACATACACATTGAGGAACTGATAAGCAGAGTCCTCTACATTCGTCACATAGAACAGCCTTTCATAGGCTGTATAGCTGACCTCTGTCCCATCATAGACGGTCATCTTCGATTTCACACCTGCATTGGCATTGAAAGCCAGTGCTTCCTGTGCCATTGCTCCCAAGGAGAGAGACGCACAGACCATAACTGACAATATCTTCTTCATATATTCCTTGGAGTGTTTCGAGTCACGGCTCTGGTCTCTACCAAGACCTTTTTACTTAAACAATGTTGTAAAATTAATCATTTCTGATAAATTCTGAGGTTTTATGAGTAATTTTGTGGCTGAATTTGAAAATTATTAGGATTTAGAGATGGGTAACATCAAGATAGTGAGAGGTGTATTCGACACCAAGTTGGAATTGGAACATGCTGGAGTAGCAGCAGGATTTCCCAGTCCGGCTGATGATTATAGGCATGAGACGCTGGACTTCAACCCTGGTTACCCCGTGTTCAAGGTCAATGATCCTGAGAACTTTCAGATTTGGGGCACGGTGATTCACCTGATTCGTACTTTTGAAAAGATATAGCGTTTATGAAGGTATTGTTGATAAACGGAAGCCCGAAAGAGCATGCCTTGGGACAGCAGCTGCAGTACAAGCCTGCTGCCAGTGTGGTGGTATGCCGTCGTGGTGGCGCATCGGCGGCTTTTGACCGTCTGAACAAGTACTTCACAATCATGAATATGCCAGTGGTCAGTTCACAGTACTGGAACATGGTTTATGGCCAGACTTCAGGGCAGGTAAAGCAGGACGAGGAAGGTATGCAGACGATGCGGACACTTGGACGCAACATGGCTTGGATGATCAAGAAACTGAACGTTGCCGAAGACGGACATCCTCAGAAAGAACAGCCGGTTTGGACTAATTTCATCAGATAAGGAGGAATGATAGAGATTAGAGAAGCAACCAAGAGCCAGGCAGCAGAGATAGCCTGCCTGATTATGACGGCCATGACGGATGACTGTTGCCTGTATTTCTGTGGTGAGGGTTACGGGTTGGAGGATTGCCGCAAGATGATGACGATGCTTGTTGAGCGCGAGGATTCGCAATACAGTTATCGGAATACGCTGGTGGCAATGGATGCAGATAGGGTTGTCGGTATTTCCGTCAGCTATGATGGTGGGCTTCTGCATGAACTTCGGCGAGCCTTTATCGAGGCTGCCAAAGAACATCTCGGCAAGGATCATACGGGTATGGATGATGAGACGCAGGCTGGCGAACTGTATCTTGACTCATTGGCCGTGCTTTCGGAATATCGTCGTCAGGGCATTGCCCGAAGGCTGCTGTTGGCTACCAAGGAACGGGCTAATCGTATGGGGTTGCTATGTGTCGGACTATTGGTAGATAAGGGCAATCCCATCGGCGAGGCATTATACGCGTCCGTCGGCTTCCAATACGTGAATGATAACCAATGGGGCGGTCATCCAATGAAACACTTGATATTATAGACTATGGCATATATTTCTCTAATGCTATTATAGTTCCACATCTGAAAGACTGTAATTGCTTGCCCATCACGTCTTTCATTACCTCAAACACATTGTCACCTGTACAATGGCTGGTGTAGAACTGTGTTTCCGGGTACTCTGCTTTCAGCCTTTGAGACAAGGCTTTAATTTCATCAGCCGTCTCTTGGCCGTCGAGTAAGTGGAATCCGCCTACAACGGAATGAACTGGCCAAAGGCATGCCGCCAGAATATTCTCCAGTCCGCTATGAGCACAGCCCGTGAATAGCAGACCATCGACATACAGAGCCAGTTCGTGACGGAAGTCATCGTGGATATAATCGGCATTAGCATTCTGAACATAGAGGTTTCGGTTTCCCTTGGGCATAGGATTTGTCTGTGGGATATGGTTCGGTAGTAGGCACTGCCTTGCGAAACTTCACACTGCCAACCCCTTAAACGTATAGCCTATACCTTCAACCGCAGCGCGGATGGCTTCTTCCGTAGCAGGACCTTTGATGGTGAGCGTGTTGGCAGAGGCGCTGGCCTTGGCTTTCTCAACGCCCGGCACTTCTTCGACGGCACGGACAACGGCTGCCTCGCAATGACTGCAATGCATGTCCTCAACGCGGTAGACGGTCACATCGGGGTCTAAAGGCTTCTTGTCTGTAAATTTGCTGAAAAATTTCATCATAAGAGCATATATGATTAATAATGTTAATACTGTAGCACAAACGATTTTAAACGGACTTGGCAGAGTGGATGTGCTCATGCAGCAAGCATCCTGAGAGGCAGAGGTGAAGTCGATTCCCGTAGCATTGAGCAGCAGACCAAAGAGGACTGCAAACCCCACGATAGTCATCAGATAAATCGAGGTAAAACGTCTGCCCATCGACTTATGAACCACAAGGATGGAAGCGAGGTTAACGGCAGGCCCTGCCATCAGCATCACCAGTGCCGCTCCTGGCGAGAGCCCCTTCATCATCAATGCCGCCGCAACGGGGATGCTACCCGTCGAGCAGATATACATAGGTATGGCGACGACGAGTATGACCAGCATCTGCAGCAGCGGCTGACTGCCGAAACTGAGGAAAAACGCGTCGGGCACAGCCACCTGAATCAATGCCGCGACAACAAGTCCGATAAGCAGTCGAAGTCCAATGTCACGAAGCATATCATAATAAGCATACTTCAGTACGCGCCAAATCCTGTTACCGCTTTCTACTTGGCATGAAGCCGACGCATCCTCCTTCACGTCATCCTCACGAACCAGACGGTTTACCAGCAGTCCTCCGCAGACACCTGTGATAAGTGCCGCCGTAGGACGGATAATGGCAAAGCCCAGTCCCATCAGCGAGAACGTGGCCAGGATGGAGTCGATACCCGTCTGTGGCGTGGCTATGAGAAACGAGGCAATGGCTCCCTTCGAAGCCTTTTCGTTCTTCAGACCAATGGCCGTAGGGATTACTCCGCACGAACACAGCGGCAGGGGTATGCCCAACAGCGCTGCCCAAACAACAGACAGCTTGTTATTTCGTGAAAGATAATTGGCATAGAACTTCTGCGGTACAAACACGTGCAGCACACCTGCGATGAAGAATCCCAGCAGCAGATAGGGAGCCATCTCGCAGACAACATTCAAGAGCGATGTGAAGAAACCCAGTATATCCATCGGCTACTATAACTCAAGTGACAGTCCCCTCTATGTGAAGGCATTCGCCAGTGTTCAAGGGGCAAAGATACAAAAGATTTCCGATTCTAAAAAGAAAAAAGCAAAAAAGTTTGCAAATATGCCCAAAAGTACCTATCTTTACGCACAGAAACAAACTGAAAGGATGAACAATGACAAAACTCAACGACTATCACCTCAAGGTGACACAAGAGAAAATGAAGTCGGTGGCCTATTGGCAGAAGCATCCGATTTCGCACGAGGAGTGCTTGAGTCAGTTCAGGCGCTTGCGGGAACAACGTCTTGCAAATCTGTCCAACTGGTAAGACTTAAACAGTGGGCTCAAGAACAGCTTAGGCTTTCATTCTGAGGACAACGGTGAATACTACACTAACGGGCTACATGATATTTTTGATGCAGTAGATGGTAATGTACTCCATTCCCTGGCAGCTATTTGTAATACCCGATGCGGATGAAGTGGCGGGGTGGGGAGAAGGGGCTCCAGGAAATATGGAGCCAGTTGGAGGCGGTGAGGAGCTGGTCGGTGTACTCCCAGTTTCTAAAGAAGTCCACCAATACCTGGAACTGCGCAGGGTCTTTCGGATGGATGTCGGCAGCCTGGCCGATCAAGTGTTGGGAATTCCTAACGCCGCCCACTTGGCGATTCACAGCTTCGCAGCGGAAGCCCGAACTGATGATGATCGGGCCCACGATCTGGCGGGCGGGCTCTAACAACTGGTTGCAGCCGTAGGTCATGTTGGCCACGGCCTGCATCGTGGGAAAGTTCGCGGGGTGTTTCTTCAGATTCAGAAACTCGCCCAGTTTAAAATGCGGCGATAAACGAACGCCACCAAACTCGAGGCGTGTTTCATTGAGATTCTCTTTCATAGTTGGATTTGTGTGACATGTTTTTGATGATTCGGATATACTGGTCGAGGCCGAAGATTGAGCCGGCGAGCAGGAACGACTGCGCCACATAATAGAGCAGCCCCGAGGCCACGTCGCTGATCTCGACCACCTGATAAGTCACCAGCGCGATACTGCTCACGATGAGCAGCACCGCACAGGCATACTGTGAGATTTTGAAGCCCTTCTGGTTTTCCATGGCCTTGATGTTTCACATCAATGTGCTGCCGCCAGCTGCTCCGAGAAACAGGGTGATGAGATAACTGATCGCCTGAAGAATCTTTCTAACTGTTTTGTTCATAATCTTACATGTTTTAAATGGTGAATTACTAGGGTTATTTCGATGGCTGGAGCCACCTCTCTTTTACCCTACAAAGATACAAATAATAATTGAGAAAACCAAGCATTTCCCCGATTATTTTCTCACAAAAGCACCGCCCATAAACGAAGAAACGGAAGTCGCGCTTACCCTGTGATTGTAGCAAGATACTCCGTTGCAGTCATCACTGGAAGTTTCGAGGCCGCGAAATCCTTGCCATTTCGAGTGATAATTACATCGGCGTTAGCCTTCACTGCTGTATAGTATTGCATCGCATCCTCAAAATCATTAAACTGCGAGGCCAGCGAGTCATCAACTATTCGCTCGTTAGTAGTAGCGACACGTGAAAGTTGGCGAAAATTTGACAACAGATTACGTACTCCTTCTGGACCGTGTTTTCGTAGTAAGAAGGAGGCAGTTGAATATGTCATTGGTGAAACAAGGAGTTGCACTTGTTTGTTGTAAGCCATAGTGAACAAGCGAACTGCATCGTGACAAAAAGGTTCACGACGTTCCAAAACATCAACTACGATATTTGTATCTAAAAACAAACGTTTCATTTGTATTTTTGCTCTAAATAATCGTAATAGGCTTCGCGGGCATTTAAATCCTCGTCGGCTACACTCTCTCCTGCACCTAACAGACTGAGTACTACATCGGGAACTGCTTGCTCAGCAGTATTCTTACTACTGCCAACAAAGCGAACAAGGAAATTCTCAATAACCGAGGATAGGTTTAAACCTTGCTGCTGCGCATAGGTTAAAGCCTGCTGATAAAGTTTTGAGTCAATAGTTACTTCCATAACAACTTCATTTATTTCCGCTGCAAAGATAGGGATTATTTTCTTAACTTCCAAATTTTCGAGCAGCGAACGCAATAAATGCTTGCATTTTTATTGCTGAGTCGTGAGAACCGATGGAGCAGCAAAAGCCATCATGCTTGCATGTTTGGCCGCGTCGCGACAGAGGTCAACACAGTTAAAATCGCCCAATGGGTCAAATGATTAAGCGATTTATTTCAAAAGCCAAGACACAAAGAAACGGAAGCCACTGACTTCCGTTTCTCTATTCTCATCTTTGGGGAACTGGCACCCATACCCAGGTGCCTGTCCCGGTGACTATTCTGCCGGTGACTATTCCTTCTTCATCTCGAATGTAGCGGTATAGGTAGAACCGTCGGCTTTCTTGCGTAGAGCCGTCCACTTCATCACGCCGTTCTCGATGGTGATTTCCCACCACTCGCGGTTCTCCTGCCCGTTGTCCACCCAGCGGAAGCAGAGCAGATTGCCGGCCACGAAGTATTCGTTCAGCGTATTGGCACTGGCCACCCATTGGTCGCCATCCTTCACATAGTATGTATAGGTGCCGTCAGCCTTGTACTCCCAGCGGTGCAGCTCGCCGTCGGTGTGCTCATCATTCTCGCTGGTCACCTTACCCTCCCAAGTGCCAAGAATGGTTTGGCTGTAGTCGGCAGCCATCTTGACGTAACGGACTGGGTATTCCTTCGTGGCCACCACGCTGCCGCCGACCTTCATGCTAAACTTGAGGTAGGCAGTGAACTCGCTTGCGTTAATGTCGGCGATGGTAAATTCGTTCTCCACTGTCGTGTTCCCGCTGTACTGGTTGGTGAGGATCATCTTATTGCCGTCGATGGTGACATCGGTGTCCAGCATATCAAACCAGGCCGTTCCCGCTGCCGGATTATGGTTGAAAGATGCACTTATGTAGGCCTTGGTGGTAGACTCGATGTCGAGCACCAACTTTTCATTGGTCACTACGGGCTGTCCGTCGCCGTCGGCGGTTATCCAGTTGCCGATAATCTTCTCAGCCAGGTTGAAGTCCGGCTGTGCGGGATTGTCAGCGTTGTCTATTGTACACGCCGTGAATACACTTGCGCCGCAAACGAGGATGGCGGCGAGCACCCAATTCATAATCTTTTTCATAATTGTTTTAATTTAACCTAAATTCCGCAGCACTTTAATTTAACTTTCTTTATAAGTACCTGAGCAACAAAAAGTTCTTGCTGGGGCAAGCGGCAAAGCCGAGCGGCTCAGGAT
>CACWSX010000065.1 GCA_902763615.1 uncultured Prevotellaceae bacterium | reverse complement strand
AGGAAGAAAGCGTTATGGGCGGTCTTGGGCTGATATTTCTTCTGGAGGCGGCTGAAGGCGGCGAAGGCGATGGCTTTGTAATAGTCGATGAAGCATTTGTAGTCGTCGTTTGACCAGTTGGAGGGTGCCGTCCTTCCTAATTTCGTCGTAGAGCAGTTTGCCACAGACAAAACGGGGCGACTCCTGTTCCACAAGTTCACGAATCTTGCCGTTCAATTCCTCTATCTGCTGCACGGTGTCAGTGTTGACCTGTTGTCTCCTATTTCTATGTTCCCCAAGTACTTTGTTAAACAATTATAAATATTATAAGAATAATTTGTCAACTATAAATATAGTTATTATCTTTGCACCATCGTTGAACAATTACAAAACAAAAAGATATGGCAAAGAAAGAATTAAAAGAGTTGACGCATGCCGAGTTAGAGGTGATGCAGATACTATGGGAAAAGAAAAAGGCACTCGTCCGCGAGGTTCTTGACGAGATGCCCGAACCAAAGCCAGCCTACAATACGGTTTCCACGGTGGTACGGGTGCTGGAGAAAAAAGGCTTTGTAAGTCATAAAGCTTTTGGAACGACCTACCAGTATTTTCCGTTGGTGCGAAAGAAGGAATACACGAAGGGGTTCATGGACAATGTGATGCATAACTTCTTTGGTGGTTCCATTCATCAGATGCTTAGTTTCTTCAATGACACCAAGTCTGTCAGCCTCAGCGAACTGGAAGAGATTATCAAGACTATGAAGGAAGAAAGCAAATGAAGTCACCTGTTCTGTATATCATAGAAAGCCTGATTTGCAGCGGTCTTTTTCTGATAGTTTACCAGTTGATGATAGATCGTGCGACGTCCTACCTTATAAGGCGTCGTTTCCTCATACTGTCTGTTGCGGTATCGTGTATGATTCCATTGTTGCAGATTCCTATTGCAACAAATAATCTGCCCAAAAGCATTCAGACAACGTATGGAGCCATCAACACACAAGCCGAACATACGGGAAGTAATGCTTTGCTCTATATTGGCTGCACAATATATCTGCTCGGTGTACTTGCAATGGCAACCTCTGCGTTTTCACAACTATATAGGCTGAGAAGACTTCACAGATATGGGAAGGAGACGAAGGAAGGCGGCCAGAGTACAGTTATTAGCAAGGCTGTAAAATCTCCATTTTCGTTTTGGCACACCATTTACCTGCCACCCATTGCTAACGACGCTGAGCGTAGTCACATCCTTGCTCATGAATGTGCGCATATTCTCCACGGTCATTCCAAAGAACGAATACTTATGGAGGTGGCAAAGACTGTGTTTTGGTTCAATCCCTTTATCTGGATTGCCACCCGATGGCTGACCGAGGTACAGGAAATGGAGGCCGACAGAGAAGCACTCAGTAACGGTTTTAAACCGAATGATTATCAGGCAACCCTACTCAAATATCTCTTTGGTGTCAATCTCGATGTGGTAAACTGCATGTCGAGACACCCGCTCTCTTACCGCTTCAAGGCAATGACGAAAGTACAGGCTCATCAGAACTGGCGCATCTGGATACTCCTACCAATGGTAATGCTTAGTCTCGCATTGTTTGCCGTCACTCCATCCCGTTCTGTTTCTGGCCCTCTTATCCTTATTGACGGCCAACAGGCAGATCGTTTTGACCACATACCGCCAGAGCAAATAAAAGCCGTGACGGTATTGAAAGATTCTAAGAACATCAACAAATTTAAACAGCAATACGGCCAACAGGCCGGCAACGGCATCATACTCATAGAACTCATTAAATAACATAGCATAAGCATGAAAAGAATCGTCTTCTTATTGACGGGGCTTCTGGCCTCGTCCCAGATTTTACACGCCCAAAATAATGAGGCTACCAAGTACGAATGTATCTATGAATACAAAGTGAATAACGGTAATCCTGGCGAGGTGTATTCCACCATACTGATGCTGAATGACACTGCCGCCATGTTCAGCGACTATTCGGCATACCTCGTTGATTCTGTGTTGCTTGTCGGTGGCACAGACGAAGAAAACGAACACTATCAGAAACAGATGGTGAGGAATGAATATTTTTTTGACCAGACCGTCTGGCAAAACATCCCTGACGGGAAATATACAGTTTGTGGCACCATTACACCAGAACGCTATTACTATACTGAAGATGCCAACACGATTGTCTGGACTATGGCAGAAGGAACAGATACGATTTGTGGATACTCTTGTGGAAAGGCAACAGGCGAATATGGCGGTCGGTTATGGACGGTATGGTACACGTCGCAGATTCCTGTCGTATATGGACCATGGAAACTCTGTGGACTCCCAGGACTTGTCATGAAAGCCAAGGATACCAAGGGTATACATACTTTCGAAGCCATTGCATTCCGTAGAGGCAACATAGACATACAAGCCCCCAATACCAAGAACCACCTCAAAACAACTCGGGAGAAGTTTGTCAAAACGAAGAATATTTTTGAAAAGAACCCTATGGGCAATATACCCGTTGAGTCCATTGGCCATGTGAGGATAGACAAGCATGGAGGTGGAAAGGGCTCTATATTCATAGACGGGCAACAACTACGCATTCACCCAAATGGATACATACCCTTGGAATTACAATAAATTCCCATTGATTATGACTCATCGTATATTTCTTATCATTGTACTATTCGCCATATATGCCTGCAAGTCTGCAGCTCAGGTTGTTGTGGGTGGTATGGTGACGGATGGGGATGGCCCAATGAAAGGTGTCATCATCAAGGCCATAGCCGATAACAAGATGTTAGCCTATACCGTGACGAATAGTGCAGGCAAATATACGGTTAGGATTCCCCCAAGTGACAAACCTTTATGCCTATCGGCCGAACATTTGGGATATGAAAAAGAAACAAGAGACATAGCATATAAGACACAGATATGCAACTTCATTTTGCATGAGACATCGCAGGTTTTGCAAGAAGTGGTTGTCAAGGCATCACCCATATCACAGCGTGGTGATACACTATCGTATCATGTGGCATCGTTCACCACAGCATCGGATTACACTCTTAATGACGTTCTAAAAAGACTGCCTGGAATAGAAGTTGCCAACAATGGCAGCATCCAGTACATGGGAAAGGAGATTTCCAAATTCTATATAGAAGATGTGGATTTGCTGAGTGGCAAGTATAACATTGCCACCAACAACATACCCGCAGAGTACGTCAATTCCGTGCAAGTGTACAACCATCATCAGCCTGTGAAGATGAACAAGGACATTTTCTCTGACGACGTTGCACTGAATATCAAACTGAGCAAGAAGGCGAAACTCAAACCAGTGGGTACGATTGAGGGGACGTTTGGCCTGTCAAAGGAGAAAGCACTCTATCAGTTTGGCGGTGCAGGAATGTTGTTCACCAAGAAGTTCCAGACTATTGCAACCGTCAAAGTAGGCAATGAATCGGCTTTTGCTGAGCGTGAGGGAATTGATCATTTTGCTTCCACGAAGCAGCACTCGCTCTCAGAGGACATTCTGGGCAATATCTCCGCTTCAACCCCTCCGCTAGCCACTGACAGATATTCTTATCCGCAAGACCAACACTATTCTTTGAATAGTAGTCTGAAGTTGTCGGATAATAAAACCTTAAAAATGAATATTGGGTATGCGTATTCTCATAGGCAGCACTCATACGGTGATACGCAATCATTCTTTGCTGTCGATACGACCATCGTCATAGAACAAGAGAAAGAATATTCTGTCTCTAAGAAAACTCCGTCATTCTCGCTGGAGTACAAGAACAATTCACCAAATGCCTATATTGTCAATGCCTTCTCGTCAAGCGCATCGTTCAGAACTGCGGAATTGCCTACTTTGCGAAGCACCTTAACCTCTCGGCAGGGCCAAAGCCTTGATGCCTACAATGTCTCTAATGAGTTGATTGCCAACTGGCGGCGTGGGCGTTGGAACATCAATACCTCCAATGTCATGCAGTTGTCCGTTTCGCCAGATGCTCAGTTGGATATCCAATATGGCTATCAAAAGGTCTCGCAATGGATGAAGTCGTTAGACTTCTCTGTTATAGAGAAACTATCGGGCGTTTATGTCAAGCAGCATACCCGCCTGTATCTCCCGCTGACGATACAATACAAGCGGCAACACATACGCACGATGTTGTCCGAGGACAGTCTGGCAACCATTGGCAACAACAATGCCTTCGATAATTTCAGATTCTCATTCTCACCTCAATATGAATACACGACACCCCGACTGAATATCCGTACAACCTTAGCCGCTCATGCTGACTATATCTGCAATTATGAACGTAACAGCAATATGGATATCTCGTGCTTCAAACTATCCCTTTGCCCTGAGGCTGACATCATCTATAAGGTCACGCCAGGTGCAACTATCACAACAAAAGCCAACTACAAACGTTCCTTCGGTGACATCCACGATTTCCTTTCCACTCCTATACGAACCGACATACTCATGGAGCGTGTGTCTTTAGGAGCGCTGTCGGACAAAAAGGTCTTTACGGCAAAATTGCGTTTCGACTACAAGTTCCCCATTAGCCAATGGTTCTTCAACATGGACTTAACATACCGAAACACAAAGTCTAATAATATCGCCTCACAATTCGTCACTGACGATATGATAGTTTATGCTGACATTCCTCAGATGCATAGTGCAGACAGGTTCACATCATCAGTCAGTGCCGTAAAACGATTTCAGTCTATTGGCACTAAACTATCACTAACCCTACAATATTCCTGGAACTATCAGAAAATCATGCAAAATTCATTGCTTATTGGTGCAACCAGCGAGAGTATCACGATGATGCCATCTGTCATTTCCAAATCATTAGACTTCGTGGAGTTCACTTACGAAGGACAAATCCGCAGATCAGCATCGAAATTTCTTGATGTCAGTCGAAGCCTCTGGCAGCAAGATCACCACCTGAAGACCATTCTGTCTCCTTGGAAAATGTTTCTTATCCATTTTGGAGCCGATATTGCCGTAAGGGATATCAACGATGACATGTCCAAGACCGTCGTGTTATTTGACTGCGGCCTTTCTTTCCGAAAGAAAGCATTTAGATGCGGCCTGAATTTGAACAACATATTCAATCAACGGCAATATGCTTATACAGAATATAGCACCGTAAACACCTATTCATACAGATATGCCCTCCGAGGGAGAGAACTACTATTTACCATTTCTTATACACGATAACATAATTGCGACATGAAAAGAACCATTATCTCATTTATCATCCCGTTTTTAATTCCCAGCATGGCAATCTGCCAAGGTCAAGTATTTATAGAATTTCACGATAACATCAACCAAAAGGCGAAAGTTGTCCATTTCCCTAAACGTGAAATACTGAATCCTATCATGATTGCCTGCTCAAGCCATGTGATTGCACTCTCAGATATATTCAAGCCAACGTTCCTGTCGCTCTATGATTATAGCAAGGAGGCTTTTATCGGACATTACCTTCAGAAAGGTATGGGGCCTGATGATGTTAGTATGATGACGACATTCAAATCTCATGGGGATGAATTCTACTTTTGGGACATCAACAAGTGTGCCCTTTCCTTTGTCAAGGCTGACGCCCCAGACCACATTGCACGGTCAATAAGTTTCACGAAAGTACATCCTAATCTTCTGAAAGTATACAAGATTAGTGAGGATAGGAGTCTAGCTACAGGTGCATTCCCAAATTCTCCTTTTGCCATATTAGATAATACCAGCAATTCAATCATTAAATTTTTCGGAGTTTATCCATACGATGACTTCGATAACAAATTAACAGACAAGGATAAAGCAAATCAATGCTCGTGGTATATCCATTATGAACCGTCGAAAATGAAAATGGTTGCTGCTGCACTTTCTGGTGAATTTATCACATTCTACGATATGAAAGACTTGAACAACCCAACTCTAATCAAGAAGAAAGGTAATCTCCTCCCTGCATATAATGGCAGCAGGGTGTCACCCGACAACATCTATAGCTTCATAGATGTCACGGGCAACTCCAAGTATTGTGTGGCACTTTATTGGGGAAAGACACGCAAAGAGTTCCCTCATCCAGACTTGTTTGGCGGAAACAAACTGCTCATTTACGACTGGAACGGCAACCCAATTAAAACCATACAATTAAATCACATTTATATTGGCATTGCCGCGGCACCTAACTCGGAGAAAGTGTTCTTAGTGAGAAAAGACATTGAGACAAAGGATTTCTTAATTGAAAGCATTGATTTAAAGTAACATTTCAACAATAAAACAAGAATGTCAAACTAAAAATAAATAGAAACGTTATGAGTCCTTAAAATATTCAGCAAAGGTTTGGGCTTCTCGAAGATTTGGAGTATCTTTGCAAACTGAATATATAGTAGATAGAGCAAAACAGCTTTCCGTACGTCTCTAAAATAGCCAATAGAATGTACACAGAAAGACTGCTGTTGGCTCACATCCGCATATTGGGTGTGGGCTTTAGCAGTATCCATCTGTGTACGAGGTACGGCTATACCCAGAGACGAGAAGGACTACTGTTATTGTCCCACGCCCATTTTTTAGTCTACTATATTTATTCCCCATTTAATATTCAAGCAATTATGAGCAATGAAGAAGAATCATTATTGGCTCTCCTGTGTGAGAGTTTGGGCAATGGTCAGCGCGGCAATGCGCCAATATTTATCAATTTCAACAGTTTCAACGGCCCTGTCGGGCAGCATAACGACCACGTGGACACCTTGAACTTCTCGATGGACAAGGACGGGGCCATCAGTTTCCAACATGTCCGACGGACAGGCAAGAGCATCATTCAGCCTGAGGTGATGGCAAAGGCACTGGAGCGGACGATGGAAGAAGGCTACTGGTGGGCCAGCACGGCATGGGCCGTGGCCTACCGCATCTATCAGATGGAGGGCTTCACGGGCAGCATCCGCCAGTTCGTGCGTGAGGTGCAGGAGTGGCCTTGGCAAAAGACCCTGGCATTCCCCTGTACTTACGACAGCATCCAGAAGCCCATCGTCAGCGGAAAGTTGTCTGGCAGCATCGACAGATGGAAAGAGGACGGTGCAACGGAGCAAATGCAACGGTTGGCCCAGCGGCTCATCGACCTTCTAAATTGACTTCTGAACGCTCTAAAAAACATTCTAAATGTTCTAATAACGCTTCTAAGGCTCCGACGATTTTTGTCAGAGTCTTTTGTTTTGTATAACTTCGCGGCATAAAAGTTTAACAAACGAATGAAGTTATGAATGAGAATGTGATGAGCCAGTTGGATGCGGAACTGGAACATGCGGGTGAGGAGACGGCGCTGAGCCCGCAGATGCTGTTGCTGGAGCAATTGAGAATTACGCCGGAGAAGGAGTTGCCGAAGATGGAATTCCTGTTCCAGCTGTATGACAAGCCGTGTTTCCCGAGGCGAGAACTGGTGGCGATAACGGGTAAGGCGAAGTCAGGTAAGACGTTCGTCACCTCGATGCTGATGGCGTGCTGTCAGAGTCGCGATGTGCTGGCATTCCAGAGGATTGGTGATGATCCGTTCAGGGTGCTATGGTACGACACGGAGCAGAGCGACGAATCAACACAGGACATCCTGAAGAACCGAATCATTCGTCTGCTTAATAACACGAATCTCACTAATCCCACGAATAATTCGTGTAATTTGTGGTCAGAAAAAAGCATCGACGTGTTCAACGTGCGGGGCGTGGCATGGAAGGAACGGCGCAACCTGTTGTGTGAGGCTGTGACGAGATGCAAGCCCGACCTGGTGATTGTCGATGGCATCCGCGACCTGGTGAACGACATCAACGATGGTGTGCTGGCGCAGGAGGTGATGGAGGAACTGATGCATCTGGCCACGGAACACGACTGTTGCATCGTGTGTGTGCTCCACCAGAACAAGAGCGGCGAGGACCACAACCTGCGCGGCTGGATTGGTACGGAGCTGATGAACAAAGCGTTTGAGGTGTACAGCTGCGAGAAACTACAGCCACAGCGTATCTTCTCGTTGGAGCAGACGCTGACGCGCAAGTACGACATCGAGCAGACAATGTACTTTGAGGTGGGTGACGACGGTCTGCCTGTGTCATGTGGTGCACCGACAGACGGGGGCAGCAAGGACAAAGCGGATGGTTATCCGCAACTGAATGCCGACTATATCCGCCACGACGAGCAAGACCAGTGGCAGGTGGATGTGCGGCGGCTCTTCAGCGATGCCATTGGTGGGCGGCAACAGTTGACGGGTGCGGAACTGCGCTCGGAGGTGTGCCGACTGTCGAACATCCGTTCGTGGAAGTTCTATAACTCGCTGCTGGAGCAGGCTGTCAACGGCGAGGTCGTCATGAAGTCGTACGACCATGCGGCTCACGTCATCTATGCCCTAAGGCCACAGGCTCCCGTGCAGACAGAACTGTATCAGGACGTGAGGGGAGGGCTTCTTAAGGGAAAAGGGAAAAGTGAAAAGTGAAAAATTTGCTACCGCAAGGAAAAGTGAAAAGTGAAAAATTTGCTACCGCAAGGAAGGGAAAAGGGAAAAGTGAAAAATTTGCTACCGCAGGGAAGATGACGATGGAAGAGGTTTTCAAGCATACGTTCAAGGCAATGAGGAAGCGGCTGGATGTGCAACGGGCAATGGGACGGCGGCTGTGGCAGCAGCGACTGGGCACGGCATCGGAGTTCTGCCGGGCGGTGGTCAGTAATGGCTACCTCAGCGAGGAGCAGATGCAGCGGGCGGCACAGCGCTATCGGTTGGGTGCCAGTCGCGACGGCGGGGTGATCTTCTGGCAGATTGACGAGTTCGATCAGTTGCGCGACGGCAAGATCATGCACTACCGCCCCGACTGTCACCGCGACCACGACCGCAAACCGACATGGACGGCCTACTTGCTGCGCAAGCACGGCCAACTAGCGAAGGACTGGAACACCGACCACTGCCTCTTCGGCCTGCACCTATTGATGGAAGATGTCAGATGGAAGATGGCTGATGTGAAAGTGGCCGTAGTCGAGGCAGAGAAGACCGCGGTGATTATGTCCGAGGTGAAGCCTGAATATATTTGGCTGGCCACGGGCGGCAAGACCGAACTCAATGTCGCCAAGTTGCGCCCACTCGAAGGCCGCCGCATCATCCTCTTCCCCGACACCGATGAGGACGGCCAGACCTACCGCGACTGGTACGACGTGGCCGAGGCCGCCAGTGACGTATTCGGTCACCCCGTCACAATCAGTAGCATCCTCGAACAGCAAGCCACCCCAGCCCAGAAAGTCGCCAAGATTGACCTCGTGGACTTATTATTTCAGAGT
>CACWSX010000064.1 GCA_902763615.1 uncultured Prevotellaceae bacterium | reverse complement strand
GGCAGGCAGGTACTTCAACCACCCCAGTGACAGCTACCTATGATGGTCTGATTGTTCTCTCACCTGTGAACATCAAGCTTTACACAACTGTTGATGTTAAAAAGGCTACTTATCTCGGTGCGAAGATGTATGTCGGTGGTGAGTTAAAGTATAATGGTGGTGCTATTGCAGATGCACTTTGGAATGGTTACTATGGTGAAACTAAGGCCAAAGTACCTTCAATGTACATCACGTACTAATCGTTAGCATTCATGCTCACGAAGTGTCTGACACAATGTGAGATAATCTAAACCAATCTGGGGCGCAGGCTTCGCGCCTAGCGCCCCAGATTTATATTCTGAAAGTGGTGGAATTGGTAGACACGCCTGAATGTCAATCAGGTGCTTCCGAAAGAGGCATGCGGGTTCGAGTCCCGCCTTTTATGACAAAATAAGAGATCATAGAGGGGACAGATTCTGTGATCGCAAGATTCCAGACCTCCCCTGATTAAATAGACACTATCAAGGTGGGCGCAGGCCCTCGCGACTGGCGCCTACCTTTCTCTAAAAAAACAATCAGGCTTGGGCTTGATTCTAGAAATGGGACTGGGCAGGCTTTTTAAACCCATACTTGATAAGAGAACTTGCCTGATTCTTTGAGAAAATGAATGAATGAAATAATAATTTTGGAGTATTGGGAAATACTTTCGGAGTATTTTGAGATAGTCTTGGAGTAATTTCATTCACGCAAGCAGCCCGGACGGCGGGCGATTAAAGAGGTTCGAGTCCTCGCTTTGCGACTATTACTTAATTTAAAAGTTTTAAATATGTTAATTAAGGGCGTCTCGCTCGTGAGAGTCGGATTGCTCGCACATAAAATTTAATTTGGATTATAAATTAAAATCTAATCTGTCGCCAACCCGTGAGGGCCCGCGACAGTTTTTTTTATTTCAAATTATCATATTTTCCTTTGTAATTTACTAGAAAAGTATTATCTTTGCAAAAATATTCGGGTACAATGGCTGACAGCATCACTATTTATCACGGTAGCAATGTGGTTGTGGAAAAACCACAAATCATAACGTCAGGGTTTTATAAAGACTTTGGTTATGGTTTCTATTGTACTAACTTGGAGAAACAAGCTAAGAAATGGGCATTGACCAAACGAGGAGGGAGTTATGTCTCTATCTTTAGATATCTGCCATGTGATGATTTGAAAGTCCTCTCGTTTCCCGTAATGACTGACGAATGGCTTGATTTTGTCGTGGACTGTCGTCGCGGTATCAAGCATGACTATGATATCGTAGAAGGTCCTATGGCAGACGACCAGATATGGGATTATGTTGAAGACTTCATGGAAGGGAACATCACACGAGAAGCATTTTGGGTATTGGCAAAATTCAAGTATCCTACTCACCAAATTGTTTTCTGTACAGAAAAGTCATTAGGATCCATCACTTTTGAAAATAGTTTTAGTTTATGACAAACGTTTTCTTTCCTGAAGAGCAGATTAGCGCAGACGATCTTTATTTCGTCTGCTATATGATAGAGAGGATTGCCCGTCAACTGAAGCAGCCTAATAAATATGTGGCTAACATGATGGGGCATGACGAATTGGCTAAGAAACTGTCACTTGCAGATACTCTACATTCAGAAAACCCCTTGGCTGTGGCATCAGACTGGATAGACGAATATCAATTGAAGTCGGGGAATTACGATGTGTCGAATGTGGATTCAGAATTATGCCCAATGATTCCTACCGCGACACAAATGGGTAAAGTATATAAGCGTTTGATTCTTAATACACTTCAGCCTGGAGAAGATTATGCTGATGCCATCATCCGAGTCTATAATAACCCCATTTGCGAGGTTATCGACAACTATAATTCCAGTGCATATTACGAGCCATCTCCCTACATCGCTCGCAGTTACTATGCAGGTGGGTTTTCTTAATAACCTCTGTAAATGATAGATATGTCCACATTAAAACTAAATTACCTCTTAGCCTTAACGATGTTGTTGCCCACGTGGGCGATGGCATCAGCTGATTCTACAACTGTTTGTCCTGAGGTAAGAATCGAGGTTGAACAGTTACCCGACTTGAATATCCCCCGTGCTGGCCATCAGACGTTTTGTGTGAATGGTGAACTGACAGTAGCAGGTGGACATACTGATGGATTTGTGCCGACCCCAACGGCTGAATACTATAAGGATGGCGAGTGGCATAGCCTTCAGATGACCTATCCCCACGATTTTGGCTTTTCTGTGGTGCTGAGCTCTGGACAGGTGATGCTTGGAGGCGGATGTGACCAGCCCATTGGCATCGGACAGACCTACCTTACGGAAACCTACGATCCGCAGACCCATTCTTTTAACGGGTATTGCAGCTTGCAGCGTAAAAGGGCTGGCGTTTCGGCCCTCGAAATCGATAGTGGAAAGGTCGTTGTAGCTGGCAACTGGTACTTTACTGATGGTATAGAACTGTTTCACGATAAGTCAGGCACTCAAGCCGATTATAATGGCAAGCGGCTCTTTACTTATATTAAGGATGTTTCAGTAGAGCACAGCAAACCCTATATCTTCCGTATCGCCAACGACAATGCCATCATCTTTGGTGGCAATGACGTGAAAGGCGATACCATCTGGAGCGCAATAGCCGACTGTCTGAAGGGCGACACTGTCCGCATACCATTGTTCGAAGACTGGAGACCCATTGCTTCCGATAACTTCCGTAGTTCTGAGAATGCCATTGGTGATGAGCGCAAGGGAGTCTATTCCTATTTGTTCGGTGTTGAGAACCGTCAAGGTCAGGTGGCCATAGCAAAGGCCGACAATGGGGTGTTCTCATTGTTGCCAACCGCTTGTCCGGTTCCGATGCAGAGTCATGGCGAGGAAATCTGGTATACTAGTTCCATCATTGCTGACAAGAAGGCTGGACGGGCCTATTTATTCGGCCTGAGTCGTAATTTTCCCACAGCACCAGAAAAGCCTTGGCGTTGGTATATACTCTCCATCGACTATACGAAGCAGCCTGCGGACTTGACACTCTATTATACAGATCCGTTGCCTGATTTTCATATCAATGCGCCTGTTCTGACTGACGATGGTAACCTGCTCATTGCTGGAGGCCTTTATCATGGTAGCAACTTCACACCTTCGAAGCGTGTTCTGTTGTTGTGTGTCGGACAAGAGCCTATCGTTGCTGAGAGTAGCAGCACCAGCCTCAAGTATATTGTTTTGCTGCTATTGTTGGCGCTGGTTATCATCGCCATCATCCTATACCTATTTATATATATAAGGAAACGCCATAACCGCCAAATCGACAAGTTGCCTGATGACGTTCAGGAGCAAGATTCTGTCGTTGCGATTTCCGATGAAGCCTCTGCCCAATTGATGAAGCGTATCTACGAGGTGATGGAAACGCAGAAACTCTATCAGAACAGCGATCTGAAAGTGACAGACCTTGCTGTTGCCATGGGTACGAACAGACGATTTGTCTCTGACTGCATCAACTCGCAGAAGGGCTGCACGTTTAGCCAGTTTGTCAATATCTATCGTGTTGAACATGCCAAACGAGTGATGCGTCGGAATCCTGACAAGAAGATAGCTGATATCTATATAGAATCGGGTTTTGCCAATGAGGGATCCTTCTTCCGAACGTTCAAGGCTGTTACTGGCATGACCCCGAAAGAGTGGCTGAGTAAGGCCTGAAACCCCACTTTTTGAAGAAAATCGACTAACAAAACGCGTTTTGTTAGTCGATTTTGTTAAATTGTGAGTCGATGTATCGCTTTTTTCCTTATATTTGCAGCATAAATTAATTAAGCTATTAACATTATGAGAAAACTCTTGCTTACGACATTGTTTGCATTTATTGCAATTATGACTCCTGTTTCTGCACAGGGTACGGACTTGGTTATTATCGAAAACGCTGCCACAGGAACAGCCATGGCCTCTTATAAGGTAGACAAAGATGGGAGAAGAATATCGAATAGCTATTCTGGCGATATCGTGATTCCTGAGAAGTCAACCTCTGGCTACCCCGTTACAGCCATCAACCATCAGACGTTTGAGGGCTGTGTCAGCCTGACATCAGTAAAGATTCCTTCTTCGTTGAAGTTTATTGACTACGATGCCTTCCGCAACAGCAGTCTGACTGAGATCAGCATTCCCGCTTCGGTAGACAGCATTTCTGAAGGTGTGTTTTTTGGAATGAATAAACTGAAGAAAGTGACGTTTGAAGACGGCTCAGAAGTACTCCGCTTTGCCCCAGGCCAAGAATATGGTGGAGAAGGACAGTTCAGCTTCAAGCATCAGCCCATAGAGGAGGCATATATCGGCAGAACGTATACTACCACCTGGGGAAAGGATGGAAGCCTGGACTCTCCTCTCTTTAAAATGAACGAGACGCTCAAGAAGGTCACATTTGGCAACCACGTCAAGAAAATTAACGACCGCGACTTTTTAAGTTGTTCTGCACTTGAAACTGTCGTTTTCGGTAGTGGTATTGAAACGATAGGTAAAGAAGCCTTCTCTAATTGCACAAGTCTTTCTTCCATCAACCTTGCAGACGGTGTGAAGTTGATTGAGAGTAATGCTTTTAAAGGTTGTGCTGCTGCCAAGACGCTCCTTCTGTCGAAAACATTGAAGAAAATATCCGGGGGAGCCTTCGAGAACTGCAAAAGCGTAGCCCAGATAGCCATCCCCGCCACTGTTGACACCATTGGGCAGAAGGCTTTTTTCGGAATGGAGCAACTAAAGAAAGTGACGATTGAAGACGGCCCGTCAGTACTTCGGTTCGGCCCAGGACAAGAATATGGTGGAGAAGGACATTTTAGCTACAAGCATCAGGCCATTGAGGAAGCCTATATCGGTAGAGCATATATTACTAACTGGGGAAATGACGGAAGCCTGGATGCTCCTCTTTTCAAAGGGAATGAGACGCTCAAGAAGGTTACATTTAGCAACTACGTCAAGAATATCTACAGACAAGACTTTTTAAGTTGTAAGGCACTTGAGACTGTTGTTTTCGGAAGTGGTATTGAAACGATAGGTAAAGAAGCCTTTTGTAACTGCACAAATCTTTCTGCAATTAACCTTGCAGACGGCGTGAAGCTGATTGAGAGCAATGCCTTCAAAGAATGTTCTGCTGCCAAGACGCTCGTTCTGTCGAATTCATTAGAGAAAATATCCTGGGGAGCTTTCGAGAACTGCAAAAGCGTAGTCGAGATGACCATTCCTGCCAGTGTTGTCACCGTCGAGGAACGGGCCTTCATCGGTATGGATGGCTTGACGAAAGTAACTATTGCTGACGGTACTACAACAATAGACATTAGCTATTCAAAATCGTATGGTGGTGAAAACATGTTCTATCGTCAACCTATCACTGAGGCTTATGTAGGCAGAAACTTTACCTCTCCGTCAGGATTGTTCGATGGCAACAGCACCTTGTTAAAAGTCACATTCGCTGGTGGCTGCACGGAGATTCCCGACAAAAGTATGAGGAATTGCCCTGAGTTGACTACTTTGGTTACGGGTGAGAATGTTACACGTATTGGAAAAAGAGCATTGGAACATTGCAAAAAACTAGCACATTTTTCTGGTCGTCCTACCCTGAAAACCATCGATGATAAAGCTTTCTATGGCTGTGAATCTTTCAATTCTATTAATTTTAGCAATGACCCAGTTGAAGATATAGGAGAAGACGCCTTTGCATACTGTAAGAATATGACTAAAGCTGTTTTGCCTGCTACGTTAAAGAATATTGGCTCTGGTGGATTCTACAAATGCACTGCTCTGACAAATGTTACCTGTTTGGCTACTGTACCTCCCACCTGTGCCAAAGACAACGTGTTCTATTCTCTAGACACAAAAAATTGTACCTTATATGTTCCTGAGGCCAGCATCAATGCCTACAAGGCAGCCTTTGTATGGAAAGAATTCTTCAACATCGAGACAGGTTTCAATAGTATCGAGAATAAGGCATTTGTTACTACCGACAGCTATTCCATCAATGGTCAGCGCACCAATAGCAACCATCGTGGTCTGACTATCCAGCGTACAAGCAATGGACAGACTCGTAAGGTCATTACCAAGTAAATGTGGCCATCAAACGGATTACAATACAATTTATAAATCAATAATATTTAGCATATGAAGAAGTTATTGCTTTTATTTATGGCCGTCATCGTAATGGCAAATGTTTCTGCACAGGAAGAAAGCGGCCTGTACAAGTCTGAAAACCTTTATTACGTACTTAACGATGCGGACAAAACGGCAACATTGTCAAGTTGGAAAAGACTACATGATGGAGCCTATGACAACTATAATTGCTATAGTGGCAATATTGTTGTTCCTGAAAAACTTGCCAATGGCTATACCGTGACGGGCATTGGTGATGAATGCTTTAATCTGTGTTTAGAATTGACATCTGTCACATTGCCTGGCACTCTTAAGACCATCGGTAAATATGCTTTCTCCTATTGCTCTAAGCTCACTTCCATCTCTATTCCTGGTTCTGTGGAGAGTATAGACAACTATTGTTTCCACGAGTGCAGGGCCATTGAGACTTTGAACATCGAAGACAGCGACAATCCACTTTCTATAGGAATAAGCACCTTCAATTTAGGTACTGTTTTTTATGAATTGTTTGGTTTGAAGACCGTATATGTGGGTCGTAATATTGAGAGTGAACGACCTGCATTTAACAGTTGTCGATCAATCAAAAGCATAAAGTTTGGTAATAAAGTGACCGCTCTTCAGAAATCGATGTGTAATGGAGCAGATGCATTAGAGGAAGTAGATATCAGTACCAGCATCACTGAGATTCCTGAAAGGGCTTTTTATTATTGTTATGCCTTGTGCCGTTTAGCCTTAGGCAATAATACGAGCGTCATAGGTGACGATGCGTTTACGTGCTGTAATCTGCCTGGGATTAATCTGAAGAAAGTTAAGCTGACATCTATCGGAAGGTATGCCTTCTCTTATAACGTCAATGCTACTTTCCTGGAACTTCCTGAAACACTGACTTATGTTGGCGATTTGGCATTCAACAACTGTAGGTCGCTGACAAAGATTACCAGCGATGCCGTCACGCCACCTTCCTGCGGAGGAGGGGAAGTATTTGGGTTCGTAGACTGGAAGAATTGCAAGCTGATAGTACCAGAGGGTAGTGTTGATGCCTACAAAAGTGCTTTCGTATGGAAGAACTTCTTTAATATTGAGTCTGGCATCAATGAAACCAAGAATGAGTCAACTGTTGTTAAAGACAGCTATTCTGTTAGCGGACAACGTACTACAGGAAACTATCGTGGCCTGACTATTCAGCGCACCAACGATGGACAGACCCGCAAGGTCATTGTCCGCTGATATATCCAGAAAGTTATTTAATTTTCATTTAATACAAGTTAAGCGTATGAAAAGGACCAAAAAATTAAGTATGGCTATCGTTGCAGCCTTTGCAATGGCCTTGTTTGCACAACCCGTACAAGCACAAGACAGAGTGGACGAGTTTGGCATCTTCGACCACATGTCGCTGGGCCTGACTCTGGGAACCACGGGTATCGGATTAGATCTGGCAGCCCCTGTGACCGACTATCTGCAGGTACGTGCCGGATACAATTTCTTCTCTGGAATCAAGTATTCTGAGGATGTGGATTACCGTGCCAAGGGCAAACCCACAAGAGGTAAGACTAAGGCCGAGGGAACGAACTACATGGGAACGGGTCATCTGTTGGTCGATGTGTATCCCTTCCCTGACTACACTTTCCATGCTACAGCCGGATTCTATATTGGTACCGATGAGGTTGTGAAACTGGAGAATACCAGCCCTGTGTTGGATTTCGACGAGGGCGAGGGTATCGTGATTGGCGATCACATCGTTGGCTTCGATCGAGACGGTTATGCCCATGGTGCCATCAAGGTCAACAAGTTCCGCCCTTATGTCGGCATCGGCTTTGGGCGCAGTGTTCCTCGCAAGCGCTTTGGCGTGAGTGGCGACTTCGGTGTGCAGTTCTGGGGCAAGCCAAAAGTGTATGAGAAGCAGACTGGCATGGACCTCGAAGTGAAGAAAGAAGACCTGGGCGACGACAGCAACAAGTATTACGACGTGATATCTAAATTCTCGGTATGGCCTGTGGTGACACTCCGGCTGACATATAGAATTTTTTAATGGTAAAAGGTAAAAAAGTAAGAATATGATGAAGAAGATATTAATGATGATGGCCCTTGTGGCCACAGCCCTGTTCGTTGTCACTGCCTGCGACAAGAAGGATGACGACGACAATGGCGGCAATGGCGGCAATGAGGATAGTGGCATTGTAACTCTCACAGCTCCTCCTTATAAGAATGAGGCGAGGGTGCTGAACATCACTCAGAACAATAGCGATGGCATTAAGCAGTTGCGTTTGATGGAGAGTGGTGGTTATATGATCACTCGCCAGGCGAGCTCAGTACGTACCAGAGGTGGTTCAGGCGATGAGGACTATGAATTTGGCAAATTTACGTATAGTGGCGGTAAGTATGTGCTCGACAATGGCATGACCATCTCGGTCGAGCAGTCAGGCCAGAACGTCGAGGTGACTATTACGTGGAAGAACGGAACGTCCATCAAGACTACTGGTACCGTTGATTCTTCTGGTGCCGTGACTACAGGCATTTTCACCGATAACCTGTGCAGCCGCCCATGGAAAGTAGAACGTGTCATCGTCAGTGCCGTCTTCGAAGGAAAGACACTCGGCAAGGAGTTTAAAGGCCCCGTGGATCTGGCAGAAGTCAAGGCGTGGTATGAGAAAAATTTCGGAACGCTCAAGGATCAGTTTGCTGCAAACACAATTGTTGAGGGCATCTATTTCGATTCTAAAGGCCTGTTCGCCATCAACTATCAGAACCGCAACGACGATGTGGGTGTATGGCGTTGGACAAACTTGAACAATGGTGATCTGGTTTACAACTGGTATGACAAGCAGAAGGCAATCTCGCTGTTTACGGGCAACGCTGCGGTAGAGTTCACGAAGAGTCCTGAGAGTTGCAAGCTGATACTCAAGGGCACTGTGAATGGCATCGACTTCGAATTCGCATTCTACATGAAGTGAACTCAGAAGGGACGGTTCTCAGTGAGTTCATGTCTATGAAATTAGAAAAGACGCTGAGACGTTTGAGACGCTCTGAAGCATCATATTGATTAGAGTGGATATGTAGCGGCAGCGATGTCGCTCTTGTATTTTAAGGGTGAAATGTTAAATAACGACTCACAAAACGCGTTTTGTTAGTCGATTTTCCTGAATTGTGAGTCGATGTATCAGATTTTTTGCTATATTTGTGGCGTGATTAATCAATTAACTAAATAAAACGCGTATGAAACAACGATTACTACTACTATCATTACTGATGATTTGTTTCATCGGAGTAAGAGCGGCAGACAAGCAGAACACGCTCTTTGTGCTGACTAAGGGCAATGTGCTGCACCAGTTTGTCTTAGCCGACAAACCCAAGGTGACCTTCGAGGGTACGAGTCTCAAGGTCACATGTGAGAACAATGCATCAGCATCTTATACCTTCAACCTGTCGGACGTGGTCCGTTTCGCCTACGATGCTAAGTCTGCCACAGGTATCGACGAGATCCAGGATGAGCCAGCCGGCATCTCGCAGGAGGGCGATGTACTCGTGATCAGTC
>CACWSX010000063.1 GCA_902763615.1 uncultured Prevotellaceae bacterium | reverse complement strand
ATAGATGGAGCCATCCCCATAGGGGCGTAGGCTTTTCCATATTATATGCAGGTTTGTGGTGAACCGACAAGGCGTATGGAGTACCTGCGCCTTCTTTTTGTAAGTTGGTGCTTGATGAATGAAAGTATTAACTTAAAAACAATAGACAATGGATAGTATTCTTAGTATTTTGACTAAAGATGAAAAGGAATTCATTAGTCATCATGGAATAGAGCCCTCGGATATTTTCGATGGTCGTGGAGAAATCATAAGAGTATACCATGCAAAAGCAAAAGAGCAAGGTTGTCGATATGTTGTTGCTAATCCCTGCCCCCATGGTCATCGACTAAAAGACCGTCATGGCCATTGCATTGTCTGCAATCCTGCTCTAATATCGTTTACAAAACGTGAAAGTGATAAGGGGGTAGTTTATATTGCTTATAGTGGAAAGTTTACAAAGGTCGGTATGATTGAGAACAACATTAACTCTAAAAATGTTGCACTAAACAAAAGAGAATATCGTCTGAATAGTGAAGGTGGATATGCAGGACGGGAGGGTTGGCAGACCATAAAGTCCTGGCAGTTGGAAAAAAATGCGGGAAAGGTTGAACGTGAGGCACACAAACTTCTCGAAAAGTATAAAGTTGAGAAAGATTATATTTATAGTGGGGAGTTGCGCAGCGCAAAAGAAATCTTTGAGTGTCCAATCCAAACTGCGATTGATGCGGTGAAAAAAGCAATAGAATTAACAAGTAAAAAATAAGAGCCGACGGGCGATGGCATATAAACGCCTAACTGAAATGATGAAAAATTTATTCGTATTGATTTTGGCAATGTTACCATTTCTAAATGTTGTAGCACAACAAGATTCTGAGGGATATACTGATGTTACGCATAATCTAAGAAGTGGTTACGTTTTACGAGAAATCAAAACACCATCCGTAAATATCAATAACAAACTCGTTGTAAACGATGGTGATAATTCTAATGTCATTTTGTCTTATTACAACGAATTGACTTCAACAGTTTTAAAGAATGGAAATAAAGTCGATACTTACAAAATATGTTTTTCTATAGAAGATAGTAGCAGTTTCCACATTGCTGAGAATGGCCGTTTACTTATAAAACTTGGTAATGATAAAATTGTTACACTTAGTGCTTGGCGCGATTCTGATGCAGATAGCATAAAAAATGGTAAGTATCATGCAAATGTAGAATACAAGATTACAGCAAAACAGCTAGATACAATAATAAAGAAGAACGTAAAGAAGTTTAGAATAGAAAAAATAATGGGGGAATATATTGACATTGAACCTGATTTTAATGTTTCTGAGACTACAAAGGAATTTAAAACTGGATTATACGATAGGCTAAAGACCCAAAAAGACTCATTTACTTCAGGTTTTTAATTCGCTTTTTTGCGGACTATTGTTGGCACCAAGCAAAAAGAGAGCAATCACAGCCCCCCCCGTCCCACCTTTCTTCATACATAAGGCTCTGCATATCTTTCACAGACTGTAGAGCCTTTGTTATGAGCAAAGAAACAAACCTTTTTTGATGCAAAGGTGCGAAATATAGTTGGAATGAGCAAATGATAATTCGGTTTAGCGAGTCACGTTATAATTCTTGCCATCTGCGGCAGTAGTTAAGGATCCTTAACTACTGAATTTTTGTAACGGAGGGGCGGTTCTTTCGTTATACAAAATATCAGCCATGGTTTTGAGTTTTCAGAACACTGCTGCAATCCTCGGAATATCCTTCAGGCGCTCCAAAAACGACTTGTTGCGCTTGGCCGAAAGCAGGTTGTAGTCCGTCTGCAATGCCAGCAGTGGAGCAGGGTCAAGGCCTAAAGCCTGACCTATCAGCAGAGCCATTTCGGCGCTCAATGAACGCTTGGCATTCAACAACTCGTTCAGCTGACTGGCTGGCACACCGATGCTTCTGGCCAACTGACGCTGACTAATGCCACGAGCCTCTAACTCGTCCTTAATCACCTCACCCGGATGGGTCAGATAGTGCGGTTCCAAATTGTTCGCAATCATGCAATCATCGATTCCTTCCACGTGTACCATAATTATTGCGCTAGCTTTTGCGGCAAAGATACAACTTTATTTTGATATTCACAAATTGTGAATGATTATTTTTGGAATTTAACTATGTCACATCGGGGGCAGGATGCTTTGAGTCGTTACGAAGTATCCTGACCTTGGTGTGACACGAAGGGACTCTAATTTCGTTAAATAAATCAGACTGCGGGAGTGAGTTCCACAGTCAGGCCGAGAGCGGCGATAATGCGGTAGAAAGTGGAAACCTTGGGTTCTGTGCGCCCCGTTTCAACACGCGAAATATACGACTTGTTGGTTCCGATTCTGGCAGCCAGTTCTTCCTGCGTGATATTAGCCTTCTTACGGGCATCCTCGATAATCTGACCGGTAAAAAAGGCATCAGCCCTTTCTTCGGCTGCCAGTCGTTCGGGGGTACCTTCCTTTCCGAAGGCTGCGTCCAACTGTGCATCGACATCAAATATCTCCTTGTTCTTTTCTTTCTTCATATTCTGCTTTTAGTTTTAATGCATCGAAGAACTTCTGATAGTAGTCCTTGTAGGCAATAATCTTCCGCTTTATGGCTGCAAAGATATGAAAAGTTTATCAACTGAGCAACTTTTCGTCGCATTTTTTTCTGATTTCTGTTTCATAAGCAATAAATTAAAGTTCAACAGTTGTAATAACCGATGCGGATATAGTGACGGAGCCAGATATTCTCTGAGGAGAAAGTAGGTAAGTAGGAAAGTAGGAAAGTAGACATAAAGGTATTTAGAGAGAGAAATATTAATAAAGTTTTAATAATATAATATAATATTTTTAAAATAACTTATACTTATAATGTCTCTCTTCCGCACTCTGAAATGCACTCCGAAACGCTTAATGTCTACTTTCCGCATTTCCTACTTTCCGCATTGCAACCTGCGCGTGTTAATGCTGGTGGAATCCGGTAGTCTGAAAAATCCCTAAATCACGAGCCGTAATCCCGTCGAGCGTGAGCCGTAATCTCATTGTCAGCGAGCCGTAATCCCGTCAGAATCGAGGTGTTTTAGGAGTAGATTCCGCATAGTATTTTACCCCTAAATCTTTACTTTAATATTTAACATTTATTATCCTAAAAAACAGCGGAATAATTTGCATAATTCAAATAAAATTTGTACCTTTGTAGCATAGAAAGGCAGGATAGTCCTGACCTGGATTATGTCTCACTTAATAATCTTATACCATGAGTAAAATTCTTTACGAGGTTTATCAGAATGACATCAAGGACTCAGAGTCGGTGATGTTCGGGAAATGGCTGTCTGCTCGAGATGCTGCTCGAGTCGAAGAAGGTGAAGATTGCCGGACTGGGCACGTTCTACCTGACCTGCGAGTGCCAGAAGGGCGGTGCCGACAAAGAGGAGGACTTCAACGTGAACCAGCACCTGAAGGCGCTCCACATCCGATTCCTCCCGGATCAGACGGCAGAGGACAACCTCTCCAGCCGCGAGTTTATCAAGAAGGCCGAGTTTGTCAACATCAAGAGTCTGTTGTCAGGCAAAGCCGAGACCGAGGCTGAAGGTGGTGACAACGAGGAGAACGAGGACGGCGGACAGAGCCAAGGCGGTTCGCAGAATGGTGAGCAGGGCGGTTCGCAGAATCAAGGCGGTTCTTCGGCTGGCTCAGATACCGCGCAGGCGTATGCCCTGACGATTTCGACCAGCGGTAGCGGTTCCGCAAGTGTCAGCCATGACGGCAATGCTGTGACCTCGGGCTCAAGCCTGAGCGAGGACGATGAGGTGGAGATCAGCATCACGCCCGCAGCAGGTCAGGTGCCGACGGCTACCCTGAACGGTTCGGAGATTGAGTTGACCGAGGATGGTGGTGTCTATACCGGCAACTTCGCCATGCCTGGTCAGGCTTCGACCCTCGTGATCGACACCGGCGGTGATGACGACGGCGACGACGGCCTCGACAAGGATTAGAGCGTAGCGCCTTCAGATTCCGCGGATTGAACGGATTTCTGTAAACTCAACAAGAGGACTGACATTCGAACATGGATGTCAGCCCTCTTTCTTGGTGCGCATGCATCATCCGTTGCGGATTATTCTGACAGCATCGTCACCTCGATACAACGCTTGGCGGCCAGAAGCTGCTGGGTCATACGCTGCACGTCGCTGGCCCTTACCGTGGGTTGCACTTTCTGAGTCAAAAAAAGATGGCTGACCTCACGACCAACCACCTTTGCAAAATAACTAAACAAATACTCTTTATGAATTATTATACCTGTGATTACAAGTTGGGAGAGATAGCGGCTACCCAGGCCTCGATGCGGGTGTCGGTCTTGTCGTCCTCGTTGATGTCATCAAGAGGTAGGCCGATAAACTTGCCGTCAATCAAGGCCTCTGAGTCATCGAAGGTGTAGCCGTCGGTTTTAACAGCACCAATGAAACGGGCTCCGCTGTCCTTAATTCCGTTGTAGAGTTCACCCATGCCGCCAACGAACGTGTCGCTATATGATGCACAATCGCCGCATCCGAAGAGGGCGATGGTCTTACCACTGAGATCGGCACCTTGGAGTGTGTTCAGACCGTCGTACCAGTCGTCCTGCAATTCTCCTGCGCCCCACGTTGAGGTGCCGAGAATAAAGTCCTCTTCGGGCGTCAGTTGGTTCAGCGGACGGGTGACGATGAGCCGGATGGCCTCCAAGCACTCGCGCCGTCCGAAGTATACGTTCAGATTCTGTTGCCCTGCTGGTTGCAGTACGTAAGGGATGCCTTGGCTTTCCAACCGCTCTACGGCCTGCTGACCATATTTCTTATTACAGGTAAACAGCACCATCTGTCGCACACCTTTGTTCAGTTCGTAGATGTGGTTCATTAAAACTTTCATCTCCGTGGAAATTGCTGATCTTGTTGTTGTCATCGTTGATTGATTTTTGCGGTGCAAAGGTACGGCAAATAAATAAGGTGTGCAATACCTAAAACGCGGTGTTTTAAGCATTGCACCTGTAAACTCCTACAAGATGATATTAATCATAAGTAGGTATAATGACAATTCTTGAGCCAACTCAGTTTTCCCCTCGCTGAATCGCAGCCTTGACCTGCGACATATTGCTGCGAGAGACGGGGAGGGATTCATGGCAGTGCTTGATGAGCAACTGTGTGGAGCCGGCATGTGAGACGATCTGCTCTACCTGACCAAGATTGACCAGGAAGGCGCGATGGCAGCGGACGATCATCGGATAGCCCTGCAGCGTTTCCTCCGTCTGTTTCATCGTGGCGCGAAGCATATCGGTATGCACCAACCCGATTCCCGACGTTCCGTCGCCTACCCGTGGCCTTTCACGCAGATGGTTAACCTTCACGTAGTTGCCCACGGCCTCGATATACAACAAGTTGGAGATTTGGAGCGTCACGGATTCGTTGGTCGTGCCAGTGAGCGTGAGCTCCTGCGGGCGGGGCTCTTCATTTGGCTGCTCCACTTCTTTCGAAGATGTATGCTCAGGCTCTTGCATCTTCTTCAGTTCCTCATTCAGCAGCCTTGTCTCTTCCAGTTCCATTGCCAGATACTTGTTTCGGAACTTGAATCGCCAATAGAGTCCGATGGCGAAGGAGAGGAAGGCGATGATGGCCAGCGTCTCCAGATAGTTGCTCAGCGAGAGCCGATTGCTCTCCACCAGACTGCTCATCATAAAGTGGCGATACAGACAGATAAGCAGGGCTACCAGAGGCGTGTTGATGAGCTGGAAGCGCAGATTGCGGTTGATGATATAGCTGACGCCACGTTCGTAGGAGCGGGGCATGCGGACAATATATCGCAGAATGACCTCTGTGATGAAACAACTGAACAAGCCTAATGCGAAAAGGCTCAGCAGATGCAGATAGGCCTGCCATTGCCCTGCTTCGAGTCCGAAGGGCTTGAAGATGGCAATCGCCAGTATCATAAAAGCGGTACTGATGAATCGGATGCTGATGGTTTCTTTGTGACCTTTGTTCATACAAGCCGCAAAAGTACTAATTTTTAGTGAAAAGTGAATCGTGAATAGTGAAAAATTTGCTGCCGCTCGCCACTTTTTTCGCATTTCGTCCCAGATTAACAGCCATTCGTCACAAACTCCTGCAGAATATCCCAGATATTTGGACGTGCGTGCAACACATTGTAATTTTGCAGCATCAAACAATTTGAACAAGAAAATAGTTATTAACAAAAAGATTAGAAAAATGATGAAAAAGTATTTTGGGATGACTCTTATCGCCATGTTTGTTTGTGGTTCTTTAGTTTCGTGCGACAAAGATGATAGTGACGACATCCTCGATGCCAATGAGGGTGAAGAGGTGGAATATTACGACTATTCTGAAAAAGGATTCTTTATGAATGGAGATATTAAGATACATGGTTGTTTTGATAATGACAGCGTCATGGAAGGGTATGCTAAATACGTGAAACGTACAGCGCATTATCGTACTACTGATGGAAAAGAAGGAGAGTACTTGTTTGGATATGGTCTGGTTGTTAATATCGACAATGTTGCCAGAATCTACTCGGATGATGTGACGTATAATGCAGATAGCACTATGATTTCATGCAACGGACAGATTGAGCTGGCAGCGTATGATAATAAGCCTCATGATGCCTACATCACAGCCGGGATTGACTCTATAGGCAAGCCGCACCTGATTACTTGCAAAGCAGCGATTGGCAGCAAAAAAATAATCCTGCAGTTCAGGCAGACCTATACAATAAGTAAGTATGACAGCATCGAGGAACTGCCTAAAGAGGATGAATTCAGTATTTAAAAAATTGAGAAATGAATATGAATATGAAACCAAGAACTGTTATCGGCGCCCTTTTTGTTGTAGCCAGTCTGCTGAAGCTAGCTACGTTGTGGGGCATACTCCATTGGAGTTGGTTTGAAACGATGTCAGAAGGTCGGTGGGCCATGTATTTCTGCATCTTCATATTATTATGGGTGGGTGTACACTTGATTGTCGAAAGCTATCGTCGCGATCCCGACCAGTGGCTGCAGCGTCCGCTACCCATCGGCGAGGACGGCAAGCGTATCTGCTGTTCAGTGCACTATGGGGGCGACGAGTACGTCTATCATGGTGAGGCCTTCCACGGTGCCCGGCTCGATGCTTTCTGCGGTGGCATCCGTATGGATCTGCGCGAAGCCGTGATTACTGAAGACGAGGTGATCGACATCCACACCTTCTGTGGCGGCATCGAACTCATGGTGCCCACGACGGTCAATGTGGAGGTAAAAAGCCAAAGTTTCATCGGGGGTGTGGGCAATCATGCCACACACACCATCGACCTGAAGGCCCCAACCATCCACATCATTGCCAGCAATTTCTTTGGCGGTGTGGATATCAAGAATTAGTGCAACTTTTTTTAGGCGATACTACGTCAAATGAACAAATATAATCAACTATTTAAGGATATGAAAAAGATTGTTTTTAGGATAACAGCCTTCATGGCATTAATGATGATGACGATGACAGCCCAAGCCAAGACACAGGACTGGGGCGGACGAGTGATTGACGAGAAGGGCGAGCCGATGCCCTATGTGAATGTGGTGTTGCTGTCGCTGCCTGACTCGGCTTTCGTACAGGGAGCGATGACGGACATGGACGGTGTGTTTAAGATTGTGACCGACGTCAACCAGGGGCTATTCAAGGTGACCAGCGTGGGCTACCAGACCTTATATATCAATGCGGGCCAGAACCTGACTATCCAGATGAAGGAGGACACCCAACTGCTCAGCGAGGTCGTCGTGAAGGGCCAGCTGCCGAAGACCCATGTGAAGGGTGACGCCATGCGCACCACCGTCGCTGGTACGATATTGGAGAAAGCCGGAACGATAAACGATGCCCTCTCGAAGATTCCGTCGCTTGAGGCTGAGCGCGACGGCGGTGTAAAAGTGCTGGGACGTGGCGATGCTGAGGTGTATATCAACGGCCGACGGGTGCAGGACATGAAGGAACTCTCTCGTCTGCGCTCCGACCAGATTCAGCATGTAGATGTGGTGCAGAACCCTGGTGCCCGCTATGCTGCCTCGGTAAAGGCCGTCGTGCGCATCACGCTGAAAAAGGCGCAGGGCGAGGGTCTGAGTTTCCAGAACAGCACGCAGTTCATGTACCAGTACGGCGGTTCGCTGAACGACAATTTCACCGCTAACTACCGTACGGGCGGGCTTGACGTGACGGGATCGTTCTGGGTAGGCACCTATAATCACTATAAGGGTTTACAGGTCAATGATATGCTTTACTATGTTGGTCCGAATCAGGTGACGGGTCACTCCACCCAGGAGATCAGACATCCTTGGCACGCATGGTCGCCACAGTTGCAGTTGAATTATATGGTCAACGAGAACCACACTTTTGGCGCCTACTACAAATACGACCGCACGCCCAGCGGTGAGACGAAGGGTGACTACCTGACGGACATGTTCGAGAACGGTATCCTGACAGAGCACTCTGCGAGTTACATCTGGCAGGACGAAAGTATCAAGAAGCACATTTTCAACGTCTATTATAACGGTAAGGTGGGGCAGTTGGGTATCGACCTGAACATCGACGGACTCTTCGACGACACCAAGACGCCAGGCAGCACGACGGAACAGACTACGCTTGTCAGCGCAGCCCCTGTCAATCGTACCATCGAGAGCAATACCAACAGCGCCAATAATTTCTGGGCCTCGAAACTTATCTTCAGTTATCCCATACTGAAGGGTAACCTCTCCGTTGGTGGCGAGTACAGCTACAATCACCGCACGGATGCCTACACATTCCAGACTTCCGACTATGTGCCTGTGAAAGCCACCGACACGGAAATCAACGAGAAGTCGGCTGCGGCCTTCGTCGAGTATGGCCGGCAGTTCGGTAAAGTGTTTGCCCAGGCTGGTCTGCGCTATGAATACCTGACCAACGACTACTTCGATTTTGGCAAGCGTCAGGACGAGGTGTGCCGTGACTACGGCGACTGGTTCCCCACCGCCACCATCTCCGCTCCCATAGGAAAGATGCAACTGAGCCTGTCGTATCGTCGCGACATCCAGCGCCCGGCCTACGCCAACCTCACCAGCTCGACGATCTACATTAACCGTTACACCTACCAAAGTGGAAACCCCTACTTGAAGCCAACCTACATGCACAGCATCGTACTGAATGCTAGTTACAAGTGGGCGAACCTCTCACTGAACTACGGCCGCAACAAGGATGTCGTCACTATGTCAACCGAACCTTTCCCCGGTTCTGAGGATCCCCTCGTTAGCCTCGCGCGACCCATTAACAGTGCCGATGACTACGACCAATTCTCCGTCAACCTCTCAGCTATGCCCACCATCGGCAAGTGGCATCCTATGTGGTATGCCTTCGCGTTGTTCCAGAACTACAAGTCGCCAACGGCTGATGGTTCTGTATTGACACTGACCCGTCCGTACCTCACGTTCGTCTGGCAGAACGACATCGAACTGCCGAAGGCCTTCCGTCTGCATGCTGCAGCCCAATGGGCCAACAAGGGCGACTACAACAACAATCGCATCATCTCCAACAGATTTAATGTCGAACTTGGCATCCAGCGCGACTTCAATCTCCTCCGTCTCGGACTGTTGACCCTCGATGTTCGCTGCGTTGACATCTTCAACACCAATAAGACCGATGCCACCCTTTACGGCTTCCGCGAACTGACCGTTCACAATCCCGCCCGCCGCACATTCCTCATCGACCTTGTCTGGAAATTCAACGAAGCCCGCTCGAAGTATCGTGGCTCCGGTGCCGGCGAGAAACAGAAGGCAAGAATGTGATAAGAATATGCCTGGAAATTTTGCAGATTCTGCAACTATATGTATCTTTGCTGTCGAAATAATAAAAATCAAAGTTGAACAATGAACATTCGTTTAGAACAACCAAAAGACTATCGTGAGGTAGAGAACCTTACGAGAGAGGCATTCTGGAATGTCTATCGTCCTGGATGCACAGAACATTATGTGCTCAATCAGTATAGAACCAATCCTGATTTCATCCCTGAGCTTGATTTGGTGATGGAGGAAGGCGATAAAATCATCGGCCATGTGATGTTTTCGAAGGCTGAGATTATTCTTGATGATGGAACCAACTTTCCTTCATGGACATTCGGTCCCATCAGCATCCACCCCGACTACAAGCGCAAAGGCTATGGTCTTAAGCTACTGCAATATGCTTTGGAGAAGGCTAAAGAAATGGGCATCGGCCTGCTACAGATGGAAGGTAATATCGAGTTCTATAGTCACGCAGGCTTCGACCTCGCCAGCAAGCTGAACATCCATTATCATGCTGAGCCGCGGGATTCTGAAGTTCCTTATTTCCTTGCCCAAGAGTTGATTCCTGGCCATTGGGGCAATCGTGAGGGGACCTATTGTCCTCCCAAGGGCTATTTCGTGGCCGACGAGAACCCAGAGGCCTTCGAGGCTTACGAGGCAACATTTCCGGAGAAGGAAAAACTCCGTCTGCCAGGACAATTAGGGTATTGAGACTGGAAATTAGAAACAAAGAATGAAACGGCTTTTATATCTGGACAATCTGAAAGTATGCTCACCTGGTTGCTGAGGATGATTCCTGGTGTAAAGAAAGTACTATAATATCAAATAAACAAAAGTGTTAAAATATGAATGAAAAAATGAAATTTTGTCAGAGTTGCGGCATGCCGCTAACAGAAGAGGTCCTCGGCACTAATGCCGACGGTAGTAAGAACAAAGATTACTGCATGTACTGCTACAAGGATGGCCAGTTCCTGCAGGACTGCACGATGGAAGAGATGATCGAACATTGTGCGCAGTTTGTTGGCGCTGTCAACGAGGGGTTGGAGAAACCCATCACCAAAGAGGAATATATCGGCATGATGAAAACCTATTTCCCACAGCTGAAGCGCTGGCGCAAAACGTTGAATGTTAGTAACGATGAAGTCGTGAATGTCAACCCCGCTTTGGCTGGCGTTAAAGAACTTATTGCACAGATGGCCGACAAACTGCCCATCGCTTACATCTCGTCAGTAGACCAAGAAGGTTTTCCTTGGACCAAGGCCATGCTGAAACCACGCAAGCGTGAGGGTATCAAAACCTTCTACTTTACAACCAACACATTCTCAATACGTGTGGCTCAATACAAAGCCAACCCCAAGGCCAGCATCTATTTTTGCGATGCCAAAGGCTTCAAGGGAATGATGCTGCGGGGCACGATGGAGGTACTGACGGATGCCGCCTCGAAAGAGATGATCTGGCACGATGGCGACACACAGTACTACCCTGGCGGCGTCACCGATCCCAACTACTGCGTACTCAAGTTCACCGCCATCGACGGTCGTTTCTACAGCGATTTCTATCCACGTAGTTTCGTAATTGAGTAATAGAATATGAGGTTAGAATTAGCAACACAAAACGACTTTGATGCCATCATCGCTTTCTATGATGATGTGACGGAACGCACGCCAGAAATGGCTACATATGCCCGATGGAGCAAAGGCAAACACCCTACGATTGAAGGCATCAGAGCCTATATCGATGAGGGGAGTATGTATATTTACCATGAGCGAGGTGTCATTGTTGGTGCAATGGCAGTGACGATGTATCAGGGTGAGGATTATCACGCTATCGACTGGTCGCAGCAAGTTGCCGATGACGAAGTGGCTGTGATTCATATCCTTGCCGTCAGTCCTGACGCGCAGGGCAAGGGCATCGGCTCGGAGATGATTCGCGAGGCCATCCGTCTCGCTCAGAATAATGGCATGCAGACCATCCGCCTCGATGCCCTTGCCTCGAACACGCCTGCCCACAAACTCTACGAACGTCTCGGTTTCGAGTATCGCGGCAAGCAGCACCTCTACGCCGAGAACACTGGCTGGACAGATTTCTATTTCTTTGAGTACAAAAACAAATAATGATAAGAAAGGTGAAGCGAGAAAAGGATAACAGTGATATGATGACACTTCGGCCATTCAATATCAACGATGCTCCGACGATTCTGAGTTGGTGCAAGGACAAGCATGCCTTCCGGCTTTGGAGTGCTGATAGATATAGAGGCTTCCTGGCTCGACCAGAGGAGATGATGGAGCAATACAAGGGAGAAACTATGTATCCCTTCACAGCTGTTGTTGACAATCTCATCATTGGGCATATCCTTTTGAGATATCCATCAGAGGATAAGACTGTCATCCGCTTCGGCTTTGTGATAGTTGACGACTCGAAACGGGGCAAAGGCTATGGCAAGCAGATGCTACGTCTCGCTATCGATCATGCAAAGCATACACTGGGTGTTCAGAAGATTACTTTGGGGGTGTTCGACAATAACCCCTCGGCCATTCGCTGCTACGAGTCGGTAGGATTCGTTGTGACTGGTACCGACACCTATGCGATAGATGGTGAAGAATGGACAGGAAAAGAAATGGAATTAGTTATATAAATCATAGTATAAAGATGAAAGAAATATTGTACATACTGCTGGATAATTATGCCGAGCACGAGATAGGTTTCATGCCAGGTGCAGTGAGCACCGATGCCACAGGCTTTCGCAAGGAGCCTAAGTATATTAACAAGATGGTAGCCCCAACGATGGAGCCTGTAAAATCGATA
>CACWSX010000062.1 GCA_902763615.1 uncultured Prevotellaceae bacterium | reverse complement strand
TTGAATGTCAGGAACACCACATTCTGGTTGTACATGAACTTATATTTGATGTCAGCCATCGTATTCACCAAAGCGAGTCCGAGTCCGTCGCCATCTTCATTAAAGGAGACGGTTTTCAGGATGGGATTAAAAGGCTTTCCATCGTCTTTGATCAGTACGGACACCGTCTCTTTGTGGCAAACGACATGCACGTCGAACAGATGCTTGTCGGCATCTTTATTGACGGCATAGGTTACGATATTGTACATCAGTTCCTCGCAGCAGAGGTTGATCTGGAACGAGGTGGCAGGTTCGATGTCGCAGGATTCCAAGAACGTGGAAATGTTCTCGAGTGCCTGCTGTACATCTTCATTCTGATACTTGACCGAGAAGTTCAACGACTGGGCATCAGCAGCCTGGGGGAGCAGTGTCATCACCTGAGCATCAGGATTCCGATGATGGATCACACATGTGGCAACCCAATAAACGGCCAGCAGGACCAAACCGGAAACGGGGAATCCCCACCACAGCCATTCTGGCCTTATCCATGCCAGCAATCCCACAAACAGGATCATGCCACCCATCTGAACGATACTCATGACCACGCTTAGCAACCAATAGCCTAAGATCTGATAGAGGATCCGATAGACGACAGCGATGGCGTAGGGAATCAGAAGCAGGGCATAGATGCGCAAGGCATTATGAAACATGTCCTCTGACTGAATGTTCTTACTGGCAAAGAGCCACCCGATGCTCTCGGGTGTTATTAAGACAAACAGGGTGAGGACTAACAGACTCAGGCAGATGTATTTCATTACCTTGTTTGTGAGCAGACGCAGACCTACAATGTCTTTTTCGCCTATCAACAGTCCGCCAATGGAATAGATCGAGGTCGCAATGCCGCTCAACACCATCTGTAAGATGATAAACAACTGGAAGCAGATGGCCCATGCAAAGATACCGTCGGTACCCAGGTTGCTGAGGATAATATTATTGATGGCATAAATGCTGATACCTAACAGCAGGGTGTTGATACCCATCGGGAATCCCATCATGACACCCTTCAGGATATACTGGTGGCACTGTTTGAACTCCAGTTGCCAATGATAGGAATTGTTGGCACTCCGGAAATGACGGGAACAGAGCAATAAGGCCGTCACGCTACCGATAATAGATGCCCAGGCTGAACCTTCGATGCCAGTCTTCAGGACAGCAATGAAAAGAATGTCGAGAATCAGGTTGACGACACTACTGACCAGCACAGCTTTCATGACCAGCTGAGGATTGCCATCAGTCTTGATGAAGTTCGTGATAGTCATGAAGAGAATCGTGGTGGTGGTACCCAGCAGCATGATACGCAGATAACGGAGCGACAACGTATAGACGACAGGCGTATCGTTGGTAATGAAACTGGCCACCTGGGGACTGAAGATCAGTAGTAGCGCAGAGAAGAACACACCAACGATAATAAGGCCAATCAGTGTAGAAGAGAAAATCTTGTTAGTAGTCTGCGCATCACGCTCACCAAGTGACCTGGCCACCAGCACGGAGCCGCCCATACCGAAGAGCATCATCAAGAAATTGAAGAAGATAACGACCGGCATCGTCAGATTGACGGCAGAGATGGCCTCAGGACCTATGAACTGGCTGACCACAATGGCATCAGTAGTTATTGCTATCTGAGAAGCTACCGACGCCAGGATCGATGCCCACATAAACTGATGGAGGGCCTTGGCAATGAGGTAGTCTTTCTTCTTACCCTCTTCTTGACCTTTCATGTTATTTTAAAGCTTGAAGGAGACGGTTGCCATCAGAGTGCGTCCCTGTGCCCGATAGGGTACGTAGAACGAACCTCCGATGTAATAGAATCTGTCAAATACATTATCACAATCAAGCGACAGCTGGATGGCATTACGATAGGAATATTTGAGACCCAAGTCAACGAGGGCATTACCACTGAGTTCAAAATCTTCACTGCCTTTTACACGGCTATTAGCTTTGTTCAGGGTCTTAGAGGTGAACTTCAAGCCAGCTGATAACCACAGCAGATGATTCTTGCTGTTCACGAGGCGCTTGCTGCAGGTCAGGTTGGCGGTGAATGCCGGAATGCTGTAGATCTGGTGGTCGGTGTAGTAGTACTCTTCTGCTTCCAAAGGGTGCAAATAAGTCATGTTGGCATCAACCCTGAAGGATGGAATACTGAAACCCAGTTCGGCCTCCGCACCAGCCACTTTCAGGCTACCCGAGTTGATATACTTAGGTGCCTCTGGATCTGGACTCGGGTTATTGACGACGATGTCCGACAAATGGTTGTAGAAAAGGTTAACGTCGTAAATGAGATGCCAGTTGTCTATCCTTCCCATGAAGTCAAGCTGGATAGCGTTCATGTATTCTGGCATGAGGTCCTCACTACCTCGGTAACCGTTAGACGTGTTATTGCGTGTATAATACGGTGCATCGACAAAGGCGCGTGAATAAGACAGTTTCGTACTGAATTTCTCATTGGGGAAGTAGATCAGAGCCACACGGGGTGATAAAGCGGAGACATTTTTTCCGTTGGCACGACTCTTATTGTCAAATCGCAGGCCGGCATTGAGAATGAATTGTGACGTAAAATAGTGCTTACCCTGAATAAAAGCAGAATAAATTTCCTCGCTACCTATGCGTATATAGTTCTTTTCTTCAGGTAAAGTATATACAATCTTAGTATAGTCCTCGCCCATAGTGTAGTCATTGTTTGACAGTTTGAAGTATTCGAATTGCGCGCCCACAAGTAGATTACCTTTCATGCTTCCAAGCGTATAGTTGGCATCGGCCTTAGTCATAGCGCCAATCGTGTATTCTTGATAATCAATAAATTGCATCAAGCCTTTATACAATTTCGTCTGGGGCTTGCCATCAATATAGATGACGTCACCATCATTGTTATATTGGTGAAGTATTATCGAGTCGGAAACTGGTTGGTAGTTTTGTACGCTATACCAGTCGCCATAAGCAGAAACGTTCAGATTGACTTTACCAAGTTGCTTGGTATAGCCTAACTCCAGATGCTTTTCATTGACGGTATATCCAGGCTTAACTCCAGCCATCGTACGAAAAGCGTCATAGTCGTAAGTTTGTGCATACCAGGAATACTGTGGCACCTGCTTGCCATTTTTCATATTGAACATGAAGTTGAAGTCCTTCAATTTCAAGGTGCAGCCAATGTCATAGGATGGCTTCTCTTTATAGCCACCAACATAAGCATAGCCGTCGTGCTGGGTCATAGAATAGTCGGACTCTCTTGGAATATCAACTTTCTTGCCTTGAGACGTATAGATAGAGGCCCATGCCATGACGTCGGCATCCAGTAGGGTCGTACCTGCAATAAAGTCGGCACGGTGAGTACCATACGAACCATAGCCATACTTACCCTTGACGCCATTCACATCGCGACCGTTTTTGGTGATGATATTCACCACAGCGGTCAATGCCACGTTACCATACAGTGATGAGGCGGGTCCGCGCAGCACCTCGATGTGATCGATTTTTTCGGTACTGATGGCGTAGTCGGGCTTGCTATTATTGGTTGTTCGCAAATTCAGACGATGACCATTCTCCATGATCAGAATCTTTTCTTGACTGGACGTATAGACACCATGCATGGCTATGTTTGAAATGGGCCAGGCAGAGACTTCGTTCAGACCAGGCACATAGGTAGCCAGGATCTGTCCTAAACTCTTGTTGTTACTGAGCTGGTCAATCATCTCACGGGTAATGACGGTGACTGGTACAGGCGCCTCGTTGATACTCTCAGCCTGGCTTGAAGCCGTCGTCACAGTCGAGCTTCGACCCGACTTGAGCAAGGCAATCATATCCTCGAAGCGGATGGGATCCTGTACAGATGTATAATACGGATTGATGCTCAGCAGCAAACGAGCATATTTCTCAGAAGTTTCTTTGTCATCTTGCGCAAGATAACAGATAGAAACCAATCGAAGTGCGCTTTGACGCAGATTGCCGGAAAAATCATTGAGATGATCCTCCAATAACTCTATGGCCTGGTCAAGTTGTCCAATGTGATAGGCTTCTTCTGCCTTTTCATAGACTTGACGTTGGTTTTGCTTCTCTTGGGCTGATACCATGACTGGCATCCACATCATGCATACTGCTAATATAATATTCCAATACCTTTTCATATTCAATCAGGAATTAGGGGTCATACAATATTGTCGATTTTTGATAGATAGTCGTTACAGAACTGTTTATCCAGCATAGTCAGATGACCAGCTGCGACGGGATAGATGCTAATGTGAGGAGCCAGCGTGCTCCAACTGTTCAAATCAGCCTGTTTCTTCTGGGCCAGCGCTTGCACATCAATTTGAATGGTCTTCAGTTGCATGGACAAATCTTCTGCCTTGAAATAGAGGACATCGCCCTCATAGGTAGGCAGGTCGCAATCGTCTTTCAACGCCTGCATTTGTCGCAAATGACGATTCCATTCTTTGATTTCTTCGATGTCGGCAGCTTCATCAGGTGTCGGGCTTTCTATTACAGGTATAGGCATCTCTTTGGCGATGTTAGCGACATGGGCAAACGAGTCAAGCATACAGACTTTAGGCATAGCGCCTGTCTTCTTGTGCCAGCGTACGGCACAACGGTAGGCCAATTCACCACCAAAGCTATGACCGATGAACATCTCCACACTAACGTTGGAAGGCAAGCAGGCATCGAGATAGTCGATATAGAACTTCACCACGTGGCGGCTACTTAGTTTTTCTTCGTTGAATATCGCCTCATAGTGGTCGTCGAAGGGTTCAATGACAAAGACAGAGTAGTGCTTGCACAGTTTGCTGATGAGCGGTTCCAACTTTTTATAATAGGTAAAACCTTGTATCAACACGATGACAGGCTTACTGGCATCATACCCATTCTCCCACTTGCCGATGGACTGCTCATTGATCAATATCTCCCTGATGGACTTACATCTCAGAATATCATTGACCTTGATATTAAGACCTTCACGATTTGCCAACTCGGCCAGCTTGATGGCAGAGAGTGAGGTCAAACCCAATAATGACAAATCGTCAGTGACACCGAAATCCTTTCTTTCAAGAAACTCCTTGACGATCTTAAACAACTTTTTCTCATTCTCGTTGGCTGGAAGTATATGTTCGCCTATGTTGAATCCACTCATCAATTCATCAGACAATAAGGCTTTCTTATCTATTTTTCCGTTTGGCGTTAATGGCATCTTGTCTATTCTTATCAATTGACTGGGCACCATATAATTCGGCAACTCTGCTATCAGTGTTTCTTGAATAGCTGGCAGCTCTTTGTTGTCTTCTGACGTATAATAGCCAACTATAAACTCGATGTTTCCCTGTTTGACTACATCAACGGCAGCGGAAACCACACCGGGACAATGACTCATCTTGCTCTCTATTTCCGCCAATTCTATCCGGTAACCATGTAATTTAACCTGATTATCAATACGACCAATATATTCAAGTAAGTTTTCCTCGTTCCAACGGACCAAATCGCCCGTGCGATACATCTTCTGGCCGTTTAGGAAATAACAGTCAACAAAAAAATCCTTTGTTAATTCATCTTGTTTCCAATAGCCGCGGGACATCTGACGGCCTATGAGACAGAGTTCACCAACTGTCCCACGGGGTACAAGGCGACCTACATTGTCAACAATGACAGATAATGTATTAGGCGCAGGTCGTCCGATAGGGATATTGTTATATTGTCTTTGACTGTCTATTTGATAGAAAGTCGAGCATACGGAGAACTCTGTAGGACCATAACAATTATAAAGTTTCATTGCCGACGGAACCCGGAAAGTGGTCAGTTTTTCACCACCAACCATTAGAAATCGTAGTGGCAGTTCATAATCGTTCATCATCATCATGCCTATTTGTGTGGTTAACAGCAGACCGACGATATGATGATCTTTAAAATAGCGATACATGCTATGAAGATCCATCCGTAAGGAGGATGACAAGACATGCAGGGTGGCACCTGAGATCAGCGGGGGATAAAGGTCGAACAAAGAACCGTCGAAGACGAAGTTGGTATGTATAGCACATTGCTCACCCGCTTTCAGTTTTTCTGTTTTTTTCAGCCAGATAATGAAATTCATCATGGCTTCATGTGTGATGGTCACCCCTTTGGGCTTACCTGTCGTTCCAGACGTATAAATCATGTAAGCAAGTCCTGATGGCTGCGCATAATTAATGGGATGGTTCGACGGTTCATTGAAATCGAAATCGTCTATGAGCAAATGTTTCTCTCTTGGATAATATTGCTCTGTCTGACAATCTTTCAACAAGGTACTGGTGGTGATTAATATGTGTGCCTCAGAATCGTCCAGCATATAGGCGAGACGTTCTTTCGGTAAGTCACTGTCAAGCGGGATATATGCTCCACCTGCTTTAAATACAGCGAATACCGCGATGAGGAACTCTTTGCGCCTGGGCAGCATGATGGCTACAAAGGTATCCGTGCTGACACCGGCCTTTCTGAGTGCTGTGGCCAATAAGTCTGACCTGCGGTCGAGTTCGGCATAAGTTATTTCTGATACTTCGTCAACAACGGCAATGTTGTCTGGTCTCAGTGTTGCCTGACGATGGAATAGATCTACGATCGTCTCGGAACGGTCATAGTCTAACTGATCGCCTGTTCCTAATGCCAAGATGGCCTGCTGTTCATCATCCGTCAGGATTGGTAGCTCGCGGAGATGTATGTCTTCGGATTCAGAATGGAGGAAACCCTCAAGAATCGCATTATAACACTGCATCAGTCTTCGGATGAAGGACTGGGTGTATTGGTTGCTATGGTATTCTGTATGTAAGATCAGTTTTGTATTGCTGCGCAAGATCTCAAAAGCCAATTCCTCTCCTGTGGCATTCTCCATCAGGGGCTGATAGGTGAACAGATCATTGTCATTTGACATCAAATCGCCTTGGTAAGCAAACAGGATATGGCTGTTGATCGCATTGTTCATGGCCTTGACTTCCGCAAAAGAGAATAGACTGTTACTCATACTGCCCATTAACTGTTGCTTGGTGGTCTGGAGCAACTCTCTGACAGTCGTATTCTGATCCCATTTGGTATAGACTGGCAATGTCTTAACGAGCATGGCTACAGTCCGTTGGGTTTTCAAATTCTGTCGCCCTGAAAAGATCGTTGCAAATAGCGACTCCTGAGCATGTGTGTTTACACCTAGCAGATAACCGAATACTGTTGTCGTCAGTACGTTGGGAGTGACTCCAAAATACTCGGCTGCATCTTGCAATTGATTGTAGTCAACAGAAAGTTCAAGATACTCTTGTCCATAGGTGATATGTGAATCCTGTTTTTCTGGCATAGGAAGAGAAGAAACCTTTATGGTTTCAAATTGCTCCTTGTACCACTTCTGGGCAGAAGTGTATGCATCAGTCTTACGTAGTGACCCTTCTTCTAAAGCAACTTCAAAACCAGTGAATTCTTCTTTTTTGACGGGTAGTTGCTCGTAAGCATCCTTTAAGTCTTGAAGGAAAATGTTGAAAGACATTCCATCAAATATGATATGGTGGAAATCAATGAACAAATAGAGTACTTCTGGGGTCTTCAGAATACGGAAGCGGAAGAGGCGGTCGTTGAGCAAATCGAAAGGACGAATCAGTTCAGGCTTCAGCTTTTCGAATGCCTGTTGAGTCAAAGTTTCCACGCTTTGATGGTAAATATCATCGTCATTTCTCAATTGTCGTGGATTCCCTTGGCTATCGACAAACAATCGAGTCTTGATGTAGGGATGGGCTTCCACTACTGTCTCGCATGCCCTAGAAAGCTGGTCTTCATCAACGGCCGGATTCATTCGGAACAACATACCGTTGTTGTAAACCACTTCACCCTGACGTGACATACACTCCACGTAAATGCCTAATTGGGTCTGACTAAGTGGATAGTCCTTCTGCAGAGCGTAGCTGACCTGTTCTGTATGTGCGCAGGCATTGGCAATTTTCTTTGGCGTACGATTCGTATAGATCATTTGGGAAGAAAGCGTCAGTTCCGGACATAGCGTCTGCACTTCCATCACCCTGATACTGTCGCCACCAAGTTCAAAGAAATCATCATCAATACCAACATGGTCTAAGGATAGTGCCTTTTCAAAGGCTTCACAAAGTTGACACTCAACTGTATTTGTTGGTTCTGCGTATGGCGGCCGAACGATACCTTTTGTCTTACCGGAAGGCGCAAGCAGTGCTTTACGGTCAGTCTTCCCACTTGGAAGGAGAGGAAAACTATCCATCTTCACATAATAGGCAGGAACCATATAAGCTGGCAGCTTGGAGTGCAAATACTCACGGATCGTTTCTTCCGAAATGTTGTCGTTAGCGATGTAATAGGCACACAAAAATTGTCTGTCTTTAGTTGAAAAGCCTTTGACGATAGCATTCTTGACACCGTTAACCTGTTTTATAATCGTTTCAACTTCACCTGGTTCAACACGTTGGCCGTTGATTTTTACCATTAAGTCTTTACGCTCAACATATACAAGATTCCCGTCTGGTAATTCGCGGACGATGTCCCCTGTATGAAGCCATCCGTACTTGTAAAGTTTCTCTGTGCTTATTGGGTCCTTATAGTAGCCTACAGTCAGATTTCCTTTCAGACAGAATTCGCCTTCTTCGCCCTGTGGCACTTCGTTACCATCCTCGTCCATGATACAGTATTTTACGTGATATCCAGGCTTTCCGATTGGCGTAATATCATATGGCTTATCTACTACGAAAGATGCACCTGCACCGCAGGTCTCCGTCTGACCGTAATGGTTTATCAGTTTGAAATCCTTGAAATAGATGTTAGATAGACGTTCGGCAGCAGACATCACCAGTTTGAGGTTGGAAGACTTACTTTGGAAGTTGGCTAGTACAGATGGTGTCAGGAATGTAAACTCTATGTGGTGTAATGCCAGATAGTTTTCCAATAGATGGATGTCCTTGACAATTTCTGGTTCAACGAGATAGACATGTCCCCCACGGAAAAAGATGCAGAAAATGGTACGGCTTGCAATAAAAAAGAATGGCATAGTCGCTCCCATGACATGAAGGTCTTGCTCCGCCAGAAACTTTTCCAAAGGGATAGGAAGACTCAGTGAACGGAAATTATGGATCACACCTTTGGGGGCTCCTGTACTACCTGATGTATAGAAAAGCGCATTGATATCTTCCTCATTCGGAAGTACATAACTTTTTGCAGGTTCTGTCTTCATTATTGCCTGAATGACATCTTCATTAATCAATAATGGAGATTCGCAATGATGCATGATATAGTCAATGCGGTCTTTGGGATATTTGTCGCCCATCGGGACGATGGCATGTCCTGCTAACCAAATACCGATTTGTGAAGCCAGATACTCCATTGAAGTCGGCAGACAGATGCCTATGAATGAGTGAGGCGGATAGTTTTTCTGCTGTAAGTAACCAGCCACTCTGCAAGCCATTGTGAAGAGCTCTTTATATGTGGTTTGTCGCTGGCCATTCTGGTCAACGACAGCAATCTTGTCTTCATTCGTCTTGAATGAATCCAAAAGCCTGAGGATGAATCTAGCTGTGTTTGGTTGTGGCATTTATTATTTTGTGATGGGTATCGTGAATGTGAAACTGGCACCTTGGCCCTCCTCTGATTCGAAGGTGATTTTGCCATGATGCTTATTCTCAATGATATCGCGTACAATATTCATGCCAAGACCAGTTCCTTCGCCTACGGGCTTTGTGGTGAAGAAGTTCTCAAAGAGTCTCTGTTTTACTTCGTCGGTCATGCCTTTTCCGTTGTCAGTGATGGTAATGATACAGTTGTTATCCTGTTTGCTGACATTGATGGTGATCTCGGGCTTGTA
>CACWSX010000061.1 GCA_902763615.1 uncultured Prevotellaceae bacterium | reverse complement strand
TTCTGCCGTCGCACAATAGAAACCTTCTATGTGGCGACGCTTCAGGTTCTTGATAATCGTCTGAGCCAGACGCTCATTTCTTTGTTCCAGTGGTGTCATGTTACAATCTAATAAAGTTGATCATCCTTTTTTCGCAAATTATCTTTGCAAAGTTACAAATATTTTAGGAATTATTGCAAAATTAGCAACGATATTTAGAAATGATAATGTGCAATGATAAAAAAGACATGAAAATGATGGCATTATTGATTATTATATGTATCTTTGCAAGCAGAAAGAAACAATAACTATCAAAATCAGAAATTATGAAGAGATTATCATTGGCTATCATGTTTGTAATCTGTACGTTGGCAATGACGGCACAGGATGCTATCCGTGTAAACTATCAGGGTGCCAAGCCCACGATCAGCGATTTTATTACAGCCTATCTTACACCTACCTATGGTGAAGACGGTGAGTGCGACAGCGAAGCCATGAATGGCATCCGTAATGCCTGGGAACGCCATCGCAAGGGACTTAAACAGCAGGAAGGTGATACCTTCACGCTTGATGTCAAGAACGGCTTTGCTGTTTATGAATATAAGTATTTTGAAGGTGAATGTGAGTTCATGACAAGAATCGAGATGTGCTTTTGGAATGAGGCTGACGGGAAACACAAGCTCTTTGCTTACAACCACATGTTCTACAGGGATGGCCAGTACTATCCAGGTCAGTATGATGGTTTGACTTTCATGCGCTACAACAATGCCACTAAGACAATGAAGTATCACTCAGATGCGGGTGTACAGGCTGTTTACGAGGCAAAATCCCCCAGTGTCGAGTGTTCATTTGCCCTGCCTCGTTCTGGTAAAGATATCATCGTGACTTTGTGGAATGAAAACGGGAAGAAGACCCAGAAGACATTGAAATGGAACGGTCACGGATTCCTTGCCCCAAGTTTATGATTCATTCTAAAATGGAACAACAATGAAACTGAACAATAGCTTATGAAAATGAGAAAGACTATTTTCGCCGTTCTCGTGCTGATGGCACTGACGGCATGTAAAAATGTGAAGGAGAATCTTATTTCTTTTCTTTACCGTGAACGCTTTTGATCTTCATACCTAACTTACCAGGCAGAATAGCATTGAGCGTGACACCAACGATGGCTGAGAGCGCCAGACCGGAGAAGTGGATGGGGCCGATGCTCACGTTATCGTCTGCACCATATTTAACGCCGATGGCAATCACCAGGATCAAGGCTGCCACAAACACATTGCGCGACGAATTGAAATCAACACTATCTTCTATTAGATTGCGAACACCCACAGCCGAAATCATACCGTAGAGAATCAGACTCACACCACCAATCGTAGCAGCTGGCATCAAGCCAATCAAACAGGCAAACTTAGGACAGAATGACAACAGGATGGCGAAGCAGGCTGCCAAACGGATGACAGCGGGGTCGAACACCTTTGTCAGATTCAATACACCAGTATTCTCTCCATACGTGGTATTGGCAGGGGCTCCAAAGAGCGATGCCAGAGCCGTAGCCAGTCCGTCGCCCATCAGCGTACGATGCAGACCGGGCTCCTTTAGGAAGTCCTTGCCTACAGTAGAAGAGATGGCGCACATATCACCGATATGCTCCATGATGGTAGCGATGGCGATGGGCATGATGGCAATGATAGTAGAGATGAGGAAAGTGGTGTCCAGATTGTCAAAGACTGCCAATGCGGTCTGCTCTCTGCTGAATGGCAATCCAATCCATGCGGCCTCGCTCAAGGATGAGAAATCCACCTCGCCCATTACCACGGCCGTCGTATAGCTGACCACCACCCCCAACAGGATAGGAATAATTCTGATGATGCCCTTACCACACACACTGGCAAGGATGACCGTTGCCAGCGCCACGATGGCCAATAGCCAGTTGGTGGTACAATTCTGGATCGCACTACCCGAGAGCACCAGACCGATGGCGATAATCATAGGTCCTGTCACCAGAGGAGGGAAGAATCGCAGCATCTTCTCGATGCCGAATGACTTGATAAGACCAGCCATCACGAAATAGCATAGTCCAGCAAAGAACACGCCGATGCAAGCATAGTCCAAGGCCAGTGTCTCCGTCATTCCCTGCTCTACGCCCAAGGCCTTCACAGACATATAGCCGCCCAGAAAGGCAAACGAGGATCCCAGGACAGTGTGCCAATACCTGCAAACAGCAAGGTTGACGACACAGAAAGACCAGTTAGCACAGGCACCAATACGGTGGCACCAAACATGGCAAACAAATGTTGAACACCCAGGATGATGTACTTTGGCATGCCCAGTTCTCTGGCATCGGTGATACCTTCTTTCTCTTCAATTTGGTTCATCTGTTATTATATTTATATTCAATAATTCTTCTTAAATCTTGGTGCAAAAATACAAAAAAAACGGAGAATTATTACTATATTTGTCCCAAGTTTATGATTAATTAATAAGGGACATTTAACGATGAAGCACTATCTGAAGACTTTGGAGGAAACCATCCGCCAGCAATGGGACCAGAAATCACTATGTGACTACGAGGGCGACTCATTTACGTATGCAGATGTGGCAACAAGCATTGAGCAGTTCCGGATCTTTCTTGTTGAGGCCGGTATTACTAAGCGTAGCAAGATCGCTATCTGTGCGCGGAACTGTGCCCGTTGGGCTATGACCTTCTGGGACATCAATGTCAACGAATGTGTGGCAGTGCCCCTCCTGGCCGATTTCCACCCCAACAGCATCACCACCTTCACACACCACTCCGATAGCGTGCTGCTTTTCACCGACAAGGAGATTTGGGACAAACTCAATCCCGGGCAGATGCCCAACCTCAGGGCTGCCATCAACGTGAAGGACCGTTCGATGCTATGGCACCGCGATGAGTTGGTGGCTGAGGCATGGGAGAATCGCGAGAAGGCTTTCGCACAGAAACATCCTACAGGTTTTACGAGGGCACAGGTTTCCTATCCCTCGGACAATATGGACAAACTGGCCATCATCAACTACACCTCTGGAACGACCGGCAATCCCAAGGGTGTCATGCTTACCTATGGTGCCATTTCAGACACCGATGCGTTCAGCAACAGCCATTTCCCCAACCAGCCCGGTGAGACCGTTGTATCCATGCTCCCTATGGCCCACATGTACGGACTGGCTATCGAGTTCATCCATCCCAATGTAGATGGAGTGACGGTCTATTTCCTTGGCAAGACACCCTCGCCCACAACGCTGCTGAAAGCCATGCAGGAGGTGAAGCCCTATATGGTGGTAACGGTGCCGCTGGTAATGGAGAAGGTGTACGCCAATTCCATCAAGCCCGCCCTCGACAAGATGAAATGGCTGATGGCCATACCCCAGGCCCGCAAGGCGATCTACAAACTCGTCCGCAAGAAGGTGTTGACAGCCTTTGGCGGTCAGGTACGCGGCTTCATCATGGGCGGTGCTGCCTTGAAGCCCGAGGCAGAAGAGTGTTTCAGTAAGATACACCTGCCTTATACGGTGGGCTATGGCATGACCGAAGCCTGCCCGTTGCTGGGTTTTGAATGGTGTACGGAGTTTGTGCCTGGTTCCTGTGGCAAGCCCGTCCACGATCTTCGCATCAATTCCGACGATCCAAGGAACGTCCCAGGGGAAATACAAGTACGGGGCGCCAACCTTACCATCGGCTATTACAAGAATCCCGAAGCCAATGCCGCCGCGTTTACCGACGACGGATGGTTCCGTACAGGCGACCTGGGTCTGTTGGACGAAAACAACAACATATTCATCCGAGGCCGCATCAAGTCGATGATCCTCAACTCTTCCGGTCAGAACATCTATCCCGAAGAATTGGAGGCTGTGTTGTCTGGCTGCCCATACGTGAGCGAATCGCTGGTAGTAGAGCGAAAGGGTAGGTTAGTGGCTTTGGTATATCCTGAGATACCCGATGACCTGGACATCAGCAAACGTTCGGAGATACCCGAACTCATCCGCACCACCGCCAACAAGTCACTTCCCGTTTATAGTAAGATCAACGAAGTGGCATTTGTTGACGAGCCCTTCGAGAAGACCCCGAAAATGAGTATCAAACGCTATTTGTATCGGTAAGGTATGCAAACTACAGTAAAACTATTGGCTACGTTGTTGCTGATGATGATGGCAAACAACATGAAGGCAGAGCAAAAACCTTGGGAGCATGGAAGGTTACAGGTATGTGGATTCCACCTGGGCCTACAAACCCACGAAACCTGTCATTGACGATGAACCCATCTATGAAGGAATTCCCAAAGGGCTTCACAATCCTAATGAGGGTATATGACAGGCCTGTGATGTGCGTCGTTATGCCTATTGGAGTGTGTTTGCAGGCAGTTGCGGGCACACCTATGGCCATAATGCCATCATGCAGTTCTACTGACTTATCTTGGCCAGTATGACAACAAAATACTCAAATACCGCCCCCAGAAAACTGGAGACGGTATCGAGGATGGCGTACTCATTGCTATAGACGCATCGAAAAACTATCTTTCTTGAATGGATATGGCCGTCCTCGGACGGCTTTTTTTATTCCATCAACAAATCAGCCTCAATGTCGCTGATTTTTTCCGTCGGCTCGTAACGCTTCAGTACGCGTCCGTCGCGAGAGATAAGGAATTTAGTGAAGTTCCATTTGATATCGGACTTCTTGTCGTAATCGGCATCTTGCTTACGCATCATCTCGTCCATAAACTTGCCTTGTTGGTTGCTCGTGTCAAAACCGCCAAAGCCCTTCTGTGCTTTCAAGAAGGTGTAGAGCGGATGCTCGTTGGCTCCATTCACCTCAATCTTATCGAACTGTGGAAACTGGATGTCGAAGTTGGCCGTGCAGAACGAGTGAATCTCTTGAATGGAACCAGGAGCCTGTTCGCCAAACTGGTTGCAAGGGAAATCGAGAATCTCAAAGCCGTCCTTAGCATACTTCTCGTATAGTGCCTCCAGTTCCTTGTACTGAGGTGTGAATCCGCATCGCGTCGCGGTGTTCACAATCAGGAGCACCTTACCTTTGTACTCTGCGAGCGACACGTCCTTTCCCGTATCGTCCTTCACTGTAAAATCATACACACTTTGCGCTGAGACGGTCAGCACACCCATCATTGCCTAAGGCAGAATAACACTTTTCTCATAATCATATAGTTTTTGCGAATATCATTTGCAAAGTTACGAATAATTGTGGATTCTTCGTGTTTTTTTCTCAAGAATTAAGAATTAATATGAAAACTTTATGCTCTTTCAAAAAAACTTTGTAACTTTGTAGCGCAATTCTGAAAAGAGTCGCCCGTAAAGGTTCGCTTAGCCGCGATTAATTGGGAACGAAAAGGTCCACTTTGTGAACCGGGTGAGAATCCCCGACTGTCCCGCAGCAGTGAACTCCATTATGGCTCCTAAGCATAAACGCCATTGTCGCTTAGATGAGAAGGCGCTTGGGAGTGGAGAAAAGTCTGAAGACCAGCCTTTTTCGGTAACATGCCAAACGACCCTCGATGTAAGGGCGTGCGGCGCAATTCAAATTTTTGTGGGATTATGAAACATGAGTCAATTGTCGTCGTGTACGACAGCTGTCAGGCTATTGCTGAGGAAATAGCCGACAAATTGGGTGCTGAGATTATCAGCGTCCAGAGTATGAATGTCAGGCAGATCGAGAACAGCCAGAGTCTTGTTCTTGCCGTCGAGTTTCAGAATGGTGGTCATCTGTCTCCGCATTGGCAGTACGCCACTCAGTTGTTCCGTGGCACCAGCCTGAGCGGTAAGAACCTTGCCGTTATGGTGGCTCTTGGCAACAGGCATGACAACGGCATCTATGCCGATGCTTTCTGCCGCGAACTCAAGGAGAACGGGGCTCACATCGTTGGCGACTATCTTTATGCAGGTTCTCCTAAGTCCAATCTCAACAATTGGATCTGCGCCATATCACCTAACTTATAAAACCATTACTATTATGCAGTACATCTTTATCGTAGCCCTCGAATTCGTCCTGGCTTTCACAGGCGTCGCCCTGCTTATCAGATACTACAATCACAAGGCATAGATTAGGACTTCAAGCCTTTCCCTTAAACGTATATCCGATACCCTCAACGGCTGCGCGGATGGCCTCTTCGGTAGCGGAGCCTTTGATGGTGAGGGTGTTGGCAGAGGCACTGGCCTTGGCCTTCTCTACGCCTGGCAGATCCTCGACGGCGCGGACTACAGCTGCCTCACAATGGCTGCAATGCATATCCTCGACACGATAGACGGTCACGTCGGGGGCTAACGGTTTCTTGGTAGTAAACTTGCTAAAAAACTTCATCATAAGAGCAAATATGATTAATAATGTTAATACTGTGGCGCAAACAATCTTGAACGGACTGGGCATAGTTGATGCCCCCATGCAACAAGCATCCTGATCGGCAAAAGAGAATCCGATTCCCGTAGCATTGAGTAGTAGGCCAAATAGGACAGCGAAACCCACGATGGTCATCAGATAGATAGAGGTGAAACGGCGCCCCATCGACTTATGAACCACGAGGATAGAGGCGAGATTAACCGCAGGGCCTGCCATCAGCATCACCAGTGCCGCTCCTGGCGATAGACCTTTCATCATCAATGCCGCCGCCACAGGGATGCTACCTGTCGAACAAATGTACATTGGCACGGCGATGACCAGTATGACTAGCATCTGTAACAGCGGCTGACTGCCGAAACTGAGGAAGAATTCATCAGGCACTGCGACCTGAATCAATGCAGCAACAATAAGTCCGATAAGCAGTCGCAGGCCGATATCGCGAAGCATATCGTAATAGGCATACTTCAGCACGCGCCAGATTCTATTTCCTTTTTCAACCTGACATGAGCAGTTGTCGATGTCAACGATCTTATCCTCGTGAACCAGTCGGTTTACCAACAAACCGCCACAAACACCCGTGATGAGTGCTGCTGTAGGACGGATAATCGCAAAGCCCAACCCCATCAATGAGAAAGTAGCTAGGATGGAGTCGATGCCCGTCTGCGGCGTGGCAATGAGAAACGAGGCGATAGCTCCCTTCGACGCCTTCTCGTTTCTGAGTCCGATGGCTGTTGGGATGACGCCACACGAACACAGCGGCAGGGGGATTCCCAACAGCGCCGCCCATAGCACAGAAAACTTATTGTTACGCGAAAGATAATTGGCATAGAACTTCTGCGGCACGAATACGTGCAGCACGCCTGCGATGAAGAATCCCAATAGCAGATAGGGAGCCATCTCGCAGACCACGTTCAAGAGCGATGTGAAGAAACTCTGTATATCCATCGGGTGCAAATTTATGAAAAAAATCCCAAAGCAGGTCCAAAAGCTCTGGGATTTTTGTTTAAAGGAAATACTGCTTAACCCTTTATTCCAATAATTGTAGCTTTCGACGGCTTCATACGATGAATCTCTGTCTGGGTGAAGCCTGCATCGTCAAGCATGGTCTTCAGTTCTTCTGGCGAATAGGCTGTCATGCCTTCAACTACGCTTGTCCACTTGGAATCGCTGTCTACCACTTCTACTAAAATGGCGAACTTACCGCCAGACTTCAGTACACGGCGCACCTCTTGCAGGCAATTAGGCAGATTGGGCCAGAAATAGACCGTCTCAACCGCAGTGACGAGATCAAACTTCCCGTCCTCGTAGGGCAGTTTCTCGGCAGAACCCTGAGTAACGAATACTTGTTTGTCGAGCACTTCTTCATTTACCTTCTTGGCTTTTGCTACACTCTCCTCAGAGATGTCAATGCCATAGACTTGCGCATCCTTACTCCGTTTCAACAGTCGTTGCAAGGTAGCCCCACCACCGCAGCCGATGTCGAGCATCGTCCAGCCGTCTTGAATATTGACGAGTTTCAGACCCCAGTTCGTCAGGGGTGCATGACAGAGGTTCATAAACTTTAACATGGCGCGTCCCATCCGTCCTTGCGGACAGGCGCAGTTAGTGAATAGTTGCTTTATAAGTCCCATAATCCTTTTCTTTTTAAAAAAGGTGGCTGACCATCTCAGCCAACCACCCTCATTACTAACTAAACAAATACGTCTTATGAATTTAATTTATATACCTGTGATTACATATTAGGAGAGATGGCGGCGAGCCAGGCCTCGATGCGGGTGTCGGTCTTGTCATCCTCGTTGATGTCGTCGAGGGGCAGACCGATAAACTTGCCGTCAATCACGGCCTCGGAGTCGTCGAAGGTGTAGCCGTCGGTTTCTACTGGACCGATGAACTTAGCACCGCTATTCTTAATACCGTTGTAGAGCTCACCCATGCCACCTACGAAGGTGTCGCTATACGAAGAGCAGTCGCCACAGCCGAAAAGAGCAATGGTCTTACCACTGAGGTCGGCACCTTGGAGCGTCTTCAGTCCGTCGTACCAGTCATCCTGCAATTCTCCTGCGCCCCACGTTGAGGTGCCGAGGATCAGATTTTGGTTAGCACTGACGATGTCGGCTGTCAGGTCCTGTACATTCAGGGCCTCACAGCCCAGTTTCGAGGCGATCTTCTCTGCGATGGCCTCGCAGGTTCCCGTCGAGGAACCATAAATTACAATTGTTGCGTTCATTATTTATATTTAATTATGTGGTTAATTCTTTTTGATGCACTTGTTGCCGCATTTACGCTTACAATACCGTTCGCATTGTGCGCAGAGGTCGTAGCCGAGCATGGCACCGAGGATAAAGTCCTCTTCGGGTGTGAGCTGGTTCAGCGGACGGGTGACGATGAGTCGGATGGCTTCCAGACACTCGCGACGCCCGAAATACACGTTCAGGTTCTGTTGGCCAGCGGACTGGAGCACATAAGGGATACCTTGACTTTCCAGCCTTTCAACGGCCAGTTTACCATATTTCTTATTACAGGTGAAGAGCACCATTTGGCGCACGCCCTTATTCAGTTCGTAGATGTGGTTCATCAGTACCTTCATTTCTATAGGAATCGCTGTTGTCGTTTTCATTTTTATCGTTCATGTTTTCTGGGTGCAAAATTAGAGAGAAAAATTAAGGTGCACAATACCTAAAACGCGGTGTTTTAAGCATTGCGCACCCCCAAAGCCTACTAAGCAGATTAATCAAAAGTAGGTATTGCAGGTTGTGACTTCGTCATTTATAAGGCATTCACCAATGCTATCACTTTCTGTTTGGTTTCCTCGGTCTTCTGCTCGTCAATCTTGGCAGAGACAAAGCCCATGTTCTCAACTTGCCAGTAGTTGCAGATGTCGCGGAATTCGGCCGTGGCTCCGTCATAGACACCAGGAGAGTAGGATGACATCAGCAGCGCCATCTTCTTCACGTTGGCGGGTTTGTTGACGCAGTACATGCGCTGGATGGGGGCCTGAATCTGGGCGCAGAGGGTGAAGTAGTAGATGGGCGCAGCCAGCACCAGCACCTCTGCTTCGTTCATCAACGGATAGATTTCCTGCATATCATCCTTCTGGATGCAGGCACCATTGCCCTTATTATGACAGTACTCACAAGCCAAACAGCCTGCAACTTTCTTCTTCGATACGTTCACCAATGTCACCTCATGACCTACTGCCTCAGCAGCCTTCTTGTACTCTTCCGCCATCCAAGCGGTGTTACCATTCGCACGTGGCGAGGCTTGTAAAATCAAAATCTTCATAATCGTATTGTGTTTAGTTTGTAAATAATGGTACAAAGATAAGCAAAAAAATCCAAAGTATGATTATTTTGTCTTGGGATTTAACTCTTGTTGGGTTCTGTCGCTTTCTTGCGTCCCTTCGGTAGCAAGCGGTGAAGCCGCGCGGATGGCTTCATCATAGCCTGTCAGTGCAGCAAAGGGAGCAAACTGGGCTGCACGGCTCCACATCGACATCCTTGGATGATGCTTGGGCTCGTAATGTGGCAGATTGATGATATCGTCGTAATTGTCCATTATGCTTTATGTCCTCCTATTTGTTTGTTGCGCTCCTTGGCCGTGGCACCTTCCTCGAAGTTCAGGCCCCGAAGAATGGCATTTTTGCCGAAACGCTTCTTGATTTTCAACTGTGCCTCCTGCATCCTGCGCTCCTTGTCGAGTTTGGCTTGCTCTGCCTGTCGCTGCTTCTCTAATGCTTCGTAGTCGGTGAAGAGATCAAGCTGCTGGGGAGCACAATCCTGTGCTGATACCGATGCCTCTGACACCACATGATTCGTTGTCAGGTTCAGTCTGCGGATGAGCAAATCGGGATTCATACAGCGATCAAACAATTCTGTAGCCCCATCCATAATGAGCCGCGATGATGAAGTCGGTCTCTCGAAGTTGAATGTACCGTGCGCATGCTTTGGCACGGGCTTCCCGTAGTGGTTGGTGGTAATCTCACCGTGATACTTTTCGCGGATTTTTGGACGTGTGAGACATTCAGCATCATAGCCTACGGTCAGCACCAGTTGGTCGGTCACCAGGCGTTTCGATACTAAGTCGAGTGCCATTCCTTCGGCCATCTCGCGTATCACCACACGTGCTTTCTTAAACGTATATGGCTCCTGTAATACCTGTCCGCTGCTGAAGGAGTTGGTTTCTGGCCTGTAGGCTTTCACAGCCTCTATAGTACATGGTTCCCAGCCCCAGGCATGGTCTATCAGCAGTTCTGCATTCACACCAAAGAGACGGTAAAGTAGTCCTTCGTTTTGTATCGACATCCGGGCTATCTTTCCCATCGTGTCAATGCCATAGACAGCCAGTTTCTCGGCTATCCCACGCCCCACACGCCAGAACTTGGTCAGAGGACGGTAATCCCATAACTCACGGCGATACGACATCTCATCCAGTTCGGCAATACGCACACCGTCTTTGTCGGCTGGCATCTTCTTGGCTACAATATCCATCGCAACCTTTGCCAGATACATGTTTGTGCCGATGCCTGCCGTTGCCGTGATGCCAGTAGTGGCCAGCACGTCACGGATCATCTTCATCGCCAACTGATGAGCCGTCATCTTGTACGAATGCAAATAAGCCGTCACATCCATGAATACCTCATCGATGCTATAGACGTGTATATCCTCTGGAGCAATATATTTCAGGTAGGTCTGATAGACTTTGGTGCTTACCTCAATATAATGAGCCATACGGGGTGGGGCGATGATAAAATCCACACCACGGGCTTTCTGATACACTTCGAACAGTCGCGCACGCCCACCTATGCCGTATGCTTTCAGCGACGGAGAGACAGCCAGACAGATGGTTTTCTCCGTCCGGCTTTCATCAGCCACGACGAGGTTTGTGGACAGGGGGTCAAGCCCCCTGTCCACGCACTCCACTGAAGCATAGAACGACTTCAGATCGATGGTAATATAGGTGCTCTGCTGCTGTTGCAACTGTCTCTACTCTTTTCGTATTTACACAAATCTGCAGACATGATCCACGGCGATGTCGGAGAAGCCGAAGGCCTCAGCCTTGGTCATGCGACCGCAGGCTACCTCAGCAACGATATCAACCAGTTCACTACCCATCTGAGCAATAGTTCTTTCGCCCCTCAACACGGCACTGAGATCAACGTCCATGTTGTCCTCCATCATGCAGTAGGTACGCTCGTTGGCCGTCACTTTCAGCACAGGCGCGATGGCATTACCCGTAGGTGTGCCCCTACCTGTTGTGAAGACGATGGCTTGACAGCCGGAAGCCACCATAGAAGTTACTGATGCAATGTCAAAACCTGCGGTATCCATCACGACGGCCCCTTTCCTTGAAGGACTTACCGCCTGCTGTAGCACTTCCACGATGGGGCGCGTACCACCCTTGCGGATGCAGCCCAGGCTTTTCTCTTCGAGCGTTGACAGGCCTCCAGCCTTGTTGCCTGGGGTTGGCTGACCGGCACGACAATCCTGTCCGGCTGCAGAGAGATGAGCCTCGTACTCACGGCACACTTCGACGATCTGATTGTGAATCTCCGTCGTTGCGGCACGCTTGGCCAGTATGTGTTCACCGCCAATCCATTCAATTGATTCGCTCATCACCGTCGTGGCACCCATGTCAACGAGGATGTCACTCATCTCACCGACTGACGGATTGCTGGCGATACCCGATGTGGCATCACTTCCACCACATTCGATGCCGATATAGAGCTCTGAGGCATCGAAAAATTCCTTCTGTTGCGAACCTGCCTGTTGGGCCATTTCGCGTGCGGCACGGGTGGCTTTCTCAATGGTCTTCAGAGTGCCGCCTTCCTCTTGGATGCCGAATGACACGACGGGTTTACTGGTCAGACGCTCAATCTTCTCCTTTAGTTTCCGATGGGGGACGGTCTCGCAACCCAAGCCGATAATTACTACGCCATAGACATTGGGGTGGCAGGCAAAGCCAGTCAGCACCTTTTGACTCATATCTGTATTGGCCTGCACGTCGGAGCAACCCGTGTTGAACACGATGTTCACCGCCCCGCGAATCTGACTGGCCACGATGCGACATGACTCACTGGCGCAGACGCACGTGGGCAGAATCAGGATATAGTTACGGATGCCAGGACGACCCTCTGTACGACGGTAGCCCCAGAACTGGAAAGGTGCTATCTGCTGTGGAGCAGATTGGGCAGCACACATCTGCCATTCATCTCCAGCCAATTCGCTGTCATAGTCACGCAGTTCACTCTTCAGATTCTGGTCGTTCACCCAGCAACCCTTGGCAACAGTGCATACGAGCCGTCCCAGACTCTCGCCATATTTAATCACCTCGCCACCTTCCGGCAGATCCTTC
>CACWSX010000060.1 GCA_902763615.1 uncultured Prevotellaceae bacterium | reverse complement strand
GCCCTCCAGCAGCTGAAGGATGCCCATAAGTCTGGCGATGTTGCAGCCATCGACAGTGCCATCGCAGCCCTCAATGCCGCTTGGCAGACTGCTTCTCAGCAGATGTATCAGCAGAGTGGTGCAGCCGGCCAGCCTGGCGGTGACACATATCAGGGTGGTCAGCAGCAGGCTCAGCAGGAAGGTCCGAAGGCTGAGGATATCCAGGACGCCGACTTCGAGGAGGTGAAGTAAATAATTCACTCCATATAAAAATCGTGCAGCTCGCATGGGCTGCACGATTTTTTTGTAATCACGTTGGCATTTGGATCTCACAAGATATTAAGGAAGATGGAGATGATGCCTGTATTGATCAAATCAGCGAACATAGCACCAATGCCGGCAGTCTGTATCATATCCAGTCCGATACTTGTCATAATCTGTCAATTCACTTTGCAAATATACGGATTTTTCATTAAATATGACTATTGTTCCGTAGTTTTTTGTATTTTTGCAGCATGAAGGTCATTATCGCCATAGATTCATTCAAGGGATGCCTCACTTCTATGGAGGCCAATGAGGCTGCTGCTGAGGGTATCAGGAATGCATATCCTGACGCGGAGATCATAAAAGTGCCTGTCAGCGATGGGGGTGAAGGGTATATGGAAGCTTTTCACGCTGCTATTGGAGGCCAGCTGGAGGAAGTGACGGTGAGAGACCCACTGATGCGGCCTATCGTTGCGAAGTATCTGTTACACAACGAGATGGCCGTGATTGAAATTGCCCAGGCCAGTGGTCTGACCTTGCTGACGCAGGAAGAGCGCAACCCGATGGTGGCAACGAGCTATGGTACAGGTCAGCTGGTGGCTGATGCAGTCCAAAAAAGGGCCAGACACATTATCGTAGGCCTTGGTGGCAGTGCCACAAGCGATGCTGGCATCGGCATGCTCAGAGCCCTCATCGATACTTATGCGAAACATGGTCAATGGGATGACATCGAGGCCTTAAAAGACATCACGTTCACCATCGCCTCCGATGTCAAGAACCCGTTGTTTGGTGAGAAAGGGGCTGCTCGTGTCTTTGCGCCTCAAAAGGGTGCCACACCAGAAATGGTACACGCTCTCGACGAACGGGCCAGGAAATTTGCAGAGGTTTCTGCCAAGCACTTTGGCTACGACCGTTCACAAATGCCTGGTGCAGGAGCAGCTGGAGGGCTTGGCTATGCCTTCCTGCAATACCTCAATGCGAAAAGCATGCCTGGCATCCAACTGCTACTCGATACCATCCATTTCAAAGAACTCGCCGCCAATGCCGATCTCATCATCACAGGCGAAGGCTCAGCCGACCGTCAGACGCTGATGGGCAAACTACCGATGGGCATTCTGGAACAATCCGGACAAGTTCCCGTCTACTTGATTGCAGGCAGAATCAGCGATCGCGAAGACCTTCTAAAAGCAGGTTTCGCCCGCGTGGAATGCATCAACCCACCAGACCTTCCCCTCGAAGAAGCCATGCGTAAGGAGGTAGCTCAACGAAACATCCGTCAACTGCTCAAATAGGAGCCAAGCACATTATCGTGGAGCTAAACATTACCTAAATACACATATTGAAGACCGGTTTCAAGAGCGATGTGCTGGGCGTTTTTTAAGGTAGAAAGTGGTGTTGGAGGGAGGTCTGACATTTTGTATCGTGGGAAGAAGCGACTGAAGTGGAGAGGTGCAGAAGACAGTCCATTGTCGACAAGCCATTGACACATCTTACGAATCATTTCCATATCATCATTCACAGAAGGAATAATGAGGTTCGTCAGTTCAATCCACACACCTGCATCTCTCATAGCAAGAATGGTGTCGAGCACCACAGAGAGGTGTCCACCACTAACTTTTTGATAGATCTCGTCGCTGAATGATTTCAGGTCGATATTGGCAGCGTCAAGATAAGGCAACAGGTCGGAAAGCGGCAGCTGACAGACATAACCAGCTGTCACAAGGATGTTCCACAAACCTTTTTCATGAGCCAAACGGGCCGTATCTGTCACATATTCCAAATAGGTCAGCGGTTCTGTATAAGTGTAGGCGATGCCTGGACAATGGTGCTCTAAGCAAATATCGACGACAGCTTCAGGCGAAAGGTCATAGTGGGCGACATCTGTAGGAGCAACTTGCGATATCTCATGATTCTGACAGTTCAGACAACGGAAATTGCATCCTGTACAAGCAATGGACAAGCATTTCGTGCCAGGATGAAAATGATATAACGGCTTTTTCTCGATGGGGTCGATAGCCAAAGAACAGGGTTTGCCATAAACCTCGCTGACGAGCACACCATCGTGATTTCTTCGACTGCGACAAAGCCCAGTCTTACCATTGGCGATATGACAATGGTGCGGACAGAGCAGACACTCCACCTTATCCCCGTCCAATGTTTTAAAATACAATGGCTTCATATACATATAGTTCTGCGTCGCGCCAACCATCCCAGCCAAGTCCGGCCTTATCCTGTGAGCAATGCCCTACGAATTCTTCTTTTGTCCAGTTTACCTCGTCAGCCACCTGTGGCAGAAACGTTCCACTACGATAGCCCTTCCTAATGTATATCCCATGTCGATGCAGTTCGAATTCATCCAGACTCTGGATGCGTCGCATGGGGGTAAGGACAGAGATCTCGATGTCTACATCGTCTAGTTCTTCACGACGCAAAGGCTGGAATCGCGGGTCCTCGAAAGCGGCTGCACGCGCCATTTCCGCAACAATTTCGTATAACGGCGTATCCTCTCCAAAATGGCCGATACAACCACGCAGACGTCCCTGTTTGTGAAGGGAGACGAAAGCACCACACTTGGATGAGAGGTGAGAAAGGCTACGGGTAGGCGCATCAGCAGGCATGAGGTGAGAGATTTGCTTGCCCTCGAGACTCTCCTTGATGCTTGTGTAGGCAATCTTCTTCAGCATGTCTTTCTCTTCGTTCGTCAGCGTGAATCCGTCTGCATTTTGGAGAACTGCAAAGGCATGATATCCCACCACCCTACTCAAGTCATGATCATCGATATCACCAGAGTTCTGATAGAGCAAATGCTTTACTTCGAATGACTGGTCGAGCATCAGCATCAGTGTGATGATGGGGAAACCGCCACAGGCACTCGTCGCCAGATTGCGGATGCCACTTTTGGCATTAGCGTCAATAGTGGCAATAAATGCCTCGACATCACCGCTCTCCACAGCCTTTCCAGTCTTGGCGTCAACCTTGCAGGCATCCTCATACGACGGATAATGTGAAAAGTCGCTACTCACGATAAAGAGATTCTCGTCCGTAAAATAAGGCTTCAGCACCTCTGCCATCCGTTTCAGCTTCCTATAGTCGTTGGTAGATATAATAATCGGTACGATGGACGGCACCTCTTCAAACCGCCTTTGCAAAAACGGCAACTGCACCTCCAGACAATGCTCTCTGTCGTGCGCCTCAGGCCGATAGGAGAAGATGCTGTCAGCAGCGATCAACGCTTGGGACGTCTCGCGATCCACTTTCACCCGTCCTAATGGTGTTTCATAATAGTCCGCCTCGCTATTCACAGATGCCCCATCCAACCACTCATGATGGCTTGGCCCCAACAGGAATATATGCTTAAATTGTTTCTCTTTTGGCAACGACATATAGGCAGCTGCTGCCACATTGCCAGAGAAATAATAGCCAGCATGTGGAACAATCAATGCCCTCACATTATGATATGGCTTGTCTTTGGCATGTAGTGCCAGAAAACTGTCCACCTCGTTACTAAGTCTCTGAGGATTACCATCGTAAAACCTTCCTGCCTGTGTAGCAGGTCTAACCACAGGCGCTTGCTGATCAAAGTTATTCATCATCATGATTGTTACTATGATTGCTATGATTATGATTGTAGTTTTCAACATTTGATAAGTTTCATTATCTGTTTCTCGGAGGCGTTGGGGAGCAGGGCCTTGAAATGGGCAGAAAGACGCTCGAAGGATTCTTCAGGACTGTACGGACACTGACAGGATTCGCGCCCATGCAATTGTTCTGGTGTGGTCAGCAAAGCCCAGCCCCAGCCGTACTCACGACCATGTTTGTCTGTGGGATAGACGAAATCTTCCGTGATGACACGACAGGCAGCCTGCAGACGAGTGACATAACCATCAAACCGACTGCGCATCTTTGGCCCGTTGAATCCACAGGCAGCACGCAGTTCACGTGTGATCAGAGGTCCCTGTTCCTGTAAAGTGAACAATATCGTATCTTCGATGGTACCCTCTTCTGGCACAGGATGCAGATGGCGGCGATAGTTGCAGAAGTCCGGCCACCACTCGCGACTGACGAAGCCTGCCTTCCCAGCGAAGAACTTGCCATAGACACAGTTACCCTCTGTGATAATCGGCCCCTTCCACTTCCACAACGGCCAATCCCATCCGCCATCGGGCAGTATCACATAACGGCAGTCGTCAGCCACCATCTCCTCAGCCGAATAGCCTCGGATACCACTGTCCAACAACGGCAGGAAACCTATCTCCTGAATCGTTTCCATCAGTTGGGCACTATTGTAAATCTCACGATGTTTCATATTCTTGTCTGTTTTTTTACTCATTTTTCTATCAGCCAGTACTCCATGTGCTTGGTCTTGCGCTTGCTGGTGAAGTTGAACTGCACGTCGTTGAGGGCGTTGCCGATTTTCTTGAAAGAGGTCTCCGGATCGAAGTTGGCATAGCGCGAGGTGAGCAGGGCGCTGATGTCACCCAAACTCCACCACTTGCCCTTCTCATCATCATTGGGACTGCGGAACGTCTCACCAATCATCTCCACCAGGTCGTTCAGATGCTGATACGGCTCGTTTTCCTGAATCAACGTGGCGATCTCATCGTCATTCAGCCAGAAGCGCTCACCCGTATTAAAGAGGTGAAGCGCCTGGGCAAAGAGCTGCTCATGATAGAGATTGTCCTCGAAATTGATATTACCCGTCACACCGACACAGACGAAACGACGCGAACCCGTGGGGTCGACAAGCGGTTTCAACTGGTTGGTAGTGCCGATAAACGAGGTGTAACGGCGATAGAGTTTGATGGTCTTGCCGTATGGCGGACGAAATTTGACATCGCTCGACGACAGCAGATATTTCAGCACAATCTGCTGCGAATTGGTCGTCTTGTCGAACTCATCGATATTGATAAGGGCAAACGAGGTGAGGGCGATATTCAGGTCGAATTCGTTCTTGAAGTTCAGCTTGTCATTGTAGTAGTCGCGCAGTTCTGGAGGCAGGATAATCTTACAGAAGCGTGTCTTTCCACAACCCTGACGGCCAATCAAAAGTGGCGTTAACGCATTGCCTGTCAACTGCTTATCGCTCTCACGCCATTGCGCCACCATACCCACGAGCCAATACCTGAGATATTTTTCCCAATGGGGCTGAGAGGTTGGCACACGAGCAGCCAATTCAGCGATATAGTCGTGTCCGTCCCAGTTGGGCAGTTGGTCGAGCCATGAATTCACGGGGTCATATTGTTCGATGCGCGTCGAGTCGATGAAACGGTTCACGTCTCGATCCCACGATTTCAAACCTAACTCCGTGGCTCTCAGCGTCATATCGTTTCTGACTTCTTCCGTGAGCGGCTTGAACCGCTGATCGTCAGAGAACTTCTCGCGATACTCAGCCACGCCCGTCAGCAGATTCTTGCGCAGTTCGTAGTTCGAATTGAGGAAAAGTTCTGTCTTCATCGCCTGAATCGTATCCTCAGGCACGCTCTTCAACGGACGGATCTTGTGCTTCTTGCGATAGTCTTCCTGTTCAGCCACGCTGTAAACCGTCTGGAAGATTTTCTCAACGAGCAGTCTGTCGCGATTCAGCACAGGATGGAGCAAGGTCAGTCCCTTGGCATGCGCCTGAGGGATACCCTGATCCAAGCACATCGAGGCTATCTGCATCAGCAGTGTGGCCTCCTTGTCCTCATCGGGCAGGTCGAAATAATGGCCCATCACGGTCTCTACGATGAAGGTCCAGTTCAAATGATAGGTTCGCGTGACGGTACGCCCAGGCATCAGATGATCCTCTTCGCGACTGATCACCACAGGCTGGGGCAGATCATGACGTTCTGTATCGGCATAGAACGGACGCGCCTCCAGATTGATGCCCATTTCGGGGTCGGCACTCATGTAGACCGTCCGGTCTAATCGCGGCTCCAGGAACTCGATGTCGAAGCCAAACTGGTTCTGATAGGCTCTTCGCGCCGTGTTATACAGATTCAGATGGAACTGGCGGATGTCAGCCTCATCCTTCGGAAGCCTCACATCTTTCTTCTCCCCTCCTACCTCTTCCTTCTTCCCTCTTACATCTTCCTTCTTCCCTCTTACATCTTCCTTCTGATACAGCTCCCCGCGACAGACAATCTTCACACTCCTACCCGATCCGCCAAGAAAGCACAGCATCGTCTCAGGCAGTTTCTTTGCCAACTCCCTGATTTCCACAGCTTTCTCATACGTCTGCAGGTCGTTCACCTCCAGCACCACGAGCCCGTTATAACCAATCATCCGCCATTCGCCCTTCCGATTCTGATAGTCAGCCGCAAAACAGATGCGTGGCAGGCGGACACCACCTTCCCATTGCGTTGACACCTGTCCGTCAGCCAGTCTGTGAGGATTCATCAGGTGATACACCTCGCGCATTTTCCTCACTGCTTGCATCATGCGACCATCCTTGATGGCTGCAGCCAGATCAGCCAACTCCACGCGGTTAATCACCTCTTTGCGACCGTCTTTCTTCAGTAATGTTAGCTTCATATCGTTTCTATTGCCTAATTAGAATTTGATTGCAAAGATACAAAGAATATTTGAAATTACATACATACCTACATAAAATAACTTGTATTTACCTTAAATAAAGAGATATTTGTTGCCTCATAACTACATATTATCTACATTTTACATACATGAAACTACATTTCACCTACACAAAACAATCCAGAAAGGCTGCTAACAGAAATGACTATTGACGCTTACAAACTTTACGATTCGTTTATGCAAGCGAATTCTCTAGAGAATATAACGTTATCATTAGGTCTCACAATTGCGAAGAAGTTATATAAGCCTCAGATTCTCTAGAGAATTTATCTACAAAGACTAAGCAGAAGACTTGAAATATCTATTCTTCATCTTTGCAACATCCCTTAGTAGCACTAAAATCATGTATGTAAAATGTAGTTTTATGTAGATATAATGTATGTAGTTAATACGACAATTCACGGCTATATTACTAATTATCAAAAGATTAACAAGGATTTATGTAGTTATGTATGTGAAAATATGAAGTTTAAAACAAGAAAAGAGATGCATTTCTCAAAAAATCATAATATTCGAAAGAATAATTTTGATTTTCGAGAAAATTATATATATTTGCACCAAAATCAACAAAAGCGATATGAGATACAGAATCAAGAAAGAGACCAAGCCTACGCTTCCAACTTATGGCAAGTACAAGGCAGTAGCCGTTCACAACCAAACCATCGAGAGCCAACAGCTTTACGAAGAGGCTGCCTCCAGAGGCATGAGCATCAGCGGTGGCGTGCTCGAGGGGTTGATGATGACTGTAGCGGATACAGTGATGCGCCATCTGAAGATGGGCGACAAGGTGCGCCTGAAGAACTTCGGTCTGTTCAAACTTGAAATCGAGAGCGAGAAGGTCGACAATCTCAAGGACTTCCGTGCCAAGAAGCACATCCGTGGTGTCCGCCTCCACTTCATCCCTGAAAGCGAAAACGGCTCCCCAGAACTCTATAAGGACATCACCTTTGAAAGGGACAAAACCTTCAAGGAGGAATAGATCTTACACATTTTGTGTTACACATTTTGTGTAATCAAAAAATTTTTGTATCTTTGCAGCAGAATTTGAAACTATTTTTGGGATTAGAGGTATGGAGAATCCGTTTACTATCAAATCGTATGAGTCAAAGGATCTGTTCTGCGATCGTGAAGAAGAACTGCAGTTGATGCTACGCAATTGCATCAACAACACAGATATGACGCTGATTTCAAAGAGGCGTATGGGAAAAACGGGACTGATACTACGTCTGTTTGACGAATTGAAAGATGTAAGACCTGATATCCATACTCTCTACTTCGACATCTTTGCCTCACGCAACATCGATGACTTTATCAAACTGATGGCAGAAGCCGCAATGAAGTCGTTTCCAGAAAAGACATCAATGGGAGGAAGACTGTTGAAGTTCATCAAATCACTCCGTCCACAACTCTCGTTTGATAACATCACGGGTGAGCCTCAATTACAAATAGCCTATCAGACTGCTCACGAAAAGGAATACACGCTGAAAGGGCTTTTCGATTTTCTTGATAGCCAAAACGAACATATCGTCATAGCCATTGATGAATTCCAGCAGATACGGGATTATCCTGAACAGAACATGGAAGCCCTACTGCGAACCTATATTCAACAGGCGCACAATCTGACTTTCATTTTCTGTGGAAGCAAGAAGCACATGATGGCCGATATTTTTGCCAATGAGAAGAAACCGTTTTATAATAGTACGGTCTTCGTTTCGCTCGACAAAATATCCGAGGAATCATACTCGGCCTTCATCCGTCGACTATTTAGTGAACGACAACGCAGCATTACCAATGAGGCATTACAATTCATCCTGGACTGGACTCGCCGCCATACCTATTACACTCAGCAACTCTGTCATACAGTTTATGCCAATGGGAGTTTAGACGTGACCATCGAAGATGTAAAGAAAGCCTGCGAGCAACTGATGAAACAAGGCGAGACTGTTTATCTCCAGTACCGCCAGATGTTAACTGATAAGCAATGGGGCTATCTCATCGCTGTTGCCAAAGAAGGAAGCGTTCAACAGATTACAGCCAATAGTTTCTTGAAGAACCACAAAATTGGTACGCCTTCTGTTTCCCGTCGTCTTGCTGAAGCCCTCTGCGAGAAAGGCCTACTCAACGACGATGTCACCCTCGAAGGGACAATATACTCTCTAAGCGATGTTTTCCTCTCTCATTGGATGGAACGCTTGTAACCAAAGCACATGGTTCACAAAATAAATGTTTATCTTTGCATCATTATTATAAAAAGACATTTCGATTAAGATGAAGAAAGTAATAATCAGTTTAGTACTGGCGATGATGTCAGTAGCCGGATACGCTCAGAGCGTTGTAGGCAAGTGGGTAACAGAAGGTGGTGATTCTCAAGTGGAGATTTACCAGAGTGGTGACAAACTGAACGGCAAGATCATCTGGCTGAAGAAAGGCGACGGGCAGCTCGATGTCCACAATCCGGACAAGAAGCTGCAGAGCCGCAAACTGGTTGGCGTCAACATCCTGACGGGCCTCACCAAGAAAGGCGACAAGTGGGAAGGCGGAAAGATCTACAATCCCAAGAACGGCAAGACCTACAAGTGTTCCATCTGGCTCGACGGCAACAACCTGAAGGTCCGCGGCTACGTCGCTATGTTCTACGAGACCCAGACCTGGACGAAAAAGTAGCGACATCTTGGTAGTTTCAAAAAATAGTTGTATATTTGCAGCATAATAGGAATTTATTATGAACAATGCAGACTTTTGGGCTTCCGTCCACACCATCATTGCAGAGGGTTTTACGTCTGAAGGCCTGCTAAAACTTGATAGTTATGCAGAACAATTCATTAGCGGAAGGTTGGTATATCAACGATTTTCACCGCAAGAACAGCATGGCTGCTCAGCGGGAGGTGCGACAAATGTCATTGCATCCCTGCTCGCGGGAGCAGAAGCTGGCACAGATTCAGAGGATCAAGGAACACTCAGCGACTACCAAAGAGAGTGCCAACTTGGAGCGCAGCAAGAAGCAGTAATCGAACAATGGGCCAAGGCAGTAGGACTTTGGACGGAATGTGTTGAAGAAACTCTGCCTAAAAGTCTAGGAGAGCAGATTGCTGAGGGTGGCGAGGCCGTCGTTTATGATCACGGCTCCACGCTTATCAAATCCATCGGCCTCGACTATTTCATCCAACCCATCTTTGCCCTTGATCGTATTTCGCTTCACAATACCTATTTTCCTGAAACAAGGCTTACAGTTCTTGGTTTTGGACGTGACAAACGTGGCGAATTCAAGATTATCGCAGAGCAGCCCTATATTGAGGGCCAGCCTGTAAGCGATGAAGAGATTGCAGATTACATGCGCCAAATGGACTTTGAATTAAAAAATCCTCGAAACTGGACCTACGCCACATCAGACATCTACCTCAGTGATATGCACGATGAGAATGTCATCCGCTCCAAAAAGTCAGATACTCTCTTCGTTGTAGATTGCGACATCCGCATCAATACTCCAGAACTCCGCCAAGGAGGAACCAGAACATTATCAACGGAAGTACATTTTATTGGTTAATCCATCGAAATAAATGAAGGTCACTTTCCTGGATATAGATAGTGTTTTGAACACAGGTTGGAGCTCACAAGGGGCCAGGCTCGCTGTGAGGTTTGACCCATTGGCACTTAAATAATAGGCTTAAAATTTGGAACTTTAGCAGATTATTCCTATCTTTGCACCATCGAACTAAAAATACATATGTATATGACTAACAGAATAAAACAATACAGTTTGCTCCTAATAGCAATGATTGCGCTGCCAATAGTGTCCAAAGCTGATACTGTAAAGGTTGACTTCATATATTATAATTTATTAAATGGCAACACAGCAGAAGTGACGTGTAACCCAAATGGATATTTTGGCGACATAGAAATTCCGGAGATAATCAAATATGACGGTCATGTATATAATGTCGTATCAATTGGACATTATGCTTTTTCTATGAGCTTAAACTTAAACTCAATTATCATCTCTAATGGCGTAACTAAGATAGGTTATAGTGCATTTGAATCTTGTTACAATTTGAAGACAATTGAACTCCCCAATAGTATTACTTTTATTAGTGGACATGCATTTCAGAATTGTAGAAGTTTATCTTCTATAGTTATCCCCAATAATGTTACTAACATCGGCTCTTACGCATTCTGGGGTTGTATCTAAACGGGTATAAACAACCAGGAATATCTAATACTAACTGCGTTTGGTAGTAACCGAATTTCAGTATATTTTTGCAACGTATTTCTACCGCGAGGAATTTACGGGGCCTGAAAATCGTCATTCTGCGGACTCAGTTGACAAAGGGTTACGACGGGATGCAAAGAGTGACAAAACGAGACGGGCGGATTCGGAGAAAGTCATAGTGTGGACGGAGTTGACATAGGGTGACAAACGTGAAGCATGGTTGACTCAACGGTAGGGAAAAAGAAAATGAACGTAAAACCATCAAAAGAGTGTTGAAAATGAAAGCAATTAGAAAGTGCAAGTATTGTGGGAAGGAGTTCGTGGCAAGGAGCGGAATGCAGAAGTTTTGCTGCGAGGAGTGTCAGACGAAGGCGAAGGAAGCCAGGAAGAAGCGGCAGCAGAATTTTATGAATGCCGTGGAGCCTGTCATTGGGTTACAGAATCAGGAATACCTGACGTTTGCCAAAGCGGCGATACTTATGGGGTGTTCTCGGCAGTATGTTTACAAGTTGGTGAACGAGGGAAAGCTGGTAGCATCGAGAATCAGCAGTCGCATGGCTTTTATCCGCAAGGCAGATATTGAGAAGATGC
>CACWSX010000059.1 GCA_902763615.1 uncultured Prevotellaceae bacterium | reverse complement strand
GCGAACCCATGGGGTTGAAGCACTGTGCCAGATTCAGTCGGCGCGTACTCGTCTCCTCCTCACCCATCGAGAGGATATAAGGGTTACAGCTGGTCTCCAAGAACGACAATCCGCAGGTCAGGATGAAGTAAGCCACGAGGAAGGGATAGTACATGCCCGTCATCGAGGCAGGCAGAAACATCAGGGCGCCCACAGCATAGAGTCCTAAGCCCATCAGCACACCCGCCTTATACGAATATTTGCGGATAAACATAGCGGCAGGGAATGCCATTGCGAAGTAGCCACCATAGAAAGCCACCTGCACCAAAGCACCGTCCGTCACGCTCATACGGAAAATCTTTGAGAACGCCTTCACCATCGGATTGGTGATGTCGTTGGCAAAGCCCCACAGGGCGAAACACGAAGTTACGAGGATAAAAGGAATGAGATAGCTCACCCCGTCTTTAGAAATAATTGACTGATTATTTTCTTTGTTCATAAGTCTGGTAGATTAGTTATACTCCAAAAAGCGTTGCAAATGTAGTAAATAAAAACGAAAGCCTCATCTCATTAGCATTATTTAACCTTAAAATGGTACATTCCAATAAGAAACCTCCCCGTGCTTCACAGCTCAGGGAGGTCATAATGTCTAAGTTCTTTTATTAACTTTGTTTCCTCGTGATTTCAGAGGTCGGGTTCAATATCGTCAATGGTTCCAAAGGTGCCTCCATCCGTAGTCCATTCACCCGTAATGGTTCGGATAACCTCGTCTCCACTACTTCCTGCCAGCAAGAAATTCTTATGCTGCATCTCTATCACCTGCATGTCAGGTTTCATATATTCTTTCTTTTTCATTTTACAGTCCTCCTTACTTTATTATTACCTTCTTGCCATTCATAATGTACACACCCTTTGCACTTGGTTTGTCCTGCAGACAACGGCCGTCCAGTGTGTACCAACCGTTTCTCGTGATTTCTGTTTCACTTCTCATCTCAGTGATGCCGGTTGTACCCTGACCGTTGCCGAATTCTATGCTGTACTGCTTAACCGAGCGAGACATGTCGCCATCCTTAGGTGCAAAGAAATGGGCACGGAAACAGTTCAGTGTACGAGGATTATTTGAATAGCCAAGTTTGTTGTTATTGGTCAGCAAGATGACCTCGTCAATATTTGCATCGGTAATACTGTACGGATTGTACTGACCAACGAACTTCAGATTGTTATCATGACTTACAACCGAAGTTGGTGTAGTACTTGTAATGGTCACCCCATTGAATGTCGGACTAACGATATTTTCGCCTGCGTCCCATTTGATAAGGTAAGGCTTGCCAGCCTCGATATTCGTTGCACTGTTGAACTTCAGTGTCAGTTCGCCATTAGATGTGTCAAGCGAAGTTCCTGATGATGAATTATCCATTTCAATGAGGGTGGCACCTGACAACGGACTGCTTGCCAACGTCACATTGAATGGCAGACAAATGGTGTTCCATTTACCGTCCTGATAGAACGTGCGCCCGCTGAGGGTAATATTGGTACTAACGCCATTGTAGAGTGCGATGGTAGCGCTGTTATCTGCATTGTCTGAAAGATTAATGTTTGCACCAGACTGGATGGCCGTCGCCGTCAGGTCGAGACCGCTGGCCGTGGCGTAGGCGTCGCTCGCGAAGCGGACGAGCATCTGCGTGCCCGTGCTGACCACGTTGACGGAGCCGTCGGCATTGAACGAGCCGAGCGAAGCGTCAGAGGTGGTCGAGCCATTGTAAACCGTCAGGACGTCGTTTTCGTCGGCAACATCGATGGTGCCGCTCAGACGGATGACGTAGCCCGCAGGAGCCGAGAGCAGCAGCGTGCCGTCAGCATTGTCGCTGTAGCGGCCGGCGCTACCGCCGTCGTCATAGACCTTTGCCACGTGGTGTGCCACGAGCGAAGCTTCCTTCGCGCCCGTCTTCGGCAGGTTCACGTAGTAGCCGCTACCCGTGCTCTGCAGGTTGTCGGTGACGGTGAAGCCGATGGAGAGCGAGTTTGTGTAGGTGCTGCCTGTAGAGGGGCTGATGGTCAGCGTGTAGTCGCCCTGGGCCTGAATGGTGGCGGGCGAGTAGGTCACGTCGTAGTCCGTGCCGAGGGTGAGCGCAGTGCCCAGGAAGCTGGTGACGGTCGGCGTGATGGCGATGGTGCTGCCCGTATAGATATAGGTGTCCTGCACGCCGCTGATGGTGGCGTAGGCCAGGTTGTTGGCCGTCGTGGCAGTGCTGGGGATAATCTTCTCGCCTACATGGCTGGCGAGATTATCGAGCGTTACGCCGGTCGTGCCGTCCTCATAGAAGAAGGTATTGTTGAGCGTCACCGTACCTGCAAACGAGGTGGCATCGATAAAGTCATCAGCTGCCGTCCAGCTGAGGTCGATGTTACCTGCCGTGCCGTCGGCGGTGCCGCTCTCGCTCTTGCCGGAGCCGATGCCGTTGCCCGACGGGCTGGTAGCCGTCACCTGTCCGCCGTTGATAACGATGGTGCCACCTGCTCCACCGGTATAACTGCCATAGTTGCCGCCGCCACCGATGCCGCAACCGTATTGGCCGCCAGTGGCTGTTACCACACCGCCATTGATTTCCACTCTGCCGCAAGCGCCTCCTGATGCTCCACCAATACCTGCTGCACAGCAATGACTATAATCCTGATAGGCTGTCGCGGTGATGTTGCCGCCGTTGATAATGATAGTGCCGGACGCCGTTGACGATGATGTAGAGCCGATGGCTGCATAGTAGCTGTTTTTTTCAGTGATAATTGCAGTGAGTGAACCCTCACCTCGTATGGTCAGCGTATTGCCGTCTTCCACTCTGATACCCTTGCTAGCGGTGAGCGTTGCTCCTGTGCCGAGGGTGAGCAGGGCCGTGCCGTTGACGGTGATGCGGTTGTTGTTTGTCACATCCTCATACACCTTATAGAACAGGCCGTCCTCAAGGGTGGTCGTGCTCGATGTCACGGCGATGCCTTCCGTCACGGTGTAGCCGGTGGTGTATGTACCGTGGTAGGTGCCGATTCCGCTCACCGTCACGTTGTAGTCGCCCACAATGGTGCCGTCGCCGTTCCAGTCCACGTTGTAATGCGTACCCTTCACGAGCACGTTGCCGAACAGGTCGGTAACGGTGGGCTCGGGATGCTGCACGGTGCCGTCTAACAAGTAGTATTCGTCGATGCCGCTGACGGTGGCGGTGCCGAGGTCGGTCTCGTCTGTCATCGGAGCAGGCTCTCCACCGACCAGCTCCCAGCCGCTACCCAGTAGAGCCACGAGGTCGGCACCCGTTGCATCGGTGTAGGTACCTCCGTCATAGTACAGGCTCCCGTTGCTCACAGCATCCGTGGTAGAGTAGCAGTTCTTTACCGTGATGCTGACATTGTTACCGACGCGCGCCACCTTGCAGATGTTCGCGTTCGGAAATGTTCCGGCGTTCAGGCAGTCTGAGATGACCATCGTGCCATAGCCATAGCCCACGAAGCCGGCCATATTGTAGAGGTTCACGGTTTGTTCTCCAGTGACCGTTTGGTTGAAACTGCCGGTAAAGGCACTGTGCTTGATGGTCGTTGTCGTTCCGTTTATGGTTTGTCCTACAAGTCCGCCGGAATAGGTGCTCGAGGCCTTACTCTCGTAATATGGCCAGATGAGCGAGACGTTCGATACGCAGTACTCAATGCTTGCGCCATTGCTGTAGCCCACAAGTCCACCCAATTTTCCCCTATGGTCTGCATCGGCGGTGACATTTCCGGCTGTTGTAAGCCTTATGATGCGCGCATTCTCAACGTAGTAGAACGGAGCAGTGTAGTCGCCACCAGTCAGGCTGACGGTCAGCGTGTGGCCGTCGCCGTCGAACACGCCCTTGAACATGTGGCTGTATGTACCGACCTTCGTCGTGACGGGATTCACGTTGGTGCCGATGTCAGCGGTCATTTTCACATACACACCGCTGGCCCAGTAGGTGGCGTGATTGCCCTCGGTGGTGAACACTGCCCAGTCGGCAGCATCCGCCAACAGATAGGGGTCGGCCTGCGTACCTGCACCGCTGATGGTGCCGCCTGTTGCCCAGGCACTCGTGCACACCGTCATGGCGAACAGCGCGCACATCATTTTGGTTAGTTTAGTCTTCATAAGCATAAATATTTGTGATAATAGTTAAATAGCCTTCTTGCTTTTATCTTTATTGAACCTCACACCGTGCTAGGCACGCTGTGAGGCGCGTTCCCTGGAGCTACTTGATGATTACATATCGCTTTGTACAAGTTGGAGGAATTCCAGTAGATGTTGGATTCGGTGTATCTCCTTCATAGAAGGTTATTCCTGGACCTACAAGCATTACCAACACCTAAACCACTATCTCCTACTTAACTTCTATATAGCGTTTCGAGCTTTCTTTATCATTTCCTTTACCTAAGTCTGTTCCCGTTGATGATGGATTAGCAGAATCTCCTTCGTAGATATGGAGAAGGCCGGCCACATTTACTTTTTCGTATATTCCTTTACCATCCGAACCAGTGGCACCTTTTGCTCCACCAGTAGATTTCACATATCCGCCGTTAACGGTGATATTCGTACCCATCGAAAGATTATATATTCCATATCCACCATTACCGGAACCATATCCATTACCTCCAGTAGCGATGATCGTACCGCCATTAATAGTAATGTTAGAACAACTGATGGCATCTCCTCCCTTATCACCGTCAGATGTAGCGTCACCTCCTATAGCAGTAATAATACCGCCATCAATTACCAAGGCTCCACCACATTCGATACCCATTCTCTCCTTTACGGTTGCTGTTGCGGTTAAACGACCACCATAGATATGAAGGTCTCCAAGTGCTTCAATGCCATTGTATGGACCTACGGCGTTAATTGTGCCATGATAAATCTTAAACACACCATCGGTTTCTATTGTTTGATCTGCATTGATGGTATTTATAATGCCACCATGGATTTCCAAGTCATTAACATTTATATCCACCCAATCTCCATTGGAGTCCACAACGAGCTGTCCAGTACCTAAGGTCTGGCCATAGATGTTCATGTTTGCAGTATTTGTAGCTCCATCGATTATTCCATTAACTGTTAGTTTTGCTCCGTCTTTGAGAATAAGGTTTACATTCCCGTTGAGTGTAATACCACCACTGATAACCACATTGTCACCACTTACAACATACGTACCAGCATCCCAAGATACATCCGTAGCAGCATCTGTAACCGTCGTTGCTCCGCCGGGAATAGCCTCATCTGAATAATCTGTCTTACTTGTGAACACCCTATACATATCGCTTGCAGCAGCCGCCGCCAATGCTACAGTTGAGTGGTAGGATTTTCCTGCTTGTAATGTTATACCGGCCTTTGATGCCGAATAAACACCAGTGGCAGTGGCTGCCTTGATAGTAATGGTTGCGCCAGTGCATCCAAACATGGCTACATAGATAGCGTCAAGTGAAGATGGGGTAATAAGGTACTCTCTTGTCCCATCGTTAATACTCAAGCTGATAATATCACTGGTAATATCTAATCCACCATTTGTAAACTTCAACTTCCATACACAGACATTTCTTGTCAGAGCCACATCATCGGGAAGTGACGGTACACCTGCTGTTACGGTAATTGTTCCATTACCTTCAAATTCATCAAAGTTGGCACCGATATCGTTAAGTGCACCAATCTGATCTATTTTGGTATCCTTTAAGCCAGACGTTCGATTATACGGATAATGGAAATAAGCCGTACCAGTTTGAGGGTCAACCAAATCCACGGTAACAGTTGCCTTACCACTACCATCGACAGCTGTTATTTTACCCCTTGCTGAAGGTGTTCCGCCATGTGTGTCTTCATACATCACTTCAAGTTCCTCACCTATAGCCCATGCAGATGTTAATGTTCCATCGCCAGGGTCGGTCAATGCACGTGTTGTTTCGCCGTCCTTTGGACTCAGCGTAGCGGTCAGGGTAACCACATTACCTTTCTGCACAGGGGTTTGTATAGCTGTTATGTCGTCATTCGAGCAAGCTCCCAAAGTTGCCACCAGCATTGTGGCAGCAGCCATCCAAATACATGATTTTACTGTTTTCATATGTCTTTTGTTTTAATTGGGTTAGTAACTTAGGGATTTGTCCATGGATCTCCCCCATCAGGATAATTACCAGGATTACTCATCTGCAGCAAATGCATTCGGCTCTGCAACAAGACCACTTGCATACCAGGCTTCTCATAAGTTTTTTTCTTCAACTTTGTCTTCATACGCATAATATTTAGGTAGGTTTATAAAATAAACATTTTTATATATAGAATTCAGTTAGATCCGCATTATCTGTGGTCATAAACGGCTATTTTCCAGTATTCGTTTTTACTGTCTCCACGTCGTCAGGCACTCGCTCGCTGAAGAGGCGGCGCAGGCCTTTTTCGTAAGCTTGCAGGGCTTCGCGGCCCTTGTTGGTGATGCTACAGGTGGTACGTGAGAAACGGCCAATGCCCAGCTTCGACACCTCGATGTAACCAGCCTCCTTCAGTGTGGTAATCTGTGTGCTCACATTACCGCGCGTAGAGTCGGTAATCTGACAGAGATACATGAAGTCGGCACTCTTCAGTGAGTCGAGGGCGACCATGATTTTCAACCGCAACTCGCTGTGGAGCAGGGGATTGATGACGGCAAACTTAAATGGACTCATAACAAATTCTTTATATTAACTGATTCGGTTTCTTTATGAATAGTACTCCCTGACATACTTATTAAACAGATGGCCGGGAATGATGAGCGCAATGGTGACGATGAAGGACGTCACAAGGAGCTGCAATGGCCAGTATTCGCCCTGTAGAAAGAGCGGGATGATGGATAGCAGAGAGGCGATGATGCCACAGACGGTCTTCGGACGGAAGTCCAGGATGATGCCCGTCAGGAAACATCCCAGACCACAGAGCAGTCCCAGATAGGAGAAGAAGAATTTCTCGAAGACACCGGCAAACCCCATGGCCGCACCACCCACACAAGAGGCGATGCCAATAAATATCCATAGCGTCAGAATATAGCCCTGCTCGTGGGTACGGTGATGTGTGCGCTTGTAGTCAACACGGAGGTAGTATATCATCAGCGGGGCACCTATCAGGGGTATGCCTGCCCAAAGCCAGTCACACCAGTTCTCACCCCATATAGTCAGTGCAAGATACTCTATAAAGAGTATGATGGCCGTTGGGTAGCCCCATGCCAAGAAGAGATTCTCGCCCGTCAGACTCTTACGTCCGGCAACCTCAGCACGCGTTTGGTTTATGATGTCCAGTTGATGATTAGTATTCATATCATTTCAAAAGGCAATGTAGTAATCGATACCACAAAGATAAAGTTTATTTTCTAAACATATATCACTTGTGTTTAACTTTTAAACATTATTAAGATTTTGTCATGAGTGGCTCCTGACATTGTCTCGAGTGGCTCCTGACATGCTGCCGAGCCTATGGAGACGATGTGAGTATAGGCTACTCGCATGATGAGTATAGGCTCGGCACCATGCGAGAAGCCTATATCGACGATGTACATATAGGCTATGTTGCATGAAGATAGCGTAGATGTTTGATGAACATTACGTATATGTTTGCTGCGGGTAACGGTAACATGGTGTTACCATGTCGGATTTTCTGGTAAGCAATAATTAAATATTTGATAATTAATAAGTTATAGTCAGTGTTGATTATTGCTATCAACAAGGTGTTACCTTTTTAGATAGTAATTTGGGAAACTTTTTTGTTAAGATTTTAAAAAACTTTCCCTAAAATCCCAGAAAACGGGCAAAAAGGTAACATGGTAACAGCATGTTACCGGTTACTTTTTTCGCTTTCGACAGAAAAATGGCAGTTTGCGAGACTGATTTTTGGCTATCTGATAAATAATGTGTACCTTTGCGCTTCGATTGAAAAAAAGATTGTAATGACAGACCAAAAGGAACAAACGATATTAGAGCTGGCTATGGACCAGAAGGCTCAGGAAATGCTGGAAAGCATCTGCTACCACTGGGAGGAGGTGCAAAACCGCATGGTGCAGATAGGTGTGGAACGTACGGATGGAATCATTGACGACTTGGCCATAGAGGCCATGCCCCTGTTCTTCAGGATGAAGCGCATCTATACCCATCTATTTCAACTCATGCAATGCCCACAAGCCCTCTTGCTGCCTTCGTTTGCTGAGAGGCTGTTGCCCCTGATAGAGGACAAGCGGATGGACCCTGTGGTGGTGCTCCTGATGTTTGAAAAACAGGATGTGGCTAACGAAGGGCAGGTGGCTGATTTCTGGCAGACGCTTGAGGAATATCAGCCTGAAGTGGCTGATACCAGCTCGTTTGTGCAAACCTGGACGGCAACGCTGTTCATGAAATACATTATGCCCCATCTTAACCCTAACGATATGTTTGCCATCATGACGAATATGAGCGAAATGATGCCGGCGATAGGACAGCCGACGGAGATGGCTAAGACGGGACTGCCCCAGCTGGGTCCGAAAATCAAGGAGGTGGTAGATAGCAATCGTGTGCAGATGGGCGTTGGCATGATGCTGGGCCACTTGTTTATGGATATGACTTGCAAGAAGCTGGATATGAAGCAACAGAGCGACAGCTACATCAGCGAGGTGTTCGAGTTGGCCAAGAAACAACTGATGGAAAGCGACGCTTGGCACGCCTATTGGGAAAACCACAAGCGACATCTGGAACAATTGGGCGACCTGGACGAACAATTCAAGGAGGATGCCAAGGAGGTGGAAGAAAAGCTGGTGAACATGCACGGATACCTTTATACCAAGTGGAATGAGAGCCCTGAGACCTTCGGACAGACACTGAAGCAGGCTGGGCTCAGCGATGAACAGATGCTGCAGCTGCTGTTCTATCTGGCTAAGAAAGACGCTATTGCCCTTGTGACGGAGAAGCCCGACGACCGCAGGCAACGGATGGAGGACAACGTGATGAAAACTGCTTTGAAATTGCAAGAGTTGGTTGACGAAGACTATCTTTTGGATTACGAGGACATCTGGTGGAAGATAGTGAAGAGCGAGCATCTTTCGCAAATGCTGATGGACTACAACTCGAGCAAGTATAACAATGGCTTCTATATGATGTGCTTCTGCAAGATAGTGGGTTATCTGCATCGCGAGCACCACTTTTATGGCAATCATTCGCCCGAAGATATGGGGAAAGTTTTGGGCGATCGGTACGTGAAAAATTCCTATGAGACTTTTTCCAAGTATATTAAGAAAAAAGAATCGATGCTTAACGATTTGTGTTTCAATGAGTTGGAAATTATTTTGAAGAAAAAGTAAAAAGAAAAATTTTTTTTCTTGCTTTTCCCTTTTTTCCCCTCGACCTTCGCCGCCGATATGTTTAGCATGGCTAAATCTGTCAGCGGCAAGCCTCGCAAGGCGACGCTTGAAGCTGCCCGCAAACTGCAGGCGGAAAATCACGTAGAGGAAATCCTCAACGACGTGAAGCAGAATCAGAACCGCGACCGCAAGAAGGAACTGCCCGTATGGCTCCCTCTGGCCGCTAGTTTTAAGAAAGGTACGCGCAAGGCCGAGGATGCTGAGCCCTCAGGACTCTACTTCCTGGACATCGACGAGAAAGGCCTGACGGAGACCCTGTGGAATAAGGTTTGCAAGGAGAACCTCGTGGATGAGTTCCGTATCGTCTATTTCGCTGAGAGTGCCGGAGGTGGAACCCACATCTGGGCTTGGCGAACACCAGGACGCTCCATTGAGGACGACATTCAGCGTTTGGCTGAACGCTTGGGTGTGAACTACGACTCGCACGTCACCGATCTGGCCCGTTGCTGCTTTATGGTGAGCGACCAGTATGTGAAGCTGATGAAGCCTGAAATCTTCGAGCCCCTTACCGATGAGCAGAAAGCGCTCTATGCTACCCCTATTATTAATAAGGTGGAGCCTGTGGTTCAGCAGACCCAGGGTGTTCAGCATTATGCTTCCACTTTCAAGGGTATGGCCTACGACCAGATTGTGAAGCGATTGTTGATGAAGATGGGCTATGGCGAGCGTCCTACCGATGGCGAGCGCAACAATGCGCTCTTCGGAATGGCTCGCTACCTGCGCTACATCTGCGACTTCAATGCGGAGTGGCTTTTCCTGGTAATGCCTCATTGGGATTTGCCCGATCATGAGGTGATGTCCACCATCAAGAGTGCTGTGGCAACGGTGCGCAAGGATACGATTCCAGCGCCTTTGGCTAGTCTGTTGACGCAGATGGAGAGTGAGGTGCAGGCCTCCGATTGGGACGACGATGAGGACGACGACGAGGGTTTGATTCCGCGTGTGCCCAAGCATCTTCCTGGCATTCTGCAGCAGGTGGCCGATCATGCTCCAGCTGAGTTTAAGGAAGGTTCGCTGATGGCTGTCCTGCCCATGTTGGGAACGGTGGCTACGGGTCTTCGTGCCAAGTATCGCGACGATAAGGTGCAGTCGCCCTCGTTCATTGTCAATGTGCGTGCTCCCCAGGCTACGGGTAAGTCGTTTGTCGATGATTTGATGGCTCTGCTGATGGATCCCATCATCAAGCAGGACGAGGTGGAATGGCAGAAGGAGGTTGAATACTCTCTGGCCAAGAAGAATGGCGACGAGGTGGACAATCCTCAGGCTGAGATTCGTATCATCGAACCCAATATCGGTGTGACGGCCTTCCTGGAGCGAGCCATCTATGCCAAGGGTAAGCACCTCTTTACCTATGCCCCAGAGATTGAGACCGTTCTGAAGAACAACAAGGGTGGGGCGTGGACGCAGAAGAACGACCTGATTCGTCTGGCCTACGACAACAAGCCCTGGGGTCAGCACCGCATCTCGAAGGATTCGCTCTCTGGTAAGGTGACACTCTACTACAATATGCTGATGTGTGGCACACCGAATATGTGTCGAGCCTACTTTGCTGATGCGGAGAGTGGAACCGTGACGCGAACCATCTTCCTTGACCTGCCCGATATGCTGGGTGCCCCTATGCCTAAGTTCAAGCGATGGACGAAGGAAGAAGAGGATGAGGTGAAGCGTGAGTGTATGTGCCTGATGGACGAGGAAGGCGAGGTGGAACTGCCTCTGCTGAATAAAGCCATCGAGGAGTGGGATGAGGGTAAGCGTCAGGAGTATCTGAAGACCTTGCGCCCAGCCGTTGATGTGTTCCGTCGCCGTTCGGCCTTGAATGGTTTCCGTGCAGGCATGCTGGCCTATTCGTTGGCGGGTCATCAGGAGACCCAGGAGGTCATTGACTTTGCCCTTTGGGTGGCTGAGCGTTGTCTGTACTATCAGATGAAGCTGTATGGTAATCAGGTGGATGCGCTCTATGGCGATACGTCAGAATCGACTTGTCAGGGGCGCAATGCCGACTTGCTGAGTCAGTTGGGTAAGGAGTTCACGAAGGAAGAATTGGTGAACCTTCGTATCAGTAACGGGCAGTCTCCTCAGGTAAAGATGGTGATTCACCGCTTGAAGAAAGAGGGCATGATTGAGAAGATTGCTCCTAACCTGTGGCGCAAATGTTGCTAGACAGAAAAGGGGGTCGCAAATCGCGATCCCCTTTATCTTGTAAGCTTTGTGTGAGCGAAATTACTTGGTACCCATTACCTGAGTGGCAATCTGGTTCTCTGGATCGATAACCAGCATCTTGGCTGCATACTCCTTAGCAGTCTCCTTATCGTCCTTCTGGATGAAGTAGTAAGAGATGAGGTAGTGGTAGCTCTCCTTCAGACGTGCTTTCTCAGTATTGTCGAGGTCGGTCTTA
>CACWSX010000058.1 GCA_902763615.1 uncultured Prevotellaceae bacterium | reverse complement strand
GATGAACGACTTTGAGCCCACTCCCCCAACGGGCGATTCCCAGAGGGATGCGCGGAACCAGAAGATGGACAGCGTCAGGAAGGAGCGCTGCGAGCAGGGAAACCGGATATACAATATCGTTCGCAACACCTGCAAGGCACTCACCGACGAAGCCAAGGAGAGCTACACATGGGAATACCATCGCAATGGAGTGGACAGCGTGCGCTATACCATTGCCTTAGGAGAATACCAGAGCGGCGACACCATGCAGACCTGGCAGCGCCAAAGGGAAGTGCAGTATTACGGTGCACCTGAGATCATCACCTTCCGCTACGACCCTTTAGCCAACAGCGATGGAAGCCCGTTGATGTCGAAGGGGTTCGGCCATTTCCACTATGAGTACACGCCCGACAGCGTCTGGAGGCAGATGAAGGACTTGGTGCCATTCAATAAAGCGGCATATACGGCTTTGCTCCAGCCCATCCTCAAACAGAAAGGAATCACTACCCGGCAATTCATCGTCAACTGCGACAGCACCTACACCTTTGAGAAAGAGAGTTGGGATCACAACGAAAAGGAATTCCTCATAAGAGAGAATACCATCTCTCCCCGCCAGCCGAAGAGCGAGACGAGAGGCACCATCTATACCATCCGCTCAAAGGAACTGGCAGACTCGGTTCTGAGCCAGTTGATACGGACGACATGGACGTTTTTAGAGAACAATCCAGACGTAAGCTTTCATTTCGAGCCCTACGCCTATTACGGAATTAAAGCAATGAACGAACTTTTCGAAAATCTCGACTACCGCAGGGTCATGGGCTTCTACCACATCTATCTTCACGCCATGAGCAACAACGAGTACAACATCGTCTTCCTCGAGGGCACGGGCGACATGATGATACCCATGGAATGGCTCATCTTGAAAAGCTGGAAGAACGGCAAGGTGGTCTACGACAAGAAAAGGATGAAGAATCTGCCGCCCAAGCAGGCGAGAAGCGTCACCTCCTTCTCGCGCTTTACCTCCACCAGACAATACGAACCGATTGATTGATATAGAACCATGAACAAGCAAAACATCATCGCTACCCTGCTCGCCCTCGTCGCATTTGCCGCCTGCCGCCCTTCAGCACAAAAGACGGCAGCAGATGCGGTAGAGTCGATAGACAGCACCGAAACCGTAATCAGCACCAAGGCCGTGCCCAGCGTCGATACCCTGCCTGCCTTCTCCACGACAGCGGCATCAGAAGAATTCCCTGTTAAGATCCTTGCCCGCGAAAAGGGAAGCATCTCTTTCATTGTTGATGAGCATATTACCCCCATAGACGAGTTTTTTGACTATCTGTATACAGGTAAGAGCGTTGCCGAGTACTGGCTTGCGGAAGAGCAGATACCAAAGGATGTACAGCATATCATTGCAACGAGCTTCTCTAAGGAAAAGAACTTCAAGCTCTTGGGTAAGGACGCTTTCTACAGGAGCATCGTCGAGGCCTATGCTAATCATCTGTCCATTACGCTCTCACCCGATATGATCTGGCTCGTCATCAGCCAGGGCTTCGCAAGATACGTGAATGCCCACGCCGAAGAACTGCACCCCAAACTGGTAAGCCACACAGGCAAGAAGGACTTGGTCATTGTGACTAACAGGGACTTGCTGTCCGAAGGCTACAACTGGCCGCCGCTTATCAGTCGATTCGCATCAAAGATCAACCAACACACCAAGGGAAACATTGCCCAGACCATTACCTCTGACTTCACCACGACAGGAACTGCAGAGCGAGTGGCGTCGCAGATAACACTGATGGAGAGCGTGAAGTCCTATTTCGAGTATATCGTTGATTATATAGTCTGCGGCATACCCAGCGTCACACTAACGGGAACGGTTGAGGACTGGCAGAAAGTGCTGAAGAAGACAAGACAACTGAAACAATATGGTCTTGAGCCATGGATCAGCGAACTGGAACCGATCCTCATGGAATTCATACGAACAGCCGACGGTCATCCGAAACGGGCATTCTGGAGCAGCATCGTAAAGAAAGTGGGCATCAATAAACTCGAAGGTGGCGGTTGTATGGGAGGTGCACCAACGAAACTCGACGGCTGGATACTGAAGTTATTCCCCGATGAGTACGGACATACACCCGATAAGGTAGAGTACACCAAGGATATGCCGACGGAATATGTGCGCGTCGGTTTCAAATATCGTGTCATTGATCCGTCCGACAATCATCCCATCAGCGAGACCGCGATGGAACTGTGGGCCGGGTTCATCGGCGCGGCTCGTCCGCATATCACAGGACGAAAAAGACATGTTGAATCAACTCAAGAAAGACAACGAAAACGGGTGGATTCACCTGCGCGTTCAGGAAGTGCCCATCATGCTGTCAGAACTAGGTCGCATCAAATCGTTGCACCTTGTGTTCACAGGGAGAGTCATGCTACCGGATTGGATGGACAAACTGACGATCGACAGACTCACCATCGAGGGGAATATGACCGACCCTGAGAAAGCCTACATCAAGGAACGCTTCCCGAATGTCAGGTTGCTGGACAGTACCAACACCATAAGAAAGTAAAAAGTTATAATTTGCTGCATTAGTTTCGCCAGAAATTCGTAAATTTGCAGCAATGAAGAAGATTATTCACGTCGACATGGATCAGTTCTTCGCTGCTGTGGAACTGCTCGACCATCCTGAACTGAAAGGTTTGCCCATCGCCGTTGGCCACGATGCGGAGCGGGGTGTGGTGTCGACGGCCAGCTACGAGGCCCGTCGCTTTGGCGTCCATTCGGCTCAGTCTATTCAGGTGGCCAAGCGCCTGTGTCCGCAGCTCATCATCATCGAACCGCATTTCCACAGATATAAAGAGGTGTCGGCGCAATTGCATGACATCTTCCACGACTATACCGACCTGATAGAACCCATCTCGCTCGATGAGGCTTTTCTGGATGTGACAGACAACAAACGGGGTATCGAACTGGGTGTCGACATCGCCCGTGAGATTAAGCAGCGCATCAAGGAAACCACCAATCTGACGGCATCAGCAGGCGTCAGTTATTGCAAGTTCCTAGCGAAGATTGCCTCCGACTGGCGAAAGCCCGACGGTCTGACGGTGATTCATCCTGACAAGGCGCTCGACTTCATTGCGCAGTTGAGGGTGGAGAAAATCTGGGGCGTGGGTCAGAAGACGGCTGATAAGATGCACCACATGGGAATCTTTACTGGAGCCGATCTCCGTCAGATGTCGCTCAACCGACTGCAACAGGAGTTTGGCAAGATGGGGCAGGTGTTTTACGACTTCGCCCGAGGTATCGACAATCGGCCCGTTATTTCCGAGTGGGAGCGCAAGTCGGTCAGTTGTGAGCGGACCTTCGAAAAGGATATTAACCAGAATGCCGATGTCATCATCCACCTCTATCACACCGTGCTCGAACTTGTCCGTCGTATAGAGAAAAACGACTTCGAGGGTCACACCCTGACGCTGAAAGTGAAATTCTTGGATTTCCAACAAATCACACGCAGCATCACCGTCGATCACATCCTTCGTACCAAGGACGACATCCTTCCCCTTGCCAAACAACTGATGCACAGCGTGGAATACCATTCCCATCCTATTCGCCTCATAGGTCTTGGCGTTTCTAATCAGAAAGGTGCCACTGATCAGCCACAACCCCGCTGGATCCAACTCGAACTCGAATTCAAAGACTGATTGTGCGTTAATTACTAATAACAGTCGTTGAATTACTAATAATGAAAGTTAAAGAATCGCAGATTTTATAAGATTTGCGATTACTAAGACTTTAGATTTTTAAAAACTTAGTAATTTTGCGACAGTCAAGCATTAAAGACAAATTGGTATGAAGCAACAGACATTGACCAAAGGTGAGATGCAGGTGATGAATGTCCTGTGGGAATTGCAGAAAGGGGCATGCGTCAACGATATTCTGGCGCATTATCCAGAACCGAAACCTGCCTACACCACTATCGCCACCTTCCTGAAGATCCTGACACAGAAAGGGTTTGTGGAGCATAAGAAAGGGACAGGCAAATTGCTCATCTATACACCCCTTATCACCAAAGAGAAATATCGCCGTCAGGTGATGGAGGAGGTGAAGGACGATTTCTTCGGGAATAGTTTTAAGTCGATGTTCAGTTTCTTCGTGAAGGAAGAGCATCTGACAGCTGAGGAGATTAAGGAACTGATGAAGGAGATTGGGTTGTAGTTTATAGTTTAAAGTTTATAGTTTATAGATGATTACCTTGCTCATATATAGTATCAAGTCTGCTTTAGTGCTTGCACTGCTTTATCTGCCTTACACGCTCATGCTGCGACAGGAGAGTTTCTTCCGCATGAATCGTATCACATTGCTTACGATTCTTATGCTGGCTTTGGTTCTCCCGATGGTAGACATCCCATCGCTGGCAACTCCTGAGAAGCCCGTAGTCTACGAAATGCAGCATCGTATCATGTTAATGACACAGGAGGCTGAAATGACCACAAAGTCATTGGCAGCAACAACCCGGACGATATCTTGGGTAGGCATTCTTGCTATCCTATACATAATAGGTGTTATCCTGGCGCTTCTTATCCGCCTTTGGCAATTGTTCAAGATTGATAAGATCATTCGTGGCGGTTGTCTGTGGACTGACAAAAGCGGAAAGGCAACTATCTATTGTCATATCGATGATGTAGCCCCCTTCAGTTGGATGCGGAGTATTGTCATCAGTGAGAAAGACTACAAGCCCTATGGCCGTGAGATCCTGTTGCACGAGAAGGCTCATATCCTCAATCTTCACTCAATGGATATCTTGTTCCTGACACTTGTGGAGGCTGTACAATGGTGGAATCCCATTGCCTATCTGCTGGGGCGAAGTCTTCGCGATGTGCACGAATATCAGGCCGATGACTATGTTCTGCACCAAGGCATTTCATTGCACAATTATCAGGAGCTTCTTGTGAAGAAGGCCTTGGCAAATACTTCCTACGCCTTTGCCAACAACTTCAACCACAGTCTCATCAAGAAGCGCATCTATATGATGAATCATCTCAAGTCGAACCCTTGGTTGCGAAGCAAGGTGCTCTATATTCTGCCTGCGACACTCGTCGTTCTGACGGTTTTCGCTACGCCTAAGCTAAATGAAAAGGTAGGGGAAATAGTGGAGAAAGTAGAGAAGGCAACGGAAAAACCACAGCCAAGCCCACAGCCCGAACAACAACCAGAAAGTTTTTCAACATCCGATGTGACTGATATGCAATCCGCTGAGCCAAAAGAAGAACTGGCAGTCAAGGAAGAGGCCGCTGACACTCTTTCTTCCGAGGACTACGTCAACGATGTCTATCGGAACGAATACATCAATCTAACCCAGCCCCCAGAGTTCCCTGGTGGAATGTCAGCCTTGCGGACATTCGTTCAACTGCATGTGGCTCGAGCTTTAGAGAATGATGCCTCTATGGCTGGCAAGCGGGCTTACGTGCAGTTCCGCATCAAACAAGATGGAACGATAGACGACATCGGACTGGTTCGTGGTGACATAGAAGCATTCCATGAAGCCATTAAAATCGTTGAGCAGATGCCTCAATGGACCCCTGCCCGCCGCTATGGCAGAGTTGCAGATGCTCATTTCGTACTGCCCGTTGATTTCACTAATGACTAAACAAAAACGATGATGAAAAGACTACTGCTTTTATCAATAATGATGACCGCTGCCATCTGTCAGGCTTCGGCCTCAGAGCGCACCATAGTAAAACCAGAAAGTATATACCAAAATATGCTCGTCCGCCTGCGGACAGACTCCGTCACAATGACTGATACGGCAACTGTATTCTATCTGCATATCACAAATAGGAATGAGAACGCTTTCTTCTTCAGCCATGAGACCTGTCTGCGCGATATGAAAGGCCGCACCTATCCCCTCCGCCAACTGATTTCAGGCCTTGCCCTCCAACCAGACGAGCCAAGGACATTTGATGATATTGGGAAAAATGTAATAGATGTACAACTCGTATTTCCGCCATTGCCTGCTGATGTGACGGAAGTAGACATGATTGATCCTCAGTTTTACAATCATGGCATATTCGGCATTCGTCTTGACGGCAATCCCCTGCCACCTTTTCAGTTGCCAAAAGATGTAGAGGTACAGCTGAAAGATATTATGGCCGTACAGGACACTTTGCCTAAGGTAGATTTTCGTTTCGGATGGGCTACCATCAAAGGGCATCTGATGGATTACAGGCCTGGTATGTGCAGTAAGATGACGCTCGTATTACGTCGGTTAAACTATACACAACATCAAATTGGCGATACGCTTTGTGCTCAGGTATCGCCTACAGGCGACTTTACCTTCCGTCTGCCGGTTGCCCACATCACACCTATCTCGCTGACATTTGAACCCCAGAGTCGAGGAATGGGTATTGCCTATGTAGGGCCAGACACGGAGACCGAAGTTTATTTCAATATGCGTGAGATAAACGTCCGGAATATGTTTTCTAAGGACAACAACACTATTTTCTACGTAACAAAGGGGCCTTTGGCGCAACTGGCCAATGAACTGAATGAGCACTTTTTCTTTGATCATATAGATTTCATCGAGAAGCATTTCAAACATTTCTTTACAGACGGAGAAGAGTGGAAACGACATAAGGAAATCCAGGCGATGCTGCCTACCAGACAATTGGAACTGCGGATGGCCGAACTCGACACAATGAAGGTAGAAGAGCAATGGTCGCCAGCCATGAAGGAACTGGTCAGACTATACTGGCAGATTCAAACAGTGATGCGTGTATTTACGACTCCGCCAAAAGATCTGGAAAACGAGGCCTACGAATCCCCAAAAGCTAAAGAGAGATTGATTGCCTGGCAACGCGATGCGGTAGTTGCTGAATTAGAGTCCTTTGGGCGTCTCGTGAAAGACCCTAAGATGATTTACTGTCCAGACCTGAGTGAATTATTACGGTTCTATATTGATGTAAATACGCTCCTACCAGCCTTTATCGATCGCGAGAGGATGGTTTGGAAGTTACAGGATCAGATGAGCAAAGAATTCAGGCTGCTCAACAGTGATGAGATTGAAGGAACGTTGGCCAATCTGCCTCCTGCCTACCGACAACTGATGTTGGCGTGGCAGAACATCTTCCGTGAGGAATATAACAGATTGGATGGGAAAGAAATCGTTGGTGACACATTACAGGGTATTCCAGATTCATTAGTCTTCCAGACGCTATGCGAACGTTATCGTGGTCATACTGTCTTTGTCCGTTTCTGGCTGTTCTACAACCCCGTTTTTGCGAATAATGTGATTTTACCTTTACAGCAAGAACTGGCTGATCTTGACATCGTATGGGTGAACGTCTATGTCTATAATAGCAATCAGAAACTGAATCGTGCGGGTTGGGAAGATGCTGACCGGCTTCGCTATTTTACAAAATTGCAGGGCGAACATTATTATTATAGTATGCCGTATCGCACAGATCGGCTTAAAGATTTGTATAAAACCATGGGCATCAGCAATTCCACAGATGCTTATTGTATCGTTTCACCTGACGGCAGAATCGTCCGCAACAGTGATTCTAAGCCTGTTCCAATCTGGTTGATGGACAATCAAGACTACCTCGGTATCCGCCAATGCCTCCTCAAGACGGCCAGCCCCCGCTAACTATACCTCATCACCTCACCAAACACTTCACTTTTTAATTCGGCTGTTGATTTCAAAAATGATTAAATAAAAAACGATGATGAAAAGATTACTTCTTTTATCGATGATGGTTGTTGCAGTCATCAGTCAGGCTTCGGCCTCAGCGCGCACCATCATAAAGCCTGAACACATTTATCAGAATATGCTCGCACGCCTGCGGACAGACTCCGTAATTATGAGCGATACGGCTACCGTTTTCCATCTGCAAATCTCAAGATGGGATGCGCAAGTCATCTTCTTCAGTCATGAGACCTGTCTACGTGATATGAAGGGCCGAACCTATCCCCTCCGCCAGATAATCTCTGACTATGGGCTCCAACCAGACGAACCAAGGACGTATAAGGATATTGGCAAAGATGTGTATGGCGTAGAATTCGTGTTTCCGCCGTTAGCTGCTGATGTGACAGAAGTAGATATGATTGATCCCCAGCTTTACAATCAAGGCATATTCGGCATCCGTCTTGACGGCAACCCCCTGCCACCTTTTCAGTTGCCAAAAGATGTAGAGGGACGGCTGAAGGAGATTATGGCCGTACAAGACACTTTGCCTGAAGTTGATTATCGTTTCGGATGGGCTACCATCAAAGGGCATCTGATGGATTACAGGCCTGGAATGTGCAGTCAGATGACACTCACATTACGTCATCCGAATTCATCACCAAATTCATGGGATACGCTTTGTGCACAGGTATTGCCCACAGGCGACTTTACCTTCCGCCTGCCAGTTGCCCACATCACACCAGTCACGCTTATATTTGATCCGGATCGACGAGGTATGAGTATTGTCTATGTAGGACCAGACACAGAGACTGAAGTTTATCTCAATATGCGTGAGATAAACTATCGGTATATAAATGGACAAACAAACAACAACACCATTCTCTACGTAACGAAAGGCCCATTGGCGCAACTGACCAATGAGCTGAACGAGCATTTGTCCTTTTACAATGTAGATTTCATCGTAAAGTACTTCGCGAACATCTTCAGGAACGAAGAAGAGGTGAACCGCTTTATTGAAATCCGCGCGATGCCGCCTACCAGACAACTGGAACTGCGGATGGCCCAACTCGACACGATGAAGATTGAAGAGCAATGGTCGCCAGCCTTGAAGGAACTGGTCAGACTATGTTGGCAGATGCAGACAGTGATGCGAATTAAGACCGACCCGCCAAGGGAGCTGGAAAACGAAGCCAATGCTTCCCCCATAGCCAAAGAGAAACTGATTGCCTGGCAGCGCGATGCAGTAGTAGCAGAACTGGATGCCTTCGAACGTCTCCTCAATGATCCTAAGTTGGTTTACTGTCCAGACCTGTGGGAGCTTTTTCGGTACAGCATCAATGTAAATACACTCTTCCCGACTTTTATTGACTGTGAGAAAACCGTCTGGAAGTTACGGGAATATATGAGTGGTCAGTTCGGTCAGCTCAATCCTGATGATATTGCCGAAACACTGGCCAATCTGCCACCCGCATACAGGCAATTGGTACTGACGTGGCAGGATAAATACCGTGAGGAGCATGATCGGCTGGCTGCAAAAGAAATCGTTGGTGACACATTAAAGGGCATTCCCAATTCACAGGTGTTCCAGACGTTGTGCGAACGTTATCGTGGACATACTATCTTCGTCACTTTCTGGCAGTCGTATATCCCTTATTTTGTGAGAAGTGTGATTTTACCCTTACAACGTGAATTGGGTGATCTTGATATCGTATGGGTGAACGTTTATAATAGCCATTGGAAACTGAATCCTGTAGGATATGAAAATGCTTATCGGCTACGCTATTTTACAAAGTTACAAGGCGAGCATTATTATTACAACATGTCAAGCAGCGCAGAGAATCATTATTATGATATGTCAAGCAACGCAGAATGGCTTAAGGATTTATATAAACCCATGGGAGTCACTAATTATCCCATGGGTGAAGCCTACTGTATTGTTTCGCCTGATGGCAGAATCGTCCGCAACAGTGATTCTACGCCAGAACCGCTCAGTTGGATCCATCAAGACTTTCTCGGCATCCGCCACTGCCTCCTCCAGACGGCCAGCCCCCGCTAACCGTTCCTCCTGCGTTTTTTCAGTGGGGATAGTAGTTATACCCAATGAGTCCACCGCCGATACTTGTTACGCGGTTGAATGGTTTCAACTGACTGATTGTGAAACGGACTGCGGTAACGATGCTCATGAGCACCTGATTTACCAATGAATTTACTTTTGCCATAACTTTAATTTTTTAAATGTTAATACTCTTGTTATTTAAATTTTCTGACGCAAAGTTATGACGTTTTGGAGCAAGAAACAACAAAATCTCTGTTTTTCGTCTCAGTTATATGCGGCGGATATATGATTTTTGCGACAAATAAGGCGCACCTTGCCATAACTGTCGCATAAACACGTACTTATCCTTGTAACAGAAGCCCAACTTGACAGCATAGCTCACTATATCGTTTTCCTTCACTGTAGAATAGTGCACGGAGACCTGTCAAGTGAGCCATCGGCTCTCTGCATAATAATCATCTTGAGTTCTGTTCCTCATATTATTATCATTTATTCGTTAACTGCTTGCAAAGGTACAAAATGTCTTTTATCTGACCAAATAAATCAAGAAAAAGATACACATCATTCCCCCTGTGTTTCTTGATCTTTTTGCTGTAATTAAAAGAAAAATATCTGTTAAATCTTAAACAAACTAATTAATTTAGTTTAAAAACCATAACATATAGTTGTTAGCAACGAAAACTTTTAGTTACTTTGCTCCCAAATAAAGATAAAGACGCGGTAATTGAGAAAGTTTTATGAAGAAGAATGTTTTAATCATTATTGGGCTATTATTGATAACCCCCTGTCATGCTCAGACAGTCATTGATACGGTAACATACCGTTTTATATACGACTTCCAAGCTAAGACTTATGAAAATAGCAACCAGCTATTTCCTGATGAACATTGGCTAGACATTGGGAAAAACGGAGGAAGTAAATATTATAGTCATTGGCATGCATTACGACGTGCTGTTGCTGACAGTATTCGTTCTGCTGGCGGAGATCATCAGGATATACTCAATGAGTACCAGAAACAGGGCCTTGAAATATCGCATTTTGACTATTATGTGTACAAGAACTATCCTGAGCCTGATGAGCAGACCGTCATTCTGAGCACAGCAGAAAATCTCCAATATGATGAGAAAATGGGACAAGACTGGGAATTATTAGATGGTGACACGTTGATAATGGATCATTTATGCAGAAAAGCACAGACAACATATCACAACAGAACATGGACTGTCTGGTATGCACAAGACATTCCGATATGTGATGGACCGTGGAAGCTCTGCGGACTACCCGGGTTAATATTGGCTGCAAGAGATAGTAAAGAAGAGTATATCTTTTGTTGTCTTGGTATAAGTAATCATGTGAACGAACCAATGACCATTCTCTCTGAACGAACCATGAAGACAACGCCAGTTAAAGCTCACCAGACAATGGAGATGATTAAAAATGACTTTGATCAATATCTGAATTCAAAATATAATGGTTCGTTCAAAACAGTAGTAGTAGACCAGAAAGGGCGAGTGACCAAAGCTACATCTGTTAATTGTACTTTCATAGAATCATATAAGTGAAGATTTTATTGACCATATTCGGAGGACTGTTGGCGATAGCAGTGGATGCACAGACCGTCTATTCTGGACGTGTTATCGCTGACGACACCAAAAAAGGATTGGGATGGGCCAGCGTTGTGGCAGAGAACAAAGCGCATAAGCCCTTGGTTTTCACTCAAACGAAAGAAAACGGCTCCTTCGAATTAAAAGTGCCAGAAGGAAAGGAGGTTTATTGCCTCTCTTTCTCTCTGCTTGGTTATGCCAAATATAGCATTGCAACGACAGATTTCAAGAACGGGCAGACAATAGCGCTACATGAGGAGGCGTTGGTTTTGAAAGAGGTGAAGGCCACCTCAAAACGATTGCAGCAGCACGATGATAAGCTGACATACAGCGTAGCGGGATTCCGTCACAAGCAAGACCGCTCAATAGCCGATGTCATAGCAAAGATGCCTGGTCTGGAAGTGAAAGAGGATGGCTCGATCCACTTTCAGGGCAAACCAATCAACAACTTCTACATCGAGGGATTGAACCTGATGGGGAACAACTACTCACAGGCAAGTGAGAACATCAATGCCGATAAAGTGAAAAGCGTGGAAGTGCTTACCAACCATCAGAAGGTGAAAGCGCTACGTGGAGTGCAGTTCTCTGATCAGGCAGCTTTGAACCTCGTCTTGGAAGAAGATGCCAAGAACACATGGTTAGGATTGTTGGAAGTGGAACTTGGCATGACGCTGCAAGAGAGTGATGCAGATTGTCTGTTACGTGATGGGCGGTTGATGACCATGATGTTTGGCGGGAAGATGCAGAGCCTTTCCATGTATAAATGGAACAATACAGGTAAAAACATACAAAAGGAAGTACGTGACATACAAAACACCATCGACGACATCGGCAACACAGAAAATATGACCAGCGACATCTGGTTAGGTGCACCAGAACTGATGCAAGAGCGGTATACCATGAACGACTCACGATTAATTGCTACCAACTGGCTCCACAAGACGGGGAAGGATGCCACGCTAAGACTGCAACTGAATGGATTTCTTGATGAAACCGAGGGCAATCGCAGTACAACGACATTCTATTCCGATGCGATGGGTGGCGTTACCATCACGGAAGATGCCAAGGGTGAGACACGAAACAGTCAGTGGAAAGGAGAAATGAAGTATGAATATAATAGCAATCAACAATTTATAACCAATGTATTGAGCGGATACATAGACTTCAATAAAGGTTGGGCCTCAACGCTGACGAATAATCAATCCATACGTCAAGAAGCAACTCCCAGAAAGCGATGGGTTGGTGACAATTTTGAATTGGTGAAGACTATTGGCAATGACCGCATCCTACGACTGAATGTCAGCGGTATCGTCAATTATCTCCCAGGTACTTTACTACTAGTCGACAGCACCAGTCAGCATATTGACCAGCACGACACTCAACTGCATGTTAGTGCCTCGTTTCGTCATAAGTTGTTCGGAAAGCTTTACATTTCATATAAAGCGGGTGTCGACTACAACGACGAACGCTTCAAAATATATCAGGAACAGGCACAAAATGACAGCTATCAGATGCTCAATTGTTATTTTCAGCCCTCACTCAGTATTAAACGGAATGATCTGGAATGGCAGGCATCGCTGCCAATAAGTCTTGTTAACAGGAATTTCGGAGAGGAAGGCAGCACACGACTGATAATGACGCCTATGACCAGTTTGAAATATCAACTGACGAGCCGGTTATCTGTCAGCACCTACTATAACTATAATTGGCAGCCTGCCTCATTGGGAGATATGACGGCTGTTCCCATTTTTTATAGTTATCGTAGCTATAACACAGGTTTGGGAAGGCTTTATGCAGAAAACAGTCACAATGGTAGGCTGAGATTAGAATACACAGATCCTATAAATGGCCTGTTCGGAAATATTAATGGAAGCCTATTATACAATAGCAATATACCATTAAGAAATAGCCTGCTTGAAGGATTAATATATCATAGCAGTCCATCAGAGGAATATATAAATAACACCCTGTGGATGCTCTCAGGAAGGCTCAGTAAATCACTTGGGACAATGAAGCTTATTGCAGCGCTTGAAGGTCAGCTGACAAGTAACCATACAACGACAATGATGAACGGACGACGGCTGCCATTTAGATATGATAGTTTCCGTTGTGGTATCAGTTTCTCACTACGACCATCCCAGACTCTTTCGTTTGAGGAGAAGAGCTATTATCAATACAGTTGCCAGATTTCTACCAGCGACCATTCATTAGATAGCCGGGCTCTACGCTCGTTTACCCACACGCTCAAAACATATTATACGCCTGGTCATTGGCAGATAGAGTGGACTAATGAGATGTACCACAGCAATGACCACTCCGTATCGTTTACCTTTTTCTCTGACCTCCTGGTTTCCTATCGCACAAAAGAGTTCGAAGTCGGAATCCAGATGGACAACCTTTTCGGCAATAACAAATATGAACGACATCATATCTCGACATATTACACAAATTACACCATTAATCGTTTACGCCCTCGTGAGATTCTCTTTAAAGCCAGTTTTGATCTATAGCATCAGTCATCTAAGCGTTATTTTAAATTGTTTATACTATGTTCTCTTGTCTTTAAGACTGTTGTTCTGTCTTGTTGACGATGCAAAGTTACGATGATTTATTTATATTTCCGCACCTTGAACTCATGTTCAGCGTCCTTGAACTTGTGTTCAACGTCCTTGAACTTATGTTCAGCGCCCTTGAACAACATTTATGACGCAGCAAAGATACATTTCTAATTCGATTCCGCCAAATAAATCAGCCGAAATCGATTAAAAAGTACTTCGGATTCAGATCAAGAGCAGTGCGATCTCCTATTTTTCTCTGTTCTTCGAAAACACGGTGCCAGGACTGTTGGCAAGTTAAAGGTGTTCTATTTCCTCTGGCGACAAGCCGAGGCTTTTGGCAATGAGGTCTATTGAAACGCCATTGTTTTTCAGGTTCTTGGCATTTTCAAGTTTTTCCTCAATATGCCCTTTCTCCATGCCTTCGTTATAGCTCTTCTTTACGGCGGCTTCACGAAGGATGCGCTCATCGGTTATTGACATCCAGAATCTCTCATACGCATAGAGCTGCCCTTCGGTCATGGCCGACTTCTCCACCAGGCCCAAAGCCTTGCGTGTTGCCTCGTTCTCCATGAGTTCGGCGGGCGCCTCGACGGTATCTTCTGCAATTTCTGTCAGGAAGCGTAGCCATAAGACAGCCATCTTCCTCTCTGCTATACTTTGCGGCTTGAATTTCGGCAGTTCGACAAACACGAGGCGCAGTCCCTCGATATGCCTGTCGGTATGCTCTACATCCACGATGGCATAGTCGTGATAGAACTCGTCGGTCTCGTAGTCGAAGGCCTTGTCGTTCACCAGACTGAGGCAGTAAACGGGCTGGATGAGCGAATAGTCCTCACCCTTGTCAAGCTGGCGGACGATGGCCTTTGAGGCATTCAGCAGCACGCGGCGTTTGAACTCCTCATTCCAATAGAGCTGCATTTCGACAATGAACTGGCGCCCCTGCTGGTCCTTGCATCGCACATCTACGATACTGTCCTTCTTTGTGGGATTCTCAGGCACCATTTCCGGCGTCAGGTACTCAACACTCTCAATCAGGCCGTCTTCTGGCAACGGCAACAGCGCGTTCAGCAGGCTCATCACTAAGTCGGGATGCTCGCCGAAAACCAGCTTGAAGGTCATGTCAGCCTTTGGATTGAGATACTTACCTTTCATTGTCACGCCACTTTTCTTTGTTTCACTGATGTGTTCCATAATAGTTCGAATTTAAAAGTTACAAACTTGCTAATCGTTTGCAAAGGTAGGCAATTATTCCGATATTTCCAAATATTTGACCTACTTTTTAAATCCAGGACGCCTCATGTAATCCCTGGCGAGCATCGCTCGGGCAGCGGCACAAAAGGGTAAGAGGACCCCCTATGATCTCTATTCTCTCAATTTGGCGACAAAAATTACACAAAAATAGTGAAAAACATTCAATTATGTAGTGAAGATGTGTTATTTTGGCATTTTTCTACTGAAAATTGAGTAATTTTGTAGCCGATTTTAAATACAGTACAGGAACTATGATAAGATTGGAAAGATTAAAGATCTGGTTTCTGATAGCAGTTCTGGCCATTTGCGGAACGACCTGTTTTGCCTCATGCTCTTCTAATGAGGACAATGCATCTGAGCAAAGCATTATCACAAATATTGCTGATAAAGTTTGGTCTTTCAGTCAGTCCCACCCCGACGGCTTCACTATTGACATCCGCTCGATGACGGAGCCGACCGAGGGAATTGCTGTCAGTTATGCAGCAACACAGAACAGCCATTCGCGTGACCAACTCGACAAGGTGGTTAGCCATGCCTTGCAGCATGAAGGATATGTAGGCGGTTATTACAACAGCGAGAATGGACTTTACTTTTTCGACAGTACAAAGCTTTTCCCGGAGAATGACCTGAAAGGTGCCATCCAGTTCGGAAAGGAGAATGGCCAACACTCGGTTTTCATCCTGTCAACCTATACAGATATTCCCATCAATGGCAAAGTAGCAGAGATTCTGGATCGAGGCACTATCCTCTTTGGCACTACTGGTGACTATAGACCGTTATCTTTCTGCGAACCCGATGGAACTTATTGGGGCTTTGGTATTGAGGTCGCAAACGAGATTGCGAGAAGGTTAGGAGTAGATATAGAGTTCAAAAAGACCTCATGGCCTACATTGACAGCTGACGTACTTACGGAACCTCAGATTTTCGACCTTGCTATTGGCGGGATAACCATAACAGATACCAGACGGGAAACGATGCTAATGAGCTACGGCTATCTAGCTAACGGCAAGACAATTCTGTGCAGGGCTTCGGAGGCAGACCACTACAAGTCGTTAACCGACATAGACAAGCCCGAAGTGACTGTAATGGTGAATCCTGGGGGACTCAATGAAAAATTTGCCAATGAGAACCTGACTCACGCCAATATAGTCATTCACCAAAAGAACGAGGAAATACCGACACTTGTAGCCGAAGGTGCAGTCGACGTGATGATAACGGAAATAACAGAGGCTCCTTATTATGTGCAGACTGACACCCGACTTGCAGCCCCACTATTGAATGCTCCATTTACTCATGGTGAAATTGGTGTCCTCATGAAGAAGGGGCAGGAGGATCTCTTGCAGATGGTGAACAATGTCATCTGTCAGATGAAGTCCGACGGCTCTCTTCGGAAGTTGCATGAGAAGTACGGGCTAGTATATGCCTATGAATGAATTTGGCTTCAGCCCGGCCTCTCCCTTCGCCAGCCCCGACACTGAAACGGCCAGCAAACTCTAAATGTTACTCTGCCTCGAGCAGGAGGACGCGGCTGGACCAGTCGTTCTTCTTCGACCACTCCGGTTCGTTGCGGTAGAGCGTCTTCTCGTCGTCGCTCATGTTCTTCGGCTGGATCTCCATACCTAAGCGTCCGCTCATAGCCACATCGATGCGATACTTCATGGCGGTGGTGCGGAGGACGGTGTGATTTGGTGTGGCAGAAATATGGCCAGCCCTCGCTAACCGTTCTGTATCTCCCTGCTACCGCTTGTTTTCTTGGATGGATTATGAAAATTATTCTCTCAGCATAATTTTATTTGCATAATTCAAATATAATTATTATCTTTGCAGCGCAAAAAGGTATTAATTATAACATTCAGACTATGAGTATCAATCCTTTCGTTCTCAGCCCAGCTATTCCTGACGAGTTTTTCTGTGATCGGCAATCAGAATCTGCATCTTTAATAAAAAGCATTATAAATCAGGAAAATGTCGTTTTAATATCCCCGCGCCGAGTAGGTAAGACGGGATTGATCTATCATTGTTTCAGTCAGCCAGAGATTCGTGACAACTACCTGACAATCTCTATTGACATCCTACACACCACCTCATTTCAGGAGTTTATCAAAGAATTGGGCGCTGCGGTTTTTAATACTGTGGCTAAGCGTAGTGAAAAACTGATGAAACTATTTGTGATGACCCTTCGCTCATTAAGCGGCAGCTTTGGTATCGATTCCATGACATATATGCCAACTTTCGATGTTAAGTTGGGTCAAATCAACACACCAGAATACACGCTCGAAGAAATATTCAACTATCTAGAGAAAGCTGACAAGCCATGTATCGTTGCTATAGATGAATTTCAGCAAGTCACTAAATACCCAGAAGGAAATATCGAGGCTTTATTAAGAGGACGAATTCAGAAATTAGTCAATACTCATTTTATTTTTGCTGGTTCAGAGCGACGTCTTATGAACGAGATGTTCTTTTCTGATAAACGTCCTTTCTTTCAAAGTGCTACTCTTCTACAACTGGATCCTATTGATCTGGAGATTTATACAGCCTTTGCTGTTGACCAGTTTAAAACTGCAGAAAAGAAGATTGAGGCAGAAGCTGTTGTTTGGGCATACCAAATGTTTGACGGTGTAACAATGTATGTTCATAAACTGTTGCACGACTGTTACGCAGACACTCAAGCAGGTGAAACATGCGATACTGCCGCTATGCAGTATGCAGCAGAACAATTGATACAGCAAAATGCCAAACGGTTGCAAGAACTTCTTGCTTATGTGACGGAACAGCAGAAAGAAGTGTTGTATGCCATCGCTGCAGACCGCTGTGTATCACGTATAACATCTTCAGAATTTGTTAAACGGCATCATCTCAAGTCTGCCAGTGCTGTGCAATCAGCAACGAAACGTCTTTTAGATTTGGATCTTATTACTGAACAGCATAAATCATACTCCATTTCTGACCCACTTTTAAGAATCTGGATAGTCCGCTAAGTGCAATGACTTACACCCATTTACCCGACCCTTCTACGTGATAAGACTTAATAAACTTCTTATTGATTATGAGGTATTTACCTTATAATCAATGTCGGATGTCAGTATGTTTTGGAAAATTCAAGATATCATGCCATATAGCTGTGTTTTCTTCGGTGCAGGGTAGACGCTGTCTTTAAAGTTTGAGTACACAGAAAAAAGATAAAAGGAACACAGGAGGAATCCTTTACTCAATGCTGATGATGACGCGGCGATAGGCGGGCAGACGGAAAGGGCCGTTGTCGTGAACCTCACAGATGAGGTGCAGCTCACCTTTGTCTGCATCAGCAGGAATCTGGATGTTGGTTTGGGGCTGATCCGCCTGAGTGATGATAATCTTGGAGGTACCGATTTCAGGCTGTTGCCACCAACGGAAGGAGAGCGTATCGCCATCGGGGTCTTTTGATTTCGAGGCATCCAAGCGGATGGTTTTTCCTGCTTTGGCTTTGAAACGGACGGGCTGTAAGCCTTTCTGACGATTGATAATCACCTGAGGATTATGATTGCCACGCCCCTCGTCAGCCCACTGCATACGCGCCATGAAGTCGTTGAGTTCATCAGGATAGAAACGCTGCTTATAGCCTACGGAGATGCTGCGGAGCGGTTCCTGCCAAGAAGTCCAGGCGGTGGTCAGTGAGTCAGGACACACCCCTCGCTCGTGATAGCCGGCCCAGCCCGCCTGATGCGGATCTTCGGGGTCGTTCAGTCCGTTGGGCATCACATAGAGGAAACTGGGTGTATCGCCTTCCACACCCCATTTGTAGGTGGGATATTCCTGGCCCAATGCCCCTTTGCCCTGGATATTCTCCTTGTGCTGTTGCCAGTGACGCTTGCCCAGTTCACATTGCTCTTGCCACGTGCCCTCGTCCCAGATGAACTGCAGGTCGTTTTTGAACTCGCGCCGCAGCCACATGTGGGAACTGTAGGCACGGTCCATCCGCATGTTGTACTGCATATCCTGATCGGTAATGGTGTAGATGCGGAACTTCCTTACAAACTGTTTCAGTTCTTCTGCCGAACGTGTCTGCTTCACACACCAGATGGCTTGTGCCAAGGTGTTTGCACCACCCCACGCTGCGACATAGATGGGTCGCGGATCGTCCTCATCAGCCAGACGGATGAGCAGTTCGCTGCCTGGTGAGTCGTTGCCCTCGCCAATCACTTTGATACCACCCCGTTGACTGCCCATCACAGCACGGCTTTTCATATAGTCGGCACTGGGCCAGTAGCCGATTTGTTGCTGACCGTTCTCCTGCGCTATTGACAGAAATCCTTGCTGGTCGGAGCGTTTCATCAGATTAGGCACATCCTTCCGATAGGCCTCTATCACACGAAAGAGATAGTCTGCCCACTCTTTGGGATAAGGGTCGCAGTTCCATCCTACTGACGTTATCAGCGCTTCCACCTCGAAACAATCGGCGTAGGCCATCAAGCGCACCATCGACTCCATATCGTCGGGCTCCACATCTGCCGGCGCAATGTCCGTACAAACTACGAGGCGGGGCTTCAGCCCGTTTTCGCTTTTTGCCTGCCCCGTCGTCGAAACGGCCAGCAAACAGATTACCGAAGCAAGGATTTTCATCATCTTTTATAAATTTTACTCTGCCTCGAGCAGGAGGACGCGGCTGGACCAGTCGTTCTTCTTCGACCATTCGGGCTCGTTGCGGTAGGGCATTTCAAGGCCGTGATTCATCAGGTAGGCACCGCTGAAGATCTTGCCTTCGATGTCGAGCGGCTTGAGGTCGATGCGGTTGAGTTCGTGAACCTTATAATTCTTCGAGGCATCGAGGCCTGCCATCTTTACCCGTGGGAGATGCTCGTTCTGGAATGATTCGGTCTTCCACCAGAAGAAGACGGACTTCGACTTCTGCTCGTTGACGTACATGAGTGAGGCGAGGCCCACTTTATCGTAAGGCGAGACGAGGCGATAGAGGTCGCCAAACTGCACGATGGGCCGTATCTGCTTATACTCGGCAATGGCTTTGCGACAGAGCGTCTTCTCGTCGTCAGTCATGTTTTTGGGCTGGATCTCCATACCTAGGCGTCCGCTCATGGCCACATCGATGCGATATTTCATGGCGGTGGTGCGGAACACAGTGTGATTTGGTGTGGCAGAAATATGGCTGGCCATCGCGATGGCAGGGAAGAAATAGCTGGTGCCCCACTGCATATAGATGCGCTGGAGGGCATCGGTATTGTCGCTCACCCAGAACTCGTCGAAGTAAGGCAGCACGCCCCAGTTGGCACGTCCGCCACCAGAGGCGCAGGCCTGGATGGTGAGGTCGGGATACTTGGTGCGGATGCGCTGACAGGTCTTCTCCAGGCCACGATGGTACTCGATGTTGAGGTGGCTCTGGTCGTTCATCGTGAGATACTGCGAGCCGTGATTCAGGATAGGCATGTTGGCATCCCACTTGATATAGTCGATCTCCGGATACTTAGTCATGAGGTTGTCGACGATGCTGAACACGAAGTCCTGCACCTTGGGATTGCTCATGTCGAGCACCAGCTGGGTGCCGCCACGTCCCTGAACGGGTTCGCGCTTGGGCGCCTTCACAATCCAATCGGGGTGAGCCTCGTAGAGTTCAGAGACAGAGTTGGTCATCTCGGGCTCTATCCAGATGCCGAACTTGATGCCGTGCTTCTTGGCGTCTCTCAACAGTCCCTCGATGCCCTCAGGCAGTTTGTTCTTGTCGACCACCCAGTCGCCAAGAGAGGAATTGTCAGTCTTACGGGGATACTTGTCGCCAAACCAGCCATCGTCCATCACGAAGAGCTCGCCACCCATCGAGGCAATGTCGCCCATCATCTGGTCCATTCCCTGCTGGTTGATATCGAAGTAGACACCCTCCCACGAGTTGAGCAGGATCTTGCGCTCCTTGTTGCCATGCATGAGCATATACTTGCGGCCCCATTTGTGGAAATTGCGCGAGATGCCGGAGAGACCATTCTGCGAGAAACTCAGCGCCACCTTTGGTGTCGTGAAGGTCTCGCCCTTCTTCAGGTGATATTCAGAGTTGTCGGGATTGATGCCTGCAAAGAAATAGTGGTATTCTGTATCGTCGGTATCGATCTTCAGCTGGAAATTGCCAGAGTAACAGAGGGCAGCGCCAATCACCTGACCTGTGTTCTCCTGACCTTTGCCGTCGAGTGAGAACATCACCTCTGCATGATCCGTATGCGAGTTGCGCGTACCGTCTTTATTCTTGATAACCTTCTCGCCAGGCAGGATAGGCTCTTCCACCAGACGGGCTTCGTTGGCCCAGGAACCATAGAAATGCGAGAGCCACACGTTGCCCCGACGGATGGGCAGGGCGATGGAGGCAAACTGCGTGAGGGTGACGGGCTTGGTCTCACCGTTCTGGATCTCCGTCCAGGTCTCAATCATATCCTCGTCCTGATAGGCCTTATAGCAGAGGGCAACGGTGATGGGGTAGATGGGGTCTTTCAGTGTGATCCGAGTCAGATTGCCCTCTGTCTGGAGGTCTGTTACATAGAGTGCCGTCGACAGATTACCATCTGCGTGCTTCATGGCGATGGCGGCCTCAGCAGGACAGTTCATGCCATAGGCGGGATAGGCATCCATACGGCCATTGCGGGGCGTCTGCAGATGCTGGAGGTCGTAGTTGCTCAGTTTCGAGCCAAAATAGACATACTGTGGCTGTCGGCCGTTTTCCACTTCGAGCACCATCGTGGTGTTCTTTGTTTGGATGGTCACTTGCTTGGCCTGCATCGACATCGATACAGCCAGAAACATTCCGAGGAATAATGATTTCTTCATATTGCGTAGTTTTTAGTTTCTTGGTGCAAAGATAAGAAAAAGTTCATGATTCATAGTTCATGGTTCATGGTTTTTTTGTAATTTTGCGGGCAAAATACAAGAATCAGACAAATAAATACGATATGAACCTGCTAGATATCATCCTTTTAGCCGTAGCTTTGGCGATGGACTGCTTTACGGTTTCCATCGTTAGCGGCGTTATAGATCATGGGGACTGGCACAATGATAGCAGCGAAGCGAAGATCAGGGTGCCTGTCCCCGTGATCTATCTAAGGATGGCCTTCCTCTTCGGCCTCTTCCAGGCTTTGATGCCATTGTTGGGTTGGCTGGGCATCAGTCATTTCCAGGCGTATATGGAAGCCTACGACCATTGGATAGCTTTCGGACTCTTGGCTTTTATTGGAGGTAAGATGATTTGGGAGAGTTTTGGGAATGAGGAAGATCATCATTTCAATCCCAACAGGCTGCGCACCCAATTGCTACTGGCCATTGCCACGAGCATCGATGCGCTGGCCGTCGGCATCTCTTTTGCCTGTACGGGTTTTACCGAGCTTTCGCAACTTACCATGCCCTTGCTGATCATTGGTATCGTATCGTTTCTCTTCAGCATCTTTGGCTATCATCTGGGGCGTCGATTCGGAAAGGCCATCACCCGTCGCCTCAAACCAGAGCTCTTTGGCGGTATCATCCTTGTTTTAATTGGTTTGAAGATTCTCCTTTCCCATCTCTTAGGATAGTTCACAAAAGAGTCTCTTTTATTTGGAAATAAGTGGCACTTATTGACAAATAATAGCCTTCTGTTTAGCGATAAGTGGCACTTATCTGGCATTAACAGACTACCGTTACCATATAGTAGTTGTCATACTGCATTTTTATGTGACCCTCCTGCCCCTTCTGCTCCCAGAGGGAATCGGGCAATCCAAGTATTAGGGGTCAGAAGGGTCACGAGGGTCGGTTATTTTGGGAATGCCTTAATTATGTGCGCGCGGGAAACTGGATGGTGAAGCGGGTGAGATGATCTTCGGGGTCTGTGAGCAGATTGAAAGTGCAGTGATGAGAAGTAAGAATGTCGCGAATGAGCAGAAGACCGAGGCCCTGGCCTTGGGGCTTGGTAGAGAAAAACGGAGTGAAGAGATTCTTCGCTATAGCCGGCGGGATGCCATGACCATTGTCGGTGATGGTGAGCGTAGCAGGCGTGGTGGCTTCAAGGATGACAAGTCCTTGTGTCGCATTCCCGCTGACGCGCCCGCTCGACCTCTGGTCGCTTGCAAGGCAAGAACCCGTAGCCTTTCCGATACTCTCAACAGCATTCTTGACGATGTTGATGAGCACCTGCTGGAACAGGACGGTATCGAGATGAACGGGTACGGCTTCGTCGGTCAAACGGAAGTCAATATGGACGTGCGCCTGCGTACACAGGTTTTCGAGGAAGGGACGACAGGCTTCCACCTCCTCGCTGAGGTCGCAGAGTTGCAGTTGCGGTTGCGGAATCTTCACTACTTCGGCAAATCGGGAGACAAAGGACGAGAGGGCGGTGAGCCGCTCGGCTTCGTCGCCAGTGAGACTGCCGATGATGCCCGCCACGCTGTTGTTCACCTCGTGGGCAATC
>CACWSX010000057.1 GCA_902763615.1 uncultured Prevotellaceae bacterium | reverse complement strand
AGCATTGATGGCAAGAGCGAACAGCAGATTACGCACCATCAGAAGAACCCCGTTCGTTTCCTCACCATTGCCCAAAACGGCACACTCTGCTATGGCTATGATGGCGAGATTTACACGTGGAAGGATGGCAAGGAACAAAAGGTGAACATCAACATCACTACCGATCGTGGCGACCGCGACCTTGTGCGCCAGACGCTGACTACGGGTGCCACTGAGATTCGCCTATCGCCCAAGAACAAGGAGATAGCCTTCATTCTGCATGGCGATGTCTATGTCACCAATATCGACTATAAGACTACCAAGCGCATCACCAACACCCCTGAACAAGAGCGCAACCTCGACTTCAGTCCTGATGGGCGCAGTTTGGTTTATTCGTCAGAGCGCAATGGTGTTTGGCAGATTTACCGTTCTACCATTAAGAACAAGGACGAGAAGCAGTTTGTCTATGCCACCGATATCACGGAGGAGCGCCTGACCAAGGGCGACAAGGTGTCGATGCAACCCAAGTATAGTCCTGATGGCAAGGAGATTGCCTTCTTCGAAAATCGTGCCGACCTGCGCATCATGAATCTTGCGTCGAAGCAGGTGCGCACCGTTCTGGACGGCAAGTATGTCTACAGCTACAGCGATGGCGATTTGTGGTTCGAGTGGAGCCCAGACAGTCGCTGGTTGCTATCCTGCTACATTGGTGTCGGAGGCTGGCACAGTCCTGATGTGGCTTTGGTGGATGCCTCAGGCAAGAAGGCTCCCTACAACCTTACCAACAGCGGCTACAGCACAGGTTATGCCAAGTGGGCACTGGGTGGCAAGGGCATGATTTTCACCAGCGACCGTGCAGGCTATCGCAGTCATGGTTCGTGGGGTTCTGAGGACGATGTCTACCTCATGTTCTTCGACCTCGATGCTTACGAGCGTTTCCAGATGACCAAGGAGGAGAAGGCGCTCTTAGACGAGGCTGAGAAGGAGGCTAAGAAGGCTAAGAAGGACGCTGAGAAGAAGGAGGCCGACAAGAAAGACGATAAGAAAAAGGACGCCAAGAAGGGCGATGATGCTAAGAAGGAGGCTGCCAAGAAGGAGGCTAAGAAACCCTTGGTATTCGACCTTGAGAACTGCAAAGACCGCATTGTGCGACTCACCGTTAACTCCAGTCATCTGGGCGATGCAGTGCTGAGTCCACGAGGCGACACCTTATATTATCAGGCCGCTTTCGAGGATGGCTATGACCTCTGGCGCCACAATCTGTTGGAGGACAAGACCGAATTGGTGCTGAAGAATGTGGGTAGTGCTGAGATGCAGGCCGACAGCAAGTTCAAGACGCTCTACCTCTTGGCTCGCACCATCAAGAAGATAGACCTTGCCAAGAACAAGGTGGAGACCGTCAGCTTCGAGGCTCCTTTCGACTATCAGCCCTACAAGGAGCGCCAGTATTTGTTCGACCACATCTGGCGTCAGGTCAAGGAAAAGTTCTATGATTCCAAGTTGCATGGTGTCGACTGGGCAGGCTATCGTAAGACCTACGAGCGCTTCCTGCCTTACATCAACAACAACTACGACTTCCGCGACATGTTGAGTGAAATGCTGGGCGAACTGAATGGTTCGCACACGGGTGCCCGCTATCGTCCTACCATCGCCAATCTGCCTCGCACAGCCCATCTGGGTGTATTCATTGACCAGCAATATGATGGCGATGGATTGCGCATCGAGGAAGTCATCAAGCGTGGACCCTTTGCTGAGCGCAACACGGGTGTGAAAGCTGGCGATATCATCGAGAAGATAGACGGACAAACCATCAAGCGTGGCGAAGACTACAACTATATGCTGGACGGCAAGGCTGGCAAGCGAACGCACGTCACCGTTTACAATCCCAAGGATGGCAAGCGTCGCGACATCATCATCAAGCCCGTCAGCCAGAGTGCCCTCGACAATCTGCTTTACAAGCGCTGGGTAGACCGCAACGAACACTTGGTAGACAGCCTTTCAAAGGGTCGTTTGGCTTATGTGCACGTGAAGTCGATGAACAGCGAGAACTTCCGCAATGTGTATAGCGAACTGCTGAGCGACAAGAACCGCAACCGCGAGGGTGTCATTGTGGACGAGCGTGGCAATGGTGGCGGATGGTTGCACGATGACCTCTGCACGCTATTGAGTGGCAAGGAGTATCACCGTTTCATGCCTAACGATAAATATGTGGGTCGCGACCCCTTGAACAAATGGGTGAAGCCCTCGTGTGTGCTGATGAATGAGGACTGCTACTCGAATGGCAGCGGATTCCCCTGGGTTTATCGCGAACTGGGCATTGGCAAACTTATTGGTACCCCCGTGGCAGGCACAGCTACCTCCGTATGGTGGGAAACGCTGATGGACCGCACCCTCGTGTTTGGCATTCCGCAGGTGGGCAAGTGGGACAAGAACAATCAGTTTATGGAAAATCAGGAGTTGTTCCCAGATATCGAGGTGTTCAACACGCCTGAAGACTATATCAACGGCTATGACCGTCAATTGGAAACGGCCATCCGTGAAATGCTGAAGATTGCTGGAAAGTAATCGTTCAAAGAAAGGTTGTTTGTGGATAAAAAAAGGATGGGCTACTGAGGTAGTCCATCTGTTTTTATAGCTTTACTGAAGGAAGTCCATCTGTTTTTTCAATGCCTGCAACTCGTCGCGCACGCCCAGTAGCCTCGTGAGCACCTCGGCCCGTTTGTCAGCGCCATCGCGGTTGCTATTGATAATCTTCTTGGCAGCTGCCAACTTGAAACCACGCACCTTCACCAAGTTGTGTATCAACCTGATTTGCTCAATGTCCTTCTCCTGATACTGGCGTATCTTCGCAGGCCCGCTGGTCTTGGGTTTCAGGTAAGGAAACTCCGTCTCCCAATAGCGCAGGGTACTCTCGTTCAGGCCGAACATTTCGGCCACCTCCTTGATGGAGTAGTACAATTTCAAGTTCTTGTTCAGATTCAGTGCCATAACCTTTTCTACTTTTCTCGTTTGCAAAGATACGATTAACTAAGGAGAAAAACAAACGAAAATCATATTTTTTTTGTTCTGACTTTGGATTTTTCAGAAACAATTTGTATTTTTGCAACGTAGAATAAGATTATCAAACTCATTAAATTACCAAAATGAAAATCAAAACCAACATCAAACGATTCATGATGACCCTTTCGTTGGCTATCATGACCTTGGCAGCCTCTGCCCAGAACGAGGCAATAAACAATGAAACCATCTTGACCCTGTTGAAAGAAGGATTCAGTTCTGAGGAAATCATCGGAGCTATTGAGAATAGCACAGAGCGCACCATCCAGTATAGCATCGATTACATGCGTCAACTGAAGGCTGCTGGTGCCGATGCTGCACTGACCACTTATATCCAGAAGATTGCCAAGCAAGACTTTGGTTATGAAGGCATACTCTGGTGGAACCCCACAAACGGAGGCAAGCCCAAGAAGATGTATCGTACCCAGTTCGAGAAAGAGTCTAAGGGATTTAACCTTGGAACTATCGCTGCGATGGGTGCTGGTGCCCTGCTCGTAGGTTCTGCCGTATCAGGCAACAAGCCTTCTGGCGGCGTAGCTGCTGCTGCCACTGCAGGAACCATTGCCATGATGTCTACAGGCAAGGATATCCAGAAACTTATGTTGCCAGGAGCCACCTCTAAATTGCAGATGGAGGGTGAGAACGGTCGCCATCCCGTGTTCCGTTTCTACTTCCCCAAGCGTGACGCAGAGAGTTTCCAACAGGCTGCAGACAACTGGTATCAGATTGTGATGAGCAACATCCAGAACCCCAACGAGTTCCAGTGCATCAAGATGCAGGTCAAGGAGCCTAAGAAGAATGGTAAGGGCGGTCGCCGTCTCTTCCCAGAAAAGATGTCATACAGCGTGCTGGGCTTCGAGGGAACCAATGCCTCTAATCGTAACATCATCGATTTCGAGATTAACGAGATTAACAACAACACCTTCGAGGTAACCTTCCCCAAGGAACTGGAGCCAGGCGAATACTGTTTCTTCTATAAGGGCGGCTTGGGTTCTGATTCATTCAAGGAGCACCCCTTCGGCTTTGACTTCACAGTGAAATAAGAACATACGTTTAACTATTTAATCATAAAAGCCCTATGAAAAAATTTCTCATGACATTCGTTGCACTGGTAACTATCAGCATGACAGCCAGCGCTCAAAGTGTGTATGTATCTACTGGTGATGGCGCCGTTGCCTACCACAAAAGCAAGTCGTGCAGCTATCTCGCCAATTCCAAGGACGTGAAGGCCGTGTCAACTGCCGAAGCCAAGAAGATGGGTCGCCACGAGTGCTCTCGCTGCTATGGCACCAATGCCGCAGCTGCTAAGAAGACTACCACAGCCAAGAAGACTACGACGCCTGCTCGCGACGAAAAGGGACGCTTCATCAAGAAGGCTGATACCGAAAAGAAGGCTACAACCAAGAAAGCCGACACTAAGAAGACAACCACTAAGAAGGCTGATAATAAGAAGGCTGCAGAGAAGAAGACCACCACTACAGCTAAGAAGTCTACTCCTGCTCGCGACGAGAAAGGCCGTTTCGTAAAGAAGGCCGACACCGAGAAGGCTACGAAGAAGACGACTCCCGCACGTGACGAAAAAGGTCGCTTCATCAAGAAAGCCGATACCGAAAAGAAAACTACAGCCAAGAAAACCAAGAAGGCTGCATAACACCTATTTATATATATGAAGAAAATCCTCATGATGGCAGCGATGGCACTGCTCTGCCTCACTGCCAATGCCCAGAAGGCACGCCACTTGCCTGGCGACATTACCGTTCAGCCCATGATTGGTGTGTCTGAAGGCTTCCTTTCAGGCAAATACAACAACTTTTCTTTCCGTAGCGACGACCCACGCACGGGTCTGACCATCGGTGCTGAAGGCGAATACTTCACCAACACCCGCAATCTCTCACTCACCGCAGGTCTGCTGTACACCCAGGAGGGATGGATGGCCAAGGGAAGTGGTCCGCAAACCACCAAGCTCAACTTCATCAACGTGCCCTTGATGGTCAACTACTATATCCTCAAAGGCTTGGCTGTGAAGCTTGGTTTGCAACTGGGCTTCAGAGTGAGCGCCACGGAGGGCAACGAGAGTGTGGGCGACCTCTACGAGAGTTTCAACCTCGGTCTGCCCATTGGTGTCTCTTACGAATTCAAGAGCCCCATTACCCTCGACCTGCGCTACATTCCAGCCCTGACCACCATCAACAAGGATGCTAACAGCGACTGGAAAATGCGCACCGATGTCTTCACCATAACCATCGGCTATAAGTTCGAAATCATCAACTAAGGCTGGGGAAACAAAGGCGCCTCGCACCCTGTGCCGAGCGCCTGCGCACCCTGTCCGCATAGGCTCCGCATCATGTCCGCATAGGCTCCGCATCATGTCCGCATAGGCTCCGCATCATGTCCGCATAGGCTCGGCACATGGTGCGGAGCCTTTTCTTGCATGCCCTCCATACGCTCCGCAGTCAAGCCAACGAATAAAGTCAGTAACGAAATTCGGATATTCGGAAGTTCGGATATTCGGATATTTAATGTAAATATTAAAATTTATTAATTTATTATATCTATATGCTATAAAATTCGGAACTTCCGAACTTCTGAACTTCCGAACTTTTGTCATATGGATATTATTTATTACCTTTGCATCTCGTTTAAAATAGACACTATAAAATATATATAATGTACACACGCGTATGAACATCATTAATTCGCACTACATACCGCTGAAAGAGCCTTATGATATGTTGCTGGCACCAGATGGCAGGATATACACACAGATAGGCACACTGGCAGTCATTGAAGAAGCAAAGAAGAAGAAAGAGGGATATGGCATCGTGGCTCATCATCACCCAGTAGTCATCAGTGCCCTTCAGGGCGTAGCAAGCACCACTATTGGTGAGCCTAATGACGAAGATGATGAGGTAGAGGTAGATTATCTTGTATCTCCCTCCAATGGTGAGGTGTTGTATCAGTATGAGTCGAAGTCATGCCATCAACTATGCACCACTGACCATCGCGAAGTAGACTTGTCTGATTTTAACACGCAGATTCTGATTTCTTATCTAGACAAGACTCATGAGCATCCCATTGACGTGGGAGCATCCATTGATTATATGCAGGCATGTGGCATCCACATCAATTTTCCAGAAAGTCCAGACCAAGAAATAGAGCTATCCATGATGGAATATGGTGGCATCTTTTATTTGCAAAGCAGTGTTTTTGGTCTGTTCTTCATGGTGCCATTTGGAAAACCCGACAAGAAAGGAGAAGCACATATCGACCCACAAACCTTGCTGATGGAGTTTGTCAATCAGGCACGAGCATATCTGAAGATTAATCCCGCCTATAATTTTCATTTCGTTTCCTCGTCAGTGCATGGACTGGAAGACTTAATCAACAAGGAGATTAACGACTATTTAGAGCGCCCACTATGAATTTGAACGATGTAATGTTAGTTGGCACTCACCCCATCACACTACGTGTGGTGCTGGGATTTATGGAAGACGCCGAGAGTTCGTTGGAGGTATACCGATGGGCAGCAACTGCCATGATGCATGCTTTCGACACGCAGGATCTTGAGTTGCGCCAGCAAATAAACAAGATACTTGACGAGAAGGGATTAAAGCCCTATGGTCAGTATGAGCCAGAGCAGAGCAATCAAGTTAATGCTTCTGCAATAGAGAAAAGGCAGAAGAAAACGATGCCACCCGCTGTTCAACAAATGCAACTGAAGCTGGCCATTGAGGCTCTGATGGCACTGAAAGACAAAGATAACAAGGAGTTGTTTTGCCAAAAGAACCACTGGTGGGCTGTCTATAGGTTATGTGTGGACATGGAAGTAATGGGACTGAAGGAGAACCGTTACAAGGAATTCATCGAACTGATTGACAAGTTGGAACTGCAGCACATCAATGCCGTGCTAGATATGGCAACCCTTAGCAACATTAGCCAAGACCTCTATCGTTATCCTTTCACAAAATGGGAACTGCATAAGCCTTGGGGTGATGGAAGCAGGAAGATTTCTGCCTATCAACGAATGTATGAAATAGCTGAATCATTCCAGAAAATACTCGAAGAAAAAGGGTTTTAGCTGATTATTCAACTGAAGAAATGAACCCTCAAATGATAGTTTGCGAGGGTCGAGTGATAGTGGGCATATAGTCCACTATACCTTTATTATTATAGCGAACTTTGCATTGAGCAAACAGCTCAGCGGGGTCAAAAATGGGCTCCGTCATGTTTTACTTAATACAATTTTCGCAATGCGAGTAGTATTTCAAAAAAATCTTTTTAGTGAGGTTGAGTACATCAGCTCAGCCAAGAAATTAAACACGGTGTTCAACCAGTCTGAGGTCTATCAGAAAATCATGGCCATTCGTCAGGCTCGAAAAGCTGGCGACATGAAGACAGCTCAGGAGATCAAGGAGTCGCTTCCAGCGATCATCTTCGTGGCTGACCATTTCGACGAGAGTGTCAACAAGTCTGGGAAGAAAGGCCTCTGGCGTTGTCAGGCAGCTTCTCATCTGAATGGGTTGGCTGTGCTCGACGCCGACCATTTAAAGGAGGATCCCCAAGAGATTTTCGCTCGTTGGACTCCTGAGCGCCTCAAGGAATTGGGCATCTATCTCGTGTTTGTTACCTCATCAAAGGAGGGCCTGAAGGTGGTGTTCAAGGCTCGCAAGGAATGGGGCAACTTAATAGAAAATGTACGCGCGATGGGTCAGGAGTTGGGATTGAAAATCGATGAGAGTGGCAAGGACTCTTCGCGAGCAGCTTTCGTACCATCAGCAATGGCTGGCGACATTCTCTATTTCGATGGTGAGGGTATGTTCAGCTGTGAGAACAGCGAGTACGAGCAGCTGTTTGGTGATAGTTACCGTCAGGGTAACAGCGGAACTTCCACCCAAAAGTTAGGAAGTTCGGAAGTTCAGAAGTTCCGAATTTCAGAGTACACGTATAAAGGTGTGCCCCTGCAGACCATTATCGATTGCTGGGTGGAGGTATTACCCCAAGAAGGTGAGCGTCATAAGTTGTCACTCCGCCTGGCTGACGAATTACGTTACATCTGCGACAATGATCCCGTTGTTATCGAAGGAGCTTTGCGAGCTCAGCCTTGGGTTGATGCCATTGTAAAAGAGCGTGGGGAGAATGTGGCTCAAACGGTCAAGTCGGCTATGGCCTTTAAGGAGGAAAAGCGCATACCTCATCGTATGTACCAGGCTCTGAAGAAAGCTGGTGTCGATGTCTATTCAGGACTGAGCAAACATCGCTTGCCCCACGAGCAGTGGGCAGAAGGGATTGTAAGCATGAAGCAGAAATTGGGCGCTTACAAGTCGGCCATCAGCTACATCGACGACCCCATGATTTACCCTGGAGGCATCATTACCTCTGCTGGTATGTATGACACCCTGCTTACCAAATGCTGGTACACAGACTGGGAAGGCACTCCCCATCGTCTGAACGGCATCTTCTTCGCCATTGGCGACCCTGCATCAGGTAAAGGATTTGCAGTTGAACAGGACAAAGCCATCATGGAAGTAATGCGCGAGGCCGACAAAGCTGGTCGTGAGGCTGAGAGCGAGTATAAAGAAGGATTACAGGAGCGTAACACCTCGCAGAAAGAGCAGAAGAAGGAGGCGCTGAAACGTCCTGACGCAATGGTTCGCTACTGTCCTGTGAAGACCTCAAACAATGTGCTGTATCGTCGAATGAAGAACAGTGCTGTGAAGATGCCTGATGATACGTTGTACTACCATCATCTGTATACCTTCGCCTCAGAATTGCTTTCTATCGTCAATGCGCGAGGCAGCTTTCAGGAAAAGCGTGACCTGATGTTACACAGCTTTCACAATGAGTTGAATGGTGTGGACTATGCCAATGCCGATAGTGTCAATGAGATTATGCCCGTACATTATAATGTAGTGGCTACAGGTACTGGAACATCCTTGCGTAAGTTCGTCAATCCAAGCAATATTGGCGATGGCATGGCCACTCGTATTTCAGCCTTTGTCATGCCTAAGGGAGAATTCAAAATGCGCCCTATGCGAAGCAAACCACGCTCGCAGGCTGGCATAAACGAAATGCGTACGTGGGGACGTCGCTTTGATAGTCTGCATGGAGAAATCAAAGGACTCGAAAAGTTGGTAAGCCACATCTACCACCTCGTAGCTCTCAAAATTGAAGAAGCTGCCGCTCAGGACGACAAGCCCACCATCACCATGTGTAAGCGTATGCAAGACAAACTAATGGCTGTCTGCATCCCCTTGGTTATATCATCGCAGAAGTCATGGGAAGAGTTCCAGCAAACCATGACCGTGAAGATTACCAAGCACCATCTGGAGTTTGCCGACCTCATGTTCGACGTAATGTTCAAATGCGAAGATGCCCTCTTTGGTCAGTTGTGGCAAGCCTACTACGATAATGAGGACATGGACGACCAGCCACGTATTGTCTATGACAAGACTGCGCAGAATTTCCAGAAGTTACCTGAGATATTCACCACTGCTGATGTGCAGAGCATCTGGGGATTCAGCACCAACACCACCGCTTCAGACAAGTGCAAGCAGATGGTAGATCGCCATCAAGTGATAAAGCTGAAACGAGGACAATACCAGAAACTGGTTCCAGCAGTCTAATCTATACCATGCAAAAAGAATCGCTCAGGGACAATCATCCTTGAGCGATTTCTCATTATATGTTACGATAAGTTACTTGTTAGAAGTACACAAAAAGAACCGTTCCTTTAGTGTACATTGTTGTTTCAAAAGCTTATTCATACTTAAAAGTACAATGAATATCAACAGTATTGTTATTTTGCTCGTTCTTTTTTTGGAAAAATGCAGAGGTTTCACTTGATTTAGACAAATAAGTACAATGATTTGTCATCTTTCCAAACAAACCTGCTTGATAAGCAATGAAACACAATACTCCTTGATATGCAATCTTACTGTTGTAACCTTTAGTTGGTGCATTCATGTAAAAGACCAGTTCACCCTTATCACGATCTTCTCCATAAAACATATAATATATGTCTAACTTGCCTTTTACCAAGTTGTTAACCATCGACTTTATTAACTCATTTTCACTATACGCTAATGTCCATATATAACTATTACTATCAACACCTGTTAAATAACCATATGAATCATACGTACAACCACAATTAGCTATTTGGGAAATGTAGCCTTTGTCATTTAACGAAAACATATAATCGTTTTTATAATAACTCCATTCTTTAAATATATTGACTATTTTTAAATCATAGTCTATATTTAGTAATTCTTTTGTTGCATCTATTTCGACATACTTACCATTTTCATATTTATAGTCATTTGTTAGTATTACTTTTGAAAGACGTCCTTTTGAGTCATAATCAATCCTTAACTTATATATAACCTCATCGAGACCATAGTAAGAGTTATTGATAGGTTCGTGAATATCTAATCGCACTAATTTTCGTCCTGTATTGACGTTTACACCATCCACAACTTTGGAATTACTACCATCGTCATCTCCACCACAAGAAACGAAACATAGACTCATCAACAGCAGAATTGTTGCAATAATGTTTGTTTGCTTGTTTAAACTCAATAAATTTGTTAGCTGTTTCATAATCATTATAGTTTTTAGTTTAACATTAATACACAAAAAGAAAACGTGGACTACTTACTTCGTCTACGTTTCCGAGGTGTTGGGGACAACCTAATCATCTTAAACGAGTAAAAGTCCACGCCATCAGGCGCGAACTCCAACTTTCGTTCTTGATGATTTCCTTCCAATTCCCCAATCTTTCGGAAACAAGAATCTAAAAGCGGATGTTCATCCTATATGTCCATTTCTATATTAATCTCAGCCCATAGGCAAATCAAATTTAGGGTTCAACATTATGATTTAGAATCGTTACGATGCTCTCTTATATATCAACACTTTATCACGATCGGCACTTTCACGTGCAAAAGGCATCAATCCGCCATCAGTTTTTTATTATCTGCGTATTCATTGCCTTCAATCTTTTACTCTTTCCGATTGCAAATATACGAAATAATCGGTATTAATGCAAAAAAAGTGGTTGTTTTTTGCTTTTTATTCTTCCTCCCTATACTCCAGAATGTCGCCAGGCTGACAATCCAAGGCACGGCAGATGGCCTCGAGGGTGGAGAAACGGATGGCTTTGGCCTTGCCCGTTTTAAGGATGGAAAGGTTAGCTTGGGTGATGCCAACCTTCTCGGCAAGGTCCTGCGATGACATTTTGCGACGTGCCATCATGACGTCTAGGTTTACAATAATCTGTCCCATAGGCTTTTAGATAGTGAGTTCCTGTTCTTCCTTCAAGTCCTTGCCCTTCAGGATAATCTGCGAGATAATCATGAGGGCCAAACCAGTAATGATGTACATGCTGTTGCTATCGTTATGGAAAACGATGTAATGGTCGGCTATGTGTATATTGTGGATGAAATATTGGGTGATGGAGTACTGGACGATAAAATCGTAGAGGTAAAGAACACAGAGCAGAATGCCTGCTATCTCGAGATACTTCGCAACCTTTGCAACAAAAATATCGCCCCTGCGGATGCTGAGAATGAGTTTGACAACCAAGATGACAATCCATATCAGTACGATGAGGGATGGCACAATGGGAGACATCATGAAAATGGTGGGCAGATAAGATGACACTTTAGACATAGGAAGTTCGAGCTGCACCTTTTTCATACTGACTCTGTAAGTCTGGTCGAATGAGGTAGAGAGAAGCACCTTTTGTCCAGGCAAATTTACGGGTTCCACATATACATCATAAGCGAGGTATGGGTGTCTGGTTGTTACAACAGAACCATTAGCAAGAGTATCAGTACTCATAAACTCAGAAGGGCATTCCGTTAATTCTAACTTCTCGTCAGCCGTCGTAGCTCGGGTGTAGGTGGAATAATGGAAAAAGTTGGTGAATGCCAAAATGGCGATGACAACAACAAGCAAGGTGCTGTAAATCTTTAGTTTTTTGTTCATAATTGATAAGTATTTATTGTTAAACGATAATTATTTTCGGTGCAAAGATATATTGTTTTCTTGGAAAGACAATGGAAAACAATGTTAATTTATCGTAAAACAATAATTATTTATTGAAACATGGGATATTTTCTATTTCTCAACAACGCGCATGCTGAACTCGCAACCGCAGTATTGCTGATTGTAGAAATTATATTCGTGGAGCAATTGGTTGCGACGATCCTGTAGTCCACCCTTGCGCCAATTCTGTGCCCAGAAGATGGTGCCTGGAACAGCTGCTTGGGCGCGCAGACCAGCCTCCGTGATTTGCTCAAGACTCTTCCAA
>CACWSX010000056.1 GCA_902763615.1 uncultured Prevotellaceae bacterium | reverse complement strand
TAATAATTTCTGGGTGCAAAGGTACGGCGTTTTTCATAACCCCACAATACCTTTTGCATGTTATTCGCATACCATAAACATGGTATTTTGCATAAAATCACCTATTTTTAGTCCATTTTTGCCAAAGAAATGACCGTGCAATCCACGTTTTCCTTGTTAACAGAGTAGCAGACATAAAGGGAATTGTTATGTACGAAAGCCTTGGGATAGTTGAAGCCCAAGGTCTTGTATCTACCCTCGTAACGTCTGGGAGGCAGGTCATCAGCCAGACCACTGCGAAGCAAGATCGCTTTGTCAAACCTGACACCATCCTGACTAAGGAATAAAACTAAGGGCCAGCGCCATTTGCCGTTTGCAGGACAGCAAACCATATAAGAAGTGCCATCGGACAAGTTGCCTGCACATTGTTTGGTACGGGCATCCGGAATGTTGGTGATTTGCGGCTTGCTCCAGGTCTCACCTCTATCGTCGCTCACGGATGCCAGTTTACAGAAAGTGCTCTTCTGGTCGCGAAACAGCATAACGATGGTTCCATTTGGCTGTACGTATTGACTGGGTTCTAACTCACGGGATTGTTTACCTGCATCTTCTGACTCAAAGTCGGCTCTTTGCCAGCCATGATGTCCTGTGGGATCATCCGTATAGACAGGACAGATGTGTAGTCCTGGCATCAGGTGCGAGGCACCAACCAGGCGCCCGTCAGGAAGGGTGTAAGGATCTTGTTCCAGAACACCCGCCATCGGCTGTCCGTCTGCCATCCTTACCGGTTGAAGTTCGCTCCATGCCTGACCGTCTGTAGTTGTCATGTAACAGGTATGTCCGCCTCGTGGTGCCAGTCCCTTCTGCCAGATGTCAATGAAAGCCGTCAGCGTATCACCTCTTACCAGCCAGCCGCCGGATGTGCAGTAAAACTCATCAATAGACAGGGCCAGAGGCTGGGGAGCACTCCAAGTCATCCCCTCGTCGGCACTGGTACTATAGGCCACCCAGGTGTCATCGCTGTCTTCGTCCTTTGGCGAACTCTGCCACATACAGTATAGTTTACCTTTGAAGGCGGTCATCACCACCCCATTGGCATAATGATCGGTAAGGTCCGTCGCCGTGAAGATGTTCACAGTTTTTACAGCCTCAACTCTCTGAAGTCCAAGTGTCTCATGGCACGTTGTGTCGATGACCCCTTCAGCCAGATAAGGCAAATTATCAGCCGCTATGTTGTTTGGCACCATCAGCAACAACAGCACTGAGATGAGTTTTACGGTAGTTTGCATACAATTCTTCATAAACTTTCCTAATATGTCGGCAAAAGTATGAAAAAAAAGAGAATAAACCAACTTACTTGAGTTTTTTTCGTATATTTGCCGAACAAACCAACAAACAAATACAATCATGAATAAGGTTTTTATTATGGCATACACGATGCTTGGTGTAACATTCAGCCTGACGGCTTACTAACAAATCGTCAGGTGTTTGCCGACATGGGGTCTGACGGGATGACGATCGACGACCAGGGGAATATCTATCTGACTGGCGACGGGGTGACCGTATTCGACAAGAGTGGTCAGCAGATAGCCCATTTCCCCATTCCAGAGGATTGGACAGCCAATGTCTGTTTTGGCGGAAAAGAGCGTAACATCCTATTCATTACCGCCTCTAAATCCGTCTACACCTTGAAGATGCTTGTCCATGGGGTCGCTTGGTCTCACTGACCAATGGATTGTCTGTATTCCAGTAATTTGTTCTGGTAGTCGGCGAAGGCGTCTGTTCGCTTATCGCACGACTGCTGGTGACTGCTGTCTGCAAGAAGAACTCTGGCAAGACCGCCAACGAGTGGATCACGGAGCAAGTGTTGGAGGATATCCGCTACTACCTGCGTCAGACAGATCTCAGCATCAAACAGATCTGCGACAAACTCGCCTTTCCTAATCCCTCGTTCTTTGGCAAATACGTGAAAGATCATTTCGGCATGACACCGTTGGAATTCAGAAATAACTAGGAGGGCTTCGGCTCCTACCAACCTAATACCCAATGACTGTCAGAGTAACGTCCGATGAGTTCTGCATCACGAATGGGATCAAGTTGACGCATCAATGGATTTCTCTTGGAAGTGTCTATTGACTGGCCGTCCGTATCGTGACTGTTGAACTCAAGGATCGTTGCTGTCTTGGCACTGTCATCGATCTCACCCCAGCCGAATGCAGGAATGTTTTCCAATGTGCAGTTCAACAGGACACATTCGGCATGGGGATAGTTCTTGCCGTTATTGTTTGGCAGTCGGCCAAGTTCTGCAGAGTCGCTTCGTCCCTTGAAATGGCAATCCACGAAGATATTGCCATGATTCGCTTCTGTGTTGCGGATCCACATGAAAGCCCCATAACTGGTGATGGTGCAGTGGTTGAAGAACGACGGACCGCGCCCTAATATCGTGTCTCCGCCACCGTCAATTCGGCAGTTCTGCCAGTAGCAACTACCATTGGCCTGCAAGGCATCGCCATCACCGATGATGTGGATGTTCTCAAAGAAGTTGCGTTCGCCGTTCACCAACAGTCCTTCTGCCTGTCCCTTGCAATCCGTCCTGATGGTCAGATTGCGGAATGTCAGATCGCTGCAATTGTCGGCGGCAAAGGCGGCACGACGTGATGGGAACGTACCACGAACCTCGTTGGTCTTGATGTCGGCAGGATGAGGGTTAAACACCTCATTATTCCTATAGTGAATCACCACGCCCTCGCGGCTCTCACCCTCGATGGTGACAAAGCGCTTGTTGCGGAAGTACACCAGTTCCTCGTAGTCCCCATTCTTCACCAAAACCTTGTAACCCTCCTGTGCAGAGGTAATAGAGTCGGGAATGAAATCCATAGCCCCCTGAACGGTGGAGAAGTCGCCTTTGCCGTCAGCCGATACCGTCAGCAGTCGTTGGCTTTGATCGGGAGCCTTCTCTTTCGTGCGGAACGTCCACCCCTTTTTGCCTTTGATCCCATTGAAGCCGCTGATGACACCCTTATCGATGGTGACATAATACTCATGACCATACTCCAGCATGTTATGATGCAGATAGATGGTAACCTGTTTCCCCTTAGTGATCATGGGATAGAAGTGGAAACCATCCGAGAAACCGCCGATGATATCGAGTTGATAGCGCCCCTTATCCCAGGCATTCACACCAGACGGGGTGCCAGCCTTGGTGTTACGATTGGTGATAGGCTGCGACTTATAGATATAAGGTACAGGCGTGTATTGTGCCTTAGGATTTTTCGGCTGACGCTCCGTAGGCCCTGCAGGGATGCTCATATCCAGACGGTCAACCAATTTTCCCGTTTGTTTATCATACACTGATACGAAACCTTTCTGCCCGATAGTGACATCATCACTCATTATCAGCGTCAGGTGCGTGTCGATATTCACCTCCGTAGCCCCATTCTCAGGCAGCATCCTAACAATGTTGTACTGCGCCATGCAAATACATACCGCGTTTGCCATAACGGCCAGTACCATCCATAATCTCTTTGTCATAGTCTTCATATTGTTGTTACTGGGTGCAAAGATACAAATACTTCTCGATATAAAAGTTATATTCCACAGCAAAATCACCTTGTTTTGCAGTATTAAGTAATTTTGTTCATAAAATAATTAACGAAGCGTTCTGGAATAATTCTCCAAAACGCTTTTTCTTGTTAATGGTTACGGTTACAGCTGTAACCATGTGACCATTTCTCTGCGATAATGTCGTAAATTTATATGTAAATCATTAAAGATCAGTATGTTATTCCCAATTACTTTCTGATTAATCCCCTCTGCGGTTACATGGTTACAGCTGTAACCGTAACCGCTTTTGTTGAGTTCATTGTACTAATACTTTCAAGCCCAAATTCTAATGCCAGCAGGAAGAATAACTAAGGCTCGCAGGGAGAAAGAGACGTATTTTCCATCGTGTTCCTATACCCCAACAGCCATCTGCCTATACACCAACGACTTTGCGCCAATACCCAATCTGAAACGTACTTCAGAAAAAGTCCTTTCTACTTTAAAGGGCGAAGAGGATGCAGAGGCTCAGAAGCGACGAGGCACGTGGCTCGATGGCTGCGACCCACGTACCTCGAACCCTTCGAGCCACGTAGCTCGAATCAGAGAAAGCTTATCCGTGCTTCGATGCGGTGAAGGAGTTTGAGTAACTGATAGTCAATTTTTCATAAATCCCAAGGCATAATTACTATGCTTTGGGATTTTTTGCGTATATTTGTCCGCAGATTACGAACTAGAGAATATGAGAAGACTGATTATTTCCCTTGTTGCACTGGTTACGATGCAGAGTGTTTTTGCTGTTGACAGGCTGTCGAGTCTACCCTGCCCCATCCTTGGTGGCGAGTTGAGTAATTCTGCGGCCACATCAGTGGCCGACATCGACGAGGTGATGCCACGGATGAAAGCATTGGGACTGAACACGGTATTAGTGCCTGCCTATTGGGAGTTCATAGAGCCTTTGGAGGGAAAGTTCGACTTCACCCTCATCGACCGCACCATCGACGTGGCGCGGCAGGAGCAATTGCACGTTGTATTCCTTTGGTTCGGCGCATGGAAGAACTCGATGTCATGTTATGCGCCGGGGTGGTTCAAGCAGGATACGAAACGGTTTCCTCGGGCGATGACTGCTGAGGGGAAACAGATGGAGATTGCCTCGTGCTTCAGCGACAATGTGCTGCAGGCCGACCTCAAAGCCTTCTCGGCACTGATGCGGCATATCCGTGAGAAAGACCCGCAGCGTGGGGTGGTCGTCATGATGCAGATAGAAAACGAGATCGGTATGCTGGAGTCGGCACGCGACCACTCGCCGTTGGCTGAGAAAGCCTATAAAGAAATGAGGTGGGCAGAACGCTACGGCACAGATGAGTATGCCGACGAGAAGTTTATGGCACTGAGTTATGCCCGCTATGTGGAGCATCTGGCTAAGGCTGCCCGCAGCATCCACGATATGCCGCTCTATGTGAATGCCGCGATGAACAGTCGTGGGCGCCATCCTGGCGAATATCCGTCGGCAGGACCGTTGGCACATCTCATCGACTTCTGGCACGAGGGAGCGCCCAGCATCGACCTGCTCGCTCCAGATATCTACGACACTGGTTTCAAGTCGTGGTGTGCGCAGTATGCCATGCCTTTGCGCCCGCAGGATGGAGGCAAAATCAATAACCGTCTTTTTATCCCTGAGAGCCGATGCTGCGAGAACAGCGGCGTGCGTGCCCTCTATGCCTTCGGCGAACATCAGGCCATTGGCTTCTCACCCTTCGCCATCGACCTAGCCAGCCCAAAGGAAACAGAATCCGTCACGAAAGCCTACGGACTGATTTCTCAAGTATTCAATGTGAAACGCCCATTGAAGACTTGGGGTCTTCTCTTCGATCAGGAGGATCGTGAACATGTGATCGATGACAACGGTGTAATGATGACCTGCCGCCACTACTTCACCCTGCCCTGGGATCCCCGTGCCACCGACGGCACCACATGGCCCGAGGGCGGCGCCATGCTCATTCGTCTTGGCAAATTCGACTATCTCTTGGCTGGCAGCGGTGTGGTCATCGACTTTAAGACCCCTACTGAAAAGCAACAAGAACAGCAAAAGACATTAGGCGAGGATGGTTTCGCAGAGGCTGGCGGGAGTTCAGGTCAAAAGGCAAACAAACGTTTCAGTGGTAAGCGCCTCGGTCTTCTTTTCGTCGATGAGATCGAAATCTCTGATGATGGCACGATGCAGTATCTCCGCCGCCATAACGGTGACCAGACTCACCAAGGCCGTCATGCCCGCATCGGCGTTGGCGAGTGGAAAATCCTCCACATCAAACTCTACGAGTATTAAGTTAGAACTAGAAAGATTGAGCATGAAGAAGATCTTGTTCCTGCACGGATTCTATGCCAGTGGCCAGTGCGTACCGGCGGTGGCGTTGCGCGAGGCTTTCGAGGGTCGTGCGGAGGTGATAACGCCCGACTTGCCGATGCACCCGAAGGAGGCTGTCCAATTCATCCGCGAATTGACAGATCGTGAACAGCCTGACCTTCTGATTGGCAACAGTTGCGGGGCTTTCTATGCTCAGATGGTGGCGCCCATCGTGGGCATTCCGGCCTTGCTGGGCAATCCGCATTTCAGGATGACGGAGTTTCTGAAGCAACGCATCGGCGAGCATCAGTACAAGTCGCCACGAAAGGACGGTAAGCAGAACTTTGTCATTGATGAAGCCTTGATTGAGGAGTTTGCTGAAATGGAGGCTATCCAATTTAATCATTTCGATCCCAACTACAGAGATCGTATCTGGGGTTTGTTCGGCGAGCAGGACACGCTGGCACATTTTGAACCGATGTTTTTGGAGCACTATCATCGCTCGTTCCACTTCCCTGGCGGTCATACCCCGACGGCAGAGGAAGTACGTGACTGGTATGTGCCACTGGCCAAAAAGATGTTGGAATTAAAAATAGAAAAGAAATAATGAAGATTATAGACGAACAGTTATTGAACGGACTGGCTGAAGAAGCCAAGAAGTCACCGAGGCTGAGGATGAACTACAACTTCCATCAGAGCCTTCAGGACAAGTGTCACCGTTTCCTCAATGCATTGGAACCGGGCACTTTTATCCCAGTGCATCACCATCCTGACAAGGACGAGACCTTTGTGATACTAAGAGGAAAAGTTCGCGTGACGACCTACAATGACGAGGGCGAGATCGTGGACTCCTGCGTCATCAGTCAGGAGAGCGGTCGCTACGGTGTGGATATTCCCAAGAACGTCTGGCACGGGCTGGAATGCCTGGAGCCGAGCGTCCTGTTGGAGTGCAAGGCTGGACCATTTGTAGAACATGAGGTGGACGGGATCCTGGAAACGAAGCCTACCAAGGACATCTATCTGGCTGGTGGTTGTTTCTGGGGAACGGAGCATTACTTCAAGCAGATTAAGGGCGTGGCCATTACGGAAGTGGGATTCGCCAACGGTCATACGGAGAATCCGACATACAAGGAGGTCTATACCGATCAGACAGGCTATGCAGAAACGGTCTTCGTGCGGTTCTATCCTGATGTGGTCAGCCTTGAATTCCTGTTGCAGATGTTCTTCAAGGCCATCGATCCCACCAGTCTCAATAAACAGGGACACGACGAGGGCACTCGTTATCGTACTGGCGTCTACTATACCGACCCAGTTGATCTGCCCGTCATTGAGAAGGTCTTTGCCGAAGAGCAGAAAAACTACGAACAGCCCATGGCCGTGGAGAAACTGCCGCTGCAAAACTTCTACACAGCCGAAGAGTATCATCAGGACTATCTTGACAAGAATCCTGATGGCTATTGTCATCTGCCCCTGGAACTGTTTGAGTTTGCAAGGAGAGCTAAAGAAAAATAAAACGCATCCATAAATAAATGGAAAGAAAACTGTTTTGCGAAATATCGCCCTTCACTTATCGTCTGTCGATGGAGAAGGAAATCCTGAAGCGCCACATTCAGGACTTGCTGCGGAAGACGCAGTTCGCCAGAGAACGGACGGCGGAGTCGTTGCCCGTGGTGGTCTATCGCCACAATTCGCTGATTCGTAGGCGACTGGGCAACGTCAACATGCAGCTGCAGGAGAACAAAGCAACGAACCTGGCACTTGCGGTGAAACACATCGACGGACTGGTGATTCGGCCCGGCGAGACGTTCTCTGTCTGGAAACTCATCGGACGTACCTCCAAACGGAAGGGCTACAAGGAGGGACTCACCATCGCCAAGGGCAAACCCTCGCAGGGCATCGGCGGCGGCATGTGTCAACTGTCGAACCTCATCCATTGGCTTGTGCTGCATAGCGAACTGACCATCACGGAGCACCATCACCACGACGGTCTCGACCTCTTTCCCGACTTCGGCCGCCAGATTCCCTTCGGTACTGGCACCAGCATTTCGTACAACTACATCGACTACCGCTTCCGTAACGACACCCGAAATACATATCAACTCCGCCTCTGGACGGACGACGAATACCTGCGCGGCGAACTACGGGCTACGGAGCAACAGTCCCGCACCTTCCACATCCATGCCGAGAACGAATATTTTTCGCGCGAGAACGGTGTGGTCTATCGAAACGGCAAGGTCTATCGCGACATCTTCGACCGCGCATCAGGTCAGCGGCTCGACAGCCAACTCATCCGAACCAACCACGCCCGTGTGATGTATGATTGTCCCCCATCAATGATTATCAAAAAAAAGTGACCCAGTTTTAATATGTTTTGTGAAATGATAGACCAGCTCATAGCCCTGATGACATTCAAAAAGAGCCAAAATTCATCTAATATGGACATGAAACCCCTGATGGTCTCATTATGTCGCAGGCGACATATTGTTAAACTCTCTTAAAGTTTTTAATAGATCGCTTGCGATATAAAATATTCTATTTACCTTTGCAGCAGAAAAAATCGCAAACGATATAAACAAATAAAGATATGGCAAAGATTTATGATTTCAAGGCTCAGACGAGCAAGGGTAAGGAGATTGATTTCTCGCAGTTTCAAGGTAAGGTGTTGCTGGTGGTGAACACGGCCAGTAAATGTGGATTTACGCCTCAGTTTGCAGGATTGGAGGAGTTGAACCAGAAGTATAAGGACAAGGGACTGGTCATCATCGGTTTCCCCTGCAACCAGTTCAAGGAGCAGGATCCTGCAGAGGACAGCAAGATTGAGGAGTTCTGCCAACTGAACTACGGTGTGACCTTCCAGATCATGAAGAAGGGTGATGTGAACGGTCCCGATGCCCAGCCTATCTTCGAGTATCTGAAGGCTCAGGCTCCCATCGAGGAGTACAATGGTCTGAAAGCTAAAGCCGCCAAGACGCTTTTCAAGGCCATCAGCAAAAGCGTAGAGAAGGACAGTGATATCAAGTGGAATTTCACCAAGTTCCTGATTTCGAAGGACGGCGAGACCATCAAACGTTATGCACCAACCACGGAACCCAAGGACTTCGAGAAGGACGTTGAAGCAATGTTATAATAATGTAAGGAACTATGCACGAAGAATTACGACTCGACAAGCAGATATGTTTCCGTCTCTATACGGCAGCACGTCTTATCACACAGGCCTACACGCCGATGCTGAATGAGCTGGGCATCACTTATCCGCAATATTTGGTGTTGATGGTGCTCTGGGAACAGGATTCTCAGCCAGTGAACGACATTGCCCATCGGCTGTTGCTCGAAACGAATACTGTTACCCCCCTACTCCAGCGCATGGAGAAGCTTGGCGTCGTGATTCGCAAGCGTGGCAAGGAGGACAAGCGCCAGCAGATTGTATCGCTAACCGCAAAGGGCAAGGCGATGGAGGAACAGGCATACGCCATCATCCCTGCAGGCATGGGCAGAGAGCTTAAAGAATGTCCTTTCCAACTGGATGACTATGCCAAGTTTGCCGATGAACTCGACACGATTATTGAAACATTAAAGAATAAGGAGAAGTAGAATTATGGCCAACACCAAGCGTTTCCACCGTCACTTCGAGACTCCAGGGCTACCGCTTTACTGGATTATCATCGTCTATATCATCCTCGGCTGGTTCTTCCCAGTGATTGGCCTGTTGGCACTCATCTGTATGATTGGTCCAGTGGTGACGAGCATCTTTAAGGGCCGTTGGTGGTGCGGACACGTGTGTCCACGCGGCAACATGTACGATCGTCTGTTGTCAAAGTACTCACCCCATCGTCCGATTCCCAAGTTTGTGCGTACCTTCGGATTCCGCCTGTTTATGGTGTTCTTCATCTTCGGCATGTTCGGCATCCAACTGAGTTTTGTGCCTTGGAGCGAAGGCGGACTGGCTATGTGGGCTGGCATCGGCAAAGTGTTCTGGACGATTATCGTGATGACCACCATCGTTGGTGTCACACTCTCGTTCATCTATGCCCCACGCACATGGTGTTCGTTCTGCCCCATGGGAACCATCTCAAACTGGGTAGCCCCCAAGAAGGCTCCCCTACCTGCGGCATTCACCAATATCCACGTATCAAGTGCCTGTCAGATGAAGTGCAAGCAGTGTGCCCGTGTCTGCCCGATGCAGCTCACACCCTACGACTCTCGTGGCGAGGCTGTAGGCTATCTGCATCCCGACTGTCTGAAGTGTGGCAAGTGTGTACTGGCCTGTCCCACAAAGATTATGACTTTGAAGCATTAAGTATTTTTTGCAATCGCATTATAAAAATGAGTTATCAAAAATGAGATACGGAATCATCGGAACTGGCGCCATTGGCGGATATTATGGAGCAAAACTGGCTCGTGCGGGACAGGAAGTTCATTTCCTGCTGCACAGTGACTATGAGTATGTTAAACAGCACGGCCTGCAGGTAGACTCCTGCGACGGATCGTTTCATCTGGCAGATGTCAATGCCTATCTGCATACGGAGGACATGCCGCCGTGCGACGTGGTGCTCGTCTGTCTGAAGTCTGTGAACAACGACAAACTGCAGTCGTTGCTGCCACCATTGTTCCATGACCGTACGCTGGTGGTGCTCATTCAGAACGGCATTGGTGTGGAGGAGGATGTGCAGAAGATGTTTCCTGACGTGCAACTGGCTGCAGGCCTGGCCTTTATCTGTTCTGCCAAGACGGAGCCCGGCCTTGTCAATCACCAGTGTTATGGCAGCATCAACCTGGCCAACTACTCATGCAGGGACGAAGCGCTGATGCAGACCGTGGTGGATGAGTTCCGTCAGGCTGGCATTGAAACGGGATTAGTGGAATATCACGAGGCACGATGGAAAAAGGCTGTCTGGAACATGCCGTTCAACGGAATGACGGTAGCGCTGCACACGCAGACCGACTTGTTGCTAAAGAATAAAGCAACCCGTCAACTGATTCGCGAGCAGATGATGGAGGTGGTTGGAGCTGCCCAGCACTTAGGCGTGAAGAACCTTGACGCCTCGTTTGTCGACAAGATGATTGAGATGACGGATGCCATGACGCCCTATTCGCCGTCCATGCGACTGGACTACGATTTCCACCGCCGTATGGAAATATATTATCTCTACACCCGTCCTATAGAGATTGCCCGCGAGGCAGGATTCCGTATGCCGAAGCTGGAGATGCTGGAGGCAGAACTGCAGTTTCTGACACGATGAATATGAACAAAGTAAGAATCACAGCCATTCGCCAGACAGTCTATGAGGATCTGATAGCGAAATACGAGAACCCGATTGAGCATACCTGCGATGTCAGGGAGGGCCAGCAATGGCTTTCCATCGACGGTCAGCAACCTGAAGGAATGTGTCCATCGGCATGGTACTCCATGTGTGAATTTGTGGAGTCGCTGGCCCGAGGCGAGGGCAACTTTTACGACGGATGGATGAAGAACCCGATGAGTGCGATGATCAGCTGCAACGACGGTTTCCGTCCGTTCAGTTTTTATTTAGAGGTAATAGAGTAAGTGTCGTATTACTTTCCTTTTCTGAACTCCCTCGGAGCCATGCCCTTCATGCGGTTGAAGAAGCGAGCAAAGGTGGTGACTTCGGCGAAATGTGGAGTTGGTCGGAGATCTGGGTGATGCTCAGCGAAGTTTGTCGCAGCAGGAAGGTAGCCTCCATCAGCAACATCTGGTTGATATAATCAACGACGGTGCGGCCATCTGATACCTGACGGACAACGCGCGAGAGGTAGGTAGTGGTGATGCAGAGTTTATCCGCAACCACCCCACCGTCTATTGTGGCACCCACACACCACAGGGCTATGAGAACCTGGAGGCCAAGCGCGTGATGGATCTGGATCATCCTGTGCCGACCATTCTGGCTGAAGTCGAATTCTCCAACCAGGAAGCATCCGGCAAGTATGTCTGCTCCATCTGCAGCTACGTTTATGATCCCGCAGAGCACGATGGCGTTGCTTTCGAAGACCTACCCGACGACTGGCGCTGTCCTCGTTGCAAGCAGCCGAAGGAGAAATTCAATCCTGCATAGCACATCATCCAACTGAAAGCGAATAAATATTAAATCCCAAGGCAAGTTGATAATGCTTTGGGATTTTTAGTATATGATAGGAACATATGACCCTACAACTTCAGAATCTCTATTGTTTTGCCGTCGACATGAATAGCGCCGCTCTCCTGAAGTTCGTTGAGGGCACGTTGCAGGGAATATTTCTGGATGCCGAAATGATCGGCCAGTTCCTGACGGGACATAGAAAGCAGAATCGTGTTGGACTGCTGACGGCGTTGCTCCTCTTTCAAGAAGAAAACAATCTTGTCGCGGACACTCAACAGGAGCATTCTTACCTTCTTGGTAAGTCCAGCAATCAGGTTCGAAAGAATCACCGTGAAATTCTTAGTCAGACGGGAATCAAGTTCGAGCAACCGCTCAAAATCTGCTGAGTGGATTCGCAAAACCTTCGTGTTTGTCATCGCCTGTACCGTGACAGGATATCTGCGTTCTTGTGCAAAGAGGAATGCCGGCGCAAACATGTTGCCAGCATGAAAGGTTGACATACGGATATAACGGTCAGAGGCGCCTTCAAGATATGCGACGACATCACCATCTATCAAGATGTTGGCATGAATACAATCCTCACCAGCAACAAAC
>CACWSX010000055.1 GCA_902763615.1 uncultured Prevotellaceae bacterium | reverse complement strand
GTCATCAAAATTCTAAATCGTATCAATATCGTTTTTGTGTAAAAAATCCCATTTCCTTTGGCGAAATCGGCTTTGTGTAAAATTTGTTAAATTATTATTTTGAGCTGATGTTGGCCTATTGCGAATGAACTTTGTCCTGGTCGTCAAAACCTCATTTCTGGGATAAAAGGTTTTACCCAAATATACAAATTGTCACCTTGGTTAGTATGCTTCTAAAAACGCTTAAAACTGAACACGGAACCTTTTTCCGACGTCGATACACCGAAACTCAACCGAGACTCAACCGAGACTCAACCGAAACTCAACCGAAACTCAGCCCTTGCTATCCCCTTCCTTCTCCCTTGCTATCCCCTTCCTTCTCCCTCGATACAGACTACCCCAAGACTCCCCAAAGGATTGCCTAAACAACGACAAAAGAACAAATACCCGAATCTGCACAAAAATTAACGGAATAATTTGGAATTATCAGATATTCTACTTAAATTTGTAGGCGAATCATACAAACCCTCTGATCGCGAGAGATGATATGGTAATCAGCTTTATTTTAAAATAATTATGATGAACAATAGAATCACAGAGGGCTATATGCCTTTTATGGGATACCAAACCTACTACCGCATCGTGGGTGAAGCGTCTGAAAAAGCTCCTTTGCTCCTACTTCACGGTGGGCCGGGTAGTACGCACAACTATTTCGAGGTACTCGATAGCATAGCCGACACGGGGCGGCAAGTCATCTCCTACGACCAGATAGGATGTGGCAATTCATATCTCGACGGCCATCCTGAACTATGGACGCAGAAGACCTGGATTGACGAACTCATAGCCATCCGCGACTTCCTGCACCTCGACAATGTACACATCCTCGGACAGTCGTGGGGGGCCATGCAGGCTATTGCCTATGCCATAGACCATCACCCTTCGGGTATCAAGTCGCTCATTCTTTCTTCCGGTCATGCCTCCAGCAGCCTCTGGGCGAGTGAGCAGCATCGGCTTATCAAATACTTGTCTGCAGAAGACCAGAAAGCCATTAGTCGTGCAGAGACCACTGGACAATGGGACGATCCTGACTACTTGCGTGCCAACGACCATTATTTCGAGCAGTTTGTGATTAGTGTCGATGAGCACTCGCCCGAATGTATCCGTCGCCCCAAACGTTCAGGTACGGAAGCTTACCTCTATGGATGGGGACCCAATGAGTATCAGCCTCTTGGTAGCCTGAAAGACTTTGAGTACACGGAGAAACTGGGGCGGATTTCCCAACCAACACTTATCTGTAGCGGTACGCGCGACATCTGCACTCCTGTTGTTGCTGCCTCGCTCTACGAGAATATCCCTCACAGCAGATGGCATCTGTTCCGGCACGCCCGCCATACCTGCTTTATTGATGCTTACGAGGAGTATTGTCAGGTGCTCACCCGCTGGCTTCAGGAGAATGACTGAAACCATGGCACAATGCTCACAGGATACTTTGTTTGATATCTTCCAGCAGATCTTCGCCAGCTTCGAGGCCAATGCTTAATCGGATTGTCGTATCGAGTACAGACATCTCCGCACATTGCTCGGCTGTAAAGAGGCCGAAGATGGTAGAGGCAGGATGGATGGCCAGCGACTTGCGGTCGAAGAGGTTTGTGGCACGACGGATAATCTGCAACTTATCGATGAACGCCCAAGCAGCTTCCTTCGATTCGAGGTCGATGGTGAAGACGGCACCAGGCAATGGGCCGAACTGCTTATGAGAGAGTTCATAGAAAGGATTATCCTCAAGGCCCGTATAGTTGACACGTTTGATCTCCGGCAACTGTTGGCACTGACGGGCGAGCCAGAGTGTGGTCTCTGCCTGGCGACGGAATCGGATATCAAGCGTATCGAGGCCGAGGGTCTCCATATAGGCCACCTGAGGTGTCATCAGGCCACCGAGATTAGTTATCAATTCAGTCTTCACACGAGCGGTGAAGGCCAGTTTCTTACCCACTCGTTTGGTTCGTGCCTGTAGGGCAGGGGAGGGTGACTGGCTCCAGTCAAATTGTCCGTAGTCGATAAGCAGTCCGCCCAATCCCGTACCGCCGCCGGAGATATACTTTGTGCTCGACACCACTTCGATATCCACACCGAAATCAGCAGCATGGAAGGTGGAGAAGGGTACGATGGTAGTATCAGCAATCAGAGGCACACCTGCTTTATGGGCGATGTCAGCCAATTGTCGGATATCGGCCACGAACAGCTGCGGATTGGTGATGATCTCGAAGAATAGGGCACAGGTCTTGTCGTCGATCTGCGCCTCCACCTCCTCTGGTTTCGTGAAATCGACAAAGCGCGGTTCCACACCGAAGTAGCCCAAGGTGTCGCGAATCAGCGAGACACTGTTGCCAAACAGATGTTTTGAGGCCACGATGTTGAGTCCTGCTGCGCTGACAGCCGTCAGAGCGTAGTGGATGGCCGTCATACCCGTGTTGAGAGCCGGGGCATACGACGGGGCCATGGAACGACCGCAAAATGCGTCGCCCATGGCCTTGGCAGACTCAAACTCAAACGCCGCCGTATAGTAGACGGGCATCGACAATGACCCGTATATATCAGGCTTCTGATACTTCGTCGTCAGTATTTTCGTTTCGTACTGCATTATCGTCCGATTATCTTTTTTACTGCAATCACAAGTTTGTCCACATCCTCGCGGGTATTGTAGAGGGCGAAGGTGGGGCGGACACTCATCTCATAACCGAGGGCACGAAGGGCGGGCTGGGCGCAGTGGTGACCAGCACGCACTGCGATGCCCTCCTTATCTAATAACGTACCTGTCTCGGGGACGGGGATGCCATCGAGTACGAATGACACGACTGACACGCGGTTCTTCGGATTACCGATGAGCGTCAGACCAGGAATCTGGCCAAGTTGTTCGCGGGCATACTCCGTCAGCTGATGCTCGTGGTGCTCGATATTGCGGATGCCGAGACGACTCACGTAGTCGAGCGCAGCACCTAGTCCGATGGCATCTGCCACATTGGGTGTACCAGCTTCGAAACGGGCAGGCGGCACATTATATTCCGTGCGCTCGATAGTCACATCCTTGATCATATTGCCCCCGCCCTGCCAAGGTTGCATCTTGTCCAACAATTCCTTACGGCCATACACCACACCAATGCCATTAGGCCCGTAGATCTTATGGCCACTGAACACGAAGAAATCTGCACCAAGGGCCTGCACATCCACAGGTGTGTGGGCAATCGACTGCGCACCGTCAATCAGCACAGGAATCTGATGTGCGTGGGCGATGTCGGTGATACGCCGCACGTCGTTGATGGTGCCAAATGTATTGTTCACATGACCCACACTTACAAAACGGGTTCGTGGTGTGATGAGTCGTTCAAGTTCAGAGAGGATGAGGTCGCCATTCTGGTCTGTGGGAATGGCCCTCAATGTAGCGCCACGTTCCTGAGCAACGCGCTGCCAGGGTACGATGTTCGCATGATGGTCGAGTTCAGAGACAATGACTTCGTCGCCTGGTGTCAGGAACTGCCTGCCGTAGGTCTGTGCCACGAGGTTGATGCCCTCGGTGGTACCGCGTACGAAGATGATCTCCTCGCTGGTAGCAGCATTGATGAACCGCTGCACCTTCTCACGGGCCTCTTCGTAAGCATCCGTCGCACGGGCTGCCAGCGTGTGGGCACCACGATGGATGTTCGAATTATAAGTACGGTAGTAGTCCGAAATCTTATCTATTACCTGATTCGGCTTCTGCGTCGTCGCACCGTTGTCGAGCCACACGAGGTCGTGGCCGTTTACTTTCTGTTGCAGTACCGGAAAGTCCATCTTGATCTGCTCCGAGTTCAGCGTGTCGGCCTCTTCATAGTGCAGGTCGCGCAGTTTCTGCGTCTCAGGGATGCCGATGCCGAAACCGTCCTCATGAGGTATGGTCTTCGTCTGAGCATCTGTATCTCCGAGGTAAGGAAGTTCGCCATAGCCGCTGCCTCCAGCCAGAAGCTGTCTGAATCCAGCTTCCAGCTCCGAGAGGTTCAGCTGTATTCCCGAACTTCGTTCGCCTACCCGTAGCCTTTCGTCGGGCAATATCGCCTTCCTTTCAGCCTGCAACTCCTCTGGGCAGTATTTCTGTGCGATTTCCTTCAACAGAGCCAGTGAACCACCGTCCTGTGCTGGAAAACTATTGAGTTCTGCTATATTGATCATTTATTTCTCAACTTTGTTTCTGTGCTGATAGTCATGATAATAACCCACCTCGACGTTTTCGAGCACGGCGATAGCGTCGTCAGTCAGTGAGGCCAGCGAGAAGTACTTCGTGAGCAGATAAGAGGCCACGCCAAACTTATCGAGTCCCATCAGTCGGGCAGAGAGCGAAGGCGCAATCTCGCCAGGGATACCGCTCTGATGCAGACCGACAACACCCTGATTCTTCTCACCGACGCGCACGAGGATAATCTTGGTTGTGCCAACGCCGCGACCTGTCAAGTACTGGCCTTCTACCTCCACCTTGTCTGAAGGAATCAGGGGCACACCGCGCCATAGGATGACCTTTGTGCCGAAGAGATCTGTGGTTACAGGCGGTACACCGCGCCAGGTACATTCGCGCTCGAAAGCAGCGATGGCACGTGGGTTAGCGATGAAGAAAGCTGGCTCTTTCCACACCAGTGACAACAACTCATCGAGGTCATCGGGTGTGGGCGCACCATAACGGGTGGTGATGCGGTAGGCAGGGTTGGCGGCAGCCAGCAAACCGAACTGCTTGTTGTTGATGAGTTCCCACTCCTGACGCTCCTTGATGCTCTCGATAGAGAGCCGCAGTTGCTCCTCCAACTGATTATAGGGATTATTATAAAGGTCTGAGACGCGAGTATGCACACGGACCACCGTTTGGAGCGTATTCAGCGAATACTCCGTCGGATTCTCCTCGTAATCGATGTAAGTCTCAGGGATGATGTTGTCTTCCTCATGACCGCTCACCAGATCGATGTGCTTCTCGCCGTTGTCGTTCACCGATGCCTTCAGGCGCAACTGCTTATCGACAGCCTTTGTGAAGGTCTCGCGAAAATCGGGCACCTCCTTGATAAATTTGATTAGCTCCTTCAGCTTCAGCCCGAGGAACACCGTTGGGGTGATGGCGCGCACGCTGACCGTCGACTCCTGCTCATCTAGCAGGTCGGCCTCGCCGAAGTATTCGCCGTCGCCCAAAAGCGCAATCCGCAGGTCCTCGCCGTGAGGGCCTTTGCTGATGACCTCAGCCTGACCGCTGGCCACGATGAAGAAGCGCTGCTTGTCCTTGCCTTCTTCTACGAAGAGTTTATCGACGTCCACCTCCTTAGCTTCAAAAGAACTGACTAGGCGGTTCAGTATCTCGTCGTCGAACTCGGAGAACAGAGGAATAGCTTTGAGGTTCTTCGCTGTAAAAGATGGTACGCCGTTGACGTATTGGATGGGCAGGCGGTCGTTTTTGCGAAGTTCAACCTTCGTGCGGTTCACGCGGAACGTGCCGCCGCTGACTTGTACCCAAGGTAAAAGCTTCAAGAGTAATCTCGGAGTGATGGAACCCATCTGCGGGGCGGTCTTGGTGGTGGTCGCCAGTCTTCTGGCGGTAGCAGTGGTCACACTGCGCTGTAAATTAGAATCTGCCATAATTGTTTGAGTTTTTGATGTTATACTTATGATTTATTTCTTAATCGTTACTTTATATGTAGTACCTTCCACGTGCTCGACGGAGAGAACGTTATAGCCTTGTTCTTTGGCATTGCGAGGTACGTTGTCGAGAGGTTCACCTTCGGTGAGCAGCACTTCTAAAATGTCGCCAGATTGGAGTTTCGAGAGTTCAATCTTGGTCTTGACGAAGGTCATCGGGCAATGCTCCTTCGTGATGTCTAATACTTTTGTTGCCATATCCTTACCTTTTAAATAAATAATGTCTGTCCACCTTCACTGAGGTTGAGGAACGACGCCACGCCGAGCACATCCTTCACCTCAGGAATAAAGTCCTCTTTCTTCAGGCCGAGCACGTGCATCGCCATCTCACAGGCATAAAGATTGATGCCGAGAGCCTTGGCAGCCTCTACGAGCTCTTCGAGGGTTGCCACGTTATTCTTGCGCATCAGATAGCGAAAGATCTTCGGACCTGCGCCGAGGAAGTTGAATCGGCTTGTGGGAGTCACTTTCAGACCGCCCATCATAAAGCCGAAGATCTTTGTAAGCCAGTTACCACCAGTGAAGCTTCGGCCCTGTTTCTGCTTGATAGCGTCGAGGCCCCAGAAAGTGAAGAAGATATTCACTTCGTAACCAACTGCTGCCGCGCCCGTACCTAATGTAAATACTGCTGTCAGTTTGTCGAAATCGCCACTGAAAGCGATGATGCTTAATTTCTTGTTTTCTGCCATAAAAAATACGTTTGAGTTCTGGGTGCAAAGGTACGGCAGTTTTGGCACTCCCACAATCGCACGTTCGTGGCATTCTGCATACCCTTGATATGGTATGCGATTTACCATCCCTATGGGATTGCGGCAACCAGGAAATCGCCGTACCTTTGCACTCGAATTCAAACTCAAACGATTATGGCAAAGATTTATGTAAATGGAGACGCGCAGGAAGTGAGCCTGCCGCTCAACGTAAGCGAATTGATTCAGCAGCAGAACGTGCTGCAGCCCGAGATGGTCAGCGTGCAGGTGAACGAGGAGTTTGCCGAGCGCGAGGACTGGGAGAGTATTCAACTGAAGGAAGGCGATAAGGTCGATTTCCTGTATTTCATGGGAGGAGGATGCTTAAGATTGAAGATTGAAAATTGAAGATTGAAGATTATGATTGACTTTACAGAAGAACAGATACAGCGATACTCGCGACACATCCTATTGCAGGATGTTGGTGTGGAAGGACAAGAGAAGATAATGAACGCACGTGTGCTCGTGGTGGGTGCTGGTGGACTGGGGGCTCCCGTATCGCTCTACCTCGCTGCGGCGGGCATCGGCACCATCGGTATTGTGGATGCTGATGTGGTGGATCTCTCGAACCTGCAGCGTCAGGTGATTCATTTTACGAAAGACGTAGGTGTGCCGAAGGTGAAGAGTGCCGAGGAGAAGATCAAGGCCATCAACCCTGATGTGAAGGTGGATACCTATTACGAGTTCCTCGACTCGTCGAACGCGCTCGACATCATCAAGGAATACGATTTCATCGTCGACGGTACGGACAACTTTCCTGTGAAGTTTCTCATTAACGATGCGTGTGTGATGGCAGGCAAGCCTTTCTCACATGGTGGCATCCTGCGCTTCAACGGACAGACGTTTACCCATCTGCCTGGCACGGCGTGCTATCGTTGTATGTTCAAGGAACCGCCTCCCGCTGGAGCCGTTCCCACCTGTTCGCAGGCAGGTGTATTAGGTGCTATCGCTGGTATGCTGGGTACCATCCAGGCCGCTGAGACTTTGAAGTATTTCACAGGTATTGGCGAACTATTAACAAATCGTCTGCTCACCTTTGATGCCAAGACAATGCTGTTCCGCACGGTTCCCGTGAAGCATCGTGACTCATGCGCCATTTGTGGCTCGAATCCAACTATCGACCATCTGATAGATTACGAACAGGCCGCTTGCGACCTCAAAAACCACTAAGTGATGAAGATTCCACAGAATGTTATAAATGAATTGATTAGCCAAGCCCGGCAGGACGCACCGAATGAGACGTGCGGTTACCTGCTGGGTATTAGCGGCGACGAGGAAGACGAGGTGACGGAGAACTATTGGATGGAGAATATCGACCACTCGTCAGAGCATTTCTCTTTCGCCCCGAAGGATCAGTTTGCTGCGTTGAAGTATGCGCGTCAGAATGGCTTAAAGATTCTCGCCAATTGGCACAGTCATCCTGCTTCGCCCTCGCGCCCCTCTCAGGAGGACCTCCGCTTGGCCAACGACCCCACCATCCGCTACGCCATTCTCTCTCTCTTTGAAGGCGTCCATCTGAATTCCTTCAAGATTCTGAACGGTGAGGTGGTGGATAAAGAGGTACACTTATAAAATATAGAGCGAATATTTGTTTATTCGCTCATATATTCGTACCTTTGCACCCACAAAATAACACATATTATCATAAACTAAACAGAAAATGGGAAAAAAGATTGTTTTAGTGACAGGTGCCAATAAAGGCATCGGCTATGGAATTGCAAAACACCTCGGCCTCAGCGGCTGGCAAGTGATTATCGGCGCACGTGATGGGCAGCGTGCAGAGAAAGCCATCAGTGAGTTGAAAGCTCAGGGCATCGATGTGCTTGGATGGGTGAATATCGAACTGAAAGACCTCGATGGCATCGAAAAGGCTGCCAAGGAGATCAACGAGAAATATCCGGAGCTGACTCTGCTCGTGAACAATGCCGGTATTCCTGGCGATATGAGTGTGGACAGCGAGCATACAGAGATCAGTGTCATTCGTGAGACGCTTGATGTGAACTTCATCGGTACCTTCGCCCTCACCAAGGCGCTGATACCTCTGATTGCCAAGAACGCTGGTCGTATCGCCAACGTCACCGTGCCCTCAGAGATCAGTCCTTACTGGCATCCGCTGGCATACGTGGCCAGCAAGGCAGCACAGAATGCGATGATGGGTGTGATGGCCATTGAATTCCAACAGAGCAATACGCCTGTGGAGATATTTTCCGTTCACCCAGGTCCTACGACCACTGATCTGAACGGCAATATGGCGCTTCCCGGCTTCCACGATATCGAGACCGTTGGCCAGAAATTCGCAGAACTCATCAATGACGGTCAGAACCATCAGGGCGAGTTTATTGAACTTTATCCGATAGTTAAGGAGGACTAGGCCGTCGTAATGTCTTGGATCACTAATCCCGCCAACATAAATCCAAAGATGGCGGTGATGTGAGCCAGGGTACCGTTGATCTGAGCTTTCGCAGAACACCATTCATGGTTCAGGAGACTTTGGTCGCCTGGACCATTTTTCGCTTTGGGGCACATACATTGCTCAGTGCCGCAAGTAGCATTATGGCCTTTGTTTTCCAATAGTTCGTCGCTATAGACGCATTGGAACTTACGCTTTGGGAACTGCTTCTGCGATTTGAACTTTTTTCTCAAAGCACGGGCGAGTGGGTCGCCTTGCACCTTCCAGAACTCTGTGATCTTGATGCGTGTAGGATCTAATTTCAGAGCGGCCCCCATCGAAGAGTAGAACTTTGCCTTTGTACGGCAAGCCATCAGAATCAGTAGTGCCTTATCCTTCAAAGAATCGATGGCATCGATGATGTAATCGTAGCTATCAAGATCGAACTCCTCAGCAGTCTCTTGCGAGAAGATCTTCTGCAACGCCGTAATCTCTGCTGAGGGATTGATGCTGAGCAGACGCTCTTTCAGTGCTTCCACCTTTACCTGTCCTACGGTCTTCGTTGTGGCCATCAGCTGGCGATTGATATTGGTGATGCATACGCGGTCTGAGTCCACAATCGTCAACTGTCTGATGCCGCTTCTCACCAAACTCTCAGCGCACCACGAGCCTACACCGCCCACGCCGAAGATGATCACGTGTTTCTGGGCGATGCGTTCCATCACCTCATTGCCCAACAATAATTCTGAGCGTCTGAATATTGCATCTTGTATTGCCATTTCGGCTGCAAAGGTACTGCTTTTCTTCTAAAAAGCCATCTAAAAAGTTCCAAAAACGTTTAAAACGACTCATAGACACTTCAGTTCCTGTCTCTTCTTCTATAATGCATATCTGATTCCTACGGCAAAAACATCCTGACATCCGTAACCCACTTCCATATACAAATTGACAGGTTCTGTGCCAAAATCAAAGCCAACGAATGTCACATGATATGTGGGTTTCCATTTCACCTTATCATAAGATAATTCTGGCAAATAGTAATCTCGATGCTCCCATTGAGTAGTCTTTCCCAAATCAACGATAGCTTCACCGTAATTGAAAATCATATGCTGCCTCATAGCTCCAAATGCTATCCGTGAATATAGACTAATTTTATCCAAATGACACCATGAACAACGGAAAGATGGAGCAACATAGAAGATCCGGCTCTCCTCGTCACCACAACTCCACTGGATCAGATTGTTACCCAATTCATTATCGTCACCAGCATAAGATTCACTCGAAGTTCCCCAACCGAATATAAAGCCCAAGGCAAAGGTCTGATTAAATCGATAATGATATTCAAAGTTTATCATCGCAAAGCTTTCTCCCAGTATATCAAAGCACTCTCCTTGATTCGTCAGATGATATCTGTCGCAATACTGTGCTCTGATATCACGAACAGTATTGTCTGCAGGATTGCTGCCTACAGATAAACTTCCACCGAACTCGTGGTGATGATATTTCTTATTAATCTCTTGAGCCGACAATCCTGTAGAGAAAAGGATTGTCAGCAGCAATGTGAGACTCTTTATCATACAAACCTATTCTTTATTCTTGGGACCTTCTTCCTGAATGTAGTAATGCTTCTGAGATGGCTTGCTTACACAATTTGTTCCCAGATCAATACCCCAGCCAATGATGCCACCTATCAGGATGTTAGCCAATGTCCATTCATTCATAGATTTCTCAAGGACAATATCACGATAAATGTAGTTCTCAGACTGAACCTGAATGCGCTGACCATCAAGGTGATGACGTTTTACTTGAACTACACAAGGTAATTGTACATTTGGATAGGTCTGCTTCTCTGTAACAATGGTTACAGGTTCCTTTGTCGTACCGTCAATGGTGATTGAAGGATCACCACCAGCGAAAAGTGTTGCACATGAACTAAACAATGTGGTCATGGCAACAATACTGATAAACATAAATACTTTTTTCATACGTCATAACAATCTTCTATATACTTATATAACACTCAAGCATAACAAATTTTGCACGAGTGATAGTTACTTTTAACATAAATTGCACTTTTCTGTCCCATAATTCGAATTATATTCGCCAAAAATGGCGCAAACATTCTCCAACACATTTTGGAAAGGGAGGGGAAAAGTGTTAGAAGGCTTAGGTTGGCAGCACCTACACCGTGAAGACAAAAGAATATGAGCGAACCTTCACCCTCAACGAGCCATTCACAACCGTTTTGAACCAACGTTGACTTAACCCAGACTTACCTTTTCGGTTCTTATGCATCTTTAGAGGAGATTATTTTCAATAGCACTTTTATTGATAACCATGTACATTGGAGAATCTCATTGATTGAGAGCCGGCCATCCTGACGATGGCCAAGAACGGTTCTCAGATGTTGCTGAGGCTCAGTTGGTTTTTGGTTATTCATCATCTTTATGCCCTTTAGTGATGTTGATTTTTATCTCTGAATAGAACTCTCGCACGTAAATAAAATCGGTGATGGCGAATTCCGTATGGTCGAAGAGATGATGAAACTGCATCAGCAGATTCATGTCTTTAGTCAGCTCCTTATCAAGTCCTTCATTCCAGTTTGGAGGCGGACAATCCATACCAGTAAAAGCTTCGAATGAGTTTTGATAAGGTCCATCAGGCAAGGTAAGTTGACAGATGCCTTCATCGTAAAGCACATTCCAACCTCCATCGCAGAGAGCATCCCACAAATCCTGACGGTCCTCGCCCTGAACTGGGTGTAGCTTGGGGTACTGATTGCCTAAATACAGACTGGCAGTAAGCTCTATCTCGTCACCATAGTCTTGATGTTTACTGATATCAGCATAAATACGATGAGCCCTGTCGTACATTTCCTTTAGTGCCTCCCTCAGACAATCATTAAACTCTCTTATGTCATCGATGATATCTTCCTGATGCGAAAGCACCATATCGTTGATGATGTTTCTACGAAGACTCAACAAGCACTTGTCTTTGTCGTAATCGAATGAATTCAGCGAGAAAGAGCTGATAATATCTTCCTCTATCCCCTTGACAACCCTGTGGGTCAGTTCATCTTTTTCTTTCATTGTCTGATAATGATATTTCAATTGATTGTACATAGATACATTATAATAGGTCGTACTTTCCGTCGTCACCATCTTTCCTCCCTGCTCATGGATATGACCAAACAGGTGAAATTTAGGCTTCGACTCATTGATGATATTTTTTAGTGTTTTACAGCCTTTGTCGTTGTCAAGATGTCCTTCAGCAGGACCATGAGTAATCAGGAAATCAACACCTTCAGGCACATGATTCTCCGTATTCGTAAACATCCAAGGACGACAGACGGCCCCATAGAAGGATATCCCTTCGAATTCGATACCACTATCTTCTAATAGCACGACGGACGCAGGTATCATTTTGACTGCTTCCTCAGGATTCAGGTCGAATAAAACATCGTGATTGCCTGGTACATATATCCTCAGTTTGGCAGGTTGACTAGAATACCAGTCAAAGAACCTCTGTAGTTCTTCATCGATGGCATCCCATTGATTATAGTCTTTGCAACAGTCACCTGCGCAAATCAGTATATCCGCATCCTTAGGCATCTGGATGCGATCATTAAAACCATGCGTATCTGAAAACGCAAAGATCTTGTGATTCTTGTATTCTATCAACATACTTCTTACCTTATTATATTTAAGAACAACATCATTTCCACTTCCTGCTTCAGCGACTCTTTGGTACCTAATCCAATCTTGATAGGCATCGCTTTCAGAGATTCTGGCAATCCTAAAAGAAACTTCTCTTTCTCAGCTTCTGTCACAGGATACTCTGATGATGCTCGCATACAGATAATCGCATCATTATATGGCGAGAAATCCACATCCTGATATTTGTTGATGGACGCCAAAATGTAGTCCATACGTTTACTGACATCCCATGTGCGAGAGACGTAAGGATAATACTGGCCACTCTCCACCTGATGCAGATACTCCACGTCCTGGCGCAGGAAAGCCCCGCTGTGAACGAGTTTCTTGACAAACTCCTCGCGCTGGCTGTGCATCTTCAAATATTTCTCCCTACACTCCACGCGATAGTCACGCTTGCGCTTGCTTCGGTTTTTACTGCAATTCCATCTTCCTATGCAATACTCGGCACTTGTACAGAGTGGATACTCTTTGGATCTATATCTACGAGGCGTTGTGCGCTTCCAGTTGCTCAACTGGAGTTTGTAGAGTGCTTCGTCATATTTATTTCTTCGCTTTGGGGGATAGTCGAACGGGCACCCATCTTCAGGGTCAGGTTCATCCTCGAATCCCCAGAATGTGATTGACCATAGACAATGCGCAGCAACGTCTTTTTCATTGAGTTGGATATCCTTATCCACTACCACCTCTTTGGCCAAGCCAGTATCCCAGCAAACACCTTCAAGATTATCTACTGAAATATATCCTTCTGTATCATATTTATCCTTATACCACTTGATCCTCACTTTCCCACAGTCCTCTTTCGAAGGTTCCATGCGTTTAAGCAAGTCTAACGCCTCGCGGAATTGATACATAGAGTCTCCTCTTTCTGGTTCCATTGCCTTCAGATACGGCAAGATCTCATCAAACGTGTACTTGTCAAACAATTCTTTCAGTTTCATATTAATATACTTTGCTTATTTCTTTCCTATTTATGCTGCAAAGATAAGAGAAGGGTATGCAAGAATGAGGCACACCTTGCCAAAAAATGTCAAAGAGGGCGTTTTTAACGTCTAAAAAATAATCGTAGAAATACAAAAATAAAGATCCCTAAACAACTTATTACGTCAACGACATTCAATCCTTTACCTTCTTTCTTTCCCAAAATATCTCTTAGGTGCTGTTGCCTTACAACTTCTTGACTATTCGTAACCATCATAATAACCTTTTATTGATAATCTTTAAACACAAGATATAACTTCATTCTATTACATTCTTCTAATAACAGATCGTACTCAACCTTATTGTCTTTGCGACTATCCAGTAGAGCTGTCATATACTCATAAGGGAAGTTTGCTTTTAGATATGCCGTCTGGTAAGCTATCTTTGTATATGAAACAGCATGCGCTTTCATAAATGGATAAAAATCAAAACTCTCCCAATCCGTCCAGATCTTCTCAAGGGCCTCTGGATCATGACCATTTTTTCTGCCTCCTTCTATAAACTTTGGTTTCAATAGCTCAATAATATGACCTTTTTTCTTTCCCATCGCATCTTGAAGCATATAGCTCTCTTCTCTGTTGAAATCTGCAAGTTGACGAGAGAGAAGCATGATCTGTTCCTGATAAATTGTCATGCCATAAGTCTCTTTCAGATATTTCTCCATATAGGGAATATCATACTTTATTGTCTCCTTTCCATTCTTTCTTGCAATGAATGAGGGGATATAATCCATTGAGCCAGGACGATAAAGGGCAAACAGTGCCACGAGATCATCAATAGTTGTGGGATGCAGATGCTTAAGATATGTCCGCAAACTGGCTGATTCATGCATGAACACGCCAATAGTTTGTCCCTGTTGAAATAGTTTAAAAGTCTTAGGATCGTCAATAGGGATATCATCCAAATTGAATTTTATTCCAAGATTCTTCTTGATGTTTGAAATGGCAGCCTTTAACTCTGATAATGTTCTAAGTCCCAATATGTCAATCTCTATCACTCCTGTAGAACCTATTGAAAAATCATCATATTGAGTACAGGTGAGAACTTGCCATTTCTCATTAGGGTCAGCAATAGTTGAAACTGGAACCCATTCATAAATAGGCCCTTGGCTGATAACAAAACTTGAAGGATGAATGCTTGTTTTGCAGATAGTATTCTCCAACGTTTTTGCATACTTAATGGTATTACTCAGATGTGGATTATCAGAAGCCTCTGCCTCTTGCAGTTCAGGAACATATTGGATTACAGTTTTTAGAGAGAAATATTTGTAATCATTTGGAATCGCTTTGCAGATAGCATTCGAATAATTAATAGGCAGCTTCTCAACGCGAGCCACTTTCTTGATTGCTTCTTCCTTCGTCATTTTGGTGAACTTAATGATATGAGCACAGCAATCCTTTCCGTATTTCTCTTCAAGATATCTTATTGCCTGAATACGCCCTTCATAGTCAAAGTCAATACAGAGAATAGGTAATCTGTCACGATCCAACCTAACGAATCGCTCAAACCAAAGGTTGTATTTAAGGGGATCAATAGTCGTAATACCCAGACAATAGCAAACCATACTGCTAGCATCAGAACCACGTCCAGGACCTACCATCACATATGTTTTTCTCATGGCGTTAACAAGGTCTTGTATGATCAAGAATAGTCTTGAGAATCCTTTAGTTTTAATGGCATCCAGCTCAAAATTGAGTCTTTCCTCCACCTCTGAGGGTAAAGGTTCACCGTATATTTTACGAGCCCCACTAAGAGTTAGACTTTCCATATAATCATGTTCCGTCCCATATCCTTTTGGAACGGGGAACAATGGCAAAGTTGGTTGATGTTCCATACCATAAAGCTCCACCTTATTAAGAATCTCCATTGTGTTGGATAATGCTTCAGGAATATCACTGAACACATCCCCCATTTCCTCACAAGTCTTAAACCACTCCTGTTTGGTATAGAGAATACGGTTCGGATCATCAAGATCCTTATCCGTAGCCATACAGATCAATCTGTCATGAGCCTCTGCATGTTCCTTGTCCACAAAGTGAACATCGTTGGTACAAACCAGTTTGACATCATATTCCTTAGTCAGTTCTATCATCACTTCGTTGACTTGTTGCTGCAGAGGATATAGCTCACGATTGGCTCGTATCTCAGAATCCTTAACCTCGTGGCGCTGAATTTCCAGATAATAATCGTCACCCCAGAGATTCTTGTACCATTCGATGGCCTCGCGAGCCCCAGCTATATCACCATTGAGAATCTTTGAGGGCACTTCGCCAGCGATACATCCTGAGAGGACAATTAATCCTTCATGGTATTTTTCCAGTTCTGTATAGTCTGTACGCGGACGATTATAAAACCCATCCGTCCATGAGTTACTTACCAACTTCATCAGATTCTTATAGCCTGTGTAGTTCTTTGCCAATACAATAAGATGATAGCCACCAAGATCCCTCATTGTGTTCTTTAAGAGTCTATCGCCACGTCGGGCCACATACATCTCACATCCAAAGATTGGTTTGAATGGCTCTTCGCTATTATTGATTCGCTCATTATTCAAACGGCTTACAACCTTAGAAAACTCCATGATACCATACATGTTCCCATGATCAGTAATGGCCATGCCTGGCATCCCGTTTTTTACAGCCTTTTCAACAAGGTCCTTAATCTGTGCTAATCCATCATTAATGGAGTAATGAGTATGCACATGAAGATGAACAAAATCTTTTCCCATACGAATATTTCTAAAATAATTAATTTCTGATATAAAAAGTCTCTATTTATTCAAAAACAAAATGGCTTTCTGGCCTTTCCGATCTGTTAATCCATAAAACTCATCAGTCAATATCAGGTGATCTTGTTGCTTGGGGAAGAAAAAATCTTCATCGTCAAGAATAACGTAGCGATATTCTTTACCAGCGTTCTGATAAAGCCAGGCATTGATTTCGAGAGCCTTCGATTCACGTAGTGGCAATCCTATCATCTCTCCAGTCATCGCACACGTTCCTCCCAAAGTTCCCTCATTCGCATAATACCCTCGTTACGCCAAGTCGTAGAAAGCACAATCTTACACCCTGTCTGATCCACGATGTGCTTCAAGTTAGCTATTGCCTCTGGATCAAACATGGCTCCGTATTCGTCAAATGGGTCTATGCCTTCACGCTTCATTTGTTTGGAATAACTGCCAGTATTCAGAACTCCATCGAAATCAAGGAACAGATATTTCTCCTTATTTGCATCTGTAATAGCTGGTTTCAATTTGTTTGCCAAGTCCTCTGTAGCCTCTTGAATACTATCACCTTTGCCTATGACATACTCCTCACTTTCATCTTTCCAAAAACTAAGGCAGTCAATGTCGCTTCCATCAACCCCCTTGGGTACATCCCACGGCTCTAGATTAAATGCCAGGAATGCTCCTCCCGAATAACAGCCACCATATCTATCATTAATAATAGTCAGTGGATGAATGTCTTCTATCTCCTTCTTTTCCATATTTTCCTATTTTTCTAAAATTAAAATAGTACACTATTCAAATAAATGATTCTCTATAAATTCTGTCGCAGGCCCATAATCCTTTTCTTGAACAAAGATGATCATAGTCGTATTTATTCTTATTGCATCTTCCTGATTCAACTGAAGTATCTTCAAGAAATCCTTCTCATCATCATATCCTAATTCAAAAATATCTTCGAGAATGATTTTATTGTTGTGGAAATTAATTATATCAGGCATAGAAGGCAAGTCATCCAAAAAGTGAACTGTATCACACCAGAAATAACCATTTTCGACGTAATCGTTCAACTCTTCAGGATAATAGAAAAATCCATGTTCTTTATATTCAGACATTTCTTGTTCCAGCCAGTTTCTTTCGTTCTCATCTGAGGCTCCATCAAGAAAGTCTTTCATGACTTTTGCTAAGACGTCTTTCTGAATCTCTCTCTTGAATTGGCTCCTCACAAAAAAATGAGCACAACCTTTTACTGA
>CACWSX010000054.1 GCA_902763615.1 uncultured Prevotellaceae bacterium | reverse complement strand
GAACAAGGAACTGGAAGGTATAGAGATCAAGGCTCAGCGTCAGCTCATCAAACAGGAGATAGACCGTATAGGCTATGACGTGCAGGCTGATGAGGAATCAAAGACGCTCACCGTGATGGATATGCTTCGCAAGGTGCCTATGGTAACGGTTGACGGTGAGGACAACATCAAGGTGAAGGGCAATAGCGGTTTCAAAATCTACAAGAATGGGCGTTATGACCCCAGTCTGACGAAAAATGCCAAAGAGGTGCTGAAAGCGATGCCAGCCTCAATGGTCAAGCGTATTGAGGTTATCACCGACCCTGGCGCACGAGAGGATGCAGAGGGTGTCAACGCTATCCTGAACATAGTGATGGTGGATGGAAGGAGGATAGATGGTGTTACAGGATCCGTAACAGGAGCCTATACCACGCTGAATCACCCCAATCTGGGAGCCTATCTCACCACCCAGATGGGTAAGGTCATCGTCTCTGTGGATTACGGTTATGGCGGTATGTCGAGTAAGGAGACGGAAAACAAAAGCGAAGTGGAACGTACCTACGTATCTTCTGGAAACATCATGAAGGGAATGAATGAGAGTTCAAATCCAGGCTATATTCATTATGCCGATATCGATGCCAGCTATGATATCGACTCGCTGAACCTGCTTTCGGCCTCATTAGGCGGATACTTCTATAATCTGGATGTGAATGGTGGGGGATTGACGCAGATGTATGCCCCAGACAAGAGCCTGCTCTATAGCTATCGAGACAAATACTGGATGCCTGGCTACAGTCACCATTCATGGAACGGACGATTGGACTACCAGCACAAGACGCGTCGAAAGGGCGAGCTTCTCACTCTCTCTTATATGCTCGCCCTGACGCGTCAACGCACAGAACAGGAAAACAGCTATACAGACCTTCAGAATGCGCCATTCGACTATACGGGCAAGTTGCAGAACCTGCGAGAGCGTTTTACGGAACATACCTTCCAGGCAGATTGGCTTCGACCTATCGCTGAAGGCCATAAGCTGGAGACGGGTGTCAAATACATCTATCGTGGAAATACCAGCCATACGGTTCAGGACTTCTATGCTGCTACGCCCTATCCGTCGTCCAATAGTGAGTTTGAACATACCACCCAGGTGGCAGCTGCCTATGCTGACTACATTATGCAGATAGGGAAATGGTCGGCCCGTGCAGGTCTGCGCTTTGAGCACAGCTATATGAAAGGGGTTTATCCTGATGGTCCAGCAGAGAGTTTTGGGCGGCATCTGAATGACTGGGTGCCACAACTCAGCGTGAAATATCAGCTTAGCAATGCCCATTCACTGAAGTTGGGCTATGTCACCAGCATCAACCGTCCAGGCATCTCCTATCTGAATCCTGCTGTCATCAATTCGCCTATGCAAGTGCAGTTTGGCAATCCTGATCTAATCAGTAGTAGGAATCAGGCCGTTCACCTGATCTATTCGTATATAGGCCAATGGCTGACATTGCAGCTGGCACCTGCCTTTAAGTATTATGACGATGGTATCGGACGGCTGATTTATGCTCAGGACGATGTACGCTATCAGACCTATGGCAACATCGAGAAACTGACACGCTGGCAGCTGGAGGGTTATGTGCAGTGGAAACCCTTCAAGGGCACTACATTCTCTGCCAATTTCAATCTGTGGGATGATAAGATAGAGAATCCAAGCATCGGCCTCAGTCAGAAAGGTTATTCTGGTTTCTATTATCTGAATGGCAGTCAGCAACTGCCTTGGAAACTGCGCCTCACGGCCTATACGTATGGCGAGATGGGCCATTCGGTCAATAATGTATATAGTTATTCGCGCTCTTGGAATCGCTATGGCTGCTCGCTGCAACGTTCGTTCCTCAGTGAAGACAGACTGACGGTACGCATCAGCGCCAACGATTTGTTCCGTAAATACCGTCACTATACAGACTGTACCACTCAGGGCGATATCCTTGGCTATAGCGACAGCGCAAATCGCGCAAGCATGATGAACTTTTCAATTTCATACCGTTTTGGCAAGTTGAAGGCTAGCGTGAAGAAAACCGAGACCACCATCGATAATAGCGATGTGGTTGGTGGAATTACAAAAGGGAAATAGGCTCCACGCAGAGGATAGTGTCAAAGAATCACACTTTATTTCATTTCAGTAACAAACCAGCGTTCAAATAAAGGATCAGCTATGTAGCACCCTGTTTCGTTAATCTCAATGATCTCCCGCTCAACAAGTGCTTTCTTTAATTTAGTAAGGTTAGATTTCGTTCCCAATTCAAAGCGACTGGTAACTTCTTTTGAGCCAAAGTCATGATGATAACCTTGGCAAATGGCTCGAACGAGATTCAGTTGGTAGGACGTCAGGTTGGCTGTTTGCTCTACGAAGAGTGAAACACTTTGTGCCATGGTGGCCTCATAGCCATACTTGATATCCTGTTCTGTTACCGCATGGCCTGAAACAGCAAAAACGTTCCAGGCTAATTGCTGTACATAAGAAGAATAATTATCAACGGCATCACAGATTTTTTGTGCCAACTCAGGAGATATCGTTTTGCCAGAGTCTTCAAAACGGCTAATAATAAAAGGCACCCACTTTTCTGTAGGAATTCTTTTGATAAAGAACATATCACCAAACTGATAGAATGGCATCTTGCGGCTTTGGAATAAGTTTTTCATCATGTGCTGCCTGCTACCAAACAAACAGTAACTAGTGTGTTGGTGATGCTGCCATACACTACGTAAGGTCTTTTGAATGGTAAGCGTATCGGCCATCTCTCCAATCTGCTGGAATTCGTCAATACATACGACGATATCCATTCCACGCTTCAATGCAATGCGCTCTGGCAAATTGAGTATCTCTTCTGGCGTGTTGGATGAGGGATTGATACCTAACGACAATGCGAACTCTGTGCCCGGGTCTGGGCTATAGATTACCTTTGGCACAATACTCATGATAAATTCCTTGGCTGTCTCTATCATCTTGTCAACCCTACTGGCAGTATGTTGGATAATTGTAGAAGCGAATAGTTCATAGAACTCGTATTCTGTCCTACATTTATAGATATCCATATAGACGACCTTGATTTTCTTATCATCTATCTGATTCATCACTTTCTTAACCAATGAAGTCTTACCCATTCGGCGAGGAGAAATGAGTATGGAGTTCACACCATTCTCAAAGTTCAACTTAAGCCGTTGGGTCTCCAGTTCTCTGTCTGTAAAATGATTGCCTTCAACAGACATTCCATAAACAAAAGGCTTACTCATACTTATTTCATTAAGAGATTGACGATGCAAATATAAAACTATTTATTTAATTATACCAATTGGTGGTACACCAAACAGTGAACTTTATATTTATTTAACTAAATTACTGAATATCAGACAACAATTACATTCGAGTAATGGTTCACCGATTGGTGGTCCACCAACTGGTGAACCATGTTTCCTTCTTCAATTCAAACTCATCAAGAGTTGCGGTTTCAAGATTGATAGGCATAAAATACTGGCGAACTCCCAACTGAACCAGGAAGGCACTACCGTACTGATGGTGACGCACTCTGAGCGCGATGCCGGCTATGCCCAGCGCATTATCAACCTGCTCGATGGTCAGGTAGTCCCGGAGTTGAAGCTTTAGCTACAACTTTTCTCCGCATTGGGAGCAATAACGGTCCTTGGTGCGCACTTTGGCATCGCAGCGAGGGCAGTGCCCGTCTTTCGGCTTTTCCTTCGATTCGTCAATAATATTGGCTGTGACAATGCCTGTGGGTACGGCTATGATGGTATAACCCAACAGCATGACGAATGCCGAAAGCAGGCGCCCGATGGGTGTGACTGGTGTGATGTCGCCATAGCCGACGGTGGTCATCGTGACGATAGCCCAATAGACTGATGTGGCCAGATCGGTGAATTGTGTCTCGGGTTGGCCACTCTCCACCATAAACATAAGGGTGCCCAGACAGGTGACCAGTATCAACACAAACAAGAAGTAAACGGCAATCTTGGTGAGACTCTTCTGAAGCGAGTGCATCAGGATGTAACCCTCGTTGATGAAGCTGAACAGCTTGAAAATTCGGAAGATACGGATAAATCGGAATGAGCGCAACAGGATCATATACCTTGCGTTGGGCAGGAAGAAGGAGAGGTAGGGTGGTAATGTTGACAACAAGTCGATGACGCCAAAGAAACTCAGCACATAGTCGCGCTTGCGTGGTGAGCAGTAGACACGGGCAATATACTCGACCGTAAAGAAAAAGGTGAGCAGATATTCCAGTATCTCCAACACCAGTTTAAAGGTCTCGGCCAACGAGGGAATGGTCTCGATGAACGAGATGATGATACTCAGCGAGATGGCTGTTATTAGGGTGAGGTCAAAAATGCGTCCTGCCGGTTTCTCCGACTCGAACATAATGCTATAAAGTTTCTCTTTCTCAAGCCATTGGGGTTTCTTCATACGGATGACAGTTTTTGTAATTTGGTTGCAAATATACATAATTATTTTGGATTAAAAGTTAATTAAGGAAAAAAGCTTATCCGCTCCAAGTATTTTTCGTACCTTTGCATTCATATAGCAATACAATCAAGCAATATCGAGAAGAAAGTGATGAAACAGAAGTACGCAGTAGTCATCTTGTTGGCTCTGATTTGTGCATCGGGGCTGACGAGTTTCAAGAGCTATCAGGCAACGGAAAGGATAGTTGCTGAGGATATGGTATATGCACTGACGAAGGCGCTGGCTGAGCAGCAGAGCGATGTGATTAGCTCAGACACCATTCGCGTGTTCAATAGTTATTTGAAACTGGAGCAGTTGCGAGGTAATGCAGTATTGGCTGTGACCACACGGCAGGAAGGGCCACAGACGGGCGATCATCAATCGGGTACGGGATTGCGTTGCGAGGCCAGATGTTCGGCTGCTACTATCTTCTTGCTGTCAGACCAACGGCCGGCCTCCATACTGTGGACAATGGCGATACTATGGGGTCTCTATTGCTTCTGGCGATATCGCAAACAGGTGCCGCTCATGGTATTTGGCGGTTTGGCCTATTCTGAGCACGAAGGCCGTTTCTATAATACGATGGGTAAGCAGGTAAGGCTTACTCCCATGCAGTTGCAACTGATGGAAATGTTCTTCCGCAGCGAGTCGCATCAGTTGACGAAAACAGAGATCTGTGATGCCCTCTGGCCTAAGAAAGACGATGCCAACGACACACTCTACACACTGATCCGCCGCCTAAAACCTATCATCGAAGCGCATTCCGACCTTATGATAGAGTCGGATAGGGGTCGGGCTTACGAACTGAAAATCAAGTAGATAGTTGGCTGTCAGCAAATTGTCAGACAAATGTCAGGCAAATAATTCGTTGGACACAGAATCGTTTCATACCTTTGCCGTCGAAAAATGGCAAACGTATGATACAACAAAGAACATTTTCTAAACTCAACACATGTGTGGCGTGGCTTGTCTTTGCCATTGCCGCCACCGTGTATGGTATGACTGTGGAACCGACAGCCAGTTTGTGGGACTGTCCGGAGTTTATTACGAGTGGCTATAAATTAGAGATCGGTCATCCGCCTGGGGCACCCGTCTTTATGTTGGCTGCTAACCTTTTTGCGCAATTTGCAAGCGATACGTCGCATGTGGCCTTGATGGTCAACCTCCTCTCTGCACTCCTGAGTGCGGGCTGTATCTTCTTCCTGTTTCTCACCATCACACACATTGCAAGGAAACTGATTTGCCAAGCAGACGGAGGAATGACGATTCCACAAGCCATCACGATTCTGTCGTGTGGCGTAGTGGGGGCATTGACCTATACTTTTAGCGATACCTTCTGGTTCTCAGCTGTTGAGGCTGAGGTCTATGCCTTCTCCAGTTTCCTGACGGCTCTGATGTTCTGGCTGATTCTGAAATGGAGCGACGAGGCTGATAGTGTTAATAGTGACCGATGGATTCTCCTGATAGCCTATATCACAGGTCTCTCTATTGGCGTCCATTTGCTGTGTCTGCTGTGTCTGCCTGCTATGTCGTTTGTGGTCTATTTCCGTCAGACAAAGCGCGTCACTAAGGTCGGTATGCTGAAAACGTTTCTGGCAGGCGGATTGCTGGTGGGCATCATCCTCTATGGCCTCATACCAGGTGTGGTGACGATAGGTGGCTGGTTCGAACTGCTGTTTACCAACGTGATGGGTTGCGCTTACAACACTGGGCTCATCTGCTATATCGTCCTGCTGACAGGAACGCTGGTCATCTTATATTATAAGGTAAAGCGGAGGATAGTCAAACTCTCATTAGCCTGTTTGCTGATGATATTGGCAGGTTATAGCAGCTATGGCGTCATCTTTATCAGAGCCAATGCCCGTCCGCCGATGTGTGAGAATGCCCCTGACAACATTTTTTCCCTTGGCAGCTATCTGAACCGCGAGCAATATGGTAAGACACCGCTCTTCTATGGTCCAGCGTATTGCAGCGAAGTAGACCGTCAACCAGAAGGTGATTACCTGGTGCCGAAACAGAAGGAAGGCAAAGCTATTTACCGTCCTGTGGCCGACTCTACGAAGCAGGAATACGAGGTGGTGCGGCATGATTTTGACTATGTGTATCAGAACAATATGTTGTTCCCCCGTATGCATTCTGCACGCCATGCTAAAGCCTACGAGAATTGGATGGGTGGCGTAGAGAAGCAGAATGGTATACCGACGACGGCAGAGAACCTGCGTTTTTTCCTGACTTATCAGGTGAACTTCATGTATTGGCGCTACTTCCTCTGGAATTTCGTAGGGCGGCAGAACAACATTCAGGGTCACGGAGAGGTGGAACACGGCAACTGGATCACAGGTTATCGTTGGATAGACGACCTGCTATTAGGCTGCGACACATCGAAGTTACCATCCGATCTGGCACAGAACAAAGGGCATAATGTCTTTTATGCGATGCCCTTGCTGCTGGGATTGTTGGGTATGTTGTGGCAATGGCGCAAAGGACATCAGGGCCGACAGCAACTGCTCGTTGTCATGCTGCTGTTCTTCATGACGGGACTGGCCATCGTATTCTATCTCAACCAGACACCGCTCCAGCCTCGTGAGCGCGACTATGCCTATGCAGGCTCCTTCTATGCCTTTGCCGTATGGATAGGTCTGGGAACAGGGGCAATTGCAGCCCTGATGCAGAGATTTCTTGAAAACCGGAAACTGCTTGCTGCCGTTGCAGGAGCTGTAACAGGCCTGCTGGTGCCTGCCCAGATGGCTTCGCAGACATGGGATGACCACGATCGCTCAAATCGTTATACCTGTCGCGACTTTGGGGCTAACTATCTGGAGAGCATGCAGCGCGAGGGGCATCCTATCATTCTGACTAATGGCGACAACGACACGTTTCCCCTCTGGTATAACCATGAGGTGGAGGGTGTGCGAACCGACACACGCGACTGTAATCTGGAATACCTGCAGACCGACTGGTATATCGACCAGATGAATCGTCAGGCCTACGATTCGCCAGCTCTGCCCATCAGTCTGAATCATGAAGACTACAAGGAGGGCAGGTTGGAGTATGTGCCCATCGACACCGACAGCCTTACCATCGGCCATACGGTCATTTCGCTAAAAGGAAAGCAAGGATTATACAAGAACGAGCTGATGGTGCTCGAGATGCTGTCGCAGGCAAACTGGCAGCGCCCCATTTACACCTCTATCAGTTTAGGTTCCGACAATCTTTCCTTCCTCCGCGATCATCTGGTGCTTGAAGGTCTTGCCTATCGCGTCAGTCCAACAGCTACCAGTCAGCGGGTTGATGTGGAGCGGCTCTACGACAATATCATGCACCGCTTCCGCTATGGGGGTCTTAACACGAAGGGAATCTATGTGGATGAAGATGTGAAACGTATGGCCGATACACATCAGCTCATCATGGGCGTACTCATCGATTCGCTTTTGCAACAAGGCGACCTTCAGCGTGCGCTGTCCGTATGTCGCAAATGGCAGCAGGAGCTTCCCCATGAAAACGTTCCCTATACGGAATATGCACTCTCTATGGCCACCTGTTACTACATGGTGCGTCAGCCTGAGCAGGGTGATGCCATCGTGAAAGACCTGTTGCAACGCTCTGCAGAGTGGCTCTCTTGGATAGATACCATCGTTCCCTCGCGTCGAGCCGGGTCGTTTTATACCCAGCACGACTGGATGCAGACGATGGAGCATGCACTCGCTGTAGCTGAACAGTATCAAAGAACCGGATTATTACATCAATACATCAAGTGTTATGAACAATTCATCAAACAAGACTAATCGTCCCTTCATCTTCCGCACTGCCAGTCGCTGCATCTTCATCGTAGCATGTATGCTGATCATTGTTGGTTACATCCTGATGGCTGGTCCTGGTAGCACAGATGAGTCTTTTAATCCCGACATCTTCTCTCCCCGTCGGATTGTCATCGCTCCCATGCTGTGTTTGGCAGGCTATCTGCTGATCATCATTGGGATTCTCAAAAAGAAATGAAACAAGAAAACCCCGTCTGATGAGGCTGAACCTCAGACAGACGGGGATCTGAAAAGTATTTGATGTAATTATTTACGCGTCGATGTTAGCGTAGGTGGCGTTCTTCTCAATAAACTGTCTGCGCGGCTCTACATCGTCGCCCATCAGCATCGAGAAGATCTCGTCGGCCTGGGCGGCGTTCTCGATGGTCACCTGCTTCAGCAGACGGTTCTCAGGATTCATGGTGGTCTCCCAGAGTTGCTCTGGGTTCATCTCACCAAGACCTTTGTAGCGCTGTGTGTGCAGGGCCGTAGCGTTCTCGTCGCCAGCCACATACTTGTCGATGAAGGCCTGACGCTGCTGCTCGGTGTAGCAGTACTCCGACACCTTCTTGTATGTACACTTATAGAGCGGTGGGGTAGCGATATACAGATGGCCTCCTTGAATCACCTGCGGCATGAAACGGTAGAAGAGCGTCATGATCAGCGTGTCGATGTGCGAGCCATCGACGTCGGCATCGGTCATGATAATAATCTTGTCGTAGCGCAGCTTTTCGATGTTAGCCTCACGGTCGCCCTCGCCTTCAACGCCGAAACGGACGCCGATCGACTGGATGATGTTCATCACAGACTCAGCCTCGAACACACGGTGCCACTGTACCTTCTCCACATTCAGGATCTTACCGCGCAAAGGCAGAATGGCCTGGAAATGACGGTCACGACCTTGCTTGGCAGAACCACCTGCGGAGTCACCCTCGACGAGGAAGATCTCGCAGTCCTTAGGATCCTTGTTCGAGCAGTCGGCCAGTTTACCAGGCAGTCCGCCACCCGTCATCGGGTTCTTGCGCTGCACGCTCTCACGTGCCTTGCGGGCGGCGATACGGGCCGTAGCAGCCAGCACCACCTTGTCGCAGATCATCTTGGCTTCCTTCGGATGCTCCTCCAAGTAGTTGGCCAGAGCCTCGCCAACGGCCTGCTGAACGGCGCCAGCGACCTCTGAGTTGCCAAGCTTGGTCTTGGTCTGTCCCTCAAACTGGGGCTCGGCCACCTTGATGCTAATCACTGCTGTAAGGCCCTCGCGGAAGTCTTCGGGTGCAATCTCAATCTTGGCTTTCTCAATCTGCTTGGAGATCTGAGGATCGCTGTCGGCGTATTTCTTCAGGGTACGGGTGAGAGCTGCACGGAAACCAGCAAGGTGGGTTCCGCCCTCAATCGTATTGATATTGTTCACGTAGGAGTGGATATTCTCAGAGTAGTCGGTGTTATACATCACAGCCACCTCGATGGGGATACCCTGCTTCTCAGTCTTCAGATAGATGACATCGTCGACGAGGTGCGTGCGGTGACGGTCCACGTAGCGCACGAATTCCTTCAGGCCGTCCTTGGCGTGGAATACCTCGGGCTGCTTCAGGTTGCCTTCCTCGTCAGGACGCAGGTCGGTAAGCGTGATGGTGATACCGGCATTCAGATAAGCCAGCTCACGCATACGACGTGCAATGATGTCGTATTTGTATTCTGTCGTGGTGAAGATGGTGCCGTCGGGCCAGAACTGCTGGCGGGTACCGGTCTTGTCGGTATCACCCACGATCTTCACGTCGTAGAGGGGTTTACCCTTCTCGTATTCCTGCTGGTAGATATGGCCGTTGCGGAACACCTGCGACATCATGCGGGTAGAGAGGGCATTCACACAGCTGACACCCACACCGTGCAGACCTCCAGAAACCTTATAAGAACCCTTATCGAACTTACCTCCGGCATGGAGCACGGTCATTACGACCTCGAGCGCACTCTTGTGCATCTTCTCGTGCTCATCTACGGGGATACCACGACCATTGTCCTGAACGGTGATGGAGTTGTCTTCGTTGATAGTTACTTCAATATGTGTACAATAGCCGGCCATAGCCTCGTCGATAGAGTTGTCGACGGTCTCATTGACCAGATGATGGAGTCCTTTTTCGCTGATGTCGCCAATGTACATGGCAGGGCGCTTGCGCACGGCCTCTAAGCCCTCGAGTACCTGAATGTTACTCGCGGAATAATTTTGTTCCTGATTCAGTTGTTCGTCTGTCATTTTGCTTCTAATTGAATTATGGGTGCAAAATTACAAAAAAAATATCAGATAAACATAGTTTATCTGCAAAGAAAACTTAAAAATAAAGCCGCAATCCTAAAGAATTGCGGCTTCTATTGTTTTTTAACAATCAACCTATTAGAGCTTGTTGACGTGCTGTGCCAGACTTGACTTCAGGTTTGCGGCCTTGTTCTTGTGGATGATGTTGGTCTTAGCCAGCTTGTCCAGCATCTTCTGTACCTTTGGATACAGGGCTACAGCCTCTTCCTTATTAGTCATAGCGCGAAGTTTGCGCACAGCGTTACGCATAGTCTTTGCGTAGTAGTGGTTGTGAAGGGCTCTTTTCTTCTCCTGACGGATGCGCTTCACAGATGATTTGTGATTTGCCATTTTTTTGTTTAATGTTTAATGTTAAATGTTTAATGAATTAAAGCCTGTGGGTCTTGCGTCGTTTTGACTGCCCTGGCAGCCCCGAAGGACCATCACCACCTTTCCCTGTTTCTAACAAGTAGCACTTGGCTGTGCCGATGGCGAATTTAATTGTTTTTGTAGTCCCTAGGAGAGTCGAACTCCTCTTTAGAGAATGAAAATCTCTCGTCCTAGCCGATAGACGAAGGGACCATCGCCGTTTTTTGCGGGTGCAAAGGTACTGCTATTTTTCCAATTGACCAAATATTTCTTAAAAAAAATGTCGAACGGTAGCAAATTTTTCACTTTTCACTTTTCACTCTTCACTCTTTTTAGTACCTTTGCAGTCGTATGTTGACAAAGACGCCAGCCATTGTGCTCCATTCGCTAAAGTATGGGGAAACGCGACTCATCGTCGATATGTTCACCCGTAGCTACGGTAGACTTTCGTTTATCGTCAGCCTGCCCAAGTCGGCCAAAGGGAAGATGAAAAAGCAGTTCTTCCAGCCGTTGACAATATTGGAGATTGAGACTGATGTCCGACCAAAACTCCAGTTGCAGAAACTTTCCGATGTGCGCCTGCTCCATCCCTTCTCCACCATTCCCTTTGATCCGCACAAACTTTCCATCGCCCTTTTCATCGCGGAGTTTCTCTATTATGCTCTGCGGAGTGAACAGCAGAATGTTCTGCTTTTCGATTATGTCACCGATAGTATCCAGTGGCTCGATGGACAGGACAGCCGCTTTGCCAATTTCCATCTGGTGTTTCTCATGCGCCTTTCGCGATTCCTTGGTTTCTACCCCAATCTCGACGACTACTCAGCGGGCGACTATTTCGATCTTCGTGAGAGCATCTTCCTGTCTGCTCCTCCCGTTCATCGTGATTTCCTTTGCCCTCATGAAGCCGAGAAGGTGCAGCTGATGATGCGTATGGACTTTGCCACTATGCACCTTTTTCAGATGTCGCACACCGAACGTAACCGTCTTTTGGAGGTCGCTCTTTCCTACTATCGCCTTCATATCCCCGACTTCCCCGAACTCAAATCCCTCAGCGTCCTGCAGGAGCTCTACGAATCTTAGGATTTAAGCCTGATGCTGTTTCTGCAATAAGATATCTTTCTTGATAAGTGGCTCTTCTCGTGAAATAAGTGGCACTTATTGACCGGCAAGTGGCTCTTATCTGACAAGACGAGGTTCTTTTCGCGTATAGTGTTTATACTCAGGTTTTATGTGTCCCTTCTGACCCTCTTGACCCCTGCGCCGGAAAGCTCGAATTCACCCTGGGGGTCAGAAGGGGCAGAAGGGCCGCTTCTTTTTAGAGTATCTCATCTACCATTGATGTTCACGTAATTTTTAAAGGAACTTTGTTTTCTATAATTTACTACTACTGCGGGATCACACTCACCTTCTTGGTCGTGCATCAGGCGGGGGCATCCTGACAGGGCCCCGTGGAAGCATATCCTCCTGATTGCCCCAGATGAGCCCCTTGAGGAGATGTCCGAAATCGATTCCGATTTTCTGCTTGTTGTTCAGTTTGATATAAGGCTTAACAATCGGATCGGTCACCCATTTGCCCGTCATCGGACTGAGATATCGGCGCACACCCACATCGCTCCCGAAATGCTCGCTGAAACGGATGTCTGCATAACCGCCATAGTTGGTAGAATTAAGATACGGACTTGCTGCCGTCCCCATCATGGGGTTCGTGGCATAATAGGTACCAAAGGCGTGGAGCGTCAACGCCTTGCCGACATCATAGCTCACCTCACCACCAAAGCCGTATTGCGTGTTCAGCATCGGCATACCTATCGGCGAACTGATGCCTGGCATCCAGTATTTATTGGCCATCCCTACAGCAGAAAAGTGAAAACGCCCATAGTCCTGATGGAACATGAGTGCTCCACTGCCGATATTCATTAGTCCAGGCAAGGCACTCTGACTACCTGTCACGCCGAGTACAGCCCCATTCCAAAGACCGAACACACCGGGTGGTCTGTAGGCGGGTATCGACATATCCATCGTCGGCACATACCTTGTTGGCTTGGGTGCTGACGATGAAGCATAAGGCAGCAAAGTCTCTGTTGTGGAATAAGACATCTGCGGCACTATCTCTGGCGTTTTCAGCATCGAGGCATTAGCTCCTGTATCTGGTACTTCCGTCTGAGCCAAGACACTCATTGCCTGCATCATCAATACTGCTATAAGAAAAACTTTCATCCGCTTGCCTTTTGTCTGCAAAAATATACAATTCTCCACAAAGAAGCATTCGCCGTTAGGGTATGATAACAATCATTTCAGCTTCTCCAACAGCCTTTGCAGTTCGGAGTCGAAGTCGTCGTAGCCGTGGATGCTGAGGTCTTCACGCACGCGGCGACCGTCGGGGGTGATGGTCTCGTAGTGGGGGATGCCGTTGAACTGGAACAGTTCTCTCAAACGGTCGAAGTCCCGATTGGTGAGGCAAACGGTCTCCTCGTCGGCCAGCCACTCGTTGACATAATTGTGATAGGCTCCGCTGCCCTCGGCGGTGCGCTCCCCAGCGATGAAGATGAGCTTCACGTCGTCGCGCTTGGCAATCCTGGCACGCAACTCCTTGCTCGCCTGGATGGCGGCGCGACAGGGACCGCACGTCATACCCCAGAAGTCGATGACGAGGAACCGGCCTGGGTACTTGGCGTTGAGGTTTCTGATAAGTTCGGCCTCGGGCACGTCGGGCAAAGGTGAGGCGAGTTCGGTCTGCGCCAATCGGCGGTCGCGGAACTGCTCGGCCTTTTGGCGGATGTAGGGGTTCTTCAGGGCATCGAGATAAAGCGGGAACAGCCTATCGAGCAAATCTCCGGTATTGCGCCAAGTGTCAAACTCCTGAGTCATTTCCTTATAGACGCACATCTGTGCTGTCAGGTTTTCCCTGTCCGCACCCATGAACTTGCGCAGGGCAGCAAGGTAGTTGGTGAGTTTCTTGGAGTAATTCTCAAAGTTTACTTCCATGCCGCCTCCCTCGCAGAGAATGCCCTTGTACCAGTCTTCCCTGACGGGCTTGGCATACTGGACGCGGTTTTGCAGAAAGAAGAAACTGCTGCTGGCGAAGAGCAGCGGATTGTCGTAGTCGATGCGGCGCATGGGGGCGTAAGTCTCGTAGTCAAGATACTTCTTCCATTCAGCACTGTCGAGTATCTCGGTGTACCAGACGCTGTCGCGCTCCTCGCTTTTCGCCAAGCCTCCTGCGATTCTCTCGATACAGCCTATGTAGTCCATTCCGAAGTTGGCCTGAAGGTCGGCCAGCGCCAACTGCACTTCCATCGGCGTGTAGTCCTCGCTGCGGCTCACCTTTTGCAGCTTGGCCATCGCCCGCTGCCACACCTCGTCGGCCACTTTGTTGGCTTCGTCAAATGTGCCCTCGAACTCCCACAGCGGTTTCATCACGCCCTCCAGCTTACGCGATGTGCGGAGCCACCGCTCCACGTCGCGGCTGCTGCCATTGTTATAGATACATTCGTAGCGGCCAAATGTGCCCTTGCGTACGGTGATATCAATAGTCTCGCCAGGGCGGGCGAAAAACGGAATGCTATTGAAGCGCACCTTCGATTCATCGGCAATGAAAGAGTTCCGAACGGGATAGCTGGCCAGGAACTTCTTGCAGAACGTGCCGTCGTCGGCGATGTCGAGCACCAGCACCGTATTGTTCTTCTCGAAAACGTCATTGTAGTAGCATTCCATCGACATGAAGCCGAATTCCTCGGCATCGTAGCCCTCGATGTGTCCTTTCAGTGTGATGGTGTCAGTCTTGAACCAGTCGGTGGGCACCGTCCACGGGTTTGCCTCAACGATTTCCTGCATCGTCGGCGCGTTCATTACTTCTATCTTGTCGTAGACGAATGACACGCCTTTTCTGACGAGGATTAAGGCGATGATGGTCAGCAATACGGTGATAATAGTTTTCTTCTTCATATTCGCTTTGTATGATTTCTTGAATCCGTCGGCAAAGGTACAAAGAATTATCGAGTTTCATTCAACTATGCCTCACCTTTTTATGCTATTTCTGTTTGATGTATTTCTTCTCGCCGTTGATGAAACTTTTGAGTACTGACCATTTCTTGGGAATACAGAAATTGTTTTCAACATCAGCGATTGCTACGTAATAGCCTTTGGGCGTGATGCCAAAGAGAACGCGCGTTGAAACATGGCCTTTGCCGGTATGTCCTTCGAAAAGTCCA
>CACWSX010000053.1 GCA_902763615.1 uncultured Prevotellaceae bacterium | reverse complement strand
CGCCTGCGCCGATGGTACTGCAATGCAATGCGGGAGAGTAGGAGGCCGCCATCTTTAGTGAAGCCCTGAGTCAGAAATGACCCAGGGCTTCTTCGTTTTTTAACTGCTTATTAACTTTTTTCTGCTTTTTTATTGGTGATGCCGTCATAGGATTCAAATAAAAACCGTACCTTTGCGCCGTGTAAATAAATAAAACAAGAAAATGATTAAAAAATTTTTGATGATGATAAGTCTGATTGCGTTAGTTAGTGATGCTTATGCGCAGCAGCAAGTGTCGGATACATTAAAGTTTATGAACGACTATCGTAAGTTTGTTTCTTTCGTCGTTTCTCAACCTTCATTGACAAGACCTTTGGCGGATTCGTTGATTGCTCGTCAAGACACACTTATGCATCAGTATCGTACAATAAAGCCATTGCTTAATGATTTACAGGTTGAGGAGTATAACAATTTGAAAGGTCGTTATACAAAGAAACTACTCGAATACCGTGGTGACCGTTTTACTGATAGTCTCGAAGCTGCAGGTGATAGCATCTCCAAGACCGCAGGTCGAGCAGGTAAAGCCATAGGTGGTTTTTTCAAAGGACTGTTTGAACAGTAATGGAAAGAAATCGGGAGATATACAAAGTGACATTGGTCGGAGGCGTTGTGAACGTCTTACTTTTGCTCTTTAAGTTCATTGCAGGAATTTTGGGGCATAGTGCGGCTATGGTGGCAGATGCCGTTCACTCTTTGTCGGATTTCCTGACAGATATTGTGGTGTTGATCTTTGTGCGTATCAGTAGCAAACCTAAAGATAAAACACACGAGTATGGTCATGGTAAGTATGAGACGCTTGCGATGACTCTAATTGGTATGGCATTATTAGTTGTTGCAATAGGTATCATATATAATGGTTTGACAAAGATTGTTTCTTGTGTCAATGGAGATACATTGAAGGCACCTGGTATGTTAGCTCTATGGGCCGCTTTATTATCCATTGTCTTAAAGGAAGGAGTCTATCGTTATTCTATGGTAAAGGCACGTGAACTTAATTCCCAGGCGGTTGAGGCGAATGCATGGCATCATCGTAGCGATGCTTTGTCGTCAGTAGGTACAGCTGTAGGTATTGGTGGCGCTATTTTTTTAGGTCAGCGATGGGCGGTATTTGATCCCATTGCTTCTGTCATTGTGGGTATCTTTATTGTAAAGGTTTCTGTCGATATGCTCCGTAAGGGTATTGGTGATCTGATGGAACATTCGTTGCCTGACTCAGTAGAAGAGGAAATTCTTGCATTGGTTGCATCACTGCCTGGAGATGTGAATCCTCATGATCTGCGGACACGGCGTTTGGGAAACCATTATGCGATAGAGTTGCATATCCTCATGGATGGAGATATCTCTTTGCGTGATGCACATGATAAAGCGTCGGAGGTGGAGGATTTGCTTCGTGATCACTATGGGGAGGATACACATGTGGCTGTGCATGTCGAACCTAAGTAGACTTGGAATAGAAACAAAAAAAGGATTGAAATCAATCCCTTTTTTAGAGCCTCTTGTCGGATTCGAACCAACGACCCCGAGATTACAAATCACGTGCTCTGGCCAACTGAGCTAAAGAGGCGGGTGGACAAGCGATCTGCATCGCGCCGCTACAACCTAATACCCTTGCTGTGTTCCCACCCTGGGGGATTCAAAGGGAGCTGGCCGTACAGGACTTGCCCGTTTTGCGGGTGCAAAGGTACAATAAAAAAGTGAATAGTGAATAGTGAATGAAGAAAAAAATGCTGCTGCACGACATTTTTAACTATTTTTTGAGACAAAGCACTCGATATGTGCAGAAAAATGCGTAATTTTGCAGCCGATGACTCCAATAGAATATGTACAGTTGAAAGCATTTGCCCGTCAGGATGGTGCATTGCTTGCCTTGCTTTGGATTGCGACGTTCCTATTATATATAATAGGCGTGTCGAATCAATTGCTTGGTCTTGCAGCATTCTTCTTAATGTGTTATACACCATTTTTCGTGGGTGAGCGTCTTGGTAAATTCCGTGACTACGGGCGAGATGGAATTATCTCATTCCGTCGCGGCTATGCCTATACCGTTTTTGTGTTTTTCTATGGTGGTGTGCTCTTTGCCGTTGCCCAATATCTCTATTTTGCCTTTATGGATCACGGTTTTCTGCTGAGTCAGTTCTCAAAGATGGTCTCTTCCGAGGAGATGCAGCAGGTGCTGAAGCAATACGGCATGACGCAGATGGTGGATGAAACCATGCAGGAAATGGCGAACACCCGTCCGATAGACTATGCATTGAATATGTTGACTGTCAATATATCTCTGGGTTTTATCTTGGGTCTGCCTTTAGGCCTGATTATGCAGCGGAGTGTCAAACGAGTGAGTAGTGAAAAGTAAATCGGAAAAATGGATATATCAGTCGTAATCCCTCTCTATAATGAGGACGAATCAATCCCTGAGCTCTACGCATGGATAGAGCGGGTGATGAAGGAGAATGGCTTTAGCTATGAGGTGATTTTCATCAATGATGGTTCTACAGACCGTTCTTGGGAAATAATCTCTGATTTGCATGATAAACAGCCAGATCTGGTAAAGGGCATCAAGTTCCGTCGGAATTACGGGAAGAGTCCTGCGCTCTATTGTGGCTTTGCGCAGGCTCAGGGCGATGTGGTCATCACGATGGATGCCGATCTCCAGGATTCTCCTGACGAGATTCCAGAGTTGTATCGTATGATTAAGGAAGATGGTTTTGATCTCGTTAGTGGTTATAAACAAAAGCGTTACGACCCCATTTCGAAAACCCTTCCCACAAAGTTGTTTAATGCGACGGCCCGTAAGGTCAGCGGCATCAAGAATCTTCATGACTTTAATTGTGGTTTGAAGGCCTATCGTAAGGATGTCGTGAAGAATATCGAGGTCTATGGCGAGATGCATCGTTATATACCTTATCTGGCAAAGAATGCCGGCTTCAATAAGATTGGTGAGAAAGTGGTACAGCATCAGGCTCGCAAATATGGCTCTTCAAAATTCATGGGCCTGAACCGTTTTGTCAATGGCTATCTTGATTTGCTGACGCTCTGGTTCCTGAGCACCTTTGGCAAGAAACCGATGCATGTGTTTGGCTTTTTGGGCACCCTGATGTTCTTCATTGGTTTCGTGGCAGCATTTTATATTGGTGCCGACAAACTCTGGTGTCTGACCAATCATATTCCCCAGCGTCTGGTGACAGACTCTCCCTTTTTCTACATTGCTCTGACGATGATGGTCATTGGCACTCAGCTGTTTCTGGCGGGATTTGTGGCCGACTTGGTGAGTCGTTCTTCTCAGGGACGTAATGATTATCAGATAGAAGAAATATTAAGTGGTAAGTGATGGATAAGCAAATTAGACAGGGCATGTTGGAGAAGAGCAGATGGTTGGGGGTGGTAGTGGTACTACTCACCAGTCTGACATTATCCGTTATTTCCTCCTGTTCAACCATTGATTGTCCTGTTCAGAACATTGTCTCTGTGCAATATGAAATTCGTGATAAGGCGGGAAATGCTTTGCCTATTACAGATACCTTATCTGTTGCAACAACACGCAATGATGGTAACAATATTCTCCTTGAAATCACTACGCATCTTACCGACAGGGATGTTGTCCTCAACAGATTGACAGGCGAGTCGGCTTTCAGTCTGCCCATCAGCTATAATCATCCGGAAGATATCCTTTACTTCATCTTTGCGGATAGCGTGAAGACACTCGTTGATACAGTGTGGGTCAAAAAAGATGATATCCCTCGTTTTGAATCCGTTGACTGTTCTGCTGCCTTCTTTCATGAACTGACGAATGTGAGGCATACCCATCACGCTATTGATTCGCTTGTAATTGTCAATACATCAGTAACTTATGATGTTCAAACCGTTCATTTCTATCTCTATCCGAAAACTGGCAATTAGTCTGCTGCTTTTGGTTTCAGCATCGGCATCGGCGCAGTTGAAGTTCTTTTCGATTCAGAAGGACTCCATTCCGCTTTTCCGTGGATTTGCTGTGTCTTTCGATTTGGTAGGCTTGGCTATGATGGAGTTGTCTGATTATGGCCAGTACGAGGGCTCCCTGCGCATCAACCTCCACGATGAATGGTTCCCAATTGCCGAATTGGGCTATGGCAAGGCCCGTCATGTAGACGATCCCGTTACACAAATCCGTTATGAGACGGCTGCGCCATATATCCGTATTGGTATCGACAAGAATCTGCTGAGGGAAAAACACGGGCCTTATCGCTTATATGCAGGCCTGCGTTATGCTTTTACTTCCTACAAGGTTGATGTCTCCCGTGAGGATCTCGTTGATCCGGTATGGCTTTGGCCCACTGGTTTTGGCGTGAAAGATGACCAATGCAGTTATCACTGGCTGGAAGTTGCAATTGGTGCTGATGCCACCATTTGGGGACCATTGCACCTAGGATGGAGTGTGCGTTATAAACGGCGCATTGCTCATAACGACGGAACCATAGGACATACGTGGTATGTGCCTGGATATGGTGTTGATGGTGATACGCGACTGGGTGGTACGTTTAATGTGATTATTGATATATGAACAAGAAGAAACTTATCTGGCAGTTGCCTTTCCTTGTTCTGTTGATTGTGGGAACTGTGCTGATCATCCGCCAACAGCGGGCAATACCCTATCAGTCGAATTCTGGTATGGTTTTTGGCACAGTTTATAATATCACCTATGAGTGTGACTCCGATCTTCATAAGGCCATTACGGCTGAACTGCAGAAAGTGGATAATTCCCTGTCTCCCTTCAATGACAATAGTATCATAACGGCAATTAATCAAAACAAGGACGTAGTGCCCGACGAGATGTTTTTGACTGTTTTCAACAAAGCTATGGAGATTTCCCGCGAGACGGCTGGGGCGTTCGACATTACTGTAGCCCCATTGGTCAATGCTTGGGGATTTGGTTTTAAGAATGGCATCCATCCTAATCGTCAGCAGGTGGACAGTCTTCGTCGATTGATTGGTTATGAGAGAGTGACATTGAAAGACGGACGTGTTATGAAGCAGACCCCCGACATCATGCTCGACTGTTCGGCCATCGCCAAAGGTTTTGGTTCCGATGTTGTGGCGCATTTCCTGCAACAGCGAGGCGTGAAGAATTTTATGGTGGAGATTGGAGGAGAGATAGTCACTAGTGGCGTTAATCCCCAGCGTCTACCGTGGAAAATAGGCGTGACAAAGCCGACTGACGACACGTTGTCAGTAAGAGGTGAAATACAGAGTGTACTTAATGTTACTGACTTGGCGATGGCTACGAGTGGGAATTATCGCAACTTCTATTACAAGGGCGGTAAGAAATATGCTCATACGATCGACCCCAAGACGGGCTATCCCGTCCAACATTCTTTGTTGTCGGCAACCGTATTGGCAAAAGACTGTGCCACAGCCGATGCCTATGCTACATCGTTTATGGTACTTGGCATTGATGGGGCTAAGAAAGTATTGGCGCGTCATCCAGAGTTGATGGCCTATTTTATCTACTCTGATGCGAACGGACAGAACGCCGTATGGTGCTCTCCTTCGCTTAAGGATAAAATCGTAGAGTAATTGCTTATGGCCTCCTTGCAGATTTATGAAAAACTACTTCTGTTTCCCTTGTTTCAAGGCATGAGCCGTGATGATTTGGAACAGGTGGCTGGACATACACGTTTGGGCTTTTCCAAGATTAACGCAGGTACTACTGTCGTCGCTGATGGAGACGACTGCCAACAGTTGTTTTTTATGATCAATGGAACCCTCCGTGTAGAGACGATGTCGGATGATCGTGGCTATACTGTCGTAGAACAATTGGAGGCTCCCGTGATTCTGCAACCAGAGGTTATCTTTGGCTATACGCAGCGTTATACGCATACTTATATTGCTCAGACGGATGCCAATTTCATTGCCATTGGCAAGGATGAGGTGTTGCGCTTATCAGAGGATTTCCTCGTGTTCCGCCTGAACCTTCTAAATCTGTTTGCTACTCAGACGCAGAAAACTGTCCGTATGCTTTGGCAGCATGTGCCCGATTCCTTGGAAAATCGTATTGTCCGCTTTTTTGCCCAACATTGCCTCTATCCTGCTGGTCCTAAAGTGTTTCATATTCTGATGAACCGTTTGGCCAATGAGCTCAATGATAGTCGTCTGGATATCAGCCGTGCACTCAACGCTTTGCAGCACGAGGGAAAGATCGTTTTGCGGCGTGGAAGAGTGGAAATACCCCAGATGGAACGGCTGCTGATGTGAAATAATATAAAATAATTGGCTGCAATTTGCTATGTTTTCGCTTTTTTTGTAATTTTGCAGTTTGTAAACGTTAGTAGAATGATGAGTGAACAGAAAGATCGAAAGAATCCGTTTTTCTTTCCCTACCATACACCGCATGATGTGGCGCCGTTCGACCGTATCAGACTCGAGGATTATGAGGAAGCCTTCATGGAGGGCATCCGTCGTGAGGATGAACAGATTGACAAAATTGTGAACGATCCTTGTAAGCCGACTTTCGACAATACGATTATCAGCATCGATGACGAAAAGGATGGTGAGGGATATTATGACCTGTTAGATCGTGTGTCATCCGTGTTCTTTAACCTCCTCTCTGCCGAAACGAATGACGAGATGGATGCCTTGGCACAGAAGTTGAGTCCTGTACTGACGAAACATGCCAATGATATCCGCCTGAATGAGAAACTCTTCGAACGCATCAAATATGTTCACCAGCATCATCGTAAACTGACGCCAGAGGAGAAGATGTTGCTCGACAAGTGCTACGATGGTTTTGTACGTAGTGGTGCACTTTTGGATGCAGCAGGCAAGGAGCGCCTTCGCCAATTGACAGAGGAGGCTTCGATGCTGGGATTGCAATTCTCGCAGAATCTTCTGAAGGAAAACAAGGCCTTCACCCTTCACATCACGGACGAATCGCAACTCGACGGTCTACCGGAAACAGCCCGTGAGGCAGCTGCCTTGGCAGCGAAGGAGATGGAGAAAGAGGGATGGGTGTTTACGCTCGATTATCCTTCGTATTCTCCCTTCATGACGTATTCTACGCAGCGCGACTTGCGTCGGCAGATGTATATGGCCAAGAATACGGAGTGTATCCACGATAATAGTGAGAACAACCTCGATATATGTAAACGCCTGATAAATCTCAGACGTGAACTGGCCCAGTTGCTGGGGCATAAGACCTATGCTGACTATGTGTTGAAGCATCGTATGGCTGGCAATGTGCGCAATGTCTATAAATTGCTTAATGACCTGATTGTCGCATATAAGCCAACGGCCTTGAAAGAGATGGCAGCCATCGAGAAGATGGCTAAGAAGACTGCAGGCAGAGATTTCAAACTTGAGCCTTGGGACATTGGTTTCTACTCCCATAAGCTCCAGTTGGCAAAATATAATCTCGACGCGGAGATGCTGCGCCCCTATTTCGAGCTGTCGAAAGTTATTGATGGCGTCTTTGGTCTGGCCAATCGCCTGTATGGCATTACCTTCAAGGAGAATAAGGACATCCCGGTCTATCATCCTGATGTGAAAGCCTACGAAGTGTTCGATAAGGATGGCTCTTTCCTGGCTGTCTTCTATGCCGACTTCCATCCCAGAAAGGGCAAGCAGGGAGGCGCTTGGATGACCGAGTACCAAGGTCAATGGATCGATCGTAAGGGCGAGAATGTGCGTCCGCATGTCAGTGTGGTGATGAATCTTACCAAACCGACGCAAGAGAAACCGGCTTTGCTGACATTGGGTGAGGTTGAGACTTTCCTCCACGAGTTTGGCCATTCACTGCATGGCATGTTCGCCAATACCCGTTTCGAGAGCCTGAGCGGTACCAATGTATGGTGGGATTTCGTCGAGCTTCCATCACAGTTCATGGAGAACTTCGCCATCGAAAAGGAATTCCTGCGCACCTTTGCGTTCCATTATCAGACTGGCGAACCGATTCCTGACGAGCTGGTTGAACGCATCATAAGAAGTCGCAACTACAATGTTGCCTATGCCTGTATGCGTCAGGTGTCGTTCGGCTTGCTCGATATGGCCTATTATACCAAGAAGGAACCCTTTACCGACGATATTATCCCCTTTGAGAAGAAGGCTTGGGAGAAGGCGATGGTGACAGAACAATTGTCTGATACCTGTATGACCGTTCAGTTCTCGCATATCATGGCAGGCGGCTATGCTGCTGGCTATTATAGTTACAAGTGGGCTGAGGTGCTCGATGCCGATGCTTTTGCAGTGTTCAAGAAAGAAGGTCTTTTCAATCCTGCAACGGCTCAGCGCTTCCGCGATTGCATCCTTTCAAAGGGCGGTACGGAAAACCCGATGGTGCTGTACAAGCGCTTCAAGGGCGGCGAGCCAACCATCGATGCCTTGCTGAAGCGGAATGGGATAAAAGGAGTAAAGAAGAGAAGGAGTAAGAAGAAATGACGGAGAAGCAAAGGAAATTGGATGAGCGCTATCTGCGCATGGCACGTATCTGGGCAGAGAATTCCTATTGCCAGCGTCGACAGGTGGGCGCACTGGTCGTCAAAGATAAGATGATCATCAGCGATGGATATAATGGCACACCTAGTGGCTTCGAGAACGTGTGTGAGGACGACAACAATGTCACCAAACCTTATGTGCTTCATGCAGAGGCTAATGCCATCACCAAACTGGCCCGTAGCAATAATAATAGCGATGGTGCCACCATTTATATCACCGCTTCGCCCTGTATCGAGTGTGCCAAGCTGATTATCCAGTCAGGCATCAAGCGTGTTGTCTATGGTGAGAAATATCGTCTTACTGACGGCATCGACCTTTTGGAGCGGGCTGGCATTGAGGTGATTTATATGGAAGTGAATAATGAAGAGTGAATAGTGTGATTAGTTGAATATGAATAATAAGTCAAATCGTTTCACCCCGATATGGATGGCTCTGAGTGTCGTCCTTGGCATACTGGTAGGAACCTTCTATGCCAACCATTTTTCTGGCCATCGGCTGAATATCATCAATTCTAGTGGCAATAAACTCAACAATTTGTTGCATATTGTCGACGATCAATATGTGGATACCATCAATATCAACGATGTGGTCGAGAAGGCTATGCCGCAGATTCTCTCTGAGCTCGATCCTCATTCGGTCTATATTGCCGCCAAGGATGTGCAGATTGCCAACGATGACCTGAAGGGCTCTTTCTCTGGCGTGGGCATCGAGTTCACCATCCGCAACGATACCATCCGTGTGCAGAATGTGATTGGCAACGGCCCTGCAGAGCGTGCAGGACTGATTGCTGGCGATAAGATTGTAGAGGTGGATGATGAGCCGTTTGTCGGCTCGGAAGTGACAAACGAAGAGGCCATGCATCGTTTGAAAGGTCCTAAGGATACGAAAGTCAAGTTGGGCATCATCCGTTATGGCGAAAAGCAGATACGTCATATCACCGTGACGCGTGGTGAGATTCCCACAAAGAGCGTGACTGCCAGTTATATGCTTGATGAAAAGACTGGCTATATCAAAATCAAGAACTTTGGTGAGAATACCTATCCCGAACTGCTGATTGCGCTGGCAAAACTGTCACAGGAGGGTTTCTCCAATCTTGTCATCGACCTTCGCAGCAACACTGGTGGTTATCTGGCTTCGGCTGTACAGATTGCCAACGAATTTCTCTCCAAAGGCCAGTTGATCGTCTATACAGAAGGTCGCAAGTCGCCTCGTCAGGATTATCGTTGCGATGGACGTGGCTCTTATCAGAGTCTGCCGTTGGTAGTGCTCATCGACGAGGCCTCTGCCTCAGCCTCAGAGATTCTCGCAGGTTCTATTCAGGACAACGATCGTGGTACGATTATTGGCCGTCGCTCGTTTGGTAAGGGTCTGGTGCAGCAGCCGATAGAGTTCAGCGACCACTCCATGATTCGTCTCACCGTAGCCCGTTATTACACACCGTCTGGCCGATGCATCCAGAAACCTTATACCTCTGGCTCAGACAGGAACTATGAAGAGGATTTGCTGTCGCGATATCAGCATGGCGAGTTCTTCTCGCAGGACAGCATCAAACATACTGGTCCGCAGTATCATACCAATAATGGCCGCGTGGTGTATGGTGGCGGTGGTATCACGCCCGATATCTTCGTGCCTGAGGATACGCTGGGTATGACCTCTTATTATAAGGAGGCTTCCATGTCAGGTCTGATTCTCCAGTTCGCTTTCAACTATACCGACGAGAACCGCAGTAAGATGAAGGACTTTAAGAGTGCCTCTGGCTTGGAGCATTATCTGAAACGCCAGAATACGGTTGAGAAGTTTGTGACTTGGGCAGACAAGAACGGGCTGAAGCGTCGCAACCTGATGATTCAGAAGTCGAATAAGCTTCTGGAGCGCTATATCAATAGCCGCATTATCTATAATATGCTCGATGAGGAAGCCTGGACGGAGTATCTGAATCAGGATGATCCAGCCATTCAGGAGACATTGAAGCTCTTCCTCAACAACGAGTCTTTCCCCAAGCCGGAAACCAATGCAAAGAATCAGAAAGTGGCGAAATCATTCGATTATCGCAGCACCCGTGTTAAGGGCAACTTGATTGCTTATGCATAAGGACGATTTGCGACGACAGATACGACAGATTAAGCGACAATTCACACCACAACAGTTGGAAGAATTGTCGCTTCCTATTGTTGCCTGGCTGCGTCAGAAGTTGACTGAAAATCAGACGATTGTGGCCTATTATCCTTTGCCCGATGAGGTGGATGTCCGTCAGCTTCTCGATGCGTGGATAGCTGAGGGTAAGACCGTTTTCCTGCCTAAGGTGACTGGCGAGGATACGATGGAACTGCGTCGCTACACAGGTCGCGACAGCCTGCAGGAAGGGGCCTTTCATATCCTGGAACCTATAGGCGAACTGATGAGTGACGAAGCCTCAGTGGATGTCGTTCTCGTTCCTGGCGTTGCTTTTGATGCTGAAGGGCATCGCTTAGGGCGGGGGAGAGGTTACTATGACAGATTCCTTCGCACATGCAAGGCTCGCACCATTGGTGTCTGCTTCGATTTCCAGAAAGTTGATGAAGTGCCTGTCGATGCCTTCGACATCACCATCGACGAAGTCGTTTAGTTAAATCTGATATCGGTAATCACCTGACTACCCACATAGTCGTTCAGCCGTTTCACGTATTCGCTGCGTTGCATGGAGAGGTCTGCCCTCAGGGCTGGACTGGTCAGATGTACATACAATGTCTGGTTCCTGATGGCGACGCTGCCCGTATAACGGCTGATTGCTTCGCCAGCCACGACAGGCCACGCATCCATCAGCCGTTTTTGCAGCAATGGCGTCTCTAGTCCTTGTACTCTCAGGTTCCTGAGAATCAATTCCTTAATACTCTTTACATCCTTCCTGAACATAGATTCCTTTATTTACCCTTCTCTTCTACATTCCCGTTCTCCACATAGAAGATCTTATAATCATGCGACGAGGCTGATAAGATCTGGTCCAGGTGGTCACGATTCGTATCAGTGATGAATATCTGTCCGAACTCATTCCCAGCCACGAGACTCACAATCTGCTCCACCCGCTGCGCATCCAGTTTGTCGAAGATGTCATCGAGCAGAAGGAGTGGGGTAGTCTGCGTGTTCGTCCGTTTGAGGAAATCAAACTGCGCCAGTTTCAGTGCAATCACAAACGTCTTGTGCTGACCCTGACTCCCCTCGCGTTTCATCTGATGGCCGGCGAGTGAGATTTCCAGGTCGTCACGATGGATGCCGTGCAACGAGTAGCCCACGGCACGATCCTTGAAGCGGTCGCGCTGGATTACCTCCAGCAACGGCCCACGTTGGCAGTGCGACACATAGTTCAGCGCCACTTGTTCACGATTGCCCGAAATGGTCTCATAGAACCGTTGGAAGATGGGCACCATCTCCTTGACGAAGGCGTCGCGCTTCTGATAGATCTGCTCACCGCTCATCGCCATCTGCTCCTCCCAAAGGCTCATCACGTCATAGTTGGGCTCTTCCTCAGCCCGCAGCATCGTGTTCCTCTGTAGTAAAGCCTTGTTATAGCGGTTCAGATGCTCGATGTAGCTGCGGTCGTATTGCGAAATCACCATGTCCATCAGTCGTCGTCGCTCCTCGCTGCCACCATCGATGAGCAGTGTGTCTGAGGGCGATACCATCACCACGGGTATCAGACCGATATGCTCCGACAACCGTTTGTATTCCTTCTTATTTTTCTTGAAATGCTTTTTCTGTCCCCTTTTTATACCGCAGGTAATCAATAGTTCTTCCTGACTCCTGTCTCCATACTTCCCCTCAATCATCAGAAACGCCTCCCCATGCCGTATGACCTGCGAGTCGTTGGGATTATTAGCCGAGTGGCAGAAGGATAGGTAGTAGATCGCATCGAGCACATTCGTCTTGCCTACACCGTTCTGGCCGATGAAACAGTTGATCTTCGGCGAGAGGTCCAGCGCAGCCGACTGGATGTTTTTATAATTAATGAGCGATAGTTTTTCGAGAATCATGATGCAAATTTATAACTTTTCTTGCTTAAAAACAAAAAAAGTCGGCAATAAATTTCAATATGTGCAATAAAATGAGTAATTTTGCACCCGTTTCGTGTGAAATATAAAAAATAAATAAAATAATGGCAAATAACAACAACCCCCAGGCTGCTCCTGTAGCTGAGCAGACCATCAATCAGAGTGAGGCCTTCTTCCTCAAGTATAAGAAGGCAATTATCGCCGCTGTGATTGCCATCGTGGTAATCATCGCAGGTATCGTTCTTTACAAGACCTACTATTCTGGTCCAAGAGAAGACAAGGCCAGCACCATCTTGGCCAAAGGTCAGGAGTATTTCCTTGCTGGCGACTATCAGAAGGCTCTCAATGGCGACAGCGCATCGTTCAAGGGCTTCCTCAATGTGGCTTCTGAGTACAGCAGCACCAAGGCTGGCAATCTGGCAAATCTCTATGCCGGTCTCTGCTATGCCCAGCTCGACAAGTGGCAGGAGGCTGCCAACTTCCTCGAGAAGTTCGACGGTGCTGATGATTCCATGATTTCCCCCGCTGCCATTGGTGCACTGGGAAATGTGTATGCACACCTCAACCAGCTCGACAAGGCCGTAACTAATCTGAAGAAGGCTGCTGAGAAGGCCGACAACAACAGCTTGTCACCCACCTTCCTCATCCAGGCTGGCGAGATTCTCGAGAGCCAGGGTAAGAAGGCCGATGCACTGAAGCTGTATCAGGAGGTGAAGGATAAGTACTTCAACTCTATGCAGTATCAGACCATCGATGCTTATATTGAGCGTTGCAAGGAGTAATGGCTACCGCACTACATAATCTGAGCGAGTACGATTTCAACGCTGTCCCCGATGCGTCGAACATGATTTTCGGCATCGTGGTTGCAGAGTGGAATCCGGATATCACAGGTGCCCTGCTCGAGGGCTGCGTGTCGACGCTGGAGAAGCATGGCGCACTGCCTGAGAACATCCATGTGAAGACCGTTCCCGGCTCGTTCGAACTCATTTATGGCGCACATCAGATGACGCTCAACGACGGTTACGATGCCATCATTGTCCTGGGCGCCGTCATTCGTGGCGAGACACCTCATTTCGACTATATCTGTCAGGGTGTCACAGAGGGTATCGCCCGTCTGAATGCCACTAGCAATATCCCCGTTGTCTATGGTCTCCTGACCACCAACGACCTGCAACAGGCCAAGGATCGTTCAGGCGGCAAGCATGGCAACAAGGGCGATGAGTGCGCCGTTGTCGCTATCAAAATGGCAAAGTTCTAAGAAGAAGATTAGTCAACCGTTTTGTGGGCCTCGCCTTTTCTGGCGGGGTCTTTTTTTGTGTCTGTGGCGCATCTGTCGGAAGAGCCTTTAGAAATTAGTGGTGGCGGCAATCTTGTCGGCATTCATGCTGCGGGCGCTGGCATCAAAAATGTCCTTGTAGAGTCCGCCCTGCTGGTATACCTCAGATGGCTCACCCGACTGTACCACCCGTCCCTGTTGCAGCACGTAGACCTGGTCGGCATCGATAATCTGCCCGATGTTGTGCGAGATGATGATCACCGTGCGCCCTTTCTTGATGGCATCGATCGAGGCCTTGATCTGCTCGGTGGCAATGGCGTCGAGACTGGCTGTAGGCTCGTCGAGGAAGATGATTGGCGGATTCTTGATAAACATACGTGCGATTGCGACGCGCTGCTGTTGCCCACCACTCAGCTGCAAGGCTTCTGTCTCAAAACCGTGAGGCAACTGCATGATCTGGTCGTAGATATAAGCCTGCTTGGCAGCGCGTACCACATCGTCGTGGGTGGCCTTCGGGCAGCCGTATTTGATGTTCTCCTCGATTGAGCCGTCGAAGATATGGTTCTTCTGTAACACCAGTCCCACATTCTCGCGCAGCCACTCCGTGTCCCATTCGTTTAGCGGCACGCCGTCCAGACAGATGGTGCCTTGCTGAGGCTGGTAGAATTTGTCGAGCAGATTCACGATCGTGCTCTTGCCTGCACCGCTCAGGCCTACGAGGGCCGTAATCTTGCCTGGCTCTATACGCATCGACACATCCCAGAGGGCCTGCGTGCCGTTCGAATAGGTGAAGTCGACGTTCTTCAGCTCGAAGTCGCCCTTCACCGTCTGCGGGTGATGCTTGCCCGTCTGTTCCACCTCGTCGTCGGCCTTCAGAATACCAAAGAAGCCCTCAGCGTAGATCAGCGCATCGTTCATGTCGTCGTAGATGCGGTGCAGCTGTCGGATGGGGGCGCTCACGTTGGCGAAGAGCATCACGTGGTACATGATCTTTCCGATTGACATACCGGGATAGTCTATCAGCACCAGATAGGCTGTGAGGATGATGATCAGCACGGTGCCGATCTGTTCGAGGAAACTCTTCAGACCATTAAACAGATAAGCCTTCTTGCGGGTACTGAGCTGCAGGTCGGTCATGTTGCGCTGGATGGTGGCCTGACGGTCGGCCTCTATCTGTTCGCGGTTAAACGACTTGATCACAGTGATGCTCTCGATGATGTTCAGGATACCCTGACTCACGGCCTGATGGCCGCCGAAGATGCCCCTGCGTCCACCTTTCATCTTCGAGGCCTGGATATAGGTCACCCAGAAATAGAGCGGCACGATGCACAGGGCCACGAGTCCCACGTAGAAGTTGGCCGCGAACATCAGTCCCAGCGCGAGGATGGCACTCGTAAACAAGGGCAGGATTTCGATGAAGAAATTGTTCACCGTGTTGCTCATGCTCATGATGCCTCTGTCGATGCGCGACTGCAGCTTACCCGTCTCGTTGCCCTCGCTGGTGAAGAAGGCCATGCGGAAGGAGAGTATCCTGTCGACCACCTTCAGCGACATGTCGCGGCTCACGAGGATACGCATCCGCTCACCATAATAGCGTTGGAAGAAGGTCACCAGCGCCCCAATCACCTCTTTGCCTAACAATATTACAGTAATAATGGTCAGAATCCTGACGGCCTGACTCCACTGAAAGCCCTCTGGCTGCTGCAACAGCGCATTGATGGCATCCACAGCACGGTCTAACACCACTGCGTTCACCTGTGCCATCAGCGAGCCCACGAGTGTCAGCACCAGCGTAATCACGATCAGCCATCTGTAGGGGGCCACAAACGGCAGGATATTCTTCAGCAGTCCCCAGATATTCATTTTCATACTTTCCATTCCTTTTGTTTGTTGGCAAAGTTACGAAAAAAGCTTGTAAAGAGCAACGGATTTTGGAAGATTAACGCAATTCGGCCTGTAATAAAGGCAATACGGGAAAGAACGAGGAAGTTCAATTTGGGACTAAAAGCAAATTGGGGAGGATTGGTGAAGGAGTTAGGTTGCCAAATCGTAACCTCATTTAGCCATCTCCTTCATCTTTGTGATGACGCTTTTGAAGCTCGTCAGCAGTTTTTCGACGAGCGAAGCGGCAAGCCGATTACCTCGTAGGTACTGCGCTCAATTGATATTACTTCCATGTCTTTTTAGTTTTTGAAATTTGCAGGCAAATGTACATCATGATTTCCAGAGAGGCTCATTCTGAAAATTCCTTATTGTGAAATAACAATTCAGGGAAACAAGACCCTAATGCCTGCCGAGCTTGCTCATCAGAAAGCAGACAAGCATCTTTGTGTGGCACTCTACAGAAAAGTGCGTATTAGGCTACACCCTTCTATGGTATTGCAAGTAGAAATCCATGCGGAAT
>CACWSX010000052.1 GCA_902763615.1 uncultured Prevotellaceae bacterium | reverse complement strand
CACGCGCTCGAACCAGAACTTTCCCGTGACAGCCCTCATCCGCTGTCACGCGGAAAGATTCGGATTCACGGGCTACCACTACTACATCACCCGCGACGGCCGAACCTACCAGACGCGCCACGAACAGTTGGTGGGCGCCCACGCCGTAGGCTACAACCAGCACTCGCTCGGCGTCTGTTACGAAGGGGGCCTCGACGAACACGGCAACGCCGCCGACACCCGTACGCCCCGCCAGAAACGCGCCCTTCTGCGCCTGCTCCGTCGCCTGAAGAAAGCCCATCCCGATGCCCGCATCCTCGGCCACCGCGACCTCCCCAACGTCCACAAGGACTGCCCCTGCTTCGATGCCAAGTCGGAGTATCAGGGCCTCTAACTCATTAATGTGAAACCCTCAAAAAATGAATGATTATGCACTACATCAGAGACCAACAAAAAATACAGCGCACCCAGATTGGATGCGCTGCTTTTTTATAAATAATATACGTGCGGCTTGTCGAAATATATTAATAACCGGGATTCTGGGCGATTCCAAGGTCTTCGCCATGAAGGCCAGTAGGGATGGGCTGGCGGTAATGCTTACCGCGAACATTGTTATATTTGGCCACGAGGTGGTTGTGTACCTTGGTGAAGTAGGCTTCCTGATCAGCATTGTAGGTATTGCCAAGAGCGGTCTTCCAATCGTCAGCGAAGTGCTTGTAACCAGAAACTTTCTTCACGCTGCTGATAAGATCCTTCCAACGATAGCTGTTCAGCACTGAGAACTGCTCGTAAGTAAACTCGTAATCCCACTCACGCTTGATCTGCTCGAAGGTTGGAGCGCTGACGGTTTCAATGCCAGCACGAGTGCGAAGCTGGTTGAATGGCTCGGCAGCCTCAGCATTGCGACCCAACTGCACAAGAGCCTCAGCCTTGATGAGCAGTACCTCAGCATAGCGAATCTCGATGCGATCCACGCTGTTTTTGGTAATTTCAAGGTTCTCACTGTTTTCGTAACTCTGGTCTACACCCTTACCGTTGATGGGCGTGTAGACGGGAGAGTAATAGTGGTAGGTTTTGCCATCAGCAGGGTTCTTGATTTCCACGAAGTAAGTCTCGGCCAGACGCTTGTCATTGGGCTGCTCAGCTTTCCAGTCATCGTAGAGGTTGTCATCAGCCACCTCGGTATGGTTCTGGGTGTAGCCATTGCCATTCTCGCCGTTCTGGAAGGGGAAGGTCCACGAGCAGTGTGTCTGGTGGTTACCCTGGGCATCGATCTTGTCACCATCGTGAGCAATGGTGAAGAGGTGCTCGTTGGTGCCGCGCTTGTTGCTCTCGTAGTCACGACCATAGAGCTTGTTGTATTCGGGGTCGAGCTTCAACAGACCGCTGCTGATAACCTTATCGGCATATTCGATGGCCTTCTGCAGACGACTGTCGGTCTTCGAGAACTGAGGATCGGCCTGTCCGTTAGCAATGGCCTGCACCTCGGCAGCAGAGAGAGGATTGTCACCCCAAACGAGATAGGTACGAGCAAGCAAGGCCTGAGCAGCCTGACGAGAGGGCACGCGAGGATCGCCGTCATAGTTCTTCAGCAGCGACTCGGCATCAGTCAGGTCAGCAACAATCTGATTGAACACTGTGTTCAGGTCCTGACGCTCAGTGGTAGAGCCGCCCTTTTCTGTGAATACAGGTACCTCGCCCCACAACTGTGCCAGTTTCAAATAGGCCAGCGCACGCAGGAACTTAGCCTTACCCACAGCTGCATTGTAGCCAGCCTGAGACACCTTACCGGCTTTCAGCGAGTTCTCGATGGTGGTAATGGCCTCGTTGTCCTGAGCGATACCCAGCAGCAGATGGTTGAATATCTTAACCTGATACCAGGTGGTGGGCTCTTGCTCGAAACGGCTGTTCACAGGACCTGCTTCGCTCTCTTCACCCTCGAAGGAAATGAGTTTATTACTGTTCAATTCGATGATAAACGAGAACGATGACGAGAGGGGCTGCCAATGACTATAGACGCCATTGACGAGCGAAAGTGCGCTGGCATCGTCGGCCACAACATTCTCGTCGGTTACCTGATTATTGTTACTACTGTTGTCGATGTCATCATTGTTGCTTGAGCATGATGCAAAACCAAACGAAAGGGCTATTGCCAAAGCTGTACTGAGTAAAATGTTTGTCTTCTTCATACTGAAATCTCCTTTTTACCTTTAGTTAATACTCTAATTTATTATAATGTTATGTTAATTCCAAATACAAAACTGCGCGACGAGGGGTATGCGCCTGCATCGGTGCCGCTGGCCACCTCGGGATCGTAACCCTTGTAAGAGGTGATGGTGAAGAGGTTGGCAGCGGTAGCATAAACGCGGATGTCAACAGGAACGCTCTTGATTTTTGGCAGACGGTAGCCGATGGTGAGGTTGCGCAGTTTCAGATAGCTGGCACTCTGCACATAGCGGCTGTCGATATAGCCGAAGGGACGGGCATTGCTGGCCAGAGGCAGGGTGTTGCCACCACGCTCAGTTGTCCACGAGTCCTTGATGGTACTAAGCACATTATAGGAATCGTTGGTCAATTCCAGACGACGGCCTAAGGCGTTGTAAACCTCATTGCCATAGCTTCCGGCAAAAGATGCCGAGAAGTCGAGGTTACGCCATGTGAGCTGTGTGGAGAAACCGTAAACAAGGTCGGGCTGTATGCTGCCGAGAATCACACGATCATTGCCGTCAATACGATTATTGCCATCGGTATCCTCGTATTTCAGATCACCAGGCTTGGGTGTCAGGCCGTTGACTGTAGGCAACTGGCTCACGTCCTCGCCCTGTTGCACGATGCCGATATATTTCAATCCATAAAACGAGCCGAGAGCCTCACCCTTACGAAGGATTTGCTGATTATCTGAACCTTGGATGACATTGTTCGTGATGCCCATATCAGTAATCTCGTTGTGGTTGTAGGCAGCATTCGCCGAAACCGTCCAATTCAGATTCTTCCTTTGAATGAGGGTTGTGCTAATGGCCAGCTCCACACCCTTGTTTTCCACATTACCCACATTCTGCAACTGGGTGGTAACACCTGCTGAAAAGCCCATCGGTACTACAAGCAACAGGTCGCTGGTTTTTTTGTAGTAGGCATCAAAAACGATGTTCACACGATCTTTCCACAAACCAAGGTCGATGCCGAGATTATAACTTGCAGTAGTCTCCCACTTCAGGTTGTCATTGGCAGCATTCTGCTTAGAGTAACTGCTACTACCACCGTAGGAACCTGTGGCGTAGGAGGTGGAGAAGGCATAGTCGCTGATCTCCTGGTTGCCCACCAATCCACCTGAGAGGCGCAACTTCAGGTAGTCAATGCTGTGGATGTGGCTCAGGAAGTTCTCTTTATCAATGTTCCACGACAAACCTAATGAGGGGAAGTAACCCCAACGATGATTAGCGGCAAAGCGGCTGCTATTGTCGGCACGGAAGGTGGCGGTAGCATTGTAGCGATCGTTTAGCGTATAATTGACCCGGGCAATGATAGAGTTGAGCGATGACTCACTGATGCCCGTCTGTGGCGTATAGATCTCAGAGCCGTCGCCCAAGTTGTACTGCTTCAGACTCTCGTTGGTGAAGTGATTGGTACGAATGGCGCTATAGGTTGACGTAGAGGTCTGACGGGTATAGCCGCCCAAAACCTCGATATGGTGATGACCGAAGTCACGCTCGTAGGTGGCGGTGTACTCCTGCTGCCATACATCGGTCTGACGGTTACCCGTACCACCGATACCCTGTGTGGCCAAACCTAAAGAGGTGTAAGCTCCAGAGTAGTAGTTCTGAGTGAGCTTCTCGCTGTTCAAACCAACGGTGGCCTTCAGAGTCAGGTGTCCGATTTTATAGGTAGCCCATACGTTGCTCAACAGGTAGTTGTTGATGTTTTCAGCCACGCTCTCTTTCAAGTCGTAAACAGGGTTGGCAGCATGGTCGCCAATAGCAAAGTAGGCATATTCGTAGGGGTTGCTGAAGTTGTACGAGCCATCAGCATTATAAACACTCACCACAGGCGGCATCAGCAGGGCATAGACGAAACTGTTGGTGATGCCTGCTGAGAAGGGTGATGAATTAAAGACCTTTTCCTCAGTGGTAGTCAATCCGCTCTGCTTCGAACGACCGTATGTAGCATTAACGCCGAAGTGGAGGTTCTTTTGCAATTCCCACTCTACGTTGGTATGGAAATTATAGCGCTGGAACCCTGAGTTAAGAATGATACCATCTTGGTCGGTATAGTTAGCCGAAAAAGCATAGCGGTTCTTCTCCGTTCCACCGTTGATGCTCAGTTCGTGGGTCTGCTGAATGGCAGTACGCAACACGGCATCCTGCCAATCGGTGCCCTTACCCAAGGCCGCAATTTCAGTATCTGAATAACCACCCTTATTGCTAAAGAAATCTTTCTGATACTGTGCCCATTCTGAGGCCGTCAGCAGATCGAGCTTCTTGGCCGCACTACTCACGCCAAGACTATAGTTATAAGCGATGTGGGCCTTGCCTTCACCCAACTTACCTTTCTTCGTGGTAATGAGAATCACACCATTGGCACCACGCGAGCCATAGATGGCAGTAGCAGAAACGTCCTTCAATACCTCAATGCTTTCAATGTCGTTGGGGTTGATGGTGGCCAGCGGGTTCAGGCTACCTTCGATGGCGCCAATACCTGTGCTGTTGTTGGCTGCGTCTTTGAAATAGATAAAACCATCCACTACGTAAAGAGGCTCGTTCGAGGCATTGACAGAGTTGCCACCACGAATACGAATATGGCTGTCGGCGCCCGGCTGTCCGCTGCTCGCGGTCACGGCCAGTCCTGCTACTTGTCCGCTCAGTGCACCATCGAGTGTTGGCGCGGGAGCCTTCTCGAAGATATCAGCCTTGATAGTAGTCACACTACCCGTCAACTGATTGCGCTTCTGAGTACCGTAGCCTATCACGACAACCTCGTCCAGCTTGTTGGAGTTGTCGATAAGTGCAATCTCCACAGGTTCTTCGAAATCATAGACATCCACGTCTATCGGACGGTAGCCCACGAACTCTACTCTCAGAGTCAGCGGGAATTCCACTTTCGTCTTCAAGGAGAAGTTACCATCGACATCAGTAACAACGCCCTGACCTTTTTCTGATTTCACAATCACCGATGCTCCTATCAGCGACTCACCGCTGCGAGCGTCTTTGATGTGACCCGTTATCAACCCCTGCGCCAGTGCATAAAGGGGGCTGATTGCAACGAGTGTTGCAATAAACAATCTCTTTACCATAAGAATTATCCTTTCCTTACCTTTTAACCTAAAAACAATCTTACTTGAACTTCGTTCGAGTTCCGTCACGACTCGGCAGAACTCATGCGAACATGACTCTGCTCTCGCTGCTTCGTCACTTTTGTGCTGTCAATGTGTTCTGTACCTTATCAATCTGGATACTCGTCTCTTTTTTGTCAAGGTTTAGAAAACCATATTCGTGATTATATTTTGTACCGTTCACAAGCACCCATTGCATGAAACGGTTGACTGCTTCGTCGGCATCGTTAAATGTGATGCCAACCTTTTCGATGGTCACCTCCGCAGGCTTGCCATTCTCCAAAATGTTGAGCACATCGTCGAGCGTTCCGTTGTCACTAAAACTGCTTTCGAGGTCCTTCTTCAGGTCGAGACCTACGAGCGACAGATCACTCTTCAAGTGACGGCTCTTCAGATCGAAGATATTCGACAGGGCGTTGAAGGTCACACCGAGGGGATCTTTCGAAACAGCGGTGTTCAAGAACAAATCGTCACCAGAGATACGCTTGCCTCTGAAACTACTGCTTTCTTCGCCAAAGTTGTGGGCAAACGACGAAGCTACTGATGAAGCATTGCTACCACTATAGATAATAATGTTCTCGAAAGCCTTGATCTTCTTCACATCCTCATCAAAGTCATCGTTCAGGAAAAAGAGCTGCTTAAGTTTCTTCGCATTCAGGTGCTTGCCCTCCAATAGCCGTGCTGCCTCAGAACTGCGGGCAGTAATAGGCAGCACAGCTGTCTCTCCTATATATAACAAATGGCAAAAGTCTTTTGTGTCGGCTTCCTGATTATCAATGGTGATCGTGAGGTCAATATTTTCCTGACCCTTGGCTATCTGGAATTCCACACCAGGCTCAGTCTTAGCGTATTCCTCAATCCATTTTTCTACCAACGGACGTGCAAAGCGTGGAGCCTTTATCGTGCGTACATTATTATTAGTACTATTCTCCTCTGCCCAGACACTACTCAGTCCGAGGCTCAAGAACAATGCTATTGTAAATGCTATCCTTTTCATCTTTTTACGTTTTATTTGTTTGACGGTGCAAAGGTACGGCGATTTCCACACTCCCACAATCCCCTCGTTATGTCATTCTATATACCATAAGCATGGTATTTGCGTTTTGTAATAGAATCACTCCATCCCTCACATAATTGCTGGGAATGCCTTTATACAAAGGGGTTAAGGGATGTGAGGGATGTTTGAAATCCCTCACAAATCCCTCACATAACCCTCACATCATCTATCACATCAACTTATACTCATTCTATTCATAAGAACACGGTTTTGGACATACATTTGTCAGAAAATCGAAAAAAGCACGCAAATTTAGAACTTGTAAGGCTAAAAATGGGATAAAACTTGCAAATGCCATTTTTATTTTGTATCTTTGCACCATGAAACGCACGCTGTGGAAAGCGCGCTATATTACTACCTAAGGAGAAGGCTTTAAGGAGCAGGAACAATTTTATTAATCAATCATAGTATGACGGAGAACATGAGTATGAACAGTGAGGCATTTGCTGCTTCACAGGAGGCAACGCTCGCAATCGAGCGATTCCTCATGGAGAACTACCGATTCCGTAGGAACATCCTCAACGGCAAGGTAGAATTTGCTGAACTGCCAAAGGCTGACAACAAAGCCCAAGGCAACACTGTCGAGATCTTCGACAGTCTCTCAAGCGCCTCAGTTGCTGAGGCTGAATTGGATTACCGTCCTCTGACGCAGGCGGCCTTGAACAGCATCGTGATTCGTGCCAAGCGTGAGAACGTGCTGGAGAAGGGCAGTCCTAAGACGGAGATAACGGAGTATGTGCAATCGGAAGAGGTGCCTGAACACAATCCTGTGCAGATGTTCCTCAAGAATCTTCCAACTTGGGATGGTCAGAACCATATTGCAAAGGTTTTCAGCCGAATCCCAGGCATCAGTTCTGAGCAATTGAACTATCTCACCATCTGGCTGCGCTCTGCCGTTGCCCATTGGCTGCAGATGGACATGCTGCATGGAAACGAGTGCGTACCCACGCTGATTGGAAGTCAGGGTTGCGGAAAGACAACTTTCGTGCGTCGACTGCTGCCAAAGAACCTGCGCCAGTACTATCTCGACCATCTGAACTTGGCTAATAAATTCGACAAGGAGATGGCGCTGACGAACAATCTAATCGTCAACCTCGATGAGTTGGACGCCATCCGTCCCTCTCAGCAATCATCGCTGAAGCAGACGCTGTCTGTCAGCAAGGTGAACGGCCGTCCTATCTTCGGACGCACTCAGGAAGATCGCCCTCGATTCGCCTCGTTTGTGGCTACCACCAACAATCGCCATCCGCTGAAGGATGCAACGGGCTCACGTCGATACATCTGCATCAGGATTCCTGATGGTCAGATGGTTGACAATGCTGGCGACATCGACTACGGACAATTGTATGCACAAGTGGTCTATGAACTGCAAGAGCTGAAGGCGCATTATTGGTACAGCAATGATGAAGTGGCCCGCATCCAGCAGTTGAATCAGGATTTTATGGAGCAGAAGGACATCGGAGAGATGTTTGCAGCCTGCTTCCGCAAGCCGAACGAGGGTGAGGTGCCCAAGACGATGAACTGCAACCAACTCATCGAGATCATCCAGAAGGATTATCCTTCGTTACAGAACACTATTGGCAACAAGGTCCGTCTGGGTAAGATTGTCTCGGCTCTTGGCTTCAATTTCAAGGATCACTCGCATATACTTTATTATGAGGTGATTCCGTTGAGGGCTGCTTAAAAAGTGAGGGATGATGTGAGGGTTATGTGAGGGATTTGTGAGGGATCAAAATCATCCCTCACATGCCTCAACCCCTTTGTACAAAGGCATTCCCGGCTATTATGTGAGGGATGAGGGATTTTTGCGAGCAGTATTCACGTTGGTAGTGAGCAGTATTCCCGCTTACAGTGAAAATACTGCTCGCTTACCCGTAGCTGGTTGCCAATCGTAGCCAACCTGACCATCCATCGTAGCCGACCTCGTCGCTTCCCAATACTCAGCTCTTATCATTCAACAAAAGCCTCTTCTCAAAAGACAGAATGCTTTTGTTCTCGCAAAAGAGCCTTCACTGGATTGTACGGAATTTTCATCCTCTCCTTATCATTCTTCCATTTTTCCTCTAGTGATGCTGTTTTTGCGCCCTAGGCAGGCAGCAAATTTTCCCTAGACAGAAAACAATTGTTTCATAGGCATATCCAAAATCATAATGATAAACCCGTCTTTTAATTTTATCAAACATGTAAACTATTTTCTCTCAATGAGTCACTGACACTTCATAAGCACGAATCTTTTATTCATTGAAATAATTATAACCTGTGCCTTGTTTTTGCATAGGTTTTTTGTATCTTTGCAGCGTCTAAACATTAAAAAGTATGGCAAAGAATCTGTTAAACAAGTATGTCTGGCTGGTGGAAACCATCTACAAAGCCAAGAAAATTTCGTTCGAAGACATCAATCGTCGATGGCTCGACAATGATTTAAGCGAGGGAAAGGAACTGCCCAAAAGAACCTTCCACAAATGGCGCATTCAAATAGAGGAAATGTTTGGCCTCATTATTGAGAATGAGAATAGTGGTCAATATCGTTTCTTCATCCAGAATGCAGATGACCTGAGAAACGGCTCTATGCGCAGTTGGCTCTTTAACACCCTGACTGTCAGTAATCTGATGATGGAAAGTGCCAGTATTAAGGATAAGATCCTGTTCGAAGAGATTCCTGATGGTCAGCAATTCCTGCCAGTCATTCTTGAAGCATTAAAAAAGAATACTGTGCTCGAAATGACCTATCAGAGTTTCTGGCGCGATGAGGCCAATACCTTTACAGTAGAGCCCTATTGCCTGAAAGCCTTCAAGCAGCGTTGGTACTTGGTGGCCCGTAGCCCCTATTATGATAAGATCATGATTTATGCTCTGGACCGCGTTCATGAGTTAGAACCCACCGCCCTCCACTTCGATTACCCAAAGGATTTCGTGGCAGAGGAGTATTTCGAGGATTGCTTTGGCATCATTGCTGATCAAAACTATGATGTCGAGACTGTCAAACTCAAAGTGGCTGCAGGCCAGGCCAATTATCTTCGCACGCTTACCCTTCATCAGACGCAGAAGGAGATTGAGCGCAACGATGAATACAGCATCTTCACTGTCCGCCTGCGCCCGACATTCGATTTCCGTCAGGAGATTCTGACAATGGGTAGCGACATCGAAGTGCTCTCGCCCAAATGGTTCCGTGAAGAGCTAGCAGAAATTTCAGAGCACATGTGGAATAAATATAAGGAAGACAAACGATGAAAGACTTTGCTGCTATAGATTTTGAGACAGCCAACAACGAGCGTACCAGTGTCTGCTCCGTTGGTGTGGTTATTGTCAGGAATGGTGAGATCGTAGATTCATTCTATTCTCTGATCCAGCCTGAGCCCAACTATTACAATTATTGGTGCAGTCAGGTACATGGTCTGACTCGTGAGGACACTGAGGATGCTCCTGTATTTCCCAAAGTGTGGAAACAGATAGAACCACTCATCGAGGGATTGCCATTGGTGGCACATAACAAGGCTTTCGACGAAAGTTGCCTGAAAGCCGTTTTCCGCTGCTATCAGATGGACTATCCTGACTATGAATTCCTATGTACATGTGTGGCTTCCCGCAAGGCTTTCCCACAGGCTGAGAACCATCAGCTCCACACAATTTCAAAACTCTGCGGTTATCAACTCGAAAACCACCATCATGCCCTCGCTGATGCTGAGGCTTGTGCTTGGATAGCAAGGGAGATTCTATAGTTCTGAACATTTTCAACGCCCCATAATTATCTTCATAAAAGAGAAAAGAAAAATAAAGAAATTAATTAGATTCTTATAAGGTGTGCCCTCAATCGGCGCACCTTTCTTGTATCTTTGCATCGTGAATCATAAAATAATAAGGTATGAAGAAAGTGAATGAAGTATTTTTCGGAAACCACGGTCTGACATCCACGTCTGCCAATCATCTGGCGAATATCGCGAAAGAGAAGATCGTTAGTAATGAGGCTAAACTCAAAAACCTGAACTTTGTAACCACAACTGTGGATATTGTGGGATCCCCAGCTGATTCTGGCAAGACCATCAGTCGAGGTTATCAGGAAGAAGAATTGGCAGAGGTTCGCACCCTGCTCTCTGAGATTGCTGATATGAATGCTTTCTGTGCCTGGATCCGTGAGGCTATCAAGGCCAAGGAGGCTGAAATAAGAGATGTCACAGAGAGAGGCTTTGATGACTGGCTTCAAGAGAATGGCCTCAGTCTTGAAAGGCCTCTTCCTGCTGCCAAGCCTACAGAGGATGACATCTTGGAGGAATTAAACATCCGTGAGCGTAACGAATATCTACAGTTAGAGGCTACAGCTGCCACTATCGGAAAATATATCCATCCTGATGGTGTCTATTCCAAGGCCCGTGAGGAATTGCATAACCGAACGATGAAGCCATACAGTACGGAGGGCACAGGAAAGGAAACACTCATATACTCTTATGTCCCTTCGATTGACCAGCAGAAGGTGGATGATCTGTTTTTTGAACTTCAGAAATGGCATCGTACCAATGAGCAGCAACTGAATCGTATCAAGTATGAGATGAAACGCAAGCTGGGAAAGAAGACCATCGAGCAAAACAGAAAATACGAGAGCGATTGTGAGGCATATCATGTGAAATACCAGGAGTATCATTCACAATTCAAGGCGTGGCAGGTTGAGGAAAGTGCGCGGATTTCCCTGATGAAGATTGTTATTCCTGAGGATCTTCAGGCGACATACGACACCATTTGCTCATTGGAAAAATAATCAGGGTTGGCAGGAACTTGTGTCTCAATGGATGCTAATCCGGCCTTAATGGAAACGGCAGAGGCAGTTATTATGATATCTAAGGATTCATCTGTAATTAAAGGAAAAGGTTTATTGATGACGGAAAACAGGCAGGCAACAGATATGTTTGGGTTAACTGTCGTTTCCGGCCTTTGTCTTAGACCTTGCCTTTGTCTTCGCCTTGGTTCAGCATGTTCAGGGATGACTGTTGGGCCGGTATGTCGAAGCCGTTTCCACCCACCTTTTGAAAAATGTGGCAGTTTTCTTGATTATTCCAATAAAAACTTGTATATTTGCAAACGTATTTATCTTTTTGTTTATATGAGAGAACTTTTAATTCAGTATTACAAGAAAATTAAGAAGTTTCTAATGTTGGGAAACGATGAAGAATATGACCAAGAATTAGACTCTGACGTTCAAAGGCTCGAAAAAGATTTTCATAATGAGATCGATAAAAGAACAACTACTACAGAGTATGAATTTGAAGGAGTTGATGCCGTTGAAGGTCTTTTTGAAAAGTTTGAGCGTTTCTATGGTGAAAGGGCTTTCTTTGTAAATCGTGATCCAGAAAGTCGTCTTGCAATAAAGATGGATTTAGGCGTAGGATACTACACACCTCCATGTCCATATCAAGAAAATGATGTCCCAGAGATTCAAAGAACAATTACGAATTATATTTCACAACGTGTTAAGACAGCAGAGGATGAAGTTTCAAAACCTCTTCTGTCTGGAATACCTAAAACTAAAGTACCCCAAGAACAGGTGAGTTATATTTTTAACAGTCTTGCTGGCCTTTGTCATTCTATAACTGATTATATAGCTTATTATGATGATGGAAATTGGAATTGGGAAATTGATTGTAAGTTCATAGTACAATATGTATTTGAGAAGGCGGCAGAACTGACCTATTATGTCATCAATGAAAAATCTATAGATGATTTGTCTTATGATATCAAGGAAGCATTCTCCTATTTCCAGATAGATGTTCCAGATACCTTTCAAGAAAGCATAGATGGTGAAACAAATAAATTAAGAGACATTGTTATAGACATTGTAAGTTTCATTAAAAAGAATGACTTTAATCTGTGCGATAAAGAAGCATGGTTCCGACCATTCATTTCAAATATTGCTACTTGTGGCATGATGTATACATTAGAGCATAACTAAAGAATGTATGATTTTGATTTTGTAAAGTTAGACTAAATAATAAGATATGGACGAACAAAAATGGAACATATCAGAGGAGACTCTTAAGGTGGCATTTGGCAAATTAGAGATAGATGCAATATATTATCCCCTATTTGTCGAAAAAGCGACTAAGGCCCTTAATGACATTGCCATTGGTTATGATCCAGAACAAGATGATATAGATGATAGCTTGGAGATAGCTACAAAATTTATGAATATCTATATTGGTCAGATAGATGCTGGCCTATCTGAAACCTGGGCAGAGACTTACGCCGATCACCGTATAGGTGAGGATGTGGATGATAGCGCATGGGAGGCATTTAAGGCTGTTGACAAATCGCGAGGTTATAAAGAGGCAAAAACTGAATTAGTTCCTTTTGCACGTTTCCTTGATGATGACCCAAGTTTTGTCGAAAACTATGCATACTTCTTCATATATAAATGGACAATAGAAGATGTAAAAGAGTTCACCAGGATCCAAAAATCGTTGATAGAAAAAGGAAAGAGCGAAGTTTATGCTAGGGAATATGCTCTACACCATAATAGCACTCCTGATGATAATTTTTGCCATCTGTTCGCTTCCAAATTCGAAGAATGTATCAATAAGGGTTTTGGAACTGATAAGGCATATACAATTGCTGAGGCTTATGAAAATCTTTATGAAGAGTACTGGTCTGAGGATAATAATCTCTTAGGAATTGAGGCACATAATGGCTACATGAAAGGCTTCGAGTATGCGATAGATAACGATATTGATTCCCCTAAAATTTTTGCAGAAGAGTATGAAAAGGCTTATCTGCATTCTCTCTTTCCAGATAAAGAGGAACCACCATGCAAGATCAAAGGGAAATATGATGATATCATTAGCAAGTTGCTGGCAAATAAAGCGTGATCTTGATTTCGTGAAGTTGGACTAAGAGGTTGTAATTATGGATAAGAAACTATTGAGTTCTCTAAATCTTGTAAATGTCAATATCTATAATTCTCTGGATGGTATTAAGGAATTAAAAAGATTTCCGTGGATTGGAAAGAATTATCTTCAAAATAAAATTCTAATCCTCGGCGATTCTCATTATGCCACTAATAAAGAAGCAGAAAAAGAATTTGAGGATCCTTATTCTACCATAGAAACTATTAAGGCTGTTATTGAGAATGGACCTTATAGCTTTTATAATGGTTTGTATAATTTGTTTAATCTTAAGGCACAAAAGGATATAGAAGACTTCTGGTCAAACATTGCTTTCTATAATTATGTGCAAGAGATTATGAAAGATGTCCATCAAAAACCATCGACATCCAACAGAATGGAGACTTGGCGATGTTTGGCTGAAGTTTCCAAAGTATTACGACCAACTTATATTCTGTTTTTAGGAATTCGTAATTGGTATGGAACTCATGCTTTGGAAGGTACTGACACAAAATGCAAATTGGAATGGGATAAAAAGAATAAAATTAGTAAAGTAACTCCTGCTTATGGCTGGCTAATACTCCCTCGGGGAGAAATCCCTTTCTCAATAATTAGACATACAGCGATGGGGTTTGATGCTTCTGCTTGGAGAGAATATCTTCAAGCAAAAGTTCCTATTTGTATGTCAGCTTTGCTATTATAGAAACCGATTTTTATTTCGTGAAGATGGTCTAATTGAGAATATATGGAAAAAGAAGATGCTTTCAAACTGCTAAATTCAATTAATGAGGAAATATTACATCAATATTCCGAATTATTGAAAATTGGAGATATATTATGTCGTACCTATGAATCAGAGAAATTGAAACTGCCATATCATCTAAATATAATTGATGAGTTGCATATCAATGAGAATGGGCATAGCAGGATATTGATGCGTTTGTTTTGTTATCGGAATGAAAAGGGTGAATATGAATTCCTAAAATCATTTATTGATTATATTCATTCCAACACACATTCTGATGAATTTAAAAGAATAAAAATAGACAATCCCATAATTTCACAAGAAGAACAACGTATAGATTTATGGGTTAGAGATAAATCATATGCAATCATCTTTGAAAACAAGATTTATAATGCAGCGGATCAAGATGCTCAAATACATAGGTATATTGAAAAAACGAGGGGAAAAGGATACAACATCAACAATATCTTTGTCATATACTTACCACAGTATTACCATGAGCCTGATGACCAATCGTGGGGAGAGTATAAAAAGGATTTTGGATCTCGATTTGCCATAATCCCATTTCAAGATGGTATTATTAAATGGTTAAAAGAGTATGTATTGCCAAATATCAGATATAAGGACCAATACCTCTTTTCCGCAGTAACTCAATACATAGATTATTTAGAAGGATTATTTGGATTAAGAACAATAAATAAAAGTTTAATTATGAATTTAGAAAAACTATTTGATGAGCACTTTGAACTGTCAAACTGCTCTAGTGATAAAAAACGATTTGAAGTGTTAAAAGAGAAAATATCTGATTTTGAAACAATTACTAATCAGATGAGAGCATTAAAAAATAAATATAGGCAAAACATTATTGAATCTTGGAAGGATGATATAAAAATACGCTATCCTATGTTACAGGAATGTCATTTCCCTGATAAATTTGTTGGGGTTGATATCAACTATTATGGGAAAATGGTTCATGTCTTTATCTATACTGAAACAAAGCGGACTTACTGTCAGATAGAGTATGATAGAAATCTCCCAAAAGAAGATCGAAGAATATCAGAGACTCCCGTCATGAAATTGAAGGAAGAAGGATTATTAATAGATTCTAACGACACACAATTATGGAAGTATTTTGAATTAGATGATATCGATGGGGTATATAACTGTTTTTTAGAGGTTATAAAGAGATGCATTAATAAACAGAATCCGTAATAATAGGATGCTCACCTACATCTCCAACTCCGCCCACTACAAAGAAGTTCTTTCACGTGTTTTGCACGTGAAGCAGTCTTTGTGGATTGGGACTGCTGATATCAAAGATCTGTATATCGAGGACGGGAAGACTAAGAAGCCTTTCTTGGAGGTATTGGCTAAGCTGATTAAGAAAGGTGTGGCTGTGAGGCTGATTCATGCCAAGGAGCCTGGGCCAAACTTCAGGGAGGACTTTGACAGGTTCCCCATTCTGTATGATGGGCTGGAGAGGGTGCTTTGCCCAAGGGTACATTTCAAGATGATGATCTTTGATGGCAAAGAGGCGTATATTGGTAGTGCTAATCTCACAGGTGCTGGTATTGGCATGAAGGCCGATGGCACGCGTAACTTCGAGGCTGGCATCCTGACTGATGAGCCAGAAATCGTTGAGCAAGCGATGAACCAGTTTGATGAGGTCTGGATAGGCAAGCATTGCAAGGCCTGCAAACGCAAAGACTTCTGTCCAGATCCTATAATTGCATAAGAATATGGAGAAGTATCTATTCTTAGATTTCGATGGTGTGCTGAATACTGAGTACTACCAAAACTATCTTTGTTATCAAGGGGTGGCGTATCAGGATGAGTATGGTGCTATATTCGATCCAGAGGCGACAAAACAGCTAAAACGGATTGTTGATGCCACGAATGCAAAGATTGTCATTGAGTCGTCTTGGAAATTCTTGGGTTTAGAGGCTATGGAGGAGATGTGGTCTGATAGACAATTGCCAGGACAGGTGATTGATATCACTTCCTCTTCTGTTAGTGACCAATGGTTGCTAACAGCCAACCTTGATGATATCGATCCTGCTATGGGACATTGCAAAGGCATGGAGATTGCTTCTTGGCTGGCTGATCATGCTGGGCCGGATGTTCGCTATGTCATCATTGACGATGAATATGTGATATTGGATTCGCAACTTCCTAACTTCATTCTGACGAATCCTTATGATGGAATAACGAAAGAATTAGCAGACAAAGCCATATCTATATTCAACAAATAGAGAATTTTCTATTCGTTTTTCAATATTCTTATAAGGTGTGCCCCAATCCGGCGCACCTTTCTTGTATTTTTGCATCGTGTTAAATATAAAAAGTGAAGATTATGAGTATTAATATGGGAAAAGATTCTATATCAGGAAAGAGTCAACTTCCATCTCTGGATTTGCTTAACAGGCAGGAGCCTTCTGTAGCTAAAGAAAATGTTGAAGTGAAGAAAAAACGCATAGCAGAGGTTTTTCATGCATATAAAATAGAAGTACAAGAGATAGATGTTACTATAGGTCCCTCAGTTTCTTTGTATGAAATAAAACCATATCTGGGTACAAATTATAAGAAAATACGATTATGTGAAGATGATATAGCCATCTCTCTCGGTAATCCAAATCTTCGATTTATGATTCCTATTCCAGGGAAAATGACCGTCGGTATTGAGATTCCAAATGAGAATGCTGTAAATGTGCCATTAGGGACTGTGCTAAGCTCCAAAGAGTTTCAAGAGACTCAGATGCAGTTACCTTGCGCTATTGGTAAAACCATACAGAATGGAGTTTTCATGTTTGATTTGACCAAAACACCTCATTTGTTGTTGTCAGGATCTTCTGGCCAAGGGAAAACTGCTTGTCTAAATACGATTATTTGCTCCCTGTTATATAAGAAAAAGTCTTCAGAACTACAATTTGTACCTTAATTCCGCAACACTATAGTTTAACATTATTTATAAGTGCCTGAGCAACAAAAAGTTGCCCAGGATTTTGCCATGTCAGAATTTTCACTTACCTT
>CACWSX010000051.1 GCA_902763615.1 uncultured Prevotellaceae bacterium | reverse complement strand
CTTCAGGATGGGCTTGAACCAACGACCCCCTGATTAACAGTCAGGTGCTCTAACCAACTGAGCTACTGAAGCAGGTTTTGCTGTTAAGCGGGTGCAAAGGTACGGCGAATTTTTGAAACCACCAAATATTTTTGGAACTTTTTTAAAAAAAAGGCTGCATTTTCGAGAAATGCAGCCTTTTCTATATTAGAAATCTATCTTAGAAATCCATGTGATCGAGAGAATCGCTGAAGTCCTTCGGCTCATTGTTCTCTCTTGGAGCCTCCTCCTGATTCTCAGGACGGGGACGATGCTCACCACGCTCAGGACGATCATGACGCTCGCCTCTGTCACGACGGTCGCCACGATCGGGACGACGGTCACGACGCTCGCCACGCTCAGGACGGTCGCCACGCTCAGGGCGCTCACGACGACGCTGCTGAGGCTCAACATAACCCTCAGGCTTCTCGATGAGTACACGATGAGAGAGTTTGTACTTGCCTGTCTTAGGATCGATCTCGAGGAGCTTCACCTGAATATGGTCGCCCTCCTTGATACCAGCCTCTTCGACAGTCTCAAGACGTTTCCAGTCGATCTCAGAGATATGGAGCAGACCATCCTTGCCAGGCATGATCTCTACGAAGCAGCCATAAGGCATGATCGAGCGAACAACACCGTCGTAGACCTCACCTACTTCAGGAATAGCCACGATGGCCTTGATCTTCGAGATGGCAGCGTCGATGCTCTCCTTATTAGGAGCGCTCACCTGCACGTGACCTACGCCGTCAGCCTCATCGATGGTAATGGTAGCACCCGTATCTTCCTGCATCTGCTGGATGATCTTGCCACCAGGGCCAATGACGGCTCCAATGAACTCCTTGGGAATATCGAAGGCCTCGATACGTGGTACCTGAGGCTTCATCTCTGCACGAGGCTCGGCAATCGTGTCGGTGAGGCACTTCAGAATGTGCTCACGACCTGCCTTAGCCTGCATGAGTGCCTTTTCGAGAATCTCAAACGACAGACCGTCGCACTTGATATCCATCTGCGTAGCAGTCAGACCGTCCTTGGTACCTGTGGTCTTGAAGTCCATATCGCCAAGGTGGTCCTCATCGCCGAGGATATCGCTCAATACAGCATATTTCTCCTCACCAGGATTCTTGATCAGGCCCATAGCGATACCAGAAACAGGCTTCTTCATAGGTACACCAGCATCCATCAGGGCGAGGGTACCAGCACAAACGGTAGCCATAGAAGAAGAACCGTTAGACTCGAGGATCTGGCTGACCAGACGAACGGTGTAAGGGAAGTCCTCAGGAATCTGGCCTTTCAAACCGCGCCATGCAAGGTGTCCATGACCAATCTCACGACGACCTACGCCACGCTGAGCCTTGGCCTCACCAGTACAGAACGGTGGGAAGTTATAGTGCAACAGGAAACGCTGATAACCATGCTCCAAAACATCGTCGACAAGCTTTTCATCAAGTTTGGTACCAAGAGTACAAGTGCTCAGCGACTGAGTCTCACCACGCGTGAAGATTGCACTTCCGTGAGGCATGGGCAGAGGTGAAACCTCACACCAGATAGGACGGATATCGGTGGTCTTACGGCCATCGAGACGGATACCCTCATCGAGGATGCAACGACGCATGGCATCGCGCTCCACATCGTGATAATAACGCTCCATCATAGCCTCGTACTCGTCCTTAGAGATCTCTGAATCTGCGGTGATCTCAGGATGAGCCTCGAAATATTTCTCCTTGAAGTCCTCGAGAATCTTCTCGAAGGCCTCTGCACGCTCCTGTTTCTCGAGAGCCTGCTTGGTGACATCGTAGGCGGGCTGATAGCACTCCTTGTTCATCTGCTCGCGGAGGGCCTCGTCATTTACCTCGTGATCATACTCGCGCTTCACGTCCTTGCCCAACTCCTTAGAAAGCTCAGCCTGGAGTTCGCACATGGGCTTGATGGCATCCATCGCAGCCTTGAGGGCACCCAGCAGATCCTGCTCGCTGACCTCCTTCATCTCACCCTCTACCATCATGATGTTCTCAGCCGAAGCACCAACCATGATGTCCATATCGGCCTCCTTCATCTGCTCGAAGGTAGGATCAATCACATACTCACCGTTGATACGTGCAACGCGGACTTCCGAAATAGGGCACTCGAAAGGTATATCCGAGCAAGCCAGCGCTGCAGAGGCAGCAAAACCGGCAAGAGCATCGGGCTGGTCAACGCCATCGGCACTGAGCAGCATAACGTTTACGAATACTTCTGCGTGATAGTTGCTGGGGAACAATGGACGGAGCACACGGTCCACCAGTCGGGATGTGAGGATTTCATTGTCTGAGGCTTTACCTTCGCGCTTGGTGAATCCACCAGGAAAACGGCCAGCGGCACTGTACTGTTCACGATAGTCTACCTGCAAAGGCATGAAATCGGTTCCGGGAACTGCATCTTTTGCGGCACAAACGGTGGCCAGCAATACGGTGTTGTTCATCTTCAGCATGACGGCACCATCGGTCTGTTTTGCCACTTTCCCGGTTTCAATGGTGATGGTTCTTCCATCAGCCAATTGAATGGTCTTTGTAATTACATTCATCTTGTTTAAAACATCTAAAAATAAAAAATATCAGTGCGACCATAAAGATGTGGTCGCTAAAAATTTGGGCAAAGGTACACATTATATAATAAATAAACGAAAAAAAGCCAAGAATTTTTCTTTTTTTATGAATAATTGCGCACCTTAGGTATAGAAGTAGGCACAAAGTCATGAAATAATTTTGGAATGTGCGAAAAATACTGTAATTTTGCACGCAAAATCAAACATATTCAAAATGAAGAAGACTTTCAATGGGCTTTTTTCCGCAGCCATTATAGCATTCTGTGCACTCATCGCAACATCGTGCAGTCAAAAGAAATTCAATGTAGAAGGACAAATCAGCAATGCCAGCGACTCCGTGCTCTATTTCGAGAATGTTGGTCTTGAAGGCATCAGCGTGATAGACTCTGTCAAGCTATCCGACAACGGCAACTTCTCATTCAGCGATGAAGCACCCGTGGCTCCTGAATTCTACCGCCTGAGAATCGCCGACCAGATTATCAACGTCAGCATCGACTCTACGGAGACCGTCACCATCAAAGCGCAGTATCCGCAGATGGCCACCCAATACGAGGTCAGCGGTTCGGAAAACTGTCTGAAAATCAAGGAACTGGCTCTGAAGCAGATCGACTTGCACAAGCGCGCTATGGCCATTCAGGAGAATACGGCATTGGGCGTAGACGAGGCTAACGACAGCATCCTAAAGATAATTGACGCCTACAAAGAGGATGTGAAGACCAACTATATCTTCAAGGAGCCGATGAAGGCTTACAGCTATTTCGCATTGTTCCAGACCCTTGGAAACTGGCTGCTTTTCAACCCTCGCAGCAATAAGGACGACATCAAGGTGTTCGCTGCCGTAGCTACGAGTTGGGATACTTATTATCCTCATGCAGAACGTGGGCAGAACCTGCACAACATTGCCATTGAAGGCATGAAGAATATGCGTATTACGGAGGGTGCCAGAGAGCAGACCATCGATGCCAGCAAGATTGAAGAGGCTGGCGTGCTCGATATTGCCTTGCAGGATAATCACGGTCAAGTGCGTCATTTGACAGACCTGAAAGGAAAGGTTGTCTTACTCGATTTCCATATCTTCGCTATGGACGAGTCGCCAGCCCGTATTCTGCTGTTGCGTGAGCTTTATAACAAATACGCTGCACAAGGGTTTGAGATTTATCAGGTATCGCTCGATCCTGATGAGCATTTCTGGAAGCAGCAGACCGCTGCCCTCCCCTGGATCAGCGTTCGTGATGAGGACGGCATCAACTCCCAGCGCATCATGCTGTATAACATTCAGTCGGTGCCCGATTATTTCATTATCGACCGCAGCAACAACCTGGTTAAGCGCGCTGAACAAATGAAGGATTTGGAAGCTGAAATCAAGAAATTGCTGTAGGACAAAAACAAATTATGCAAGAAAATCTGGTTTTTCTTGCATAATTCATTTTTTATGATTACCTTTGCACCCGCAAAAACAGGTCGGCATAGCTCAGCTGGTTAGAGTATCACCTTGACATGGTGGGGGTCCTTGGTCCGAATCCAAGTGTCGACACAGAAGATGGCAACCAATTGGTTGCCATCTTTTATTTTAGAAGCTCTCCAACCACGCCTTGAGTTCAAAGATCATCTCATAGTGGAAGGCAAATGTTTCCCGATATCCCCAACCATGACCACCTGTAGGATAGATATGGATGGATGCCGGCACATCGTGACGATAAAGCTCAGAGTAATAGTTGAAGCCATTGGCAGCAGGTACAGCCCGATCATCATCGCTCAGGGCAATAAAAGCCCGAGGCGTCGTGCGATTCACTCGGATGTCGTTGCTGTATTCCGTCTCCAGTTTTCTCATTTCCTTCTTAGAACGGTCCTGACCTAAGAAGTTGTCATGTGATCCCTTATGCGTAAAAGCAGGGTCCATCGTGATGACTGGATAGAAGAGTATCTGGAAATTAGGCGCTGCATCGTCTTTTGAATGGGTGGCGATGGTCGAAGCCAGATGACCGCCTGCAGAAAAGCCCATGATACCCACATCCTTATGATTAATGTGCCAATCCACCGCATTACGACGAACCGTCCTGATAGCCTCTTCTGCATCGGATATCGGGACATTGTAATTGCCGTGAGGCATACGGTATTTCAACACAATCAAAGCAATACCCTTACTGTTGAAGAATGTAGCCCACTGATGACCTTCATGGTCCATAGCGAGATGAGAATACCCTCCGCCAGGACAACAAACGACCGCACGACCTGTGGCTTTTTTGGCATCGGGCAAATAAACCGTCAGTTCTGCCTTGTCATTTTCGTCACCATTATTGTTAGGTGCACCTTTTGGCCATAAATCCATCTTTGTTCCTTTCTGTGCAAAAGCCGCCATTGACAGCGCTAACAGCAGCATGGTTGTAATAGTTTTCAGACTTCTCATGATGATCATTAGTAATTATTTTGGCGCAAAGTTAATCATTTTATTTTTATTTTCGTATCTTTGCACGCAGAAAACTAAAACAATAAGCAAAAAATGAAGAAAATTCTGACAATTCTGATTCTCTTGGTACTGGCCGTCGGCTCTCAGGCCAAAGTAAGATTACCGCACATCATCTGCGACAACATGGTGTTACAACAACAGACAGATGCCCGGCTTTGGGGATGGGCTCAGCCAGGAAAGTCGGTAAAAATTACCACATCATGGAATAATGAAGTCATCAGCACAAAAGCAGACAAGAATGGTAAATGGCTGGTTAAAGTGAAGACGCCGAAAGCCTCATACAGCCCTTTGTCAGTTACTTTTGATGATGGTGAACCGCTAACCATCAACAATGTATTGTCAGGAGAGGTGTGGGTCTGTGCAGGCCAGTCGAACATGGAGATGCCTGTCAAAGGTTTTGGTATGTGCCCTGTCGAGAATTACAACCACTGGGTGATTGAATCAACCCAGCATGCAGGCATTCGTTCCGTCAAGATTCCCAGCGAGATGCGTTCCGAACCTCAAGAGGATGCTTTTTGCGAATGGCGTGTCTGCTCTCCTGAGACCGTTGGTGAGTTTTCAGCCACAGGCTATTTCTTTGCACGACTGATGCATTCGGCCCTGGATATCCCCATCGGTCTTATTGAAGCTAATAAAGGAGGTACGCGCGTAGAGAGCTGGCTGACCAAAGAAAACCTTCAGAAATACACCAGCGACCCGACAGACTCTGTCGAGATCTGCAAAAAATGGGCGCAATGGGACTACCATCGCAGTCTGCTCTGGGGTAACGGCACCTTCAATCCCATTTTAAATTATACCGTGAAGGGTATTCTTTATTATCAAGGTTGTTCGAATGTCGGTGACCCAGGCGATCAGTATTCTGAGCGTATGAAACTGCTGGTGCAGCAATGGCGCTCGCAGTTCGGGCTTGGCGAGATTCCTTTCTATTTCGTACAGATCGCCCCTTGGGCCTATGACGATGGTGATGTGAATGGCATCAGCGGTGCCCTGCTGCGTGAACAGCAATGGAAAGCTACCCAGATGATTCCCAACAGCAGTCTGGTGTGTATCAACGACTTGGTTTATCCGTATGAGTTCTCCCAAATCCATCCCACCCAGAAACAACCCGTTGGCGAGCGCCTGGCCTATACCGCACTCCATCGGGACTACGGCTTCGAGAATGTACGTTACAAGAGTGCATCGTATAAGGATATGATCATCAAGAATGACACCGTTTTCATTCATCTACAAGACAATTACGCCGCCGATGCGCCATTCGAACAGATGAAAGGTTTTGAGATTGCCGGCGAGGATAGAGTGTTTCATCCTGCACAAGCCCGACACTTCTGGCAACCTGGTGGCGGCTATTGGGACGAGGCCATCGCTATTGTTTGTCCTGAGGTAAAAAAGCCTGTTGCTGTCCGCTATTGCTTCAAGAATTTCCAGATCGGCAACGTGAAGAATGGAGCCAATCTGCCACTTTTCCCTTTCCGCACAGATAATTGGTAAACTTATGAGTCATCATCCTTTAGAACAATTTCATTTCTGCCCAAAGTGTGGCAGCAGTGATTTCGAGATCCACAATGCCTTGAGCAGGCATTGCAGTAATTGCGGCTTCACTTACTACCAGAATCCAAGAGCCTCAACGGCCGCTTTTATTATTAATGACAAAGGTGAGTTGCTGGTGGCACGCAGAGCGAAGGAGCCTGCCAAGGATACGCTCGACCTGCCTGGTGGCTTTGTCGACAACGAGGAGAATGCCGAAGAGGGGATGGTGCGTGAGATTCGCGAAGAAACAGGCCTGGAAATCAGCCCAGACAGCGTGGAATATCTCTTTTCCGTCCCCAACGTCTATCATTACTCAGGAATGGACATCCACACGCTCGACTTGTTTTTTCTCTGCCATGTCGAAGGCGATGATGTCACCGTAGAAGCTGCCGATGATGCTGGAGGACTGGCTTGGGTGCCATTGAGCAAGGTGTATGTAGAACGCTTTGGACTGCGTTCCATTCGCCAAGCGGTACACCGATTCTTAGTCGAAAATCGTTAATAAAACTAAAATTCCTCTATATATATAAGGTGGGAGCGACTTTTTTGCTTACTTTTGCAGCCCGAAAGAAATAAAACGAAGCAAGATATGCAAAAAAACTTAGTGATTGTAGAGTCTCCTGCCAAAGCAAAGACAATCGAGAAATTTCTCGGAAAAGACTTCAAGGTCATGTCGAGCTATGGTCATATCCGTGACTTGAAGAAGAAAGAACTGAGTATCGACGATAAGACGCTCGAACCAGAATATGAGATACCTGCCGAGAAGGCTAAGTTGGTGGCCGACCTCAAGTCGAAAGCCGAGAATGCCGAGAAGGTTTGGCTGGCATCCGATGAAGACCGCGAGGGAGAAGCCATCTCATGGCATCTTTGTGAGGTATTGGGACTTGATGAAAGCAAGACCAATCGTATTGTCTTCCACGAAATCACAAAGCCTGCTATTTTAGAGGCTATCAAGCATCCGCGTCGTTTGGATATGAATCTGGTGAATGCCCAGCAGGCTCGTCGTGTCCTAGACCGTCTGGTGGGTTTCAAGCTCTCTCCAGTGCTTTGGCGTAAAGTGAAGCCAGCCTTGTCGGCAGGCCGTGTCCAGAGTGTGGCCGTTCGTCTCATCGTAGAGCGTGAACGGGAAATCCAGAATTTCAAGAGTGAGACCTTTTATAGCGTCAATGGTATTTTTGCCATCACCAATCCCGATGGCTCTGCCACTGAGGTGAAGGCTGTGCTGGGAAGCCGTTTCAAAACACGTAAAGAGGTTACCGCTTTCCTTGAGAAATGCAAGGATGCCACCTTTACCGTCGAGAGCATCAGCAAGAAGCCGTTGAAACGTACACCAGCGCCTCCATTTACTACATCGACATTACAGCAGGAAGCCGCCCGTAAACTAGGTTTCACCGTCAGTCAGACAATGATGCTGGCACAGCACCTTTACGAAAACGGACGTATCACTTATATGCGTACGGACTCTGTAAACCTGTCAACCCTCTGTCTGGGTGCCAGCAAGGAGGAGATTGTCAAACTCTATGGTCCTGAATACAGCAAGACCCGTCAGTATCACACCAGTTCCAAAGGTGCTCAAGAGGCTCACGAGGCCATCCGTCCAACCTATATGGATCAGACAGAAGTTGAAGGCACACCTCAGGAAAAGCGTCTTTACGACCTGATCTGGAAGCGCACAGCTGCCAGTCAGATGGCTGATGCAGAGATTGAGAAGACCACCGTTAATATCACAATCAGCGGAACCGACGAACTTTTCGTCGCACAAGGTGAGGTGGTCAAGTTCGATGGTTTTATCAAAGTCTATCGCGAGTCTATCGATGAAGAGGAGATGCAGGACGAATTCTCACACATCCTCCCTCCATTAAACGAAGGTCAGGAACTGACACGTCGTGAGATTTCTGCTACAGAAAGATTCACACAAGGTCCCCAGCGCTATACGGAGGCCAGCCTCGTACATAAGTTGGAGGAGCTGGGCATTGGCCGTCCTTCAACCTACGCACCAACCATTTCTACTATCCAACAGCGTGAATATGTACAAAAGGGTGATAAGAAAGGTGAAGAGCGTCAGTACACCGTCGATATCCTGAAGGGGAAACAGATTACAGAGAAAAACCGCAAGGAGATTGTCGGCTCAGAGAAAGGCAAACTTCTGCCTACTGACATCGGTATGGTAGTGAATGACTTCCTGATGGCGCACTTTCAGGAAATCATGGACTACAACTTCACCGCCAAAGTAGAACAAGACTTCGATAAGATTGCTGAAGGTGATGAAGAGTGGACAGATATGATGACAGCTTTCTACAAAGGTTTTGAACCCGTAGTAGAGAAGACCATGAACAGTCGTCAGGAGCACAAGGCTGGAGAGCGCGAATTGGGTACAGACCCGAAGAGCGGACGTCCTGTGTTTGTGAAAATCGGCCGTTTCGGACCAGTCGTACAGATCGGTATTGCCGAAGACAAGACCAAACCTCAGTTTGCCCAACTCCGCAAGGATCAGAGCATGGAGACTATCACCTTGGAGGAAGCACTTGAACTGTTCAAGTTGCCTCGCATCTTAGGCGAGTACGAAGGTTCGCCTGTTACCATTGGTGCCGGTCGTTTCGGACCTTATGTGCTACACAATAGAGTCTACACATCTTTACCCAAAGATGAAGACCCGATGTCAATTACCCTCGAGACTGCTATCGAACTCATCAACGAGAAGCGCAAGGAGGAAACACAGAAACACCTGCGTGTCTTCACTGAGGATCCGAAACTCGAAGTGCTAAACGGACGTTATGGTCCATATCTCTCCTATGATGGCAAGAACTACCGTCTGCCAAAGAGTATGCATGAGAAAGCAGCCAAGCTGACCTACGAGGAATGCATGAAGGTGATTGAAGCTACACCCGCCAAGAAAAGCTGATGGTACGCATTATCCTGATAGGATACATGGGAGCCGGCAAAACCACAATAGGTAAAGCGCTGGCAAAGGAACTTAATGTTCAGTTCTATGACCTTGACTGGTACATCACCAGTCGTATGCGCAAAACTGTTGCACAAATCTTTGATGAGCGTGGCGAAGAAGGGTTCCGAGAGATAGAAAAGAACATGCTCCATGAAGTGGCTGAGTTCGAGGATGTCATCATTAGTTGTGGCGGTGGGACACCGTGTTTCTTTGACAACATCGACTATATGAACCAGCAAGCCCCGGTTGTCTATCTGAAAGTGGAACCTGAGACGCTCTATATGCACCTGAAGATGAGCAAAAACGACCGTCCGCTACTAAGAGGCAAGTCACAGGATGAGTTAATTACGTTCATACGAGAACAGTTGAAACTGCGTGAACCCTTCTATACAAAAGCTCGTTACACACTTGACGTAACGCTCATGGATGACTACGAGAAGATTAAAATCAGCGTTGCAAAAATCCGCGAACTATTAAATATTTAATCCGGACACAAGACTATTCCGCTTATGAAGAAATGGACTATTGACGACTCCAAGGAACTCTACAACATCAACGGTTGGGGAACTTCCTATTTTGGCATCAACGAAAAAGGCGATGTTTACGTCACTCCCTGTAAAAATGGCACGCAGATAGACCTGCGTGAAGTAATGGACGAGTTGGCGCTGCGTGATGTCACGCCTCCTGTACTGCTACGTTTCCCCGATATTCTCGACAACCGTATTGAGAAAACGTGGAGTTGCTTTAAGAAAGCCTCTGAGGAGTATGAATACAAAGGCGAGAACTATGTGGTCTACCCCATCAAGGTAAACCAGATGCAGCCTGTCGTCGAAGAGATCATCTCCCATGGCCGTAAGTTCAACCTCGGTTTGGAAGCAGGTTCAAAACCAGAGCTCCATGCCGTTATAGCCATGCAGTGCCAAAGTGATTCCATCATCGTCTGCAACGGCTACAAGGACCAAAGCTATATCGAATTGGCCCTGCTGGCACAGAAGATGGGTAAACAAATCTTCATCGTGGTGGAAAAGATGAACGAGCTGGAAATCATTGCCCGCGAGGCCAAGAAGATGAATATCCGACCCAATATCGGTATCCGTATCAAATTAGCTTCTTCCGGCTCTGGCAAATGGGAAGAGAGCGGCGGCGATGCCTCGAAATTCGGACTGACCAGCGCAGAACTTCTGGAAGCGCTGGAGATGCTGGACAAGAAAGATATGCGTGACTGTCTGCGATTGATTCACTTCCATATTGGCTCACAGATTACTAAAATCCGTCGTATCCAGACTGCCCTCCGCGAAGCTTCGCAATTCTATATCCAACTGCATAAGATGGGCTATAATGTCGACTTTGTCGACTGTGGTGGTGGCCTTGGTGTCGATTACGATGGCACCCGTTCTCCTTCGAGCGAGAGTTCTGTAAACTACTCCATTCAGGAGTATGTCAATGACTGTATCTACACCTTTGTGGATGCTGCCAACAAGAATGATCTGCCCCATCCCAATATCATCACCGAGAGCGGACGTTCGCTGGCTGCACACCACTCTGTGCTTGTCATCGATGTGCTGGAAACGGCTTCATTACCTGAGATGCCAGAGGAATTTGAGCCCGATGAGAACTCTCACCAGCTGGTAAAGGATCTTTATGAGATCTGGGACAACCTCTCCCCTCGCAATGTACTCGAGGACTGGCACGATGCTGAGCAGATCCGCGAAGAGGTGCTCGACCTATTCTCGCATGGTATCGTCGACTTGAAAACTCGCGCTGAGGTGGAGGCCATGTATTGGAGTGTCTGTCATGAGATTCATGCCCTCGCCAAGAGTCTGAAACATATTCCTGAAGAACTGATGAAGATTGACAAGCTCCTGGCTGACAAATACTTCTGCAATTTCTCACTCTTCCAGAGCCTCAGCGACTCATGGGCCATCGACCAGGTATTCCCTATCATGCCCATTCAGCGTCTTGACGAACGTCCCACACGCAATGCGACGATTCAGGATATCACTTGCGACAGTGATGGTAAGATTGCTAATTTCACCACCAATCGTCACAACACGCATTCACTGCCTGTGCATGCCTTGAAGAAGAATGAGCCTTATTACCTGGGCGTGTTCCTCGTAGGTGCCTATCAGGAAATCTTAGGCGATATGCACAACCTCTTTGGTGACACTAATGCCGTACATATCTCTGAGAAAGACGGCACTTATCACATCGACCAGATTATCGATGGCGAAACGGTGGAAGAAGTGCTCGAATACGTGCAGTACAATCCCAAGAAACTCGTCCGCCAGCTTGAAGTCTGGGTAGCCAAGAGTGTGAAACAGGGCAAAATTTCCCTTGATGAGGGTAAGGAATTCCTTAGCAACTACCGCTCAGGCCTTTATGGCTATACCTATCTGGAATAGTCTTGGAGAACCTAGAAATTCCAGGAAAACCTATAAAGAATGAAAGAGAAACTGACGATTGTAAAAGTAGGTGGTGCTGTGGTGGAAGACGAAGCCCAGCTTGCTCAACTTCTGAAGGACTTCAGTGCTATTGAAGGCCGGAAGTTACTCGTTCATGGTGGAGGCCGGAAGGCTACCAAAGTGGCAGAAGCCCTCGGTATCGAATCGAAGATGGTGGGCGGACGACGCATCACCGATGCCGATATGCTCAATGTGGTAACGATGGTCTATGGTGGTTTGGTCAACAAGAATCTTGTGGCCCGTCTCCAAGCCAATGGTGTGAATGCCCTTGGACTTACCGGTGCAGACATGGATGTCATTCGCTCACATAAGCGTCCCATCAAGGATGGTGTCGACTTTGGTTATGTAGGTGATGTCGACAAAGCCAACGGACAGATGCTCAGCAAGCTTATTGAGGAAGGCATCATTCCTGTGATGGCTCCTCTGACTCATGACGGTCAAGGCAACATCCTCAACACCAATGCCGATACGATTGCCAGCGAGACAGCTAAGGCCCTCGCTCCTTTTTATGACGTCACACTGATTTTCAGTTTTGAGAAAAAGGGTGTCTTGCGCAATCCCGATGATGACGACTCGGTCATCCCTATCATTTCGCGCGCGGACTTTATTAAATATAAAACCGATGGCACCATCAGTGGCGGCATGCTCCCCAAGATAGAAAATGCTTTGGGTGCCATCGACAGCGGTGTCTCACGCGTAATCATCACCCTTGCCACAGCCATTGACGGACAAAGTGGTACTATCATTCAACAATAAGGCGAAATTTTTTTCGCCTTATTTTGTAACTTTCACGTTTCTCAATCGTCTATTACTAATAGAGAGGATGAAAAAAATCAGTTTCCGGAACGACGTGTTGCCACTGAAGAACGAACTCTTCCGGCTCGCCCTCCGTATCACTCTCAACCGAGCGGAGGCAGAGGACGTTGTGCAGGAAACGATGATAAAGGTCTGGAACAGGCGAGACCATTGGGACGAGATCGACAATATCGAAGCCTTCTGCCTTACCATCTGCCGCAACATCTCGCTCGACAAAATGAAGAAGGCAGAAAACCAGAACCAAAGCTTAGAAGAAGGGCACGATGCTCCCGATTCCAGCTACACATCCAATCCTGAGGAACAGGCCATGCAGCGCGATCGCATCCAACTGATACGCCACCTCATCGATCATCTGCCGGAGAAACAACGCAGTTGCATGCAGTTGCGCGATTTCGAAGGTAAGAGTTATAAAGAGATAGCACAGGTGTTAGGCATTAGTGAGGAACAAGTAAAAATCAACATCTTCCGAGCCCGCCAGACCATCAAACAAAAGTTTATAGAAACAGAGGATTATGGATTATAAATACATCGAACAGCTCTTAGAGCGCTATTGGGAAGGTGAAACCACCCTGCAGGAAGAGGCCATCCTACGGGCTTTCTTCAGTCAGGAGGATGTTCCCGCTGGCCTGATGAAGTATAAGTCGCTCTTCGACTGCGGATTGCAGGAAGAGACCTTAGGCGACGACTTCGATGCCCGTATTCTCAGTAGCATTGGCGAGGAAGAAGAGCCAAAGACTAAGATTGTCACATTGGCCTCACGTCTGAAGCCGCTCTTTAAGGCAGCAGCTATTGTGGCAATTCTTCTGACGATAGGCAATGCAGCACAAGCGCCCTGGAACTACGGGTGGGACAATCCGAAAGACGAATATGCCAAATATCGTCAGCAACAGGTGGACACTGTCAATGTCCTGAGTCCCGTTCGGGCAGAGAACATCACCGATTCTATGGTGACACCCAAGCCTGAAGAGTCATCCTATATTGAATAATAATTCTATGCTTTCTCTATAATAATCTAAACACATTATTAAAACAAGGAAACTGTGAAGTTTCCGTTCTCTCAAATTTTCATAACATACTAACGTAGAGAGGGTTGCTTTTGGCAACCCTCCTCATTTTTATTTCTTCCACCTATTTCTGCATCCGCAGATTCAGTTGCAAAAGCGCAGGAACTAAGATACACAATGAAAAAGCCACCGCCATTAACTGCTCACTTCCAAAGATATCGGAAGTTGTCATATCCGGATTCGGATATAGGTTATAAAGGACATAAGCCACCGTGTTATTCACCCAATGGAACACCACGCCTGGCACAATGCTGTCCGTACGGTAATACATCCAACCAAGCAATAAACCTATCAATAATGTATGAGGCATCTGAGCGGGGTTCATATGGGCAACACTAAACAAGATCGCAGATATCAGAATAGCCACCCAAGGCCGACTGTTCCATTTAAGCAATGAACGTAGGATTGCCCCACGGAACACGAGCTCTTCTGCCAATGGCGCCATCAATCCGATGACGAAATAACCATAGCGGTTACGCAGAATCATATCAAACTCCTCCTCTACGATATTCGGCAGTTCAGGCATCTGCTCCTGCAGCCATGCGGAGGGAATGATAGATCCCAAGGCTGCCAAAACACACCATATCAGCACCACCCAAGGGCGTGTCTGCATCCAATGGCGAGACACAACAGCCCATTTCTGCCATAGGAACAATGCCATCGTGGCTATACTGAAAAGCGTCATCGTCAGAATTGTTCCCGTAGCATCCAATACGGCCCCAGGTCCCTTCCATAACAGATAAATGCCCTGAACAATTCCACCTGCTATCAGCTGAATCGCTAAAAACACAAACCAGTAAATAATTGCATTCTTCATATGTGATTCTTATTTGTCATTCAATAATAATTCTTCCGTTGCCTGTTTGTCACGCTGCAATTGCGCAATCAGCGCCTCACAAGTATCAAATCGTTGTTCTGCCCGCAGACGACTCACAAAAGCTACTGTCATCGAGTGTCCGTAGAGATTGCCAACCTCTTTCAGAATATGTACCTCCAACGTTTGCTGTTTACCCGCGAAGGTCGGACGCGTACCAATATTCATCATCGCAGGCATCCGACATCCATCCACCATCGCCCAAACGGCATAGACACCACTGGCAGGAATCAGTTTTTCCTTACTATCAGGCTCAAGATTAGCAGTGGGAAAGCCCAACTCATGGCCAATATGCTCGCCAGACACCACATGCCCTGAAAGCGTATATTGACGCGTCAACACATCGGGCATCATCTCTACCCTGCCCTCCTCTGCCAACAATTGACGAATCATCGTAGAACTGACAGCCATCTGATTGTCCATCATCGCCACATCGCCACGAACGACATCGATACCAAGACGCTGGCCATAGCGTACATAGTCGTCGAAGCCCTCGCTTCTGTCATGCCCGAAACGATGATCATAGCCTGTCACCAAGAGTTCTACAGATAGTTGGTCGCGCAAAACTTCTCTCATAAAGGCCTCTGCAGACAAAGCTGCCAATTGGTGTGTAAAAGGCAGTATGATGACCTCTTCCACACCGAGCTCTTTCAGACAAGCTGTCTTCTCTTCAAGTGTGGAGAGCAATTGTGGATGAAAGTTCGGATCAAAGAGCTGGCGAGGCAGACGGTCGAACGTCACCGCGATGGGTTTCAGTCCTCGCTCTCGGGCCTGGCGCACCATCAACTGCACGAGCATCTGATGCCCGCGATGCACCCCGTCGAAACAGCCAATCGTCGCTGCAGAAGGTGTGGAAAGATGAATTTCTGGTGATAAAATCATCATTATTGGGTGCAAAGTTACAAAAATATTTGGAGATTTGACGTTTTTAATGTAACTTTGCACCCGAAAACGACAGAAATGCCGATTTCACCGGACTTGTAGCTCAGTTGGTTAGAGCAACAGACTCATAATCTGGAGGTCCCAGGTTCAAGCCCTGGCTGGTCCACATTGAAAATCAGCAACTTACGAGCAATCTAAGGTTGCTGATTTCTCTTTTTGCGAACAATTTGCGAACAAAATGATATTTCATGGAACATTGTGCATACCTCCTGAAGGCTCTGGCATCTGCATTTTGTTCGCAAAATCCTCGATTTTTGTTCGCAAAGCGTAAAAAACTCCTTATTTGTATCTTATTTCTCTAATATTTTCGTACCTTTGTCGCTAGATTTATCATTCGAGTGATACACGAACAGTGTGAATAAACATCGTAACCAAATGTCAAACATATTGAAATATGAAGAGTAGAAATATAATCACTTGTCTATTACTCACCCTCGCCACTATCAATGCGACGGCACAGAAGTCTGATACCCTAACCGTCAGCATGGAGCTGAAAGTTCAAAACGTTGTAGGTACCGACGTGTTTATGTATAAATGCCAGACTCCAATAACTGACCTCAAGGGCCTGCCTACTGACACGGCTTCATTTCGCCTCTACGAGCAGATAGACATCGTCTGCATCCTCGCCCGAGACGACGTGCAGAAGGATTCTTATTTCTGTGCGTTTGACATGAATAACGACCGAGACTTTACGAACGATTATCACTATTATTTTACCCGAAAACAGATAGAAGATGAACGATACTTCATTCCCCAACGTTACGCCAACATCTGGCTTGCACCCAGAATCCGTCTGAACGGGGTTGCAGGCCACGGCGGAACAGTGACCAGCCCTTTGGCGTTCGACGAACTCGTCCCCATGCTCAGAGTCCACGATTTCTTCATTGGCAATTTCGACTATCAGGGCAAGAACTATCAAATCTGCTCTGCCTACGATAAGACGGAGTTCGCCGTCACAGACTCCATACCCGCGAACAACGACGAACTGGCAAGAAAGCTTATACAACAGAATCTGCTGCGCAAAGTACAATTCCCCATCATCCGCGACAACCTGATTTTCAAGTTCATCGACATCAATTTCAGCCGTCAGCAGTGCCGCATCAGCGTCACACCGCTTACCGACACGACCACGCCGACCACACCCTACGAAGGTTTCCGCGCCCCAGCCATTTCCGCAAAGGACATCAAGGGCAAAACTGTCAAACTCGGCAGCAATTACACCCTGCTCGACTTCTGGGGGACATGGTGCAAGCCGTGCATCGCCATCATTCCCGAACTCGTGGATATTCACCAACGCTACCCCAAGCTGAATCTCGTCAGCGTAGCCGTCGAGGGCAGCATGGATGACCTGCCGAAGCTGAAGAAGCTCACCAAGGAGCTCAACATGGACTGGACGCACGTCTGCCAACTCCACAGCGACACCGCCAGCGTGGCCAGCAGCTTCGACGTCTCTTCTTTCCCGACAACCATCATCATCGACCCCGACGGGAAAATCATCTACCGTGGCTCCGG
>CACWSX010000050.1 GCA_902763615.1 uncultured Prevotellaceae bacterium | reverse complement strand
GATTGCCGCCCTGATGCTCATGAGTGTCGGCGCGTTTGCACAAGAAGCAGGTAAGTTTGCAATTGGTGCTAATGCAGGTATTGCTGCATATGGGAATGAGTACAATCCCTTCGGTGTTGGTGCTAAGGCGCAGTACTCCATAACTGAGAATTTCCGTGCTGAAGCTGCTTTCAATTACTGGTTCCCCAAACATGATGCAGGTATTATGGATATTGACTTGAATCTGCAATATCTGATTCCTATTGTCGACAAGCTCTACATCTATCCACTCGTTGGTGCCAACCTCGGCATGACTCATGGAGATGCCTTTAAAGCCATCTTTGATAAACAACAAACCATCTTTGGTTTCCAGGGCGGTGCAGGTATAGAGTATTTCCTGACCGACAATGTCAAGGCTAACTTCGACATCAAATACCAGTATAACAAGAAGACAGAGAGCACCTCAACTACATATAAGGGTAATACCTATTCATCTGAGTATGAGATGAAATACGATGGTCCCGTATTCCAGGTTGGTATTGCCTACGTATTCTGATTGAGATACTAAGTGAATCAGGGGACGATTCTGATCTGTTCCCCAAAAGTGAGAATAAGAAACGGAAGTCAGCGGCTTCCGTTTCTTGTTGTCTGGAATGCTGCCTTTTGTAGCATAGGGAGGCTTGACACAAGTTATTTGATCGCTATAAAATGCAGTATCTCCGAAATGTTAAAAATATCTTTTAGTCTGTCTAATTCATAGAAAAAGCGTACCTTTGCATCATAGAATCAAGATAAACAGGAGAATGAACAAGTATATCATAGCGATTGTCCTATGTTGCAGCATTACTTCATGCATCAAGGACGAAGCTCAGAATCAGGAGTGTGACATTGAGAGTGCGTGGATAGAAGGTCAGGAATATGAGAAAAATTTCTACCAGATCGCAGAGATGCGCAAAGACAACATCAGTTCGGCCGAGACGAACATCACATTTACCGTACGTTCACTGATTTCGCTGCCTACACAGATTCCCGTGAAATTCAAGATCACCGACGGTGCCACCATCGAACCGGCCAACGGCTCGATGCAGGATTTCACGGAAGGCCCTATCACCTATACCGTCACCTCAGAGGACGGCCAATGGAAGCGTACATACAAAGTTGCGTTCTCGGAGCCAGTGCTATCCAAGAGCAAGTTCTCGTTCGAGAATGTTGATACGCTGAAAGGCGGTCTCTTCAAAGAGAACTATTATCATGTGTTCTACGACTTCGATCAGAATGGAGAGGAACAGATGTTCTGGGCAACGGGCAATGCCGGTTTCGCCCTGTCACAGTTAGACGATTCCGGTCCGGACCAGTTTCCCTCCTATCGGGCAGACAATGGCTTTAATGGCAAGTGTGCCTGTCTTCAGACGTTGTCTACAGGCGTGTTTGGCCAAGCCATGCATAAGCCCATTGCAGCCGGAAATCTCTTCTTAGGCAAGTTCATCGTTGAATATGCAGCCAGCGAATCACTGAAGGCCACTGCCTTCGGTCTGCCTTGGGACAAGGAACCTGTGCGCGTCACAGGCTACTATAAATACAAGCCCGGTAAGGAGGTAATCAATTATATGGAAGAGGTGATTCCTGACCGTACCGATGAAGCCAGCGCCTACGCTGTATTCTATCGCAACCTGGATGAAAAGGGCGAGAAATATACGCTCGATGGCGAAGCCGTGTCGGAACTCGATAAGCTGATGGACAACCCGCAGGTGTATAAGGTGGCCCGCGTGCCCGCTCTGCCGCCAACGGATCAGTGGAGGCACTTCGAAATGTTCTTCGAGGGTAAGGATGCCCCCGATGACATGGTGGCCAAGAAGGAATTCAGTCTGGCCATCGTCTTCTCCTCGAGCGTGCGAGGTGCCTGGTTCGAGGGCGCTATTGGCAGCACGCTCTATGTGGACGAAGTAGAGGTGTCGTATGAGAAATAAGGAATAAAAGGTATGATTTCAATGAGAAAGAATATAATCACCATAGGAATAATGATGCTGGCCTTCGGAATGGTCGGCAATGTGAAGGCTGGTGTACTCGACAGCTTGCAACTCAGAGCACGTGTGGGCTACAACATTGGCGGCACTGCCCCCATCCCGATGCCCGAGACCATCCGCAGTATCGACAGTTACACGCTGACTCCATCGTTTATGGTAGGTGTCGATGCCCTATTGCCGCTCTCTCCGAAATGGGGCATTTCTCTTGGTGTGCATTTCGAGAATAAGGGTATGGATGGCGATGTCACCACCAAATCTTATCAGATGGAGGTGGTAAAGGGCAATTCCAAGCTGTCGGGACGCTTCACGGGCCATGTCAGCCAGCAGGTGAAGCAGTGGATGCTCACTATTCCCGTTCAGGCTACGCTGCAGCTGAGCCAGAAGGTGACGCTCAAGGGCGGACCTTATCTCTCTATGCTGACGAGCAAGACGTTCAGCGGCATTGCCTCCGACGGCTATCTGCGCGAGGGCAATCCCACAGGCGCCAAGATCCTGATGGGCAACAAGGAAGGCGAATGGGCTACCTACGACTTCGACGACGATATGCGCAACCTGCAGTTTGGCCTCGGCATCGGTGCCGACTGGCAGGTGTACAAAAGCATTGGTGTGTCAGCCGACCTGAACTGGGGGCTCACGGGCATCTTCCCCGGCAATTTCAAGGCCATTGAGCAGACGCTCTATCCCATATATGGCACAATAGGCGTATTCTACAGATTTAAATAAGGCACATACGTTTTTTTTTGATGCTAAATGCCTAATTTTAAGGCAATTAGCGCATATTCAGACGGTGTTACGTATTGGCGCTTGGAATGACAGTTTGTTTGTATTATTCATACTTTTGCTATTTTTTAATTCTGTATACAAATATACGAAAAATCAGCGAGATACACAAATTTTAGTTAAAATTCCCAAACTTGATATATCTTAGATTTTCAGAATGAAAAAAGCTTGGATTGTATCGATAATCATCGTATCTTTGCACCAGAATCCAGCGAGATTGACGATACTCTATGCGAGCACGCCCGAGAGGGTCAAAGAAACAAGGCTAAAAAGTTGAACTTCACTCCGGAGGAAGTAATACTTCGCAGCCATGATAGTGGAAGGACCTGGGATGGCTCGGTAAGAGAAACGACACGCGACTGGAAATAACACTTAAAAGAAAATTTGAGAGAATTATGGCAGTAAGAAAAATTGCGTTTCCTGTTGTTTGCCAACAGAATCTGAATGTTCAGTCGGAGGCCTACGGCAAGTATTACCCGCGCCCCTTTAAGCCCGCTTTTTTTTGTAGAAATACTATGCAATCGTTCCAAATTTTCGGGCGAAAAGCATAGAAGTTTCGAAATTTGTTCGTACCTTTGCACAGCTTTACCGGAGAGAAAGAGATATGAAACGACTAATATGGATCAGTGTCATTGTGCTGTTTACCGTAGGGGCTATGGCCCAAGAGCATAAACGGCTGACAAATCTGCCGCATCTGTACATCAACACCTTCACTGGCAATCCTATTGTCAGCAAAACGGAACAGGTGTGGGCACGGATTTGGCTGGTTGACGAGCAGGATGTTGTGACCTTTTACGACTCGATCAGCATTCGGGGACGTGGCAACTCCACATGGAATATGGCCAAGAAACCCTATCGCATCAAGCTGCAGGAGAAAACAAAGTTACTGGGCAATAGCCGCGCCAATGCCAAGAAATGGACGCTGCTGGCCAATCATGGCGACAAGACCTTGATGCGCAATGCCCTTGCCTCGTACATCGGCGACCTGTGCGGTCAGCCCTTCACCCCTGCTGCCAAATTCGTGGATCTGACCCTCAACGGTGCGTATCAGGGGTGCTATCAGCTGTCGGACTAGATTGACATCAGGAAGAAGCGGGTGAACATCGCTGAGCAGGACTATCCCCTCACGGCGACCAGCGACATCACAGGCGGCTATCTCGTAGAGGCTGACGGTTTTAAGGACTTTACCAACGGTGTCAATGGCTGGTACACACCCAAGGGCGTGCCCATGACTGTACACTATCCTGACGACGAGGAGATCGCCTCCAGCCAGTTGAGCTACATCCGACAGTTCGTCAACAACTTCGAGAACAGACTCTTTGCTAGCAACTATGCGGATGCAGAGAATGGCTACAGGGCCTATGTGGACAGCACTACGCTTATCAGTTGGTATCTAGGATCGGAGATCACCGCTAATCCCGACTATATCTGGAGCATGTACTATTACAAGCAGCGCAACGACGACCATCTGTATTTCGGTCCGATGTGGGACTATGACATCGCTTTCAACAATGATAACCGTCTGACGGGCCAGGACCCGATGCATAATCTGATGGCCAAGGCGGCTTTTACCAACAACGGCCTGGAGAAGTGGATTGACAGGCTCTGGAGCGACGAATGGTTCCAACAGGCCGTCTACAACAGCTATGCCAGACTCTATGCACAAGACCTGGAGACGAAACTGCTCAACAAGATTGACAGTCTGAACACCCTGCTCCAGAAGTCGCAGGAACTGAACTACCGGAAATGGAACATCCGGACGCGCTATCTGCGGGAGATTGTGCTGTACTCGACCTTCGAAGAATATGTGAACGACCTGCGTAGCTTCGTCGCCCAGCGCCTCCCAGCCCTGCTCAAAGCCTTTGCCAACAGAATGCCTGACGATGTGGACGACGGCGAGACGGTAGCACCGCAATTTGCGCCTTCTGGCAATAGCTATTATGCCATTGCCAATGCAGGCACCTCGACAGTCTTCGACCTCAATGCCGAAGGAGCCGTCGTTGGCAATGCCAGCCGCCAAGCCAGTCACAGCCAGCAGTGGCGCATCATCACCTTGCAAAACGGCTTCATGCAGCTGATCAACCGTATGAACGGTCTGGCACTAACCGATCCTACGATAGGTGAAAGCACCGAGACCACCAACCTCAACACGCAGCTCTCCGTGGCCAAGGCCGACTCCACCAATAAAGCCCAGCAGTGGCATATCGTGAGACAGAGCGGTAACCATTATAACCTGAACAACCGGAAGTCACGACATACGGCCAACCTCTATGGCGGCAATGCCGCTGACGGCACCAGCATCATCAGCTACACCAACGACAGTAGGAATGCATCGAGCAATAATCGGCTTTGGACCATCACGCCCGTTGACAAAGTGGAAGAAACCGCTATCGGCAACCTTCAGGATAAAGCCTCGCAGGAATACGCCTTGGCCTACGATCCCCACAGCCAACGACTGCACTTCGGCTGCGACGATTTGTCGGCCCTCATGTTTCTGGTCAGCGTCTACGACCAGGCGGGCCACTGCGTTCTGCAGCTCCCTGCCTTACAGGGCTGCTCTGTTGACCGCCTGCCCAAAGGCCTCTACATTGTCACTTGGTACGATCAAGGCCATCATTCCACCAAGTTCCTCAAATAATTTTGTCTTGGCAAACATGAGCGGCAGGTTCGAAGGAATCTGCTGCTTTTTTTAGCGTTTTTCTTGCGAGAGTCAGCAAAAAGCACTACCTTTGCAGGCAGAAACTTTAATCAGACACAGAAATGAAAAAGCTTTTATTGGGAGATGAGGCGATTGCCCAGGGTGCGCTCGACGCAGGCTTGAGCGGTGTCTATGCCTATCCCGGCACTCCCTCTACCGAAATCACAGAGTATATCCAAGACTCGCCGCTGGCTAAGGAGCGCGGTGTACACAGCCGTTGGTCGACCAACGAGAAGACGGCTATGGAGGCTGCCCTCGGTATGTCGTATATGGGTAAGCGAGCCCTGGTGTGTATGAAACATGTAGGACTGAACGTCTGCGCCGACCCCTTCGTGAACTCGGCGATGACGGGTACCAACGGCGGTATCATCGTGCTGGTGGCCGACGACCCCTCGATGCACTCGTCGCAGGATGAGCAGGACTCACGCTTCTACGGTAAGTTTGCCATGATCCCCACGTTGGAGCCCAGCAACCAGCAGGAGGCTTACGACATGATGGCTGAGGCCTACGAGCTGTCGGAGCAGATGCACCTGCCCGTGCTGATGCGCGTGACCACCCGTATGGCTCACTCGCGTGCTGTGGTGGAGGTGAAGGACGAACCGCGCCCGCAGAACGAACTGAACTATGAGGCCCAGGCTTCTAACTGGGTGCTGCTGCCTGCCTTCGCCCGCAAGCGTAATGTGGTGGTGACTGGTCAGCAGCCTATCCTGGAGCAGATGGCCGTCGACAGTAAATATAATAAGTATATAGACGGTAAGGATCATAAGTTGGGCATCATCGCCAGCGGTATTGCCTTCAACTATCTGATGGAGTGCTATCCCGACGGCTGTCCTTATCCTGTGCTGAAGATTTCTCAGTATCCGATTCCGAAGAAACTCATCCGTCGCATGACCGACGATTGTGAGTTCGTGTTGATTGCCGAAGAGGGTCAGCCGTTTATCGAGGATCAGGTGCGTGGCGTGATGCCGGGCAATGCGGTGATCAAAGGTCGTCTGACGGGCGAACTGCCCCGTACGGGTGAGCTGAACCCTGATTTCCTGAAGAAGGCGCTGGGTATCGAGAGTGGCGAGAGCTATGCTCCCTGCGAGGATGTGACTCCGCGTCCGCCTGCACTCTGTCAGGGCTGTGGCCACCGCGATGTGTATACCGCCCTCAACGAGGTGCTGCGCGAATATCCCAATGCCCGCGTGTTCGGCGATATCGGTTGCTATACCCTCGGATTCCTGCCGCCCTATAAGGCCATCCACTCCTGTGTCGACATGGGTGCTTCGATTACGATGGCGAAGGGTGCCTCGGATGCCGGACAGTGGCCTGCTGTGGCCATCATCGGCGACTCGACGTTTACACACTCGGGTATGACGGGTCTGTTGGATGCCATCAACGAGAATGCCGACATCACCGTGATTATCAGCGACAACCTGACCACCGCCATGACGGGCGGACAGGATTCGGCTGGCACGAATAAGTTTGAGGCTATCTGTAAGGGTCTGGGTTTGAGCGAGGATCACCTGAAGGTGGTGAATCCCATCCCCAAGAACATGCCCGAGATTACGCAGGCTATCCGCGATGAGATCAACTATCACGGCGTGAGTGTCATCATCCCCCGACGTGAGTGTATGCAGACATTACAGAGACATTTGAAACAGAAAAAAGCAAAGGAGGCACAGAAATGAAGACAGATATCATTTTATGCGGTGTAGGAGGACAAGGCATCCTTTCGATCGCTACCATCATCGGCGAGGCAGCCATGAAGGAGAATCTCTATATCAAGCAGGCTGAGGTGCACGGCATGAGCCAGCGCGGCGGCGACGTGCAGTCGAATCTGCGCATTTCGAGCAACCCCATCGCAAGCGACCTGATTGCGCTGGGCGGTGCCGACGTGATCATCTCGATGGAGCCTATGGAGGCATTGCGCTATCTGCCGTTCCTGGCAAAAGATGGTTGGATTATCACTTCGAGTGCTCCTTTCGTAAATATTCCAAACTATCCTGATATTGAGCAGATTAAGCGCGATTTGGATGGTATTAAGAATGTGATTGTGCTGGACATCGAACAGGCTGCCAAGGATAATGGCGTGCCCCGTTCGGCTAACGTGATTCTGCTGGGTGCTGCCCAGAAGGCGTTGGGTATCGAGTACGACAAACTGGAGGATGCCATCCGTCGGGTCTTCGGACGTAAGGGAGAGGCCATCGTCGAAGCTAACATCAAGGCGCTCGCCATCGGTCGTGCTGCCCAGAAATAAATAATAGGATTAAGAATGGAAACGCCAATTAAGAGAGAACTCGTTGACGGGCTGGTAGCAGAACTGGGCATCAGGGATTTTGCCAAAGCCACAATCCGTGAGGTGAAGCAGGTGGCTGCCAAGGCCGAGAAGGCGAGTGGGGTGGAGTTCATCAAAATGGAGATGGGTATTCCCGGCCTACCTGCTGCCCAGATGGGTGTCGACGCCCAGATTCAGGCTTTGCAGGACGGCATCGCCCACTCGTATCCCGATATTCAGGGCGCGCCTGTATTGAAGGAGGCCGCTTCGCAGTTTGTCAAGGCCTTTATCGGCATCGACATCAAGCCTGAGGGCTGTATCCCCGTGAGCGGCTCCATGCAGGGCACCTTCGCCTCGTTTCTCACCTGTTCGCAGCGCGACAAGAACAAGGATACCGTGCTCTTCATCGACCCGGGCTTCCCTGTGCAGAAGATGCAGCTGGACGTGATGGGGGTGAAGTATACGACCTTTGATGTTTACAGCTATCGCGGCGAAAAACTCCGTCAGAAGCTCGAGGGCTACCTCAAGCAGCGCAATGTCTGTGCCATCGTCTATTCCAACCCCAATAACCCTTCGTGGATCTGTCTGCGGGAGGAGGAGTTGCAGATTATCGGCGAACTGGCTACGCAGTATGATGCCATCGTGATGGAAGACCTGGCTTACTTCGCCATGGATTTCCGCAAGGACCTCTCCACACCGTTCCAGCCGCCTTATCAGGCTACGGTAGCCCGCTATACTGATAATTACATGCTGCTGATCAGCGGCTCGAAGGCTTTCAGCTATGCTGGTGAGCGTATCGGTGTCACCTGTATCTCCGACGCGCTGTTCCATCGTCATTTCGACGATCTCTCGGAACGCTATCAGGGACTGCCCTTCGGACCGGTGTTCTCTACGCGTATGCTCTACGCTTTGAGCTCAGGCACGAGTCATAGTGCCCAGTATGCCTTGGCAGCGATGCTGAAGGCGGCCTACGAGGGAAAGTATGACTTCCGCAAGGAGATCAGCGTCTATGGTGAGCGTGCGAAGAAGCTGAAGGAAATCTTCTGCCGTCACGGTTTCTATGTGGTCTACGACAAAGACCTCGACGAGCCCATAGCCGACGGTTTCTATTTCACCATCGGCTATCCTGGCATGACCTCTGGTCAGCTGGCCCTCGAACTGATGTACTATGGTGTGTCGGCCATCTGTCTCATCACTTGCGGCTCAGAACAGGAAGGCCTTCGCGTCTGTACCTCATTCATCGAGGATCATCAGTACGACAAGTTGGAGCAGCGTATGCAGATTTTCGAGGCAAACAACCCCAGATGATTTTTCCAAAACACAATAAACGAATAGACTATGTGCGGAATTGTTGGATATATAGGTAAAAAGGATGCTTTTCCGATCCTGATCAAGGGTCTTCGAAGGTTGGAGTATCGTGGTTATGACTCTGCCGGTGTGGCATTGATTAATACCGACGGCGAGTTGAATGTGTATAAGGCAAAGGGTAAGGTAGATAATCTTTGTGAGTATTGCAGCGACAAGAATGTGAGCGGTACCATAGGCATCGCCCATACCCGTTGGGCAACCCATGGCGAGCCTTCATCGAGGAATGCCCATCCCCATTACTCGCAGTCGCACAACCTGGCTATTATCCACAACGGAATCATCGAAAATTATGCCGATATCAAGGAGAAGCTGAAAGACAAGGGTGTGCAGTTTGTCAGCGATACTGATACTGAGGTGCTGGTACAGCTGATCGAATATGTGATGTTGAAGAAAAAACTGTCGCTGCTGGAGGCTGTTCAGGTGGCCCTCTATCAGGTGATCGGTGCTTATGCCATTGCCGTTCTTGATAAGCGGAATCCCGATGAGATCGTGGCTGCCCGTAAACAGAGTCCACTGGTTGTGGGCATCGGCGAGGACGAGTTCTTTATCGGCTCTGACGCTAGTCCTATCGTGGAGTATACCGACAAGGTGGTGTATCTGGAAGACGGAAATATCGCAGTCATCAAGCGTGGTGAGGACATGCATGTGCTGAGTATCCTCGGTGAGGAGCAGGAACTGAAGGTAAAGACGGTCGACATCGATCTCGGTCAGATAGAGAAAGGCGGCTATCCGCACTTTATGCTGAAGGAGATCTTTGAGCAGCCGGAGTGCCTGACCAATTGCATGAGGGGACGTGTGAACCTTGAGGCAGACCATGTGACACTCTCGGCTCTGATTGATTACCGCCGACAGATGTTGGAGGCCAAACGCGTCATTATCGTGGCTTGTGGCACCTCGTGGCATGCTGGACTGATTGGCAAGCAGATGATAGAGACCTTCTGTCGTGTGCCTGTAGAAGTGGAGTATGCTTCGGAGTTCAGATACCGCAACCCGGTGGTTGGCAAGGGCGATGTGGTGATAGCCATCTCGCAGAGTGGTGAGACAGCCGACACGCTGGCTGCCGTACAGCTGGCTAAGGATCGGGGCGCCTTTATTTATGGTATCTGTAATGCCATTGGCAGCAGTATTCCCAGAGCCACCGATACGGGTACCTATATCCATGTGGGACCTGAGATTGGTGTCGCTTCGACAAAGGCGTTTACGGGTCAGGTGACGGTACTCACAATGATTGCCTTGGCCATGGGTGAGGCAAAAGGTACTGTCGACCGTGATGAATATCTGAAGGTGGTGAAGGGCTTGAGCGAGATTCCCGTGAAGATACGCGAGGTGCTGCAGTCGAATGAGAAAGTGGCCGACCTTGCACGTACTTTTACTTATGCCCATAATTTCCTCTACCTGGGTCGTGGCTACTCTTATCCTGTGGCACTTGAGGGTGCCCTGAAACTGAAGGAGATCTCGTATATCCATGCGGAAGGCTATCCCGCTGCGGAGATGAAGCACGGGCCGATTGCCCTCATCGACTCTGATATGCCTGTAGTGGTAATCGCCACGCATAATGCCATGTATGAGAAGGTGCTGTCGAACATTCAGGAGATTAAAGCCCGTCAGGGTAGGGTGATTGCCTTGGTCTCGAAAGGCGATGATACCATCTCAAAAATTGCCGACGAGGTGATCGAACTGCCAGATGTGCTGGAATGCCTCGAACCGTTGGTGGCTACTATCCCTTTGCAGTTGCTGGCCTATCATGTCGCAGTATGTAAAGGAAAGAACGTTGACCAGCCCAGAAACCTCGCTAAAAGCGTCACAGTGGAGTAAAATTGACATAAAACGGCTTTAAATCGGCCAAAAGTTAAAAAAAATGGTGTAATAATTTGGAAATTTCGAATTATTACACTATTTTTGCATGCGAAACAGTAAATAAACTGCTACTACATGGCCGAGTCTTTAACATCAGAAATAATCAGAAGCGACTATAAGATCCTTATTGTCGACGATGTGATGAGCAATGTTTTGTTGCTCAAAATTCTTCTTACAAATGAAAAATTCCAGGTATGCACCGCTAATTGCGGTAATGCCTGTATCCAGCAAGCAAAGGCAGAGCATCCCGATTTGGTGTTGCTCGATGTGATGATGCCTGATATGTCGGGCTTCGATACGGCGGTCATTATGAAGAAGGATCCTGAACTGAAGGATATACCGATCATCTTCCTGACGGCTCTCAATACCCCACAAGACCTGGTGCATGGTTTCCAGGTCGGTGCTAGCGACTTCCTGACAAAGCCTTTCAACAAAGAGGAGTTGGTGATGCGTGTGATGCAGCAGATATCTTTGGTGGCTGCCAAGCGGATTATTGAGAAACAAAATGCAGAGTTGAAGGCCACGCTGAGCAACCGCGACAAGATGTATTCGGTGATTGCCCACGACTTGCGTTCGCCAATGGCTAGTATTCGTATGGTGCTTAATTTGGTAGTGCAGTCTGCTACGCCAGAGACCGTAGGCCCGGAACTGTATATGCTGCTTGATCAGGCAAACAGGGAGTCGGAGGAGGTTCACGACCTGTTGGACAACCTGCTGAAATGGACCAAGAGCCAGACGGGTCGACTGAATGTTGTCTTGCAGGATCTGGATTTGGAGGATATCGTTCCTGGCGTTGTGGAGATCTTCGACATGATTGCCCAGACGAAGCATATTACCCTTGAGCTGGTAAAGCCGGAAGCACCTTTGAAGGTGAAAGCTGATAATGATATGCTGAAGACCGTGCTGCGTAACTTTATTTCGAATGCCATCAAGTTCTCGCCTGAGAATTCCACCATCCAGATCACTATGACGGGAGATGGCGATTTCGCCAAGGTGAGTGTGAAAGACCAGGGTGTCGGTATTGCGGTTGACCGTATCGACTCCATCTTCCATAAGGGTGAGACCACTTATGGTACTGGCGGTGAGGAAGGCTCCGGACTTGGCCTCCAGCTCTGTCAGGACTTTGCCCGTAAGAATGGCGGCGACTGTTATGTCGAGTCGGTTGAGGGTCAGGGTTCTACTTTCAGTTTTACCGTGCCACTCATCAAGAGTTAATGGCTACACCTATTTATATTATAGAAGAAAAGAAACTTCGCCGTAACCTCAGGCTCATCTCTGAAGTTGCGGCGAAAGCAGATATAGAGATCATTCTTGCCTTCAAGGCCTTTGCCCTGTGGAAGACGTTTCCCATCTTCCGAGAGTATATTCATGCTACGACAGCCAGTTCGCTATCTGAGGCACGTCTGGCCTTTGAGGAATTCGGTGCACCGGCACATACTTATTCGCCTGCTTATACCGACGACGAGATTGATGAGATTATCAGGTGTTCGTCGCATCTCACTTTCAACTCCCTCTCGCAGTATCACCGCTATCACGAACGGGCTGTGGGTGTGTCCTTAGGGTTAAGGGTAAATCCAGAGTATTCCGAAGTGGGCACATTACTCTATAATCCTTGTGCACCAGGTACACGCTTCGGGGTGACTGCCGATAAGTTGCCTGAACAGCTGCCTGCGGATATCGAAGGTTTCCATTGCCATTGTCATTGTGAGAGTGGGGCAGACGTGTTCCAAAGAACTTTGGTGCATATCGAGGAAAAATTCGCCAGATGGTTTCCGCAACTGAAATGGATTAATTTCGGCGGTGGACATCTGATGACAAGAAAGGACTATGATGTCGATCTGCTCATACAGATGATGACCGATTTCCATAAGCGTTATCCATGGCTGAAGGTGATCCTGGAGCCTGGTAGTGCCTTTGCCTGGCAGACGGGCCCACTGGTATCGCACGTGGTGGATGTCGTAGAGGACAAGGGTATCAAGACAGCCATCCTCGACGTGAGTTTCACCTGCCATATGCCTGATTGTCTTGAGATGCCATATTATCCCGATGTCCGCGGGGCTGAGCATATGGATGAGAATTCTTCAGACAATCTTTACCGCCTGGGTGGCAATAGTTGCCTGAGCGGCGACTTTATGGGCTTTTGGCGGTTTGACCATGAACTGAAGATTGGCGAGGAGGTGATTTTCGAGGATATGATACATTATACGACTGTCAAGACAAATACTTTTAATGGTGTCACTCACCCGTCGATAGCGATGTTACATGAGGATGGAACATTGGAGATTCTGCGACGATTTGGCTATGAAGACTATCGAAATCGTATGGATTGATACTTCAGAAATGCGTTTTTTTCGATAAAATGGCACTTTTTAATAAAAAAAGTCCTCAAAAAGTTTGTCAGTTCCAAAAAAAGCATTACCTTTGCATCCGCATTCAGGGGAATGTACCTTAAAAAGGATAAAATTTGCGGAAATAGCTCAGTTGGTAGAGCACAACCTTGCCAAGGTTGGGGTCGCGGGTCCGAGTCCCGTTTTCCGCTCCATTTATTGAACAAAAAAGAGACATGAGGGAATGGCCCTGATGTGAAAATGCCCAGGTGGCGGAATTGGTAGACGCGCACGTTTCAGGTGCGTGTGCCGTGAGGCGTGCAGGTTCGAGTCCTGTTCTGGGCACTCTTTTTTATTCATTGTCATTTATTGTTGGAGAGGTGGCGGAATTGGTAGACGCGCTACTTTGAGGGGGTAGTGTCAATTGCGACGTGGGAGTTCGAGTCTCCTCCTCTTCACATCTTTTTATTGCGGAAATAGCTCAGTTGGTAGAGCACAACCTTGCCAAGGTTGGGGTCGCGGGTCCGAGTCCCGTTTTCCGCTCTTTTATTAGGAAAACAACGAATCGTTCTTACATGAATTTATATTTAAGGTATTTCGACCGTGAAACACTTGTACACACTGTCGACGAAGCTATTGCTTTTTTGAGCGAGATTGAAGAAGTGGAGATGAATCCCGTTTTGGAGGCTGATATTCGTGAATATGCAGCCAGTGAAGTTTTTTATCCCAAACGATACAAGGTTCGTCCACGAGTCTATTTTATCATCATCAAGACAGAAGCAGAAACTATGCAAGATTTTAAGGATAAAAAGGCAATACACAATACTGCTGCGTTGGTGAATACTTCAAAAACCGCTACGCCAGCCTTGGTTCGCCTGAACGAAGAGCGTCCGGGATGGTATGAAGGCATGATAGATTTCAAGCGCGTGCTGTTGGTACCCGGTACAGGAAAGTACCAGTATCGCGACACACAGTTCATAGCCAATGTAAAAGCCAATTCAGGAATGGAATGTTACAATCGTATCGTTGATTATCTGCGTGAGCGTGTCGATGAGCGCAGTCAGTTCCCATCTGCAAAAGGCAAGAATTTCAAGTTCCGCTATTTGGGTATGGCCAAATAGCATATTTATAAACCTTTTAAAACTATACTATTATGAACAAAGTAATGCTTATTGGAAACGTAGGACAGGATCCTGAAGTGCGTTATGTTGAACAAGGTGTCGCAGTCGCACGTTTGCGTCTGGCCACAACAGAGCGTGGCTACACGCTTCAGAATGGTACTCAGGTGCCTGATCATACAGACTGGCACAATGTCATTCTCTGGCGTAAACTGGCTGAGGTCGTCGAGAAGTACGTGCATAAAGGTGACAAACTCTATATTGAAGGTCGTGTCCGCTACACTACTTATGACGACAAGCAGGGGCAGCGCCGTTTCGTTACTGAAATATGGGCTGACAATATGGAAATGTTGACGCCAAAAGCCACCGCTCCGGCAGCGGCTCCGCAACAGGATGATCCAGCTGTACAACCACAGGACATCGCAGCTGAAGCTCCTAGTGGAGAATTGCCGTTCTAATAGAAAACAATGGACTATCTTCAACAAATATTGAGTGAAGTAACTATCATGGCTCCCTCTATGGGAGCCATCTTCGCTATAGCCTTGGCAGCTATCCTTCTGCTTTTTTCCGGCTTTGCCTCCGGTTCAGAGATAGCTTTTTTTTCGTTGACGCCCAACGATATCAACGAACTCGAAGAGAGTAATTCAGAGAAGGACAAACGTATTCTTGAGTTGCGTGAAGATTCTGAGCGCACCCTTGCCACGATTTTGATTGCCAACAATGTGATTAATGTGACAATCATCATGCTCTGTAACTATTTCTTCGATCATGTGGTTAACTTCGGTGCTGCAGTGTGGCTTCAGTTCCTGGTCATCACCATCCTGCTTACTTTCCTGCTTCTGCTCTTTGGTGAGATTATGCCCAAAGTGTATTGCGGTCAGCATGCATTGGCTATGTGTCGTGCTTTCTGCGACAGCATCTTCCTTCTACGCAAATTGTTTCGTCCATTGGCCAATATCCTCCTGCGTTCAGGGGCTCTGGCCGGTAAGGTCGTGCAGACCGATAACCATGTATTGAGTGTCGATGATCTGGAACAGGCATTGGAACTAACCGACGAGGAAGACTTGAAAGACGAGAAGAACATGCTTGAAGGTATTGTGCGTTTTGGCGATGAGACTGCCAAGGAAGTGATGACGAGCCGTCAGGATATCGTCGACCTCGATTTCAAGAGCAAGTTCCATGAGGTCATCAAGTGTATCGTCGAGAACAACTACTCTCGCATCCCCGTCTATCAGGATTCTATTGATAATATCCGTGGTATTCTGTATATCAAGGATCTGCTTCCGCATCTCTCCAAACCTGATACCTTCCGTTGGCAGTCATTGATCCGCCCTCCTTATTTCGTGCCAGAGACCAAGAAAATCGACGATCTGTTGCGCGAGTTCCAAGAGAATAAGGTGCATATTGCTATAGTGGTCGATGAGTTCGGTGGCACTAGTGGTTTGATAACGATGGAAGATATTCTTGAAGAAATCGTGGGTGAAATCAACGATGAGTACGACGAAGAGGAGAAGAGTTATGTGCGCATCAATGCCAATACTTACGTCTTTGAGGGCAAGACACTCTTGAGTGACTTTTTCAAGATTTTGGATCTTGACGACGAGACCTTCGAGGAGGTCGAGGGCGATGCCGACTCACTGGCAGGCTTGCTGTTGGAAATAAAAGGCGACTTCCCCGAGCTGCATGAGCGCGTCGATTATAAGAACTTCACCTTTGAGGTGACGGAGCTCGATGAGCATCGTATAGCAAAAATTAAAGTGGTGATTCATTCTTGAACCACCACTTCTTATTATCTGGGATATTCGATATTACCAACCAATAGAATTTAAGTCGGCTGCGTAATACCAACTCATCTTCTTGATATTCTTATTGTCTGTTGACTTCAGTTTTTGCTGCGGGATGAACATACTGACGCCTGAGTAGTCTTCTTCTGTTATTTCGAAATCGTCGAAGTCTACGTGACTCATCGTGCTCCAGTCCGTAGCGAACTTATTATAGATGACCGCTTTGTCAAAAGCCTGCTTCCAACTCTGATACTCTGCTTCAATACCATATTTTGTGGCGTATGTCATGATGAAGTGGTTTATATCATACAGATTTCTGTCCAGATAGTAAATTAGATTGTCCAGGTTTGGATATTCTGGCAATCCTTGGGCCTTCATCGCTTGCAGGATGGTCTTGGTGGCATCTGCCAGGTTGGCCATCTCACTGCTCTTCACCACAGCCAAAGGTATGCGGTTCCGATACATTGATGCATATATGTCGCAAATAGACTGATAGAATGTCTCCTTGTCCATCATTGCCGCCATAATTCTATTGTAGGGAGCGCCACTAGCGGGAATCTCGGCTGAGGAGCCGATAAAGTAGTCGCAGACATCCTTTAGTTCATAGGCGCACTCTACACTCATCATATGACAGCAATCGGCAAAGATAAATGTCAGGTGGGGTAGGGCCTTCAGCGTCTTTGCCAACGAGGGAATGTTCATCCATAGGTCGCCGCTACCCTGATTCGATTCATTCTTGTTTGAGCCACCGTAGGCTCTGTTGCGGGCAGCATTATTGGCAATGCTATCCGTGAATAGCCATCCTGTAGCATGTCCCCAGAGCACCAGACCATAATCTTTAGCGGGATAGTCGGTGAAGGCTCTTTCTATCACGGTCTTCATGGTCGTAGGATCGCATGGCAGCATCGAATCGTCCATGGGGATAGAGTCTTTGAGCTCGCCATTGCGGAAACGCAACATATAGGGTATGTGGTCATCGTAGTTTGCCGAGGGGTCTTTGGCCTTGTCGATATAGATCACGAGGTTGTTGTTGCCTAGGTTTTCGATACCCTCTTTGATTTCTTCTATGTCGGAATTGGCAAAGCGCTTACCCGATCCTGACCAGTTTGACAGATTATTCTGCGCGGCCATATAGATCAGTACTGTTCGCTCAGCTGGGGTTTCTTCTACTTCATTTTTACAGCCGGCAAACAGCGTCACTACCAATAGTCCGATTAGTAACTTCTTCATATTCATTATCATTTCGAATTTTGTTGCAAAGGTACAAATTAGTGAGCGAAAAACCAAATAAAACGTCAATAATAATAATCAGGGTTGCCATTTGCTTCTTTAGACAAAAAAATAAAGCGCTGAAAACCAGCGCTTTATTGTAGTCGATAGGGGAATCGAACCCCTATGCCAAGATTGAGAATCTTGTATCCGGAAGGAGGGGGATTCGAACCCCCGGTACGGGAACCCGTACGGCAGTTTAGCAAACTGCTGGTTTCAGCCACTCACCCATCCTTCCAAAAGGACCTTGAAGCCGTAAACCTTGGGGTTATCTCCTTGATTGCGGGTGCAAAGGTACTACAATTTTCCGAAACCTCCAAATCTTTTACCGACTTTTTTTGAAAAAAGTTATTTAAAGGCGATGACGGCCGATAAATCCTTGTCGAAATAAAAGGTTTTCGACATCTCAAGTGTGTCCTTCTGATATCGCATGCGGATATAGAGGAGGGTAGAAGTCGCCTTTACATCGCTGAAATCGACATTCTTGAACAATGGGTCGTTGGCGGCTTTCTGCTGCATGGCCTGAAACAGTGAGTCGCTGATGACTCGTGTGGAATCGAGGTCGGAGAAATCGGAAATGTTAAATTCTTCGGTGGCGTGCTCCTTTATAAAATCCTTTACAAGACTCTTGGCCTGATGCTGCTGTCCACAGGCGGTGAACAGCAGCATGGCCAATATACCTAATATAATATACGCGCGCGAACGGATCATTGCTGCGGGATGTTTTTGAGTACGTCGAGCAGATGATCCCATACCATCTGTACGGTGGGGATGTGGAGGCGTTCGTCGGGAGTATGTACAAAGCGCAGAGTGGGGCCGAAGCTCACCATATCTAAGTTGGGGTAGCGCTCTGAGAAGAGTCCGCACTCCAATCCTGCATGGATGCCTCGTACGTTGGGCTTGTGGCCGAAGAGCTTCACATAGGAGTTGACGACGATTTCCTGTAGCTTTGAGTTGGCCTTCATCTTCCAGGCAGGATAACCGTCGCTGCTGTAGGCCTCGGCACCTGCCAGTTCAAAGACAGCCTGAATGGTGGCACACATATTGTCGAGATTCGACATCACATTAGAGCGCTGGGAAGAAAGGATGTCGATGGCAGTATCGCTGCTGTGGATGCTGGCGATGTTGCTCGATGTCTCGACCATACCACCGAGGGCCTCATCCTGACAGATGGCATAGATGCCATTGTCGACAGCCTGCACAGCCCAGACGAATTTCTTGGCCACAGCGGGGTCGATGACTGGCTCTGCATCGGTGCTCTCCATTGCGAAAACCATCTGGGTATCGGTGACGTGGAACTCGTCCTCAACTTCAGCAGCAAATACGTTCCAATCGGCACGTACATTCTCCTTCAGGTCGTTGGGGACGGCAATCACGAAGTAACCATCGCGAGGAATGGCGTTGTGGAGTTTGCCGGAATGGAACTGAGCCAGCGAAACGCCCTCGTAGCGCTTCATGGTCTGGAAGATGAAACGGGCGAGGAGCTTGATGGCATTGGCACGCTTCTTGTTGATATCGTCGCCAGAGTGACCTCCTACAAGACCTTTGAGGGAGCCCTTCAGGAAGAAACTGCCAGCGGGAGCCTCTACGCGGTTGAAAGTGAACTTGGCTGTGGTGTTACGACCGCCTGCACAACTGACGAAGATTTCGCCCTCATCTTCGGAATCGAGATTGATGAGGTAGTCGCCTGTCATGAAACCAGCCTTCATGCCCTCAGCACCTGTGAGACCTGTTTCTTCGTCGCGGGTAAATACGCATTCAATGGGACCGTGCTCGATGTCATCGGAGGCGAGGATGGCCAGTTCGATGGCACAGCCGATACCATCATCAGCACCGAGCGTGGTGCCTTCAGCGGTCAGCCACTCACCATCGACATAAGTCTTGATGGCATCCTTGTCGAAGTCAAACTCCACATCGACGAGCTTGTCGCACACCATATCCATATGACTCTGCAGAATGACGGTCTTGCAATGCTCCATACCCTTGGTGGCAGGCTTGCGGATGATGACATTGCCCGTCTCGTCGACTTTGGTGTCGAGATTGCGGCTCTCGCCCCAGTTCTTCAGATACTCAATCATCTTCTCTTCACGCTTCGAAGGACGCGGAATTTCGTTAATCTTCGCAAATTCAGCGAAGACAACAGCAGGTTTTAAATCGTTTTTATTCATTATTAATTTATTTTTTGATAGAATTCAATATAAATTGTTTAACTTTGCAGCCGCAAAGATATAAAAAATGATAGAGACTCTGCTCATATCGGTGTTAATAATTGCTATCGCGATGATTTTTTTCCTCGTGAGGGTGTTGTTTGTGAAGCAAGGCGAGTTTAAATCGCAACATATCCACGACTCGGAAGCGATGAAGGAACGGGGCATCCACTGTGTAATGGATCAGGACCGCGAGATGCGCACGAAGAACCGGTATGCCGTGAATGAGAAATAAGAAAATCAAATTATAACAAATCAACAAATGAAAAAGTACATTATCCCGACACTGGCCATCGCTGCTATGATGGTATCGTGTAACAATGCTGCTCCTAAAATGGACGAGCAGCCCGCTTCAAACGAGGTTTCATCCACAGGCATGAAGATTGCCTATGTTGAGGTTGACTCGCTGATGACACAGTATAACTTCGCCAAGGATTATACGGTGACGTTGGAGAAGAAGAGCAACAATGCCCGTAACACGTTGACTCAAAAAGGTAACCAGTTGCAGGCTGCCGTGAACAATTTTCAGCAGAAACTGAACAACAACGGTTTCCAAAGCCGCGAGCAGGCTGCCAGTGTGCAGAATGCTATTCAGCGCCAGCAGAACGATCTTCAGCAGTTGCAGGCTCGTTTGGAAACGGAGCTTGCCAATGAGACCGCCAAGTTTAATGAGGCTTTGCGCGATTCGCTCAACAATTTCCTGAAGGCCTACAATAAGGACAAGAAATTTGACATTATTCTTTCGAAGGCTGGTGATAATATCCTTTTTGCTGACAAGAAGTACGACATCACTCAGGATATTATCAATGGTCTTAACAAGCGTTACAAGCCATCAGTCAAGAAGGCTGACGATAAGAAAGACGATAAGAAAGCCGACGAGAAGAAGGAAGATAAGAAATGAAACAGACCATCTTAGTGACTGGTGGAACAGGCTTTATTGGAAGCCATACCACAGTGGAGCTGCAGGAGGCAGGATATGAGGTTGTGATCATCGACAACCTCTCGAATTCGAATTTGAACGTGCTCGACGGTATCGAAAAGATAACGGGTGTGAAGCCCGCCTTCGAACAAGTGGATTGCTGCGATATGCAGGCTCTAGAGGGCGTGTTTAAGAAATACCCGAAGATAGAGGGAATCATCCACTTCGCAGCCTCGAAGGCTGTGGGTGAGAGTGTGGAGAAACCGTTGCTTTATTATCGCAACAACCTCATGTCGCTTATTAACTTGCTGGAGCTCATGCCTAAATACGATGTAAAGGGCATTATCTTCTCTTCAAGTTGTACTGTTTATGGTCAGCCTTCGCAGGAGAATCTGCCTGTAACGGAGAATGCTCCTATACAGAAGGCTATGAGTCCTTATGGCAATACCAAGCAGATCAACGAGGAAATCATCCATGACTATATTCACTCTGGTGCGCCCATTAAGAGTGTTATCCTGAGATATTTCAATCCTATCGGTGCTCATCCCTCTGCTTTTATTGGCGAGTTGCCTAATGGTGTGCCCATGAATCTGATTCCGTTTGTGACGCAGACGGCTATGGGCATTCGAGAGCAGTTGAAAATCTTCGGACACGATTACAACACGCCTGATCATACTTGTATCCGCGACTATATCTATGTAGTGGATCTGGCCAAGGCTCACGTGAAGGCGATGGAACGTGTACTTGACAAGCCTGAGACGGATGCTGTAGAGATCTTCAATATCGGTACTGGCAAGGGACTTTCAACCTTAGAGGTGGTTGAAGGCTTTGAGAAAGCTACCGGTGTGAAAGTGAACTGGACCTATGCACCGCGTCGCGCAGGTGACATCGAGCAGGTATGGGGCAATGTCGACAAGGCCAACAAAGTATTGGGCTGGAAAGCTGAGACACCTACCGACGAGGTTCTGAAGAGCGCCTGGAAGTGGCAAAAGAAACTTCGTGAGGAAGGCATTCAATAATGATTATCCCGCTCAATCGAGCGGGATAATTGTTTTATAGGTACCTTCTTGGTTGAACCCACTAAGGTCGATCGGTTTGCGAAAGAGACCATAGAGTGACGAACCGGAGCCTGTCATCGCAGCATAGACGGCACCCAAGTCGTAGAGTCGTTGTTTGATAGCGCCGATTTCCGGATGAAGGGCGAAGACACTTTGCTCGAAATCATTCGTTAGTTCATTATGCCAGGTTTCAACGGGTTGCATCACGATGTCACGACAGTTCTTTTCCGGATGATGGGGTGTGATGAGCGAGAAGGCCTCCTTGGTTGAGACAGGTATCGCAGGACGCACAATGGCGATATACCAGCCCTTCAGGTTGAGGTCGATGGGGGTGAGAATCTCACCGATGCCTTCCGCATAAGCAGGTTGACTCTGGATGAAGAAGGCACAGTCGGCACCCAGACGTGCAGCATAGCCAATCATCTGCGCCTCAGAGAGTCCGAGGTGGAACATCTCGTTCAACAACGTTATCATGTAGCCGCAATCGCTGGAACCGCCTCCCATGCCTGCCTGCGTGGGAATACCTTTATAAAGATGAGCATGCAGACGGGGCAGTGTGGGGAAGTCTTGCTTCAACAACTGGTAGGCGCGCACCACAAGGTTTCGCTGTTCGTCGCCATCGATGTGGATATTAGTGACCTTTAGGTCACAGTCATAGGGCGAAGGAAAGGCTTCGTCCATCTCATACACCTCGAGTGCATCCTGGATATTCACGGGATAAAATACGGTTTCGAGGTTGTGATAGCCGTCGGCTCTCTTCTCTACGACGTTGAGGCCGAGATTGATTTTTGCAATAGGGAATGTAATCATGCTGCAAAGATACGAATAAGTGAGAGAAATACCAAATTTTTTTCTCTATTCACGATTTACAATTCACTTTTTTTTTGTATCTTTGCACCCCAAACCTAAACAGAAATGGCAGAACAAGATAACAATACACGTCGCAGACCGCGCAAACAACAGCCGGTAGACAATACCTATGGCCATCTTCAGCCTCAGGCGTTGGAGGTAGAGAAGGCGGTGCTAGGTGCCCTGATGATTGACAAGGACGCCTATGCGGTGGTCTGTGAAACCCTTTATCCTGAGAGTTTCTATGAGCCTCGAAACCAGATGATTTATGCCGCCATCCGTGACCTCTCAATAGAAGAGAAACCTGTTGATATCCTGACGGTAGCGGAGCGGCTGGCGAAGAATGGCCAATTGGATGAAGTGGGTGGTCCTGGCTATGTGGCGGAACTCAGTTCAAGGGTGGCATCCTCGGCTAATATCGAGTACCACGCAAATATCATTGCCCAGAAATTCCTGGCCCGACAACTCATCTCCTTTGCCAGTGTCATCGAGACGAAGGCATTTGATGAAACCAACGACATCGACGAACTGATGCAGGAGACCGAGAACTCGCTCTTTGAGTTGAGTCAGCGCAACATGAAGAAGGACTATACGCAGATCAACCCCGTGATCTCGCAGGCCATTAAAAGTATCCAGGCCGCTGCTGCAAATAAGGACGGATTGACGGGTGTTGCAACAGGCTATAACAAACTTGACGATATCACCTCCGGCTGGCAGGCTAGCGATCTTGTCATTGTGGCAGGACGCCCCGCTATGGGTAAGACCTCATTCGCCTTGTCGATGGCTAAGAATATTGCTGCAGACTATCGCATTCCCTTGGCTTTCTTCTCGTTGGAAATGTCGAATGTTCAACTTGTGAACCGCTTGATTTCGAATGCATGTGAGATTGAAGGTTCCAAGATTCTTAATGGACAGTTGTCACCAGATGAATGGGACCGTTTAGACAAGCGTGTGAACAATCTGTTAGATGCACCTTTATATGTCGACGATACGCCTGGTCTTTCGGTGTTTGAACTCCGTACAAAGGCTCGTCGTCTGGTGCGTGAGCATGGGGTGAAGATCATTATGATTGACTATCTTCAGTTGATGAATGCCAACGGCATGCGTTTCTCCTCACGTCAGGAGGAGGTGTCGACCATCAGCCGTTCACTGAAGGGGTTGGCTAAGGAACTGGATATCCCGATCATCGCACTGAGTCAGTTGAATCGTGGTGTCGAATCTCGCGAAGGTCTGGAAGGAAAGCGTCCACAACTCAGTGATTTACGTGAGTCTGGAGCCATCGAGCAGGATGCGGATATGGTGCTTTTCGTGCATCGTCCTGAGTATTATCATATCTATCAAGACGAAAACGGTCGTAATCTTCGTGGTATGGCGCAGATTATCATAGCCAAGCATCGTAAAGGTGCTACCGGAGATGTACTATTGAATTTCCGCGGTCAATTTACCCGTTTCGAGAATCCTGAGGATACCCAGTTGGGTCCGATATCGGGCAATACGGGTGGTGAGATTTTAGGCTCGAAAATCAACGGTGGTGAACTGCCGCCTGCAGACAGTGGCTATGATGCTGATCCTTTTGCCAGTCTGGCTGCAGTCCCACCACCTGATAGGGATGATGGTCCCACGCCATTCTGATATATGGGCTGCACTTTTGCAGCCTTTATTTTTTATTTCGCATATTTCTCGATGAGTTCATCCGCCTGCGGATAGCCCAGTTCCTTGGCTTTCTGCAGATTCACCAGACCCTCTTTCTTCTTGCCTTGCATGCATTGCGACAGTCCGAGGAAGAGGTAACCGTCGCTATTGTCAGGCTCAAGAGCCTTAATCTCGTTAGCGGTTTCACCAGCCTGGTCATAGAGTCCCACGCGTAGTTCCAATGATGCCTTTTCAGCCAGATAGAAGGTGTTCTTGGGTTCCATCTTCGAGGCCTGGCTGATATCGTTGAGGGCCTGCTGATACAGACGTCCTTCGATTTCTGCCTGATGACGGATATAGTAGAAGTTGGCATTCACATCGGCAGCCATCAGTTGCTCATAGTCGTTCATGTCAGTTACGGCCTCACGATATTTCTTGGAGTCGAATTTTGCATTCGCACGCGCCCACAGATAAGGGGCGGCCTGTTTCAGATATGGTTTGCTGAACATATTCATTGCACTATCGAGTAGGGCCAGCATAGTTGTCGTATCCTTCAGCTGTCCCTTGCACTGAGCAGCACAATACCAGGTCTCGGCAGTGACCATGTTGGTTTTTGTCAGTTCGATAAACCGTTCATAGGCCTCTGCATAGTTTTTCTGCGAATAGAGGATATTGGCCTCCAATTCTCTATAGGCGGGCAGGGGATTGATCTTCCAAGCCTCGCGCGTTTCGCTGAGCGCCTTGTCAAGGCTCCAGTTCGCTGGCTTATCAGCTTGATAGATTTTGTTATAGATCAGACGGGCATAGTTAAAGTGTTCGTTGTCTTTATTCGCAGACAACTTGATGGCCTCTTCCATATCGCGCTCAGCAGCGGTAAAGTCATCATAGCTGGCAGCAAACTGTGCCCGATAAGCATAGCCGTCGGGCGCAGCTGGGAACTTCTGTATGAACTCGCTGATCAGTCGCGCGTAATTGGCAGAATCGGTAGTGGCACCTGCCATATACATCATCAGGTTGGCATCCGACAGCGACTCTGGCATTTCCATTCTGATCTGCGTCTGTTTCAGGGCGGGGTCGTTGAGGCTCAGACCTGTCACCTTCAGCGAATCGGCAAAGCGTGCGCTGATAGCATAGCAGAGCGAGTCGGTACCAGAGGCAGCAGGCTGCAGCAGACCTATCACCTCACCATTTTCGTTGAGCATGGGCGAGCTGATGTTCTTCTCCTCTGCCTTCATGGCAATGGTATAATAGGCGTAATCCTGTTGGAAGGTCTCTGCCTTGCGCACCACGCCGTAGCTCAGATTCTTGGTTTCGAGATAGGGCAACAGCCATACGCGCTCTCCGCTCTGTGCGATGCTTTGCGCTACCGCCAAGGCACGGGTCTTTCCTGCCACGCGGAATTTGGCCACATCATACATCTCGTTGGCTCCTATCATGCCACTCACGTTCATCTCTTTTCCTGCAGCATCGATAATCACCGCACGGGCCGCTCCCTTAAACGGTGTGAAACTGCTGATGGCCTCGCCATTGCTGCCTGTAAAGAATCCGTTGCTGCTGGCTATCAGGGAACCGTCAGCCGAAAAGGTTTTCAGGGTGAACACCGATTTGCTGGCGTTTTTCACCCACCCGGGCTGGGCAAACGTGAAGAGTGTACAATGAAGAATGGATACTATCAATAAATACTTTTTCATAATCTTAATAATTGTTTTGCGTTCTGGATGGCCGCATCTGTCACCTTGCTGCCACTGAGCATCTGGGCAATCTCTGTGATACGCTCGTCGGGGGATAACAGTTCCATCCTACTGGTAGTGCCTTGAGGCGTTTCCTCTTTTTCCACCTTATAGTGGGCCGAACCCAAAGCTGCAATCTGTGGGAGGTGGGTGATACTGATCACTTGTCGCTCGTGGCTGCCCATCTCATGCATGATTTCGGCCATTTTCTCGGCAATCTTGCCACTGACACCCGTATCAATCTCATCGAAGATGATGGTGGGCAACTTCACGGCGCCACTGATCATGGCTTTCAAAGCGAGCATCACGCGGGCTATCTCACCACCCGAAGCCACCTGCGATACAGGCTGGAGTGGGGTGGAGGTGTTGGCAGAAAACAGGTAGGCCACTTTGTCCTGACCATTCGCTGACAGATGCTCTTGAATGATGTTGATCTGGAAGCGGATATTGGGCATGCCAAGGGGTACAAGTCGCTGCTGCATCTCCGTTTCAATCTTCTTGGCTGCTTTGATGCGCATTTTCGTGAGCTGATCGGCCTGTTGCTGGCATTGTGACTTAAGCTTGTCCACTTGTTTCTGTCGCTCCTGCAGGGTTTCGTCGCTGTTGTCAATATGCTCCAACTGTTGTTTCAGCGAATCTCTCAGGGCAATCAGTGTTTCCGTATCCTCTGCATGGTATTTCTTCTGCAGGTCGTAAAGACGGTCCAAACGCTCGTTGATATGATCGAGCTCAGAAGGGTCGAAATCAATACTTTCTAATAGTGAGCCCACTTCCTGTGCGATATCCTTCAGTTCGATATAGGTGCTGTCCATGCGGGTGACCAGTTCCTCTGCCTCAGGGAAGACGTGACCGATGCCTTTCAGGGCATTCATGGCATTGCGCAGTGATCCGACGATACCAGTTTCATCAGCCTGCAAGGCATTGTCGGCTGTATAGAGTGCGCCTTTGATGTCCTCTGCGTGAGTCATCGTTTCGCTCTTCTGTTCCAGTTCCTCCTGCTCACCGATTGCCAGATTGGCACCTTCAAGTTCCTGATACTGGAATTGCAGGAAGTCCACATTTTGACGGTTGCGCTCAATTTCTTCCTTTAGGGTTTGCAATTCGTTGGCAGCTTGGTGGTAAGCGTCGTAGGTATTCTTATAGGTAGCAAGCTCCTTTGCATCATCGGCAATGATGTCAAGCACGCTCAGTTGGAAATCCTGCTTGTTGAGCAACAGGTTCTGATGTTGCGAGTGCACGTCGATGAGTCGTTCGCCCAGCTCCTTGAGCATCGACAACTGCACCGGTGTGTCGTTGATGAAGGCTCGGCTTTTGCCAGCCGCCGTCAACTCTCTACGGATGATGCAGTCGTTAGCGTCATATTCAATGTCGTTTTCTGCAAAGAAAGGTTCCATTTGGTAGCGCGACAGGTCGAAGTGTGCTTCAATCACGCAGCGGTCAGCCCCCTGTTTCAGAGCCTTCAGGTCTGCCCGTTGTCCGAGCAGTAGTCCGATGGCTCCGAGTACGATGCTCTTGCCGGCTCCTGTTTCACCAGTGATGACAGAGAATCCTGGATACAGTTCTATATCCAGGATGTCAATCAGTGCGAAGTTCTTGATATAGAGATGCTTCAGCATAATGTTCAGTTGTTGATTTTTTCCCACGAAGGGTTTTGCGAGGCATTGATGCCACTCAGCAGGTCATACACGGCTTGCTTTTCTTTTTGGGTGCCCTTGCCCTTGTAGATGTTCACCAACTCGTCTTTCTTGTAGTCAGTCCAGATCTGTGGCAACAGACTCAGTGGTTTGTTGTCATGAGCTTTCTTCAGCTGTTCTTCAAGGGCGGTGGATATCTCCGTGCGTCCGCGCTCCACATTGTTTGCCATCTCGTCAAGGCCTTTGCGGTAGTAGTCGTATTGCAACTGTCGGAAAGGTTTCATCTGCTCGTCGAGATAGTCGTTGATGATGGCAAAACGGTTGCGTGAGTCCTCAAACGACTTCCAGCCTGGATAGCCCAGATCCTGCGCATTGTTCACAAGCTGCATACAGCGTTGCAATACGTCAGTGCCACCTAAGGGTGAGAAACTGTCGAGGTCGAGACCGATGATGAGGTAGGCATAGTAGGCTGCTAAGGCAGTCAACTGGTTGTCGACGGTCTCATCATTATAGTTCAGTTGGTCGAACTGGGCATATTCGAAGTGGAAATTGGCGTCCCTATTATTATATAAGGTGGTCGTGTAGCTGGCATTGTAGACAGGACGATTGGCCTGAATAAGTGCCGTACATTCAAACTTGTTCTCGTCGCGATTGTATTTCGATACGGTGATATTCAGGTTGCATTGGATCCGCTCGTTCTCCTGAAACTGCAGGTCTGTCCACTGGCGCTCGTTGATAAACTGCTCCAGTGTCTGCTGCAAGTTGTCGAACACGCTGTTTTCAGTACCCTGTATCTGACTATGGTTCACCGTCACCTTCATTTGCAGTTCCTGGGCGGAACTGGTGAATAGTGAACAATGAACTGCGAATAGCAATCCTAAGATCCTGAATGTCCTCATCGTTCTCAAAATTTCGCGCTTGCCAGACGGATACGTGTCAGTACCTGCTTGGTGTTATAGGTGAAATCGCCTTGCAGGATCCATCCATAATAGCCGGGATCGCGTTTGAGTGCCTCGATGACGGGCATTCCTTTGTATTTTCCGAAGTTGAACACCTCAATCATCTTGGGTTCGCCATTCTCATCGAGCACAGGCTTGCCGTCGGCATCCTTTATTTCGCTCCATACGATACGGCCGGCAAAGTCTACGTTCTTGTTCATCTTCGAGAAGTCGGCCAGTGCCTGCATGTTGTTCTCCAGCACTTTCTCCGGATCTTCGTTGGCACCGGGAGCGTATTTGTCCAACTGTCCCATCAGCACGCGGTAGGTCGCCTCCGTATCTTGATCGGCGCGGTGGGCCTCGAAGTCCTCCTCCATCTTCCGCCCACAATAGAACTTATAGGCAGAGGCCAGATTGCGGCGTTCCATCTTCCTGAAGATCGAGCAGGCATCGATGAGTTTACATTTCGAGAAGTCGAAGTCGATGCCTGCGCGCAGGAACTCCTCAGCTAGCAGGGGGATATCGAAGTTGTTCGAGTTGAAGCCCGCAAAGTCGCTACCCGTAAACTGATCACTCAGCCGTTGGGCTAGCTGTTTGAAGGTGGGCTTGTCTTTCACGTCTTCGTCGCTGATACCTGTCAGTTGTGTGATGATGGGCTCAATATGCTTTTCTGGGTTGATGAGCTCATTGCCTCTCTCCTCCTTACCGTCGGGGTATACTTTAATAAAGGATATCTGTATGATACGATCCTTCACCAGATCGAGTCCGGTAGTTTCCAGGTCAAAGATGACCAGTGGTTTCGTCAGATTGAGTTTCATAATTAATCGTTGATTAGCATTGGCATCATCAGCATCAGCACGTCCTGATTCTCAGGTTGCTCTGAGGGCAGCACCAGTCCTGCACGGCTGGGGTCGGCCAGTTGGATGATGATTTCGGGACAATCGAAGTTGCTGAGAATCTCGATAAACGATGAACCTTTGAATCCGATGCTCATGGCCTTGCCGTTGTATTCGCAGCTTATGCGCTCTGTGGCGGTCTTAGAGAAGTCATAGTCCTCGGCATCCAGTTGAAGTATGCTACCCTCCACATGGAAGCGTATCAGATTGCTCGATTCGTTAGCGAAGGGCTGTACACGGCGCAGGGCTGCTAAGAGTCCAAGGCGGTCGACACGCAGTTCGTTGGGGTTGTTCTGTGGAATCACGGAATTATAGTTCGGATATCTGCCCTCGATGAGTCTGCACTGGATGCTGCCGTCACCGAAGTTCACCTCTGCATTGCGGTCGTCGAAGCGGATAGACACGTCGCCACCGTCCTTGCCCAGTAGGTTTTTCAGCAGGTTTGCTGGTTTCTTAGGCAGGATGAAGGCTGCAGGCTGGTCGCTCTTGATGGTGAATATCTTGTTGCGCACCAGCTTATGTCCGTCGCTAGCCACGACTGCTAGACAGTCTGGGGTCAGGTCGAAGTAGATACCGTTCATCACAGGTCGAAGTTCATCCTGAGCCGTAGCAAAGATGCTGCGGTTCACATTCTCGGCCAATGTGATATTGGGCATCGTGATGGTATAGGCGTTGTCACCGATGGGCTGAGCCATGGGGAACTCGTCGGCATTTTCGATGGGCAGTGAGAACAGACCGTTCTGGTAGCTGATCTTCACGATGTTTTGCTCCAGGTTTGCATCAAAAGTGATGGGTTGCTCGGAGATACCCTTCACAGCTTCCAGCAGATCGTGGTTGCCGATGGCAAAGCGGCCGTTGCTGTCGCTGTCGGTCAGCGCGAGGGAGGTGCGCATGGTGTTTTCACCGTCAGAGGCAGTGAGGGTAAGCGTCTGACCATCGATGTCGAACACGAAATCGCCCAATATGGGGAGGGCGTTTTTGCTGTTAATCACTTTTGAAAGTGCCGAGAGCTTGCTGCTCAGCGCGGAGCTTGATAATGTAAATCTCATAATTATGATAGCTTTTTTGTTTTTAATTACTTCTGATTTGACGACAAAATTACAAAAAAACGTTGTTATAAACAAAAAAAAGGCGATATTTTTTCGGGTTTCAAACTATTTTTAGTAATTTCGCCGAGCGAAACAAGAAAAAACAACAAATAAAAACATTTAGACAATGGAATTAACAGGTAGAATTATTGCTGTAATGGAGCCCCGCAGCGGTGTCTCCGCGCGTAGTGGCAACCCTTGGATGACGCAGGAATATGTGATTGAGATTCCTGGCCAGTATCCCAGACGTTGTTTGTTTAATATCTTTGGTGAAGACCGTATCAAGCAGTTCAATATTCAGAATGGCGAGGATATCACCATCCAGTTCGATATCGATGCCCGCGAATATAATGGTCGTTGGTTCAACGATATCCGCGCCTACAACGTCATTCGTGGCCAGGTACCCCCTGTAGCCAATGTCGGTGCAGCGCCGTTCCCGCCAGCACAGGACCAGCCCAATGCGGCTACATCACCGTTCCCGCCGGCGCAAGAGCCTGCATCCGAAGGTGGCAGTGCCGATGACCTGCCATTCTAAGACTTAGAAAATCCCTCGCACAATCGTGCGGGGGATTTCTTGTTTAGGCGTTTTTCTGACGATTTTTTATCTCTTTTGGCCAAAACTCAGAGTAAAAAACCGAGTTTTGGCCAAAATTTTTATTCTTGGCTAAACAAACTGAGAAGAAAAATACGAAAAAGGAACAACCTGCTGAAAATCGACCTAATTTTGCAGTGTCGAAAGATAATAATACTTTTCCTTTCTTTTTAATGGTTAATAAATTGATTAATTGTTAATAGGTTTTGTTAATTATTTTTACTTATCTCCGAATCGACTCCGTTTTTGGCTTTGCCTAGGAAACAGGTGCCTCGCGCGCAGGCAATTTTTGTTGCTCAGGCAGG
>CACWSX010000049.1 GCA_902763615.1 uncultured Prevotellaceae bacterium | reverse complement strand
GTTTGGTTAACTCACTGAAAATGAGTAATTTTACAATCGCCAAAAAGTAAAATTCAAACATCAAAGCCGTGAGCAAAGGTACAACAATTATTTCAGATTTGAGAAGCTTTTTCTCAAAAAATGAGAATAACCGTGCAATTAATGCGATTATGAGAGTGATGGAGTGCATAAACATACGTCCAGACCAGATTGGGATCTATTATTTCTTCCCTTCTTTTTTCCCCTCTACGTCCTACAAAAGTTTCTCTTCTGCCCAACAAATGTTTCGCGCTCGAAATAGTTTTTATATTTCCGCACCTTGAACTCATGTTCAGCGCCCTTGAACTTGTGTTCAACGTCCTTGAACTTATGTTCAGCGCCCTTGAACTTATGTTCAGCGCCCTTGAACAACATTTATAACGCTGCAAAGAAACATTTGTAATTCGATTCCGCCAAATTTATTGGCTGAAATCAGAAAAAAAGTACTTCGGACTCAAAGAGTACAATTATTTTTCAAACAAACAAGAATAAATACACAAAATCTTCGTTTTTGACTACATTATCAAATTATTTGTTTACTTTTGCAACAAAATAGGTTTAATTACATAAAGGCTTAACATGAAGAAAACGTTTTTAGCAGTATGGCTGGCGGCTTGCGCTTTTATCGCGACGGCTCAGACCATTACAGGAAAGTATGAGATTCCGACGATGCCCGACTGGGCCAAGAATGCCGTATTCTACCAGATTTATCCGCAGACGTTCTGCGATTCCGACGGTGATGGTATCGGAGATTTGCAGGGTATCATCAGCAAGCTCGATTACGTGAAGAGCCTCGGTGTGGATGCCATCTGGTTCAACCCGTTCTTCGACTCGCCTTTCAACGATGCGGGCTATGACATCCGCGACTATTACAAAATCGCCCCCCGCTACGGTACCAACGACGATGCCAAAAGGCTCTTTGAGGAGGCTCATAAGCGTGGCATGCACGTTATTTTCGACTACGTGATTAGCTATACTGCTATCGATCATCCTTGGTTTGTGGCCTCGCAGAAGCAGGAGAAAAACAAATACTCCAACTATTACATCTGGACTGAGACCAACTGGGTGGATCCCCCAATGGAGTTCGCAGGCCAGTTCGTAAAGGGATACGGCCAGCGTAATGGTCAGTTCATGCGTAACTTCTACTGGTGTCAGCCTGCCCTCAATTTCGGCTTTGCCAATCCCGATCCTGAGCAGAAGTGGCAGTTGCCCACGGATCATCCAGATGTGATGGCGATGCGTGAGGACCTGAAGAATGTGCTACGCTTTTGGATGGATATGGGCGCCGACGGTTTCCGTGCCGATATGGCTGGGGCTTTGGTGAAGACCCGTCGCGTGAGAGGCAATGAACAGTTCTATAATACCAACGAGAACGAAACCAAGCTCTTCTGGCGCGAGATTCGTCAACTGCTGGAAAAGGAATATCCTCGCGGCTTTATGGTGGCCGAATGGTCGTTTCCCGCTGATGCACTCGACAACTGTTTCCACGTTGACTTCTTCCACTGGTTCAACGGCTACAACGACCTCTTTCAGAAGGAGGATTGGCGCATACTCAACGGTGTGAGCCGAGGGCACAGCTATTTCGATGCTGAGGGTAAGGGCGAAATCAGGGCCTTCCTGAAGAGCTACATGGACCAATACCAGAAGACCGTTGGCAAGGGCTATATCAGCCTGCCGATGGGAAATCACGACAATGCCCGTCTTGGCAACAAACGTACAGATAAAGAACTGGAGATTATCTATGCCTTCGGCTTTACAATGCCTGGCGTTCCTTTCCTTTACTATGGCAACGAAATCGGTATGCGGCAACTACCTACAAGCTGGCCGCAGGTGGAGGGTGCCTACCAACCGCGTAATGGTGCCCGTACACCCATGCAATGGAGCAACGACAAGAACCTCGGCTTCTCGTCTGGCGATGCCGACAAGCTCTATCTGCCTGTGGATCCCGCGCCTGATGCGCCTAATGTGTTGACACAAGAGAAGAATCCCAACTCACTGCTTAACAAGACCAGAAGACTCATCGCCTTACGCCATAGCGAACCTGCTCTCGCCAACTATGCCGAGTTCGTGCCCATCTACCCCACAGAGTCCTCTGAGTCGTCATACCCTTTTGTTTATGCCCGTGCGGCAGGTAAGGATGTGGTGCTGGTGATGCTCAATCCCAAGGCAGAGGCTTCTGATGCCACATTTAATATTAATGTGAAATTCAAGAAGACCAGACTTTTGGCTGGCGACAATTTCAAGATCGGACATAACAAGAAGACTGGCGACATGACTGTCCATATGCCTGCCACCTCGTATGCCATTGTCAAATTACAGAATTGACAGCCTTGTATCTTTGCAGGCAGAATGAACGAGACGAAGAAAGGTTTTATCCAGTTGCACCTGAGTGTGATGCTGGCAGGCTTTACGGGCCTGTTCGGACGACTGATCACGCTCAACGAAGTGGACATCGTGTGGTATCGCATGCTCTTTACGAGTTGCATTCTGCTGGTGTTCACAGGATTGCCTCGTGTCGGCTGGCGGAAATTCCTGCAGTTGTGCGGATGTGGAGCCTTGTTGGGACTGCACTGGATTCTGTTCTATGGCAGCATCAAGGCCTCGAACGTGTCGATTGGCGTCATCTGCTTCTCGCTGATAGGATTCTTTACGGCTTTGTTTGAGCCGATGATCTTCAAGAAGCGCTTTTCTGGTTGGGAGTTCCTTTTTTCACTGATTACGGTGGCTGGTGTGATGTGTATTTTCTCGCTCGATGCCCGCTATCGCTATGGCATTATGATAGGTGTGGTGTCGTCGGCTGTCTGTGCCCTTTATGCCATCTGCAACAAGAAGGTCAGCGTAGGTGTACGCAGTCGTACTGTACTGATGTACCAGATGTCGGGTGGCCTTGTTGTCGTGTCTGCCATCATCCCTGTATACCTGTGGTTCTTTCCCAGCCAACAGCCTGTTGCGGTCATTCCCGAGGGTACGAATCTCTGGCTGATGCTCTGCCATGCGCTATTCTGCACCGTTGGCATGTATTTGCTACAGATCCAGGCCCTGAAACGCCTCTCTGCCTTTACCGTTAATCTGACATACAATCTCGAACCTTGTTACACCATCATTCTTGCCTTCCTCATCTTTGGCGAAGGTCGCGAAATCAATTTCTCCTTCTATCTCGGTATCGCCCTCATCTTGCTCAGCGTCCTCTTGCAATCGATGAAGGCCTGGAAGCGTTAAAATTCATTTTTGATACTTTTTTGTGTTCACTCGCATAACTTTTCGGAAACTTTTCGTATCTTTGTGCACGAATAACTAGAAGAGTATCTATTATTCCTATTATTACGAACAAGCAGAAACAATGTTATAAAATTAGAAAGATATGGGAAAGTTTTCATTGATGGCGTTGACGTATGCGCCGGAGGCCTTGGAGCCAGTGATTAGTCGTGAAACGATTGCTTTTCATCATGGGAAGCATCTGGCGACTTATGTGAATAATCTGAACGGTCTGTTGGAAGGCAGTGGGTTTGAAAATGCTACGCTCGAGGAGATTGTGTGCAAGGCACAAGGAGGCATTCTGAATAATGCCGGACAGATTCTGAACCACGAACTGTATTTCGGACAGTTTGCTGCGCCGAAGGCAGACAATCAGCCTGTGGGGAGACTCGCTGAGGCTATCGTTCGTGACTTCGGATCCTTTGATGCTTTCAAGGAGGCCTTCCAAAAGGCAGGTGCAACGCTCTTCGGCTCTGGCTGGGTGTGGCTCTCTGTAGACAAGGATGGCAAACTGGTGATCACCCAGGAGACAAATGCTGCCAACCCTGTTCAGAAAGGTCTGAAACCCCTGTTGACTTTCGATGTCTGGGAGCATGCTTACTATCTGGACTATCAGAATCGTCGCCCAGACCACCTCGCAGCCCTTTGGCAGATTGTCGATTGGAACGTCATCGAGAACCGCTTTTAAACAAAATGCTATGGCAAGCAATGCGGATTTTGTGCAGTACATCGCCGACCAGTGTGGTGGAGCGGGGGAAATAGTTGCCAAGAAGATGTTTGGGGATTATGGGATTTACTGCCAGATCCGAAACCGAAGAGGAAACGTTAGTGCATGAAGGACTACCCTGACAGGATGACGCCAGAACAGGCCAGGCAGTTTCGTGACGACGTGCTGAATATTGTCAGTCAGATTCCTCGTGGCAAGGTGACGACCTATGGCATGATCGCTGCTTTGGCAGGATGGCCGAGTCATTCGAGAATGGTTGGTAGGACGTTGCGTTATACGCCTGGGGCAGAGTTGTTACCTTGCCATCGTGTCGTTAACCAAGAAGGGCGCACTGCTCCTGGATGGAGCCGGCATCGCTATTTGTTGGAAGAGGAGGGTGTCAAGTTTAAGGCGAATGGTCATGTGGATATGAGCCAATACCTGTGGGAGCCTTCTGTTAATATGGAGTGATAGTATCAAAAATAATATGATGACAGCCAAAGACGTTATCACCTATATGGAATCGCTGCGCAATGAGGAACAGCGCAGGATTCTTATGGGTTTCTTTAAGACGGGGCCAGGCGAATATGGCGAAGGTGATGAGTTCCTGGGGTTGAAGGTGCCACAGACGCGTGAAGTCGTCAAGGCGGCAGGGGCTGATTTCCCTTTGAGCGAGGTTCCGGAGTTGCTGATGAATCGCTGGCATGAGGTCAGACTCTGTGGTTTTCTGATCCTCGTGGCGAAATTTGAGAAACTGGTCACAAAGCGATTGGAGAACGATGCTGAGGCCATCAGGAAACGTGATGAGATCCTGACGCTGTATCTGCAATATGCAGAGCAGGCGAACAATTGGGATCTGGTGGACCTGTCTGTGCATAAGATTCTGGGACATTGGTTGCTTTTGCCCTCAAATCTTGGTGACAGGGATGACAAGATAAAGGTGCTCGACGAACTGGCTCAAAGTCCCTGCTTGTGGAAACAACGCATGAGCATTGTCTGTTCTTGGAAGACCTCGCAGATGGGAGACCCTTCATGGTGCTTGCGCTATGCAGAGTTTCACTTGCACCATCCCCACGACCTGATGCACAAGGCCGTAGGTTGGATGCTTCGTGAGATGGGCAAGCGGGTCAGCATGGACCTGTTGAGGGCTTTCCTTCGTCAGCATGTTCATGAAATGCCTCGCACCATGCTCCGTTATGCTATCGAGAAGATGTCAGAAAGTGAGCGCAAGGAGTGGATGACTATACGACATTCTTAGGTTTGCCTTCGATGAATGCCAATACATTGTTGATGGCGACATCGATGAGGCGGATGCGGGCCTCGTTGGAAGCCCAAGCGATATGAGGCGTAATATAGGCATTCTCACATTTCAAAAGCGGATTGTTTTTGGGAGGTTCCTCTGTCAGCACATCGGCACAGAAGGCTCTTAAACGATGGCTGTTGAGAGCCTCTGCCACATCGTCATCGTTTATTAACGGGCCGCGACCTGTGTTGATGAGGATGGCCGAAGGTTTCATCAGTCCCAGTGTCTGACGGTTAATCAGGTGCTTGGTCTCTGGTGTCAGCGGGCAGTGCAGACTCAACACATCGCATTCTGCCAATAATTCGTTGAGCGTTCGTTTATTGATATATGGTGGCAGGTTATCAGCTGACTTGCTGGTATAGGCAATGACGTTCATACCGAAGGCGTTGGCGATGGCAGCCACACGCTGACCGATGTTGCCAAGCCCTACGATGCCGAAGGTCTTACCTGCGAGCTCAGTTAATGTAGTGTCCCAATAGCAGAAGTCAGGACTGGCCGTCCATTTCCCAGCGCGGTTCTGGATGGCGTAGTGCTCCGTGTGATTGGTGACGGTGAGCAGATGTGAAAAGACCATCTGTGCGACACTCTCTGTGCTATAGGCAGGCACATTGGTGACGATGATGCCGTGCTCACGGGCTGATTCTACATCGACCACGTTATAACCTGTTGCCAGCACACCAATGTACTTCAACTTGGGCAGTTGCTCGATTTCGGGACGTTTGATCAGTACTTTGTTTGTCAGAACGATCTCTGCATCCTTTGCCCGCTCGATGGTCTCTTCGGGTTTTGTACGGTCATAAACTGTGAGTGCTCCGATTTGCTCCAATGGCTTCCATGAAAGGTCGCCAGGATTAGCAGAATAGCCATCTAAAATTACAATCTTCATATATTTATCCTTTCTTTTTGTCTGCAAAGATAATAAATAATCTGCTAATAGACAAACTGATATAACAAAAATAGTTAAAAAAGCGGCTATAAGTATCGCCTCTCGATAATTCTGAGTACTTTTGCAGCGATGAAAAAGCTGATTTCCATATTGTTAGTGTTCTTGCCTGTCATGTCAATGGCGCAGGCACAGAAAGATCATAATTTCGAGGTGGCCAAGCATCTCGATATCTTTAATAATGTCTATAAGAACCTCGACCTGCTCTATGTCGATACGTTGAATCCGAAGGATGTGATCGGTACGGGTATCAATGCCATGTTGCGCCGGTTGGATCCTTATACGGAGTATTATGCACAGGACGAGACCAAGAATCTGCGGATGATGCTGACGGGCAAATATGCCGGTATCGGCGCCCTGATCCGCAAGCATCAGAAATTGAACCGTGTGGTTATCGACGAGCCATACGCTGATATGCCTGCCGCTGTGGCTGGTTTGCAGAAAGGAGATATCATTCTGAGCATCGACGATACGCTGATGACGGATAAGGAAGTAAGCTTCGTGAGCAGCCATCTGCGTGGTGAGCCAGGCACCAGTTTTCTGTTAAAGGTGTTCCGTCCGTCAACAGCCAAGGAGATGCAGTTTAAGATTACCCGTAAGAATATCAAGTTGCCAGAGCTGCCTTATTACGGCATGCGCGAGGGTAACATCGGCTATATCAACTTCAACAGCTTTACTCAGGAGAGTGCCAAGGAGGTACGCAGAGCTTTCGTCGACCTGAAGAAACAGGGTGCCACTTCGCTTATCTTCGACCTTCGCAATAATGGTGGTGGCTCTGAGTCAGAGGCTGTTGACATCGTCAACCTCTGGGTGCCAAAAGGTATTACGGTGGTCGACAATCGTGGCAAGGTGAAACAAGCCAGTCATATTTACAAAACCCGTCTGGAGCCGGCTGATACCATTATGCCTATCGTTGTGCTGGTGAATGGCGAGTCGGCCAGTGCCAGCGAGATTACCAGTGGTGCCTTGCAGGATCTGGACCGTGCTGTAATATTAGGTACGCGTACATACGGAAAAGGCCTTGTGCAGATCCCCATCGACCTGCCCTATAATACGAACATGAAGGTGACGACCTCGAAATATTATATCCCCAGCGGACGCTGTATTCAGGCCATCAATTACAAGCAGGGCAGTACGGGTTATCGCGAGCATATCCCAGACTCGCTGACCAAAGTATTTTATACTGCAGGAGGCCGCGAGGTGCGCGATGGCGGTGGTATCAAGCCTGATGTGGAGGTGAAGGCAGACACTATCCCCAACATCGCCTTCTATCTCTCTGCCACAGGTCAGGATTCTACCGAGGTGATGTTCGACTATGTAGTCGACTATATCGCTCAGCATCCCACGATTGCCGAGCCTGCCAAGTTCCATCTGACAGAGACAGATTGGGAAGCCTTCAAGGCCCGTGTCATCAAGAGCGGATTCACCTACGATCCCGTCAGCAAGAAACAGTTTGCGGAGCTGGTGAAGACGGCTAAGTTTGAGGGCTATTACGATGAGGCCAAGACGGCCTTCGACAATCTGGAGCAGAAACTGAACCACGACGTAGCCTTCGACCTTGAGAAGCACAAAACCGTGCTTCTGCAGATCCTTGAAAGCGACATCATTGCCCACTACTATTATCAGGCAGGCGCCATCGAGGCCGGACTTAATTTCGATCGTCAGTTGAAGGAGGCAGAACGCCTGCTGAAGAACCCTGAGGCATACAAGAAACTGCTGGCGCCTCAGAAGCCCAAAGAAACCTCGTCGCTGATCAAAATCGACAGGAAACCGATTGGAAATATCTCGTTGAAACAGAAGAAATTAGAAATATTTAGTGCTTTATCGTAAAAAAGTCGCGAAATATTTGGCGGAATGGGAAAAAATGTGTAATTTTGCACCCGTTCAGTGGAATGAGAGACCCGCAAGGGCCTCTCTTTTTCATTATTATTACAGTTAGATGATGATTAATAAAGAGACGATTAAGACATTAGTGGAAGAGTGGTTGCAGGGCAACGACTACTTCCTGGTAGACATTATGTTTGGTTCAGACGACCGCATTGTGATTGAAATTGACCATGCTGACGGAGTCTGGATTGAGGATTGTGCAGCATTGAGCCGTTTCCTGCAGGAACGCCTGGGCGATGAACTGGGCGATTACGAATTGGAGGTAGGCAGTGCTGGTATTGGCCAACCCTTTAAGGTAGAACAGCAATACATCAACCACATTGGTGATGAGATCGAGGTGCTTGGCGCTGATGGTAAGAAGGTGCAGGGCATCCTCAAGGAAGTCAATGGCCGTGAGTTTGTGCTCACCGTCAAGGAGAAGCAGACGGTTGAGGGCAAAAAGCGTCCCGTAATGGTTGACGTCGACAAAACCTATTCGATGGATACTGTGAAGTATGCCAAGTATCAGCTGACATTCAAATAAATAATCAAATAAATGGCAACAAGAAAAGATGCGAAAGGCCCCTCAATGATTGAGACCTTTCAGGAATTTAAAGAGACAAAGAACATCGACCGTACGACATTGGTGAGTGTGTTGGAGGAAAGTTTCCGCAACGTCATCGCAAAAATCTATGGCTCGGATGAGAACTTTGATGTGATCGTAAACCCTGACAAGGGTGACTTTGAGATTCATCGTAACCGTATTGTAGTAGCAGACGGTGAGGTAGAGGATGAGAACAAGGAAATCGCCCTGAGCGAGGCCCAGAAGATTGAGCCCGACTATGAGGTTGGTGAGGAAGTGTCGGAAGAGGTGAACTTCCAGAAATTCGGCCGTCGTGCCATCCTGAACCTCCGTCAGACACTGGCTTCGAAGATCCTCGAACTGGAGCATGACTCTCTGTATCAGAAGTATAAGGATCGTGTGGGTCAGGTGGTCAGCGGTGAGGTTTACCAGATCTGGAAGCGTGAGGTGCTGCTGATTGACGATGAGGGCAATGAGCTTCATCTGCCGAAGGGTGAGCAGATCCCCAACGACAACTATCACAAGGGTGAGACCGTTCGTGCCATCGTCAAGGAGGTGCAGAACGAGAACAACAACCCCCGTATTATCCTTTCACGTACCTCTCCTGTCTTCCTGGAGCGTCTGCTCGAGGCTGAGGTGCCTGAGATTAACGATGGTCTGATCACCATCCGTCGTGTAGCCCGTATGCCAGGTGACCGTGCTAAAGTGGCTGTCGAGAGCTATGACGAGCGCATCGATCCTGTAGGCGCTTGCGTGGGTGTCAAGGGTAGTCGTGTGCATGGTATCGTCCGTGAGCTCTGCAATGAGAACATCGACGTGATCAATTACTCCAGCAATGTACAGCTGTTTATCACCCGTGCTTTGAGCCCTGCCAAGATTTCCAGCATCACCATTGATCAGGAAAATCACAAAGCTGAGGTTTATCTGCAGCCTGAGGAGGTGTCGCTGGCCATCGGTCGTGGTGGTATGAACATTAAACTCGCCTCGATGCTCACAGAGTATACCATCGATGTCTTCCGCGTAGTAAGCGAGAATGAAGCTGATGAGGATATCTATCTGGATGAGTTTGCAGACGAGATTGATCAGTGGGTGATCGATTCTATCAAGTCGATCGGACTGGATACTGCCAAGTCTGTGCTCAACGCTCCCCGTGAGATGCTCATTGAAAAGGCTGACCTCGAAGAGGAGACCGTTGACCATGTGATTGAGGTATTGAAGTCCGAGTTTGAGTAAGAAGTGAAATGTGAACTCGATGTGAAACATCAAAAGTGAATAATAGATGGGAGTTAGATTAAATAAAGTATTAACTGAGCTTAATATAGGTCTTCAAACGGCAGTTGATTACCTAAAGAATAAGAAAAGCCTGGGTGAAATCAAGGACGACGCCAATGTGAACACCAAGATCACTGATGAGCAGTATGAAGCACTCGTCAAGGAGTTCAAGGGCGATAAGGACGTGAAGAAACAGGCCAATATGATTTTCCCCAAGAAGGAGAAAAAGGATAAGCAAAAGCCCAAAGAGCAGAAGGTGGAGATGAAGGAAGATACACGTCAGACCTTTACGCCCTTAGGTAAGATCGACCTGGATAGCCTCAATGGCAAGAAGCCTGCCGCTAAACCGGCTGCAGAGCCTGTCAAGGAGGAAAAACCTGCACCAAAGACTGCTGCCGTGAGTCCGGTGAAGGAAGATGTTAAGAAAGAAGAGGTCAAGAAAGAAATAGAAGAAGTGAAGGTTGCAGAGGTTAAACCTGAACCTAAAGTTGAAGTTAAGCCCGAACCAAAACCCGAGCCTGTTGCGGAAGTGAAACCGGAAGTGCCTCAGTCAGAGGAAACGCCTGATAAAGAGTCAGATAAAGCTCCTGAGGTATATAAGCTGAAGACAGAGCAGAAGGCTGTGCCAAACCTCAATGTCGTTGGCAAGATCGACCTCGACTCACTGAACCAGAGCACGCGTCCTAAAAAGAAGAGCAAGGAAGAGCGTCGTAAGGAGCGTGAGGAGAAGCAGGCTCAGTTGCATGGTGGCAATGGTGAGAAGAAGAAGCGTGAGCGTATCCGTGGTGGAAAAGAGCGCGTAGATATCGAGGCTGCAGCCAATCAGGACAACGGTAATGGTAAGAATGGCAAACAGAAGAAAAACAAGGGTGGTAACCAGAACTTCCAGGACAATGCTAACCAGCAGCAAGGTGGTAAGAAGAATAAGAAAAACCGTCCTGTAAAGCCCTTGGAGGTTGACGATGAGGCCGTAGCCCGTCAGGTAAAGGAGACATTGGCTCGTCTGACATCAAAGAACCAAAATAAGAAGGGTGCCAAATATCGTCGTGAGAAGCGTGATGCCGTCGCTGAGCGCATTCAGGAGGAGATGGAGACGCAGGCAGCTGAAAGCAAGGTGTTGAAGCTGACCGAGTTTGTGACCGTTTCTGAACTCGCAACGATGATGAACGTAGGTGTGAATCAGGTCATTGGTACCTGTATGAGCATCGGTATTATGGTGTCCATCAACCAGCGTCTGGATGCGGAAACCATCAATATTGTGGCTGAGGAATTCGGATTTACTACTGAATATGTGAGTGCTGAGGTGCAGAACGCCATTACGGAAGAGGAGGACGATGAGAACGATCTGATCTCTCGTGCGCCAATCGTAACGGTGATGGGTCATGTTGACCATGGTAAGACCTCGTTGCTCGACCATATCCGCAATACCAATGTGATTGCCGGTGAGGCAGGTGGTATCACTCAGCACATCGGTGCCTATAACGTGACGTTGAAGGATGGTCACAGCATTACCTTCCTTGATACCCCTGGTCATGAGGCCTTTACCGCCATGCGTGCCCGTGGTGCCCAGGTGACGGATATCGCCATCATCATCATTGCCGCCGACGACTCCGTGATGCCTACCACCAAGGAGGCCATCGCTCATGCTCAGGCAGCTAACGTGCCGATGGTGTTCGCTATCAACAAGATTGATAAGCCAGGTGCCAACCCCGATAAGATTCGTGAGGACTTGGCTAACATGAACCTGTTGGTCGAAGAGTGGGGTGGTAAGTACCAGTGTCAGGAGATCAGCGCTAAGAAAGGACAGGGCGTCTATGAACTGCTCGAAAAGGTGCTGCTCGAGGCCGAGATGCTCGACCTGAAAGCTAATCCTAACCGTAAGGCCACAGGTTCTATCATCGAGTCATCGCTCGACAAGGGTCGTGGCTATGTATCTACCGTCCTCGTATCGAATGGTACGCTGAAGGTTGGTGATGTGGTGATTGCTGGTACGGCCTGGGGTCGTGTCAAAGCTATGTTCAACGAGCGTAACCAACGTATCGAGAAGGCTGGTCCTGCAGAGCCCGCTATCATTTTAGGTCTGAACGGTGCACCTACCGCAGGTGACTCCTTCCATGTGATGGAAACTGAACAGGAGGCCCGTGAAATCGCCAATAAGCGTATCCAGTTGCAGCGTGAGCAGAGCCTGCGCACCACAACTAAACTGGGTCTCGACGAGTTGTCTCATCGTATTGCTCTGGGTGAGTTCCATGAGTTGAACATCATCGTGAAGGGTGATACCGACGGATCTATCGAGGCTTTGAGCGATTCGTTTATCAAACTGTCTACCGAGAAGGTGCAGGTGAATGTCATCTCGAAGGCCGTGGGTCAGATTTCAGAGAACGATGTCATGCTGGCATCGGCATCTGAAGCTATCATCATCGGCTTCCAGGTGCGTCCTTCTGCCGATGCCCGTCGTGCTGCTGAGCGAGAAGGTGTTGAGATCAATACCTATTCGATTATCTACGACGCCATCGATGATGTGAAGCAGACCATGCAGGGTATGCTCGACAAGGTAAAGAAGGAGATTGTCTCTGGTGAGATCGAAGTGAAACAGGTATTCAAGATATCGAAGGTTGGTACAGTGGCCGGTGGTCTGGTGACTGACGGTAAGGTACACAACAAGGACAAGGCCCGTGTCATTCGCGATGGTATCGTGATTCACACAGCTCCTATCGAAGCCCTGAAGCGCTATAAGGACGATGCCAAGGAAGTGGCAACAGGCTTGGAGTGCGGTATCTCGCTGGTTAACTTCAACGATATCCAGGTCGGCGATATCATCGAGACCTTCACTGAGATTGAGGTAGAACAGAAACTGTAAGAATGGCCAAGAAGCAGAAGATACGTTCCTTTGCCAAAAGACTGGCGCGATGGACAGGCATCGCCCAGTTTATTGTGATGGCTTTGGTTTCCTGGCTCATCTATGATACCACCAAGGATGCCATAGTGATAGAGGAAACAGACGTTTACAGGAGTTACCTAAGACAGGCAAACGAGCAGGTAAGCGGGATGCTTTCCGAAGTTTCTTGTGGTGCTGTCAATCATGTCTATGAGATTGAAGACCATCTTGATCAGCCCGATAAGATGACGCTCATCATGAACCGCATCGTAGCCCAAAATCCACTAATCCGCAGTTGTGGTGTCAGTTTCATCGATGGCTACTATCCGAAGAAAGGTCAGTGGTTCTGTCCTTATGCCTATAGGGATGATGATGGTCAGATTAAGGAACGTATTGTCGGTGATGCCAGTCATGACTACTTGAAAGCAGAGTGGTTCACAGAGGCATTAGAGGCCGACAGCTGCTATTGGTCGAAGCCTTTCTTCGAGGGAGGCGACACACTGCGGCCTCAGGTCTCATACATGGTGCCCATTCATGACAAGCAGGGTAGGACGGTTGCTATTCTTGGAGCCGATATGTCGCTCAACTGGTTCAACGGCAAGAAGATACAGGGCATGAATCACAAAGGCCAGCGCTTCAATTTCTATGTTGAAACAGATAACGATACCTCGGATGATGTTGAGTCGGTGCTTTGGGAAGACAGGAAATGGCGCTTGTTCATGCTTAATTTCATCATCGACGGCGATGGCACATATATTGCCCATCCAGACAGCGACCATGTGCTGAGGAAGAACTATTTCGAATTGGCCAAGGCAACTCCCGACACCATCGACGATCACATTGGCCGACTGATGGTGGCAGGAGAGAAAGGTTGTTATGGTGAAGACGACGACATGCTGCCCTCTTCTCTCGATTTCTTCGACATGGAAGGATTCTCTGCCTGTTTGTTCTATGAGCCTGTGCCCAATACCAACTGGTCGATTGGCATGGCTGTTCCGAATTTGGCTGTCAATTTGATGGGTATCGCTTTTGGTGCTGCTTTGCTGCTGATGATATTCCTGAGTCTGGTGGTGGTATGGTTTGTGGGAAAGTATGTCATCAAGCGTGCTGTCAAGCCGTTGAACCAACTAGCCGACTCTGCTAATGAAGTTGCGAAAGGTAATTTCAATGCTCCTTTGCCTCAATTGAAGCATTACGACGAGATTCACCTGTTGCGCGACTCTTTCGAGGAAATGCAGCACTCGCTCACTCATTATATCGACGAGCTCAAGGACACCACTGCTTCTAAGGCAGCTATTGAGAACGAGTTGAAGGTGGCGCACGATATCCAGATGTCGATGTTGCCCAAGACTTTCCCACCCTATCCAGAGCGTGACGATATTGATATCTATGGTTCGCTGACGCCAGCCAAGGATGTAGGTGGTGATCTTTTCGACTTCTTTATCCGCAAGGAAAAGCTGTTCTTCTGCATTGGCGATGTGTCAGGAAAAGGTGTGCCAGCCTCATTGGTGATGGCCGTCACACGATCCTTGTTCCGTAATATCTCCGCCCATGTGGCTGAGCCGGACGAGATTGTCAGGACGCTCAATAATGCAATGGCCGAGGGCAACGATACGAATATGTTTGTCACCCTTTTCGTGGGTGTACTCGATCTCGCTACAGGCCTTTTGGAATATTGTAATGCCGGCCATAATTATGCGATGCTCATCGGAAATCTGGTAAGTACGCTTCCATGTGACCCGAACCTGCCTATTGGCGTGATGCCTGACATGACCTTCACAAAGCAGCAGCTGACCATCGAGCCAGGAACCACCATCTTCCTCTATACAGATGGACTCAATGAGGCTGAAGACCCAAATCATGTCTTGTTTGGCGTACAGCGCATCATTCATATTGCAGAAACGATGGTGAAGGAGGACAAGAACGATCCTACTACGATTATCAACCAGATGATAGAAGGCGTTCACCGATTTGTGGACGATGCTGAGCAAAGTGACGATATGACCATTTTGGCTATCAAATATGGGAAAAGACGATAACAAACTCGTACGTCGCATCGCCGAACAGAAATATGAGTTCGGCTTTACGACCGACGTACATACAGAAATCATAGAAAAGGGGCTGAACGAGGATATTGTTCGGCTCATCTCTGCCAAGAAAGGGGAGCCCGAGTGGATGCTTGAGTTCCGCTTGAAGGCATTCCGCTATTGGAAGGAGCAGACAGAACCCAAATGGGGACATGTGCATGTGCCTGAGATTGATTACCAGGCCATCAGTTATTATGCCGATCCGATGGCAAAGAAAAGGAGTCAGGAGTCAGGAGACAAGAGTCAGGAGATTGACCCTGAGTTGGAGAAGACCTTCGATAAGTTGGGCATCCCCCTTGAGGAGCGTCTGGCTCTCTCTGGCAATACGGCTGTCGATGCCATCATGGACTCTGTCAGCGTGAAGACTACCTTCAAGGAGAAACTGCGCGAGAAGGGCGTCATCTTCTGTTCGATCGGTGAGGCCATAAAGGAACATCCGGATCTGGTGCGTGAGTACTTAGGCTCTGTGGTGCCTTATAAGGATAATTTCTTTGCTGCCCTCAACTCGGCTGTGTTCAGCGACGGTTCGTTTGTGTATATCCCCAAGGGGGTGCGCTGTCCGATGGAGCTAAGCAGCTATTTCCGTATCAATGCCCGTAACACGGGTCAGTTTGAGCGTACGCTGATTATCGCTGACGATGATGCTTATGTCTCCTATCTCGAAGGCTGTACAGCACCGATGCGCGACGAGAACCAGTTGCATGCGGCCATCGTCGAAATCATCGTCAAGGATAGGGCAGAGGTGAAATACTCCACCGTTCAGAACTGGTATCCTGGCGACGAGAACGGCAAGGGTGGTGTGTTGAATCTTGTGACGAAGCGTGGCGATCTGCGTGGTGTCGACTCAAAACTCTCTTGGACACAGGTAGAGACGGGCTCTGCTATCACTTGGAAGTATCCTTCGTGTATCCTCAGAGGTGATAATTCGCAGGCCGAGTTCTATTCGGTGGCTGTGACCAACAACTATCAGGAGGCCGATACAGGCACGAAGATGATTCATATTGGTAAGAATACCAAGTCGACGATTATCTCGAAAGGTATTTCAGCAGGGCATTCGCAGAACAGCTATCGTGGTCTGGTGCGTGCAGCGGCCACAGCCGACAACGCCCGCAACTATTCTTCCTGCGACTCATTGCTCTTAGGCTCTGATTGTGGTGCCCATACCTTCCCCTATATGGATGTGCACAACGATACCGCCATCTTTGAGCATGAGGCGACGACCTCGAAGATTAGTGAAGACCAGCTCTTCTACTGCAATCAGCGAGGCATCCCTACAGAACAGGCTGTAGGACTTATTGTCAACGGCTACGCCAAGGAAGTGCTGCAGAAGTTGCCCATGGAGTTTGCCGTTGAGGCTCAGAAATTGTTATCAGTATCATTAGAAGGAACCGTAGGATAAAGATATGTTAGAAGTTAAAAACTTACATGCCAAGATAGGCGAGAAAGAGATATTAAAGGGCATCGACCTTGTGATCAACGATGGCGAGACGCATGCTATCATGGGACCCAATGGCTCGGGCAAGTCGACGCTGAGTGCTGTGCTCGTAGGTAATCCGCTTTACGAAGTGACGGAGGGCGAGGCGTATTTCAATGGCAAGAACCTCCTCGAGATGAAGCCTGAGGACAGGGCGCACGAAGGTTTGTTCCTGTCGTTTCAGTATCCTGTGGAGATTCCTGGCGTCTCGATGACCAATTTCATGAAAGCTGCCATCAACGAGAAACGTAAGTATCAGGGTCTCGAGCCGATGAATGCGGCTGAGTTTCTGAAGTTGCAACGTGAGAAGCGTAAGATTGTGGAACTCGACTCAAAACTGGCTAACCGTTCTGTGAATGAGGGCTTTAGCGGTGGTGAGAAGAAACGCAACGAGATATTCCAGATGGCGATGCTCGAACCCAAACTGAGCATTCTCGACGAAACGGATTCCGGTCTTGATGTCGATGCCATGCGTATTGTGGCTGAGGGTGTCAACAAACTCCAGACGCCAGAGACATCGTGCATTGTCATTACCCACTATGATCGTCTGTTGGAAATGATCAAACCTCAGTTTGTGCATGTGCTCTATAAAGGCCGTATCGTTAAGACGGGTGGTCCTGACCTCGCCAAGCAGATTCAAGAGCACGGCTACGATTGGATCAAAGAAGAAATCGGAGAAGAATGAATAGCGAACAACAATATATAGACCTCTACGAGCAGGCTCGGGAGATGATCTTTGATCATGCGCCCGAGGCGATGAACGCTGTGCGCGATGAGGCTTTCGAGGACTTCCGTAAGCAGGGCTTCCCCTCGAAAAAGGTGGAACGCTATAAGTATACGGACATTCAGAAGCTTTTTGCTCCTGACTATGGCGTGAATCTCAGTCGCCTTCAGATACCTGTCGACCCCTACGAGACTTTCCGTTGCGATGTGCCGAATCTGAGCACAAGACTCTATTTTGTTGTAAACGATATGTTTTACAGTAATTTCCATCCCTCCTTGCCTGAGGGCGTCATTGTGGACTCGTTGCGGAATCATCCCCTTTTCATCGAGAAATATTATGCTCGTCTGGCCAAGACATCCGATGATGCAGTAACAGCCCTCAATACCATGCTGGCGCAGGACGGCATGCTGGTCTATGTACCCAAGAACGTCAGGGTCGATCGTGCCATTCAGGTCATCAACATCCTGAAAGCGACACCTCAGAATGCACAGCATGTTGTGACCGACCTGATGGTGAACCGTCGTGTGCTCATCATTCTCGAGGAAGGTGCGGAGATCAAAATGCTCTTCTGCGATCATGCTGCTGATGACCGTAACTTCCTTGCTACACAGGTTATCGAGGCTTATGTTGGTGAAAATGCCTCACTCGATCTCTATTGTCTCGAGGAAACACATTATAAGAATGTACGCGTGAGCAATGTCTATATCGACCAGCAGGCCAACAGTCGTGTAAATCACAATGTCATTACCCTCCACAATGGCACAACGCGCAACAAGCTCGACCTCACCTTCTCTGGCGAAGGAGCCGAATGTCAGTGCTATGGTTGTGTGATTGCCGATAAGGAGCAACAAGTCGACAACAATACATTGATTGTCCATAAGGCTCCCCATTGCACCTCGAACGAGCTTTATAAATACGTGCTCGACGATAAGGCCGTAGGGGCCTTCGCAGGTCGTGTGCTCGTGGAGCACGGTGCCCAGAAGACCTCTTCGCAGATGACGAACCAGAACCTGACGGCTACCAAAGAGGCCCGTATGTACACCCAGCCCATGCTGGAGATCTACGCCGATGACGTGAAGTGCGCTCACGGTTCTACCGTTGGCCAACTCAACGATGCGGCCCTCTTCTATATGCGCCAGAGAGGCATCTCCCTCGACGAGGCCAAACTCTTGCTGCAAAATGCTTTCATCAACGAGGTCATCGACCATATGCAACTCGAACCTCTTCGCGACCGCCTCCACTACTTGGTGGAAAAGCGTTTCCGTGGTGAGCTCAACAAATGCACAGGGTGTAAACTCTGCAAATAAATAAATAATGTTAAAGATGCAAAATAATGCCTATAACTGCCTAATAATAGGGATTTTTTGCCCGAAAATCAATTTTTTTCGCCTAAAATGCGAATTTTTCCTAAAAATTGTTTGGTAGTTCAGAATTATTTCCTATCTTTGCACCGATAAAGTCTGCCCAGGAGTGGGTGGGCGTAAGTAAATAACATCGATGGAAGAGACACCAGG
>CACWSX010000048.1 GCA_902763615.1 uncultured Prevotellaceae bacterium | reverse complement strand
GAACTGGGCTAACTTCCACGACTTCCTGCTGGGCGAGGTTCGCTACCTGTCAGTGAAGAAGGCTTATCCCAACGAGGCCGAGGAACTCTTCGCCGAGGCCCAGAAGATGGCCCAGCTGCGCTACAAGACCTACGTCCGCAAGACTCAGGAGAACTGGGAGGACTAATCCCCCTATCCTATTATAAAGAGATCCGGAGGTCATCATGACTTCCGGATCTATCTTTACAACGGCTTAGGTCTTCCCATCTGTCAGCGCCTGATAAGGTCGCTAGGTGGAGAGGTAAAATTGGATTCCACGTATTCGGAAGGATGCCGTTTCCTCATATCCATTCCATTAGATTTTCATAAGACAACAAACTAAATTTCTTCGGCTGGCAACAGCCCATCGAGTTCAGCGATTACGTCGAGGACTATCTGTGGTAGAGAATAGAAAAACTGCTGCTATCAACGGTTCTATAGCTGATAGAATTTGGCGTCGGATTCCGTGAAGCAGCAGACGATGATTTCGCCTTGGTAGCCGTTCTGCAGATGCTCCGTCAGGACACGGGTGGCAATACGGGCCGCCTCTGCTTTTGGGAAGCCATAGACACCCGTGCTGATGCAAGAGAAGGCGATGCTCTGCAGATGGTGCTCCTCAGCCAGTCGCATGGCCGTATCGTAGCAGGAGGCCAGCAATTCGCGCTCATGATTCCCACCGCCATACCAAACTGGGCCTACGGTATGGATCACCTTCTTACAAGGCAGGTTATAGGCATCGGTCATCTTGCTCTGTCCGGTCTCACAGCCTCCCAACGTCCTGCACTCCTGGAGCAGTCCGATACCAGCAGCGCGATGAATGGCACCATCGACGCCTCCACCTCCTAACAGCGAGCGATTGGCCGCATTCACAATCGCATCCACTTTCAATGTGGTGATGTCTCCCACTACAATCTTAATTCCTTCCATACCATCTATATAGTTATTATTCGATGCAGATTATTGATTTTAAGATTTACTTTCCCAATTCAGCAATAAAATAACAAATGGCACTGCAAAGATAGAAATAATTTGCTAATGTTCCAAACTTTAAGGGCTTTTTTCTGAATATGATTACCTTATAACAATCTTTCCTCCACCTGGCCCAAAGACAAAGTCACCTATCAGACGCACTGAGCGAGGGATGACGAGCGTGACGAAATGGCGACAAGTAGCAAAAGCCATCGAGCAGATGGTCACCACCCCATCAGGCACCTGATATTCAGAATCGTTGAAAGTATACCGAGCGAACAACAGCCTATGGCCATCAAGGCTATAACCAATCCCATGCTCATCAACACGATACTCCCCATCATCCTCGAATGCCCATGTTTCCTCATCACGATTAGCATACTCTTTCGTCCAGAAATAAACAGGAGGCATCAGTTCCTCATTTTCTTCCGGATCCTTGCTAAACTCCAACTGATCATATTCATGCACATGAGCTGTCCAAGGAACATGAAGCGTACCTATCTTACAGCCCAACAAGGCCCCAGGCTCTATATCCTCCACTCCTTCTGGAATCCAATACGCCCCTTCCACGTTAGCCCCTCTCAGCAGCCGTTTCCCGTCTGCCGAATATACGAAGCCAAAACCGTCCATCCATAATTGATCACTGTCCATTCCCTTGTTTATATACAATCTCCTTCCCTATATACTCCACCCTTTCCATCAGATTCACGAAGCCACCCATTTCCAGATGGCCCTTGGCATATACCTCAAACTCATTATGGTTTTTGTCTGACCAAGTGACAGGCATTTTAATTAAGCCGATGCTATTGTAAAAACGCTTTTGGTTGCTTGGCAACTCAGCCATCTTTGAGGTTCAATCTTCTTATCTATTATGATACGAACAATGATTTGAGCAAATTCCAAATAGGGGTTAAGTCTGGCCAATGACCTTCACCATACAATTATAATAATATCTTATACGTTATACTTGTTTTAAGTGAATATTGAGGGCAAATTTATAAAAAAATCTCGACAATACTATATTATCATCTATTTTTCTTTCATATTTCGCACAAATTAAGTACTTTTGTGCAATCAAAATATACAGAATAGAAGTCAACACACTCCGTGAGGTTTACCAAGTCTTTTGATATTGTAGTGGTGCTATTCTCCCGAACAGCACCACAAAAGGCTTATGTGAGGATTATCCTCATGATTTGATATTTAAATTAATACCAGCCATGAACATGATAGACTACCCTTGGACGACGTTTAGCATACTCAACAGCAACATCTCTAACAGCTTTAATCGTTGCAAGATGTGTATCTCTCTGAGCCTTTATCCTCATTTGGGTTTCAGTACTACGATTGTTTTCACGAACCATTTCCATCTCCCGTTCATGAGCCAATTGACGTTGATGTGCAGCCCACTCTCTATTGTTCAGTTGTTCCATCCGCTCTGTTACAGATTGCATAAATTTATGAGCTTCAGCATAGCAACTAGCATTTGCATCAATCTGAGTTATTAAGTCAGCGACTTGATTAGCCGTTGATTCATTTTGTTCTGATGCCCAAACCGATTTGGCCTGAAGAAATAAGTCAGACGATTTGTTGTCTACCATCTTGCCATTAACTTTACCTAAAAGCGTTTGCACATCATTATAATAGGAACATTCCTGAGGTATAAGACACAACTCATAAGCTGCTTGTTCAAGATTCTTGCCAGTGATACCGGCACGGACAGAAGACAATATTTGCTCTTTATTCTTTTCATAATACTCAATTATCCTCGCACTCCCTTTTCCAACAAATTCAGTCATTTGCTGTGATTTACTTTGCATATTCTTAACAGCATTTCGATACGCCTTCTCTTCTGTATTCCCAACGCCTTTAGTACGGAAAGACTGACTTATGAATTTTGTTCCAGTTTCTCCATCTCCCAAATAAAGATGGATATCTAAAACGTATGCTATCTGTGTCGGAGATGTGGATAAAACATTCTTCGACTCTTCCGTAACATTACAGGTTAGTATAAAGCGGGATTGCCCCATCTGACTCTGAATTCCATTTTGGGAGATAATATTGTTTAACTTCTGAGTAAGAATCTCACAAATACCATCTGGCATTGCTGAGCAATTACCATCATCAATATATGGCGTAATCTGAATCTGTGCCATTGATGCACCGAAGCACATCAATGCCACAATTAGACATTGGAACTTTCTCATCTACTTCCCTCCTATAACAATAGTAGCTTGCCCCAGTCCTTTCATCATCAGTTTTGCAGGAACACCAAGCGTCTTCAATTTGTTAATAAGTCCACGAGTCCAACGTCTTGCATCCATTGCACGTTGGTTTTCATCAAACAGAGGGATGCGAACCTGCTCAAAATACATAAAGTTCTCTGTAGCATCCGTAGTATTAAAACGCCCTTTCACCGTATTGGCAGAAACCCAATCTTCAATAATGTCACTTAACTCCGTGCCATTAAACTCTGACTCCAAGTCATACTCTGAATCATCCCATTTCTTTACTCTTAACGTAATCTCTCGTCCATTCTCGAACATATCATCAAAATGGTTTTGCAACTGAGTTGTGAAAGTTTCAAGATGATTGGCAATAGATTCTTCTATAAGTACGGGAAGTTCTGCGGAAAAAGTCGGATCACCAGTACCCTGACAAGCAGCAATCTGTTTATTTGTATAAGCATCTATTCCTTGAAGATTGAATGTCAAAGAATATTTTGGTCCCGTTCTGTTCACCAACCATGTCACTTGTAAGATGATGTCACTTTTTGAGGTCTTTTTAAGACGGTCAACAGGTGATTCTGCCACATCAGCACCAGACTTTGAAGTCAACAAAGCGTCTTCAGCACTTTCCTGATTCAAACTTTTTAATTCCTGCTCCATCAGTTTCAATGGAAAACCACGATCAGCCATCATCTGTCCAATAACAGTTATACCTGTCAATAATTGTGGGTCATTCTGTAACGCTTTTTTATAATCAGGAACCATTTCAGTTGTTCCTTGATTATTAAAAGAAAGCATATATCCGTGTTGATTACAATACAAATCACTTGGCACAACCATTAAAGTTGGCTTCTTAGCCTGTGAGAATGCCATCAATGACAAACCAAGCCCAAACAATATAATAGAAAATCTTTTCATACTCAAAATCCGCTATTAAGTCCCTTTATAACCTTATCAGTTTCTAATTGCTTACGCAAATCATTATAAGATATTACTACTATCTTACCAATTTTATAGAGTTTGCCTACTTTTATCAAACTATTCTGCTCTACATAACTATTCAAGGCAACACGAGAATATTTGGCGTACTTTGCATCTCCAAAGAAATCGTCAAAGTAATCCTTATGATTCTCATAACCATCTTCTACTAAGGCCTTGCGCCCTTTCATACGACCAGAATCTGATACGCCCTTAAATAATACGCCTTTTATCGCATTCATTTTTGCGACATCATCACTTACCTGAGGCTTTTTGTTGTAAGACCATACTTTAACAACTAAAGTACCTGGTTCACCAACCTCTGCCATCTCAATCTCATACCGACTATCATCCACCTTGTCTTTGGCAGAAACAAATGATATGGCTAATAAAACCATCATCATTAACAGAACTGATTTCTTCATATTTCACTTGATTTGTCGAATTAACATACCTGGTGCGAGTTTTGCATCATCTCCCTTAAAATAAGTCTTTCCTACAGGCTCCTCTTCTTGTCCCAAAACATATTCATTATCAAAGATTGGTTTCTTTTTATCAATCTTTAAAGTAGTTACTTTCTTATAGTCATAGCGATTCTTTTTCTCGTTATAAGTTCGTTCTAAAACCTCAAATACAGATGACGGTTCAACACCTTCTTTTGTGCCAATAAAAGCAGTTATTTCTGATTTATCAACATCTATCAAGGGAGCTTTCACTCGAAAATCTTCAAACTTTCTTTGAAGATAGGTTAATGATTTATCTATAGCCCTTATAGTAGCCTCACCAGCAACCAAGTAGTTACCTTCCGCTCCTTTTCCTGTCCTCTCTTCGTATTTTACCGATGGGCTATGTTGAAATCCAACGTATTCCATCTCAAAATCATCACTATTTAATAAATCAGAAACGGGAGCATTATAATATTTTGCAATAAACAAGTCTTCCAAATCTTTATTCCATTTTAATCTAAACAAATAGGTAGTTGCTTTAACATCAAAACCAGAAACATTCTGTATTCTATCATCATATTCTTTCTGTGCCAAACTTCCTAATTTTGATTCGGTTCCGAACAGTTTAGCACTTACTTTCTTATTTCCCTTATTAATATCTTGGGAAGTCAAATAATCGAAATACGTAAATGAAACATATGTATGAGATAACAACTCCATACCTGCATCTGCTAAAATCGCACGGCCTCTAACAGACTCCTTTGCACGTAATTTTTCTAATTCAGAAGCGCTATAAACACCACGATCCTGAATTAGTTTTACATTATAATAAGACCCGTCTTCTTGAATATTTGACGCATTAAACCACCTTGCTAATAATATATTTGCAATTCTGTGGTCTTCTAAGAACTGGGTAAGTCGATTGGGTAATTGATCTATCAACTCTTGCTGATCTGATGCCTCTCTAAGACTTTCTTTCATACCTGCTTTTGTTTTAGCTAATTCTGCATCATAATCAAGGCCTTGAGCCTTAGCCAAAGTTCTACCCATTTTTTCAAAAAAACCTTGTTTCGGCTTATTCTTTCCTTTAAGTTCAATCTTTCGCACTTCTACAGTTCTATCAATACCAATATCATGGGAATCATATTTTGTTGGAACTGCATATTTTTGACATGCAAAATCTACAGTCCTTAATGAATTGATATCAATTTTACCAACATCAGTAATAAAGAATGAACATAAAGAATTACGGCGATACGGATCACCTTTTGATTGTGCACTAATTAAAACACATAAATGTAATAACACTGAAATTAATAGTATTTTCTTCATATTGTTTGTTATTAAATTATAAAATTATTGAATCTAATCTCTTAACATCTTCTTCAGGATTAAATGTTTCATTTCCTCTGTGGGAGATAATAAAGATCTTATCCGCATTTTTAACGATTTTATTAGGTAGTTTTCTCGACAAGCTCCGAATACTATTCATATTTCCACCTACAAGAATAAAAACACCATGTTTGAATGGATGAGCAAAAGTTTTATCACTATTGAAAAATTCTGAAATCTTATTCAAATCTGCTATATACGATTTCTTACTTAAATTCTTATTGCGTTTAATCTCACATACTATCTCTTGATGTTCATAATCACCTTGTGAACCATGTAAAACAAAATCAGGATACCTCCTAGTCTGATTCTCAAATCCTTTTATTATTTCACCATGTAGTATAAGTTTCTCTGGATTATATATGGGATCTTCTAACTTGTTAGCCCACTGACGATACAACTCATAAGCGAATATCCGCTCTAGATGTTTACATTTGACTCCTGCGGAGTTCACGTATTCAACATAATCACTTGTAATTTCTTTAAGTGCGTCAATTAGTAAATCAATCATAGAAATTGTTTTTAGTTTAATAATTAATAATTAAATAAGACAAAAGAAGTGTGAGCCTTTCGCTATCCTACCGAAGGCTCTGGTAAAACCTGTAAAGAGATAAAAGAAACAGCCCACACCCTTGGAGGATATATAGGATGTGAGCCAATTATGGCTACACTAATACTATTCCTACCAAGGAGGGAACGTGTTCACTCCACATCTGCTTTACGTTGAAAGTTTACCAGACTTTTCGGTACAGATGAAAGCTATACGCTTCCTTCATTGTTTGCCGCAGTCCTTCTGCAACGTTGCAAATATAAGAAATAATTTGCAAACAACAAACACTGTGAGCTGTTTTTTTGCAAAAACAGTTCTTTTTTCTTGAATTTAGCCACTTCATATCGATTTTTTCTTCATTTATCATCATTATTTGTGGTTTTGACACTCATTTTAATTACTTTTGTTTGCAAATGTACGAAGTAAAGACGAAAAATGGAAGAAACAGCGTGACCATTTCTTCCATTTCACTTTTTTTCTATAGAATGTCGGTATTAAGGATTCTTTTCCCTTATTTTCCCCATCCTTCTAATACATCATCCTTTATAATATCAACAAAAGCTTGATGTTTATCACGAGCAATAAGATGCATGAATTGTTTGTATCCATCACCGTTAATTACAATAGGTGTATTGGAGAATCCTGATACCTGATGACTTTCCATATAAGAATCAAACATATATGAAAATAATCTGCTTCGATATTCCTGAACAGAAAGATTCTTATTGGCTCCTTTAGTGTTTCTTGAAGGTATTGGATTCATGTCATCACATGAATAATAAATAATCAGATCCGTATTGATAGCAAATAAATCGGCTACTTTTCCTGAGATAGCATGCAGGACTTCTTGTGCCGTGCTTTCTCCCCCACTTATCCTATCGATCATGATTTCGGAAATATCCAGGTTGTTTATTAATATAATGTCTCGTACTTCTTTTGCAAGCATGGATATATCTGCATCAATAAGCATGATGCGATATTCGTCACCCTTTTTTGTTGTGATGGAAAAAGAATAGTTCATTTCAAAATAATCCTACAAGAGAAATCTTCAGGCTTCATTTTACGTAATTCCTCCAACTTGGAGCGCTTACGTTCCTTCAGATTTTTAACCACCTCCAACAACTCATTGGATGGGTTATTAATTATTATAGGTTCTTTTGTATAGGACATATAACTATTGTTTAACGCTGCAAAGATAATGATTTATTCTGATACGACGTTCATCGTGAGCCGTATTTTTTTCAAAAGTAGCTCTTTTTTCTTAATTTTAACCTCTTCGTACCGTTTTTTTCATCATTTATCGTCATTATCTGTACGTTTTACACTTAATAGATGCCACGACATATGAGCATATTGCGGACGTCCGCAAAATGGTCTATCGCTGACCGTTTTGGCGCATTTGGTTGAAAACATAGGAGACAAGGCTTTGGAACCGTTGCTCTACCTCCTGACGAATAGTGCTTTCGGGAATGTCGGGATATTTCTCTGTCAGGCGGTCGCCTATTTGAACGGTCTGGTTGTGGAACTCTGTGGAGACATCAGCCCAGGCATTACCAGCAGAAGGTATTGGAGGCGGAAAAATGGAATCGCAGAAAGTGGCAATGGTGGAGCGATAGGCCTTATCTATCAAGTGGTCCAGTTCCTCATTCAGTTGGGTCCGCTCATCTTTCTTTGACGGTTGTTGTGTAGGGGCATTGACAGGTAGTGTCTGCTGGAACGTATCCTTGGATTGGGCCTGAATTACGGGGACAAGTCCATGATCCGACTGTATGTCTGAATCACGCGAAAGACTACGGGTAGGTTCGTCTATGGGAATCCTGTCCCCGTGATTCAACGCGATGGCAACAGCCAGAACAACGCATATAGACAAAAGAACTGCCACTACAGGCCAATAGTGTTTTCTGCGACTGACATCACGCAGGATTTCCTCTACCGACTGATAGCGGTCTGATGGATCTTCTGCAGTACAGCGGGCTATTACCTTATTATATATAGTATGGTCTGGAAGACATTCGAGGATTTTGCCAATGGCATAGATGTCGGTGCGGACGTCCACCACCCCACCCGTCATTTGCTCTGGAGCAGCGAAGGAATCGGTATGGCCTGTGGTATCAGGGAAGGAATCGGTATAACAGCAACCAAGATCGATGAGCTTGACATCGCCATTGATACGGGTAAGGAGGATATTGTCTGGCTTCAGGTCAAGATGGAGCACCTGATGGCTATGGAGATAACTGACAGCATCCAGCAACTGACGGACGAACTTGTCTGCATTCTTCCGTTTGCTGAAATAGTCGGGATCAGTGGCTAAGCACTGTGATAGACTCTGCCCATCGACATACTCCATCAAGATGCTATCGCTATCGAGCGAGATATAGCGCACCAAGTTGGGATGCTCCAGACGATAGCCCGTCTCAAACTCTTTCCGAAGAGCTTCCTGGTAGCGGATATCACCTGCAAGACCTGCTTTCAAGCGCTTCAGGAAATGCAGTTTGCCATAGAGCTTCACACGGAAGGTGTCACAGGTAGCTCCACGTGTGTCTATCTGTTCAATAGTCTCGAAACGGGACTGGCTGTATGAGAACTGCGACGACTCCATAATGGAAGTGAAAAGTGAATAGTGAAAAGTGAATAATTTGCTACCGCTTTAAATATTAAAAAATTCTTATAGAAGAGAGGCCAGAAACTCGACCAGCTGTAAACTGTCCCAAAGATTCTCCATTGCGCCAGACATTGAGCACCAACAGAGGATGATGAAGCACAAAATTCAGAATTTCGATCTCGTCCCCCACCTGAAGTTTGCTATTCAGACTCTCCACGACCCGATAATGCTGTTTCCCAAGATACTGCATCCTCACCATTCTGTCTGGTAGATAGGTGATTTCGATATTAGCATCAGGTTGCAAGTCAGCAGAACGGACTTCTTCATCAGAAGTGTCAAAGTCGGAGTTCCCCTTATCCTCTATCTGCGACAGTTCTTCCCAATGTAGATAGCCCAGATAGCGGGCAAGAGCATCAAGGGTACTGGTATGTGGCATACGTTCGTCCTGAGCAAAACCCACAAGTCGCTTCAGCGTTGTAGCACCGATATGGACACCTGTCTTGCTTTCAATGTCGAGTGACAGGAATTCACAATCAGAAGGTTGTCGTAAATCACTTCCTGATTTCTCTTTCAGCAATTGTACAATATGAAATGGTAATCTCATAAAGTAATAAAAATTGATCTGATGGCGACTATTTATTTCGAGGCTTTGATGATGGCCGTCCAGCCACCACCGCTGCTCAGATGGATGGGCAGACGAGTGCTGCTGGTGACGGTCTGACGGGTATACTTGTAGTCGGTGGCATCCTTCAGGGCGTTCACACCGTCGGCGAAGATGTCAGCCTGATACTGACCTGCAGCAAGGAAGTCAAGATCGATGGTCAGATCGCGAGGCGTCCAGTCGGTCATCGCTGCCAGATACCATGTAGAACCCTTACGACGGGCTATGACGGTGTACTCACCCAACTGTCCGTCGAGGGCGATGGTCTCGTCGAAGGTAGTGGGCACCTGGGCGATGAAGTCGGTACACTCCTGATTCTGCATATATCGCGTAGGACTGTCAGCCAGCATCTGAAGCGGAGCCTCAAAGGTGGTATACATCGCCATCTGATGAACGCGGGTTCCTTGGCTCATCTGGTGGTCGTTGTTGCCAAAGAAGTTGTTCTTCATAGCATTCGTCATGGAACCTGGGGTATAGTCCATCGGTCCTGCCAGCATGCGCAGATAAGGCGCTGTGACATCATATCGGGGCTGATTGTGCAAAGGTCCGTCACCTGCTCTCGGCTCCCATTTAGAATTCTCCAATCCCTTCACGCCTTCGAAATTGAAGATATTCGGATAGGCACGCTGGATGCCAAAGGGCTTCAGACCGTGATAGTCGAGATAGAGATGATACTTGGCAGCACTCTTGGCAATCTTGTAGGCCGAAGCAATGACCTGCTGGTCGTCGCGATCGAAGAAGTCGACCTTGAAGCCCTTCACGCCCATATCAGCATAATGCTTCATCACTGCGTCGGTGACAGCGATATCATTCAGGGGATTACTTCCGATGAGGTTGCGCCAACTAGACCAGAGGATGATGCCCACGCCTTTCTCGCGACCATAGGCAATGAGCCGTTTCAGGTCAATCTCAGGACTTAGGTTCTCCATCAGCGACTCCTTGCCGCTCCAACCTTCGTCGATGATGATGTATTCGATGTTGTTCTTGGCAGCGAAGTCGATATAATAAAGATAGGTGTCGGTGTTCATGCCCGATTTGAAGTCGACGCCTGTGACGTTCGTGTTGTTCCACCAGTCCCAAGCTACCTTTCCAGGCTTGATCCACGAGGTATCCTTAATACGACATGCAGGCGCCAGGCGCTGGGCCATATCACAGTTCAAAATGTCAGCATCTTTCTCTGTGATGACGACAGCGCGCCAAGGCAGCGTCCGCTGTCCATCCAGCTTCGCAATATAGCTGGCCCGCTTGGTCGGTACGAGGTTCAGACGGTCGAAGCCACCAATCTCCTGCTCCAACGGATAAGGTGCGAATTCCGCTTTCAGGCCTCTGACGCCAATCCGCTTGAGGAACATGCCCGGATAATCCTCTACACCAGCATCCATCACGATGGCCTTCAAGCCATTAGGCAGACAGACGGCCAATGGTGTGATGGCCAACGAGTCGCTGAACATCGAAGACAGAGGCTGCTCGTCGTAGTAGGACTCGAAGCTGTAGCAATAGCGCTCTCCGCCACGATTGTCGTTGACATAAGGTACAAAGGCAGGATAGTCTTCAGCAAACATAAACTCCGCAGTCTCGCTGGTCACTTCCGTCATGATTTTTCGGTCAAGCAGAAAACGATAGGCTGCGCCATCGTTGTAGACCCGGAACTCGATGCTGATACCATTCTTGAACGATACAGTCATCGCGTTATACTCGTCCTTGACCTCAGCCTTCTTATAGAAAGGTGTCGCAAACTTCGTCCTCACCTGCTGGCGATTGGTCACCTTGCCCAATCCCCCTTTAGTGAAGACATCGAAAACGTCATCTATCAGGATGTTGATCCGCGATTGCTTCAATACAGACACGCCATTGTGCTCGATACGCCAAGTCAGCATGGAATAGTTCAAAGTACCAACCTTTATCTGCGTCTTTTGATCTGGAGATTTTAATGTCCACGATTTACCAACACTGAATGCTTGTGTACTAACGCTCATCAGCACGAGCAGCACAGCCAATAAAACAAAACGATTAGCTTTCATAAATTGATGTTATCAGTTATGTCCAAAACTCTTTCTCACCTGTCGCCTCCATCTGGCCTTGGCATTTGGGACAAGTATGTCTATCCCAGATTCGGATGTTGTCGCTGCCACAGTTGAGACACAGTCTGCCAACCTCGCTCCGATAGGAAGGAGCCACATCGGCGATGATGCCTCCGACCACAATGTTCTGAATAGTCTTACAGTCAGGACATGACATGGGTGTGATCTGCTGACGGAAGAGGCCCCGCCCCTCGTACACCTCAGCCTCGTAACCGCAGGCCGTACAACGATATTTCAGTTTCCAAGCCATAGTTATGTAGATTGCAAAGGTAATAAAAAAAGCACAGATAGCGAAATAATGGCTCAGATTCTGCAGAATTATTGTAATATTTAACAAAAAATCCCGAAGGTGGAAACCCTCGGGACACTGTTGTCATAATAAATAATGATGCCTTACAGCAGTGATTAATTATTAATTGTTTATTGATTTAAATGCGCGATTAAGCCTCTGCGGGAGCCTCAGCCTCTTCCTGAGCAGGAGCGGCCTCTTCGACAGGAGCAGCATCGAGAGCCTCGAGAACCTCAGCCTCGTCAGCAGCCTCCTGAGCCTCTGCGGCAGCGGCAGCAGCCTTAGCGTCGGCAGCAGCACGGATAGCCTCCTCAGCATCGGCAGCAGCCTTCAGCTCAGCAGCATTCTCAGCTACTACCTTTACAGGAATCTCAACAATCACCTCCTTGTGGAAATGAACGAGAGCCACGTAGTCACCCAGCTTCTTGGCATCCTTCATGGTGATGATCTTGCGATCAACCTCCTTACCCAGCTGAGCGAGAGCCTCAGCCACCTGAGCAGCACCTACTGAACCGTAGAGCTGACCAGTAGCGCTCACCTTGGCAGCAATCTCGAGAGCCACGCCATTGAGCACAGCAGCCTTCTCCTCAGCAGCAGCCTTCTGGGCAGCCAGCTTGTGAGCCTGCTGTTTCAGGTTCTCTGCCAGAATCTTCTTGGCCATCGGTGAAGCAATCACACCCTTTCCCTGAGGGATGAGGTAGTTACGACCGTAGCCAGACTTCACATTCACGATATCGTTCTTGAAACCCAGACCGATAATATCTTCTTTCAGAATAATTTCCATACTTGCGTCCTGGCACGCTTAACGGCCTGAGCCACACGACGCTGATACTTCAGAGATGTTCCGGTGATACGACGGGGAAGAATCTTACCCTGCTCGTTGAGGAACTTCTTAAGGAACTCGGGGTCCTTGTAGTCGATGTACTTGATACCACTCTTCTTGAAGCGGCAGTACTTCTTCTTCTTCGTGTCGATAGAAGGAGCGTTGAGATAACGGATTTCTGTGTCCTGTGCCATAATTAAGCCTCCTCTGTTTTTGCGCCAAGCTTGTTGCGACGCTTCTCAGCGTACTCCACAGCATACTTGTCGAGTTTAACTATCTGGAAACGGATCACTTTCTCGTCACGACGGAAAGCTGTTTCCAATGTCTTGATCACTTCTGGCTCAGCCTTGAACTCTACGAGGAAGTAGAAACCTGTAGATTTCTTCTGAATAGCATAAGCCATCTTCTTCAATCCCCAGGCCTCTTCGCTGATAATCTCTGCACCCTTATCGGTGAGGACTTTCTTGAACTTTGCGGCCGTTTCCTTTGTCTGGTCATCAGACAAAACGGGAGTCAAAATGAAAACGGTTTCGTATTGATTCATACTTTTAAATAAAATAAAAATTAATAATGTGCTTCGAAAAGCGGGTGCAAAGGTACTAATTTTTGTTGAGAGGTGAAAAGTATGCAGTAAGAGGCAATTAATATTTAACAATCTTTAGTACTTTTCACCTGCTTTTGCGTATTTTACATGCAGAATGAGGCCGATAAGGATGACAAAGAGCCCCCAAAGCAGCACCAGATTACTCGATGTCCAGCCAGCTAAAAAAGCGACAATCAAAAAGAGGGCGCCGGCTATGACCAGCGCCACTCCTATGAGTTGTTTCCAAAACCTCATTCCTCTTCAGGGGTGATTAGTTTGTAACCCTTACCGTGGATGTTGATAATCTCAATCTGGGGATCGTCCTTCAGATGCTTACGCAACTTGGTGATGTAGACATCCATTGAGCGGGCATTGAAGTAGTTGTCGTCGATCCAGATAGTCTTCAGGGCGAAGTCGCGCTGCAGGATCTCGTTGGCATGGCTGCACAACAGGGCCAGCAGTTCGTTCTCCTTGGTAGTGAGCTTACGCTGTTCGTCGCCTAAGCAGAGCAGCTGCTTCTGTGTATCGAATGTGAACTGTCCGATACGGTAGACGGTGCTCTCCTTGTTTTTCTTGCCCTTCGTACGACGGATGATGGCCTCAATACGGAACACGAGTTCCTCCATTGAGAAGGGTTTGGTGATATAGTCGTCGGCACCGATCTTAAAGCCTTCGAGGATATCTTCCTTCAGCGTCTTGGCAGTCAGGAAGATAATGGGGATTTCCTGATTAGAATTGCGGATCTCCTTGGCCAGCGTGAAGCCGTCCTTCTTTGGCATCATCACATCGAGCACACAGATGTCGAACTTGGTCTTCAGGAAGGCCTTGTAGCCCAGCTCACCATCGGCGCAGAGCTCTGTTGTGAAGCCCTTAGCCTGCAAATACTCACGGAGCAACATTCCGAGGTTCTCATCGTCCTCGCAAAGCAAAATCTTCAATTTCTCGTCCATAATCTTAATCTTTTATAGTTTAACAATATTGTTTAATTCGTATCTTCTCGTAGGATAGGAAGGGTAATCGTAAATGTCGTACCCTTACCGAGTTCACTCTCGCACTTGATCTCGCCCTCGTGGAGGTTGATGATCTTCTTGACGTAGGCCAGACCGAGTCCGAAGCCTTTGACATCGTGCACGTTACCCGTATGAACACGGTAGAACTTGTCGAAGATCTTCTTCACATTCTCCTTCTTAATGCCCAGGCCTGTATCGCGGATGCTGAAACAGAGATGGTCCTTCTCGTTCCAAGTGCGGATATAGAGGTCGAGCGGCTCATCGGGCTTGCGGTATTTCACCGCGTTGTCCATCAGGTTGGTGATGGCATTCTGGAAATGTACCTCATCGACATATATGGCTGAATCGACAGCTTCTATCTCCGTATAGATCATACCGCCCGTATGCTCCACACGCAGGGAGAAACTGGAGGCGATATTTTCGAGGAGTTCGTTCAGGTCGAGTTCCTTTTTCTTGAACGAGGCAGTCTTACGGTCGAACATCGACATCTGCAGCACCTTCTCCACGAGGAAACGGAGGCGCTTGGACTCGTCGTTGATGATACCGCCAAGATGCTTGAGCATGGAGGGCGACTTTTCGACGCTATCGTCGTTCAGCATCTGAGCTGCCAGAGAGATGCTCGATATCGGGGTTTTCAACTCGTGCGTCATATTGTTGATGAAGTCGTTCTTGATCTCCGAATAGCGCTTCTGACGGAAGATAACCACAATCGTGAACACGAAGGTAATCAGCAGCACGACCGTGAAGATCATCGACGGAATCATAAACCGCACACTCGAGAAAATGTAGGAGTTCATGTCGGGGAAATGGATCTTCACAACACCCATTTTCGGTGAGGGATCATTGTGGAACAGGTCCTGCGTATAGATATGCTCCCTACCCTCGTCGGTGAAGTCAGGGCAACGATACACCTCACGCCCATCGCTCGTTTCAACGGTGAAATGATACGGAATGTTGATACCGTTGTTGAGCAGTTCCACCTTGATGTCGCGATCAAGCAATCGGAAGTTGATACGTTCCTTCAGAGGCTTGTCGGAGGCTGTATATAGGATGTTATACACCACTTCGTCGAGCAAGGCTTTCTGATAGACATAACGGTTGCGGACAATCTCCTGCAACGACTTCGAAGCCTCGATGAGACTGCTTTTGTCGGTGCGCATGATCATTGCCTTGGGCACACTGGCGGGCTTAACGGCAAAGGTCTTTGCCTCAAAACTATAATAGGCTGTACCATCGTCGGCAGAGACGGAGAACTCGTGCGACTGCTTGACCGTACCATTCAGACCGTCGACCGTCATTGTATCCTGAGTATAGGCGCGACGCTCCGTATCTTTGATATCCTTCTCCAGATAGCGCCGTGTCTCATTCATCTCCAGATTGCGGGAAGCCTGATAGAGGCTGCGGTACACCGATTCGTCAAACTGCTCCTTCTTCATCTTCGCCATTTGCTCGATGTAGGAGAGCTGCAAGAACAGAAGGCCTAAAAACGAGAGGCCCATGATCGTTGCTATAATCCAAATCGTACTTTTCTTCATATTCTTTTCAATTGCTGGTGCAAAGATAGCTGATTTCTTAAAAATCTTAATGACTTTTGTTAATAATTTGAGCCAATTTTAATAGTATTAACATAATGTCTGGTTTTAAATACAATATATTAATTATACCAAACTCCTATATTTGATTGTATAACACAAAAAAGCCTCGCTACAAAGAGCGAGGCAATGATGGAATGTATGATAAGTTCGGATTATTCTTCTATAGCCGAAAACGTCAATTTCTCATAGCCTTCGAAATCGTCGAACTGAATCTGGAAGTTAGCATAGAGATAATAGTTACCGCCTGTGTTGTGGGTATCTTTAATCGAGTTGCTCTTAGCCAGTGCATTCAAAATCTGATTGTAGACCACCTTGTCGTTGTTGTCGTCAGGAATCTGTATGGCCATCGAGGTCACGACACCATTCACGATTTTGTAAGTATAGTCGCCAGCAGCATATAACTGGAAATTCTCTGTTTCCAGAATCGTTTCCAGCTCACCCACTTTGGCTTCCAACTCTTCTTTCGTCAGATTCACATGGTTGATGGGTTCACGATTCTCATCAAGCTTAATATAGGTCGTGTCGACGGCTTCCTTGCCATCGGAATTCTCTGATGCATTCAGCGTCAATGTACACAGGAGAAGCAACATTCCTGCAAGTACCAATCTTTTCATCTCTTTCATCTCTTTCATCAATTAATAAATCATTTTTCGGGTGCAAAGATAGCAATTTATAAGATATGCGCCAATAGTTTGCTACATAAAAAAGTATAAAAAATGATTATTTATTGCGCTTTTTGACAAAAATCAACCGTCTTGCGCTATCATTTTGCAACAAGACGGTTGATTTTAACAAACAATTGGTTCTTATTTCAGCGGTTTGATGACGAAGGTGAAGTCATAATCCTGATAAGGTACGCGATACTCCTCGCGTGGCCATGCGCCCCACGAATTCACGCACCCCAGTCCCATCTGGCGCTGCTGAATATGTACCTGTGTCAGCGGACGCTCAACAAGGTCGCCAGAGTGACGGCCAATCTTCTTATCCTTATTAGGACCGTCGTCAAGATCCGACAACAGATAGTTCAAGGCGCTGGCCTCCATTGGGGCGTTACTGTAGAACTCGAGGCCCTTACCGTTTGTGTCGATCACACGGAACCAACGGATATCCGTATGGTTGCCCGATTCCTGCGGACGTACATAACTATAGTACTCGTCAGCCACCTTATTATTATATACACCAATAAACTCGCTGCTATTTCTGTCGCAATAGTTTTCCACAGGTCCACGACCATAATACTGTATCTGGCCATACTGCTTTGGCATCTGGAGCTGCATACCATAGCGGAACATTTGGCTGATCTTTGCCTCCTTATCGGCCTTCAGTTGCTCACGGATGATAACCTCACCCTCTTTCGTCAATGTATAGGTCATCTTGAGTTCTGCCTTCACATCAGGCATCTCATAAGTAGCCTCCACCTCATTATCATCCACATCAAATTCCTTCAGTCTCATCTGTGGATTCTTCCATACAGCGAAGCGGTTCTGCAGACGTGCGCCATAATCATTGTCAGTAGGTGCGCGCCAGAACTCTGGCATGATGCTCTCACGATCGATGAGCATAGGCACGCCGTCGACATCGAGATAATCTATCCAGCCTTGACGCTTGCCAAAGGTCAGCGTAGTACCGCCTGCCTCCAACTTTACATAACTCTCGGTCTCTTCTTTCTGAACCTCTGCTTCTTCTGACTTAATCTCTGGGAACTGATAGTGATTCAGCACAAATTGCTGACGCGCCACCACCTGACCTTTTTCCATCAGCGGCTCAGCATCTTTCAGCTTAAATTGGAAGATCACAAAGATTTCCTGATCGCCATGATGACCAAGCACACGATCAATGACCTTCTTCATGGCATCGATGGTCACCACCTTACGCTGCTGCGGTGCAATGCCGTTAATGGCAAAAGTGCCGCCATGTCCGAAGGTCATACCCTCAGGACGATCTCCATCGTGATGATGGCCGCCAGAAGCACCACCGACAAACCACTCGAGCTCGAGGTTGTCGAGCGTCTTGAAGAAGTTCTCATTGTAAATCTCAATCTTTCCTTCTTTCAGACCTTTATCGGCCACCCAGACATTCTGATAATAATAGCGTACCTCGTAGGCATGCGGATTCAGACGACGGTCGGGGGCGATGATACCGTTGCAGTTGAAGTTATAGTCAGAAGCAGGATAACGGCCATAGTCACCACCATAGGTGAAGATCTCCTTGCCAGTAATCTTACTCTTATCGCGCAGGCCCTGATCCACGAAGTCCCAGATATAGCCGCCCTGATATTTCGCATTCTTGCGGATGATGTCCCAATACTCCTTGAAGCCACCCATCGAATTACCCATCGCGTGGGCATATTCACACTGAATCAGCGGACGGGGGTTGTCGCCTTTCGAATAGCGCTCACAGTGATTATAGTCGGCATACATCGGACAGAAAATATCCGTCTTACCCCAGTCGCCAGCCTGCTCATACTGCACAGGACGGGTGCTGTCGTAAGCCTTCACCCAATCGTAGGCCTTCTCGAAATTCGGACCATAGCCAGCCTCGTTACCCAACGACCATACGATGATACTCGGATGATTCTTGAACGAGCACATATTACCCTCCTGGCGCTCGATATGCGCCTTCGCATAATCCTCACGCTTAGCCAGCGTGCCTTCACCATAACCCATACCGTGACTCTCGATATTCGACTCAGCCGTCAGATAGAGACCATATTCGTCGCAGAGGTCATACCAACGGGGATCGTCGGGATAGTGACAGGTACGGACTGCATTGATATTCAGATATTTCATGATCTTGATGTCCTGAATCATGCGCTCCACGCTGACGATATAACCGCCATCGGGATCGAGTTCGTGACGGTCGGCGCCCTTAATCAATATCGGCTGGCCATTAATGAGCAGTTGTCCACCTTTGATCTCGATATGACGGAAGCCAACGCGCTGCTTAATCACCTCCAGCACCTTATCGCCTTGTTTCAGCGTCACTAAGACTGTATAGAGATTTGGGGTTTCAGCCGACCAGGGTTTCACATTGTTCAAATAGATTTCGTGGTTCGGCTCAAACTCGCTGCTGATCTGCCCATCATCGAAAATCACCTTCGCTGTGGCTTTGGCATTTCCTTTGGTCTTCACATCAAACTTAATAATTCCCCGTTTGGAATCCACTGCCCAGTCTTGTGTCATCGTAAGGTCCTCAATATGTGCCTTCGGTGTGGCATAGAGATACACCTCGCGGGCGATACCCGTAAAGCGCCAGAAGTCCTGATCCTCGAGATAAGAACCGTCGCACCAACGCATCACTTGCATAGCGATGAGGTTCTTACCAGGCTTCAGATACTTGGTGATGTTGAACTCCGCTGCCACCTTTGAATCCTCCGAGTAGCCGACATACTTACCGTTGACCCAAAGGCTCAGGTTACTTGTGGCTGAGCCAACGTGGAAGAACACCTCCTGACCTTTCCAGTCTGCTGGCAGCTCGAAGGTCCTGCGATACGAACCTGTGTAGTTGTTGGTCTCACCAATATAGGGAGGATTACTTTTGAAGGTCGTACTCCAGGCATAACCTATGTTCTTGTAGATCTTGTCGCCATAGCCGTTCAGCTCGAAGAGTCCTGGCACTGGGAAGTCTACCCACTTCGAGTCGTCGTACTTCAGGCCGAAGAAATCCTTAGGGGCATCCTGATGGTTCTTCACGAAACAGAATTTCCACATACCCTCCATCGAGAGATAGCGTGCAGACTTGGTCTTGTCGCCTTGTTTTGCGACGTCTTCACTCTCGAAGGCAAAGAAATGGGCGTGCCTTTGCTCACGATTCACCTGGTTCACATTGGGGTCCCGCCATACGGGTGTCTTGTCTGCAGCAAAACTCTGAAACACTGCCAGACAAGCGATAGATAACAATTGTTTTCTCATATACTTTAGTTGGATTTGTCCGCTATAGTCTATTATTGGGCACAAAGTTAAGCATTTCCTGTGTAATTCCCAAATTTTTTCGTAACTTTGTCCACGCAATGAGAAAAGAAGAACGATACGAAAGAATTCTGGCGCATTTCCGCAAAGAGATGCCCAATGTGAATACGGAACTCGAATTCGGTAGTGTGTTTCAACTGCTTGTAGCCGTCATTCTGAGTGCCCAGTGTACCGACAAGCGCATCAACCAGGTGACTCCCGAACTGTTCCGTCACTATCCTGATGCCAAAACGATGGCGAAGGCGGAACCTGAAGACCTGTTGGAGTATATCCGCAGCGTCTCCTATCCGAATGCAAAAGCTGAGCATCTGGTGAAGATGGCGAGAGTATTGGTCGAGAAACACAGTGGTGAGGTGCCTTCGGACATGAACCTATTGTTGGACCTACCTGGTGTCGGTCGCAAGACGGCAAATGTGATACAGAGCGTAGCCTTTGGTAAGTCTGCCCTAGCCGTTGATACCCACGTCTATCGGGTAGCGCATCGACTGGGGCTCGTAAGCAAGCGCGACAACACCCCCTATAAGGTGGAAATGGCGCTGACGAAATACATCCCGGAAGCCGATATCCCCGATGCCCACCACTGGCTGCTGTTGCACGGTCGTTATGTATGCACCTCACGGAAGCCCCATTGCGAGAGATGTGAATTGGAGCCACTCTGTCCGAAGAACATTGAGGGCTCAAAGCTGGAATAAAGGAAATACCGCTACTCTAATTAAAGAGCAACGGTATTCATACTTTCCATTTATAATTCATTTACTTTTTCGTATTCGACGGCGTTCTTTGCTGTCCAAGGCCTCGTTGTCCCTGGCCTCGCTGAGGGAAGCCTCCCATCGGACCTCTACCCATACCGCCCATATTCCTGAGCAATCCACGATGGAACTGGTCCTCGGCCTTGATGACATCAAACACCTTCGAGGCAGGCATCACACTGAAAAACTTGTTGTGATAGGTCTGCTGGATGCTTTTCAGTTCCAATTCCACCTGATCATGTTTCTGGATCATCTTTTTGCAAGCAGCCTCGTCGGTAGGTTTGATTCTCACATCTTCACGCATCTTGTTGTAAAGTGCACGCTGTTTCTTCTGCATCTCCCTGAACATCGGGAAGAAAGCAGCAGCCTCCTGAGGTGTCAGACAAGCTTCCTTGGTGATATACTGCTCCAAATCAGCTTGATACTTCTCAGGGGAGAAACGCTGTTGTTGTTGCTGGAAATTCTGCTGCGGAAAGCCCTGCTGAGGGAAACCTTGGCGAGGGAAATTCTGGGCAGAAGCACTAAGCGCACTTAAACATACCAGACCAATGATAACAAGTCTTCTCATTTTTAACTTTATTTAATAGTCAGATGACAGACAGGCGTAGATATCCTGATTGTCAAGCATCACATAGTCTGCAGCCTCATCAAAATATTCATCCGTCGTTATCATTTGATTATTGGCTACGACACTTTGAGCGGGTGCTGCTACGCCTTGTTCAGAATAAGACTGATAGGCGACAACACTGATGAACAATGCACACACACTGGCAGCGGCATAAAGTACTGGCCTGAGCCACACGGTTTTAGCGCGTTTCTCCTTGCCTGTCTTAATGTCTCTAGCCTCGACACCCTCAGCTTCTACTTTTGCCATAATCTGGCTCGTGAGCGTGTCGAAATAGCCTTCGGGAACCCTAAAAGGATTCTCCTTTCCGACTTTTTCTATGAGATATTTTTCTTCCATCATACTATATTGACGTTTAAAAATATAAAAGGTTTAATCATGTGACTTAAAAAATTCAGATATCTTTTTGACGGCGATATGATACGAAGCCTTCAGACTACCTTCCGATGTCTTGAGGCGCTGACTCATCTCGCTGTATTTCATCTCGTCGAAGTAACGTAGGGTGAAAACGGTTCGCTGCACCTCAGGCAGTGAGGCAATGGCTTCCTGCAACAGGGCCTCTGTCTCGTCGCCATCGAAATATTCATCGGCCATCAGAGTATTGGCCACATGTGACTCTTCATCGTCAGCACTAATGGCAGCCATATTCTTCTGACGACGCACGAAGTCGATGCTCTCATTGATGGCAATCCTCGAGATCCAAGTGAAGATCTTCGCATCGCCATGAAACGTCTCTAAGCCGTTCCAGGCTTTAATGAAGGCATTCTGCAGGACATCGTTGGCATCCTCGTGCGTCATCACGATGCGACGCACCTGCCAATACAACTGTTCGCTGTATTGCTTAACAAGCAGTTCGAAACCCTTATGCTGGGTCTCGGCCTTCATCAGCAACTCCTTGATATGTTGATCGTCGTATTTATCCATTGTCACGCTTTATTTGATATTACTTGGGCAAAAAGCTGTCTATAGCAGAAGCAATTGCCTTGTCGTAACCATATAGGTCGGGCCACGTTTGGACGATGCCTGTGGCCGGATTCGGATAGGCTGTATAATAAATAATGTACACGGGCACGCGCGGCGACACGTCTCGATATCTCATCAGACGGAAGGGTCGCGGTTCTTCCGCGTTTTCCTCCAGATATTCTTTCCCCCGATCCGTCATAGGTGGGAGATCCATCGAGATACGCAGACGGTCTTGTTCCCACTCGTCCATATCCGGCATCAGGAAACATGCCAGGTCGAAAGGTTTTTCCACACGGATGCAGCCATGCGAGAGAGTACGGCGCTCACGGTTGAAGGCGCCGCGGTTATTGGTGTCGTGCAGATAGACGGAGAAGTTGTTGTTAAAGCGGAAGACAATGCGTCCGAGACTATTGCCGGGACCTCCGTGCTGTCCTACACGCAAAGTGCCTGATACCAACGCTTCCTGCGTCACTTCTACAGGGTCAAGGCTGTCGCCTGAGGCTCGTTCCACGATATAATAGTGGTGGTGGGCGAAGTAGGCTGAATCGCCAGCGTGACGCACAATGTCCGATTTCACGATGTTATGGGGGATGATCCAATCGGGATTCACCTGTATATGACTGATGGTGCTATGCAGCAGCGGACTTTTCGTTGCGGTGGCGCCACAACAGATACGCATATTGAGCACGGAGTCGCCACCAACAGCATATAACTGCTGGGCTGGGATATTCACCAGCACCGCCTTCTCATGCTCATTGGGACGGCTCATCTGCCAACGGCAACGCTCCATATTCACAGCCAAACGTCTGCGGGCCTCCTTGCTTGTCGATGTCGAAAGCTCGTGTTGCAGGGTCTTGTATAATGACAGTTGGGGCGCGGATGCCATTAGGAAATCCAGTCGTGTATCGGAGGCCAGATGGCTCAACGTCTCGTTGCAATCAGGCTCTTTCACCTCTTCGTCGAAGAGTTTTGCAAACGCATCGCTATCGGCTTTCTTGTAGAGTTTGTTCATCAGACGGGCAGGACGCACAAAGCCATAGCGCTGGCCAACGGTATAGCGCACATAGGCCTTCGAGAGATGGTAGTCGAGTCGTGGCAGCAGATCGTTGATATTCTGTCCCACGGAGTCGAAGCTGAGGGCACGTACGATACCTAAGTCTTCGGCGATTTCAGGAAGATAGAAGGCAGTGGTATCGAGACCGCTCTGAGGCAGTTCACGACGCAGATAGCTCAGCAGAGAGTCTGCCTCACCGATTACGCCCATCCGAGAATACCACAAAGGCACATCCTCAAACTTACTGATATCGGTATAGCGTTTCTTCAGGGCTTTGTCGAACACCCAATGCGAAGTGTCGGCAGATAAAATATGCTTCAGACTCTGTTCCAGGCGAACAGTATCCAAAGCATAGACGTATTTTCCGAATGTAGAAAGTTCATCATCAGATGGCTCGCGGTTTCCCGTCTCACAGGAAACCAGCAGTGCACTGACCATCAATAGCAAAGATGCTAGTGAATGGAAACCTTGCGCACTACGTTGCCAACCTTGAGAACATAACACCCTTTGGTCAAATTAAGTTCAATACGCTGGGCAGGGCTATCAATTTGATACTCTGCAACTTGCCTTCCGGTAAGCGAGACCACGATGAGTTTCTGGCCCTGAGCACCGCTGATTGTAACGGCATTTCCGTCAACACTCAGCGTGATGGGCTCATCAATCATCTCGGCCACGCCACGCTCCATCAACATCGTTGTAGTTGCAACAGCGGGAACGGCAAGAAAAGCCATCATTGAGATTATAAGTAGATTCTTCCTCATATGCATATGTCTATAGTTGTTGCAAAGATAGTGTTTTTTTGCGAAACTACAAAATTTTTCTTAAGAAAAATGCATTCTGCCCCCAAAATCAGACGTCAAAGACCTCCATTTCGTTCGTCAGATAGCAATTCTCAAACACTTCTTTGGCTTGCTGCAGCAATATTTCCTCATTCTCATAACGCGAACTGAAGTGACCTAGCAACAACTTCCCCACCCCAGCCTGACGAGCAACCATCGCAGCCTGTCGCGCTGTCGTATGACAATATTTCTCAGCCTGATTCAGGTGGTCATCGCCATAGGTACTCTCATGATAGAGTGTATCCACACCTTGCAACAACTGCCACAGATTGTCGATATAGCGGGTATCGCTGCAATAAGCATAACTGCGCACAGAATCCGCAGGCGTCACCAATCGTTCGTTGGGAATGGTTTCTCCCTCTGGCGTCACCCAGTCTGCACCATTCTTGATATTATTACGCTGACTGGCTGGAACCTTGTAAAACTTCATCATTTCCGGACGGATATGGGGCTGTGTGGCTTTCTCGCGAATCAAATAGCCACAACAAGGCATACGATGCTGTAGGGGAATCGACAGCACTTCCACGCTATGGTCCTCATAAACAACCGTATGTTGTGTAGGATCAACAGGATAGAACTTCACCTCAAACCCCAAGTCGTGGGTGAAGAAGGCAATCTGACTTTCGAGGATCGGACCCAGTTCCTTAGGAGCAAAGACGTGTAACGGTGCAGTACGCCCCACGAGTCCGAAGGTAGAGATCATGCCAATAAGTCCAAAGCAATGATCACCATGCAGATGGGTAATAAACACATGACTCAACTTGGTGAAACGTATCTTACTCCGCCTCAGCTGCATCTGTGTACCCTCTGCACAATCGAGCATGAACAACTTGCCTCGCACTTCGACCACTTGCGAGGAGGCGTTATGGCGAAGGGTGGGAAGGGCACTTCCACACCCTAAGATATGTACTCTAAACGGTTCCAAATGTCAGCTCGCGATTAAAGGTGGAACTCATCAGCTGCGTCTTCAAGCTGCAAACCATGAAGATCCATCTTCTCAGGTTCCTTCCAACGGCTGTACTCAAACGTTTCCATCTCCTCTCTGGGCTTGTTCATGGTACGATAGACCAGTGTATCAGGACCCAGTTTCACCAGTTCATAGAGGTTGAGTTCTTCCTCGTCACCACCGCCATCACGCTGTGAGAGGATTTCCAGGCGACCGTTGAAGATCTTCCAGGTCTTGTAGATGATGCTGCTCTGCTCGATACTCTCAGCCACACCACCTTCCTTGATACGGATGCCTACTTCAGAACTGCCATCGATGGGATTGGGCATCACCCAATCGCCCAATAGTGCATTCTGGTTAATGACGATTACGGCCTCCGAATTCGTTGCATTAGGAAGCACGGCAATACGATCGCCAACAAATAGTCCACCAAACACTTGACCTGCCTCCATAGCGTTCGTGATACTCAACACCAGCGTGTCGCCATTATCGCGCAGCAGCTGAAGGGTGTTCATCGCCGTTCCGTCTCCACAGAGGCCATAAAGGGTTTTGTCTCTAGGAATCGCATTGACTGCAGAAGTATCATCTTCTGCTACAGCCATCTGTTGCTGGCCGCTTCCACCACCACAACTCATCATGATTGCCATACTGGCTGTCGCCATCCAAAAAAACAAAGTCTTTTTCATATCTTTTTCTTTTTATTATATTTCTCTCATCTCTTCTTTCTTGGCTTCATTCCATAATTTATCCATCTCCTCTAACGACATATCTTTCAACGGCTTACCAATCTTGATACTATGTGCCTCGATATAGTTAAAACGGTTGATAAATTTGCGGTTCGTCATCTCAAGCGCATTGTCCGGATTCAACTTATATAGACGAGCTGCATTAATCACGGAGAAGAGGAAATCGCCCAATTCCTTGGTCGAGTTTTCTTTGTCTTCCTTGCGCAATTCCACCTCCAGCTCATCGAGTTCCTCGCGCACCTTTTTCCAAACATCCTCTTTCTGCTCCCAATCAAAACCCACATTACGGGCCTTGTCCTGAATGCGATAGGCCTTGATCAGGCTGGGCAGCGCCTCTGGCACCCCCGAAAGCACACTCTCATTACCATCCTTCTCCTTCAGTTTGATCTGCTCCCAATTCTCCAACACCTGGCTGACAGTCGTCACCTTAGTCTGGCTAGAATCACTCTCATTCTCAGGCACATACGGCAACGGCTTGGGATCTTCAGCATCAATCTGCGAGGGATGATACACATGCGGATGGCGGGTGATCATCTTTCTGGTCAACGCATTGCAGACATCTGCCATATCAAACTGCGCCTTCTCCTCGGCAATCTTCGCATAAAAGCAGATATGCAGCAGCACATCGCCAAGTTCCTTGCAGATGTCGTGTACGTCGTTTTTAATCAGCGCATCGCAGAGCTCATAGGTCTCCTCGATGGTATTAGGTCTCAGGCTCTCGTTCGTCTGCTTCTTGTCCCAAGGACAATTGGCCCTCAATGCATCAAGCACATCAAGAAACCGCCCAAAAGCCTGCATTTTTTCTTCTTTTGAGTGCATATTCTTTAAATATTTGGGGCAAAGATACGAAATAATTCATAATTCATAATGCATAATTCATAATATTTTTATAATTTTGCAGCGATTTTTTGAGATTTGACCGTTTTTGAGCATAGAAAAAACAATTAATATATGGAATTAGCAAGCAAATACGACCCGAAAGAGGTCGAAGGTAAATGGTACCAGTATTGGCTGGACCACAAACTATTCTCGAGTAAGCCCGACGGACGCGAGCCCTATACGATCGTTATTCCGCCGCCCAATGTGACAGGAGTGCTCCACATGGGACACATGCTCAACAACACCATTCAGGACATCCTCATCCGTCGTGCCCGTATGGAGGGAAAGAACGCCCTCTGGGTGCCAGGCACCGACCACGCCTCCATCGCTACGGAGGCCAAGGTGGTGAAGAAACTCGCTGGCGAGGGCATCAAGAAGCACGACCTCACCCGTGAGCAGTTCCTCGAGCACGCCTGGGATTGGACTCACGAGCATGGTGGCATCATCCTCAAGCAGTTGCGCCGCTTAGGTGCCAGCTGCGACTGGGACCGCACGGCCTTTACGATGGACGAGAAGCGTTCCCAGAGCGTTATCAAGGTCTTCGTCGACCTCTACAACAAGGGCCTTATCTATCGCGGTCTGCGCATGGTAAACTGGGATCCGAAGGCCCTCACCGCCCTCTCTACCGAGGAGGTCATCTATAAAGAGGAGCAGAGCCATCTTTTCCACCTGAAATACTACGTGGCCGACCTGAAAGCCCTCGACAACGAGGAGGCCTTGAAGGCCGAAGGCAATATCATCCACAAGGATGAGAAGGGCTACTACGCCGTTGTGGCCACCACACGTCCCGAGACCATCATGGGCGATACGGCTATGTGTATCAACCCCAAGGACCCGAAGAACCAGTGGCTCAAAGGTCGCAAGGTTATCGTGCCTCTCGTGAACCGCGTCATCCCCGTCATCGAAGACCGCTACGTGGATATCGAGTTCGGTACGGGTTGTCTGAAGGTGACGCCTGCCCACGATACCAACGACTATATGCTGGGTAAGACCCATAACCTCGAGACCATCGACATCTTCAACCCCGATGGCACTATCTCCGAGCAGAGCCCCATCTATGTGGGCATGGACCGTATGGACTGCCGCAAGCAGATTGCGAAGGACTTGCAGGAGGCCGGTCTGATGGAGAAAATCGAGGACTATACTAATAAGGTGGGCTATTCGGAGCGCAATCCCGACACCGCCATCGAGCCCCGTCTCTCATTGCAGTGGTTCCTCAAGATGCAGCACTTTGCCGACATCGCCCTGCCGCCTGTCATGAACGACGAACTGAAATTCTATCCTGCCAAGTATAAGAATACTTATAAGAATTGGCTGGAGAACATTCAGGACTGGTGTATCTCGCGCCAGTTGTGGTGGGGTCATCGCATTCCCGCTTATTACTATAATGAGAACGACGACTACGTGGTAGCCGAAAACCGCGAGGAGGCCCTGAAACTGGCTCAGCAGAAGGATCCGAAGGTAACTGATGCCGACCTGCGTCAGGATGAGGATGCCCTCGACACCTGGTTCTCGTCATGGCTCTGGCCCATCTCGCTGTTCGATGGTATCAACAATCCCGGCAACGAGGAGATTAAGTACTACTACCCCACTTCCGACCTTGTAACGGGTCCTGATATCATCTTCTTCTGGGTGGCCCGTATGATTATGGCCGGCTATGAGTATATCGGCGACATGCCTTTCAAGAATGTCTACTTCACGGGTATTGTCCGCGACAAACTCGGCCGTAAGATGTCGAAGTCATTAGGTAATTCTCCCGACCCCATTGAACTCATCGAGAAGTTCGGTGCCGACGGTGTGCGTATGGGTATGATGCTCTCCGCCCCCGCAGGCAACGATATCCTCTTCGACGAAGCCCTCTGCGAGCAAGGCCGCAACTTCAACAATAAGATCTGGAATGCCTTCCGCCTCGTGAAGGGTTGGAAAGTGGCTGATATCGAACAGTCGGAGGCCGGTAAGATTGCTACCTCGTGGTTCGAGGCCAAGCTCCGCCAGACCAATGCCGAAATCGACGACCTCTTCAAGAAATACCGTATCTCTGAGGCCCTGATGGCTGTCTACAAGCTGTTCTGGGACGAGTTCTCAAGCTGGTATCTGGAGATGGTAAAGCCCGCCTATATCAACGGCGAGGCCCAGCCCATCGACAAGCAGACCTACGACAAGACGCTTGAGTTCTTTGAGATCCTGCTGAAGATGCTGCATCCCTTTATGCCGTTCATCACCGAGGAGCTCTGGCAGCACCTCTACGACCGCAAGGACGGTGAGTCGATTATGCGCGACAGTCTGAAACTCCCCGCTCCCAGCGAGGCCGACAACCAGTTGGCAGCCCAGATCGAGAATGTGAAGCAGATTGTATCAGGTGTGCGCATGGTGCGCTCATCGAAGAACATCGCCCCAAGGGAGCAGCTTGATCTGCAGGTGGTAGGCCAGAACGCCTATGAGCCGTTCAACACCGTCATCGCCAAGATGGCTAACCTCAGTAACATCTCTGTAGTTGCTGAAAAAGATGCCACCGCTGCTTCGTTCATGGTGAGCACCGACGAGTTTGCTGTGCCTCTGGGCAATATGATCGACGTCGAGGCCGAGATTGCCAAGATGGAGGCTCAGTTAAAGCACCTTGAAGGCTTCCTGGCCGGTATCCAGAAAAAGCTCTCCAACGAGCGTTTCGTGCAGAATGCCCCCGAGGCAGTCGTTGCCCTTGAGCGCAAGAAGCAGAGCGACTCTGAAGAGAAGATTGCCGCCCTCAAGGAAAGCATTGCTGCTCTCCGTGGAAAATAATACACCTTGTATTCCTGAATAAAAAGCCTCGGAACCAACAATTCCGAGGCTTTATTATTTCCTGCCGAAGAAACCAGCAGGGATTGTCTGATAAAACTACTTCTTAATAAATTCCACGCGGCGATTCTTAGCGCGACCGGCATCGGTCTTATTGTCAGCCACTGGCTCATGTGAACCCTTACCAACGGCACGCATGTTAAAGGGATCGCAGCCAAGCCCCTCAAGCGCCTTCACGACGGCCTCAGCACGCTGCTGAGACAGCGGATCGTTCACTGCGTCAGAGCCTTGGTTGTCGGTATGGCCCTGCACCTCGAAACGCGCGCTAGGGTTCTTCTTCATATAGTCGGCCACCTTCTGGATCTCCGACATTGACTCAGGCTTCAGCGTCGCCTTACCCGTCTCAAACAGGATGTTGTTCGTCACAAACTTACCCGTCTCGGCAATGGCCTTCTCAACGGCCGACATATCGGTAACATTCTGAGCATAAAGATCCATAGCACCCTTAGCATAACGGAAGTTGGTCATATAGTTCTTATTACCATGGAATCCGCCCCAATCTGCCTGATGGATTTTCATACGAACTGCAGACTTACAGTTAGGAATATTGATGACGCGCTTGTTATTAATATAAATCTTGAGGGCTCGCTTGTTGAAAGACATTGCAAAGTGGCTCCAATCGTTCTTCTTCATTTCCCAAGTCTTGCCACTTCCAGAATCACGCCAGTCGCCAGTAGTAGATATAAATCGGCATGTTACCTCCAACTTGCTATAACTCTCACCAATTCTGATTTCATACACGTCACCACCATCGGCATCCAAGAATTCCAGTTCATAGCAGTTACTCATTTCCGTCTTCGGGTCGTTCATCCAGAAGTCAAATTCCAGCGTGAACACATCGGGAATGTAACTCTGCTGATTGGTCATCAGCGGCTCAATTCTTGATCCAGGCTCGAAATGGATACACTTCTTGCTTTTCATGTCGGCTACATCCGCTGAGCCATCAATCAAGTCCCACTTTGAGGGGAACTCGCCCATCTGCTCATTCTGCAGATTATCTTCGAAAAAGGCAACAGCACCGGGAACGAAATCACTCTGCTCATACTGAGCATCAACGTTCTCTACAACATCCTCCTCGTCGTCCGACTCCTCGTTCTTCTTCGACTTCTTGCCATCGAGCACACCGTCGACAGCATCGTTGGTCTCACGCGACACCTTCTCTGTCACCTTATTCTCAACGGCATTCTTGGCGGCATTCACGGCGCGGTCCTTCAGGCGGCCGAGAAATCCCTGTGCATCAGCATTCACGGCGAATGCCAGCATCACAATCAAAGTAACAACTAGTTTCTTCATAAATTTCATCATTTTATAGTTATCGGTTGCAAATATACGGATTATTTCTAAAACCTCCAAATTTTCACGAGAAAAAAGCACGCTAAGAAACATCCTCCAAAACACTAACGGGTTTCCCGTTAGTTTCCAGAACGCTTCTTCTCATAACAAGGTTCATTTGTTATACGAGCCTTGCTGCTGATACGGCTGCTGGGCGGAAAGCGAGTCTTCTGCGGCAAGGGTCGCACTAAGGTTTTCGCTAACACTGTCAGCATAAGCACCGTCCTGATATTCTCGCGGAACAGGTCCGTAGCAGGCAGAGAAGACGAATGCTGCAGAACCGAAACCCAAAATGCTTAGCAGCTGTCGGAAGCTGCGACTATTGATAAAGCGCTTTTTCATATCCTTCCATTTTTTCTGCAAAGATACAGCTTTTTTCTGAAGAAACAAACTTTTCCCAATCTATTTTCGCAAAAACAGCACAAGGGGTCTGGAACGATTCATGTATTCGTAACTTTCAAATTTCCGTGTCACAAAGTGTCCTGACCCTAATGTGACACGGCATCCGTCTTCAACGCCTTCTCCTTGCCCGTTGTGGGAATGTCTGCAGCATGGACCACGATGTTCTCAATGCCCTGCTCTGTCAAGGCATAATG
>CACWSX010000047.1 GCA_902763615.1 uncultured Prevotellaceae bacterium | reverse complement strand
CGACATTTCTGTTGTGCAAGAAATATGTACAATAAAATGAATTTTGTCGCTTTGCAAGCAAAATCCCACTAAACCCTATAGGTTGCGGATTTGAGGATTAATGTAGATTTCCGGTTCGCCCTTTGCCAGCACCTCGTATTTGCCATTGATATTCTTCACCAGCGGCATCATCGACAGCAGGTCGTCGGCAGTGCCGATGTCATGCAGGATGGAGTGCTGCACGTCGACCGTCAGTCCGCCCTGAGCCGCTTTGTATTGTGGAATCTCGCCCTTGATCTCCACACCGTTCATCATATATGTCTCAGGTTGCAGGGTAATGGTGCCTATCTCGCCCACACTGATGGTACGTTCCACAGTCTTATAGCCGATATACGACACCCTCAGCATCACGCGACGGGTCTGACAGGGAATCACGAAATCGCCGTTCTCATTGCTCACACCACCGTTTAAGTATGTGGATTTTTTATCATTATCTGGCGCGTCTGTGGCATGATGCAATGAGATGTTAGCGAATTCTATAGGGTGGCCGTTTTCATCCACGATGCGACCTATCACCTTCGCATCTTCCTTCTGGGTACATTCAACAAAGATCTTGTCGCCATCGCAGGTCACCTTCATCGGATAGAAGCCGATGACTTCGCGGATAGCCTCCTGGATAGACAGGTCGGTGAAGTGACTGGTCACAGTGAAGTCTTCCAGTTCGTCGTAGATGAAATAGATGGTCTTATCGTTGATGGCTGCATTTAGGTCTTCAAGCACCTTCGACAACGATTGGTTATGGTATTGCCTATTGATTTTCTGACCTTGCGCGCACAGTGTCAGTGCACAGAACAAGGCTGTGAATATACATTCTTTCATAATGTGATGGCTTGTATTATTCTACAATGAGTATCTTGTCTTCGCGAGTGATGTGGATACGTTCGAACTTGTTGAACGTATCGATGATATCGTCTAAGGATTGTTTCTTGTCCCATGTGAAGTAGAGGCGTAATTGTTTGCTGGCCACCTTCTTAAAGACGGGTTCTACGTGATAGAAAGTTGCAACATCGTTGAGGATATGCTCCAAATCCACATCTTCATAGACGACTGGTTTCGTCAGCGTGCTATCTTCTGCAGCTTGCCGGATGTCGTGTGTCGTGTGTTGAGTGTTTACGATCACTCCTGTCTCCGGGCTCCTGACTCCTGTCTCCTGACTCCTGATGATGTGAACGGCAGCATAAGCGATACCTGAGAGCATGAGCACGCCAATAGACATCGCGGCTATCTTGAGAAACGAAACCTTTTTGCTTTTCACTTTTCCCTGTCCCCCTTTAAAATGATCCGCCTCGAACTTCACCCATTCCTCGTCGATGATGTCCTTCGTGTCTATCGTCTCATCATGGAGTGTTTCCTTGGCATACATCTGCTTGAGAAGTTGTTCCAGCTTGTCATTTGATTCCATAACCTAATGCTTTAAAATGGTCCTTAATTTGTTTAAGCGACTGCGACAGATGGTTATGAACGGTGACCTCGCTAACCTGAAGCACATTGGCTATCTCACGATACTTCAGCCCTTGCTGGTATCGCAGACGGAGTATCTGCTGTGAGAGTTTGGGTAGCCGGGAGTCGATGTAGTGGTGAAGCATCTGCAGTTGTTCCTCCTCAGCGGTCTGCTCTGGCGTAATCATCTCCACTATCACGGCTTTCTGCATCTGTTGTTCTTTCTGCTTGTGCACGAGCAGATTGATGCAACGGTTGCGGACGCTTGTCAGCAGGAAAGCCTGGAGTGTGTCTGTGTTGCGGATTTCAAATTCGCCACTGCGGATTTTGTTCAGCAGATGGGCGAACACATCGCTCACCACGTCTTTGCTTTCTGGGTCATCGCCAAGCATTTTCCTGGCCATACGGAACATCCCGTCGTAATAATGCCTGAAAACCGTTTCGAATTCTCGCTTGTCAATCATCTGTTTTTTGCAGTCTTTTCTCTTAATACAATCGAGCCTTCGTTTTTCCTAAGCAAAGATACAATTATTTTTCCATTCAGAACTGCCAGCGGTTGGGAATCTGGCGGTCGGGCCAGAGGTGCTTGGCGTAAGTGTAATGATAGCGCTCGAAGAGAGAGGTGAAACGGGTGAGGCGCTGGAGGAAGGCTTTGTAATCCTTATGCTCGGGCTGCGTCCACTGCACCTCGGCGAGGGCCGACATACGGGGCAGCGCCTGATACTCCACCATCTGCTCGTTGGTCATGTATTCCGCCCAGAGGTTGGCCTGCGTGCCGAGGATATGACTGCGAGCCTCGACGGAGAGACTATCTGGAGCGGGGTCGAGACTATAGACCCGTTCGATGGGAATGAAGCCACCGCAACGGCTGGGCTCGAACTGGGTATCCTCCACCTGCTGGTAGTCGAAGTAGCAATGCGTGGTAGGCGCCATCACCACATCGTGGCCAGCTTCAGCAGCCTTCGCTCCGGGAGCCGTTCCTCGCCACGACATGATCATCGCATTCTGAGGCGCTCCGTCGAGAATCTCGTCCCAGCCCAAGGCACGACGGCCTTTGGAAGCCAAGATATTGAAGACCTTGTTAGTAAAGTAAGGTTGCAACACTGACCGCACCATTTCCTCATAAGGATACTCAGGCATCGTCCGCGGACCATCAGAGTCCCCTTCAACTTGGCCAGCTACACGTCCTTCAAGGGTCTTTTTGATATAGATTTCATCACATTTCTTGCAATGCTGCCATTTCTCGGAAGGAGTCTCGTCACCACCGATATGAATGACCTTGGAGGGGAAGATATCCATCACCTCCGTGAGCACATCCTGCACAAACTCATAGACGCGGGGATTGCCCACGCAGAGCACATCCTTATACACGCCCCAGTAGTGACCCACCTGATAGGGGCCGCCCGTACAACCGAGTTCGGGGTAGGCGGCGAGGGCTGCGAGCATGTGACCTGGCATATCGATTTCGGGCACGATGGTGATATGGCGGGCTGCGGCGTAGGCGACAACCTCGCGGAGTTCAGCCTGGGTGTAATAGCCGCCATAGGGAATGCCATCGTCGAGGTCGGAGTTCGTGCCGATGATGGTGCCACTACGCTGTGAACCGACGGTGGTGAGACGCGGCCACTTCTTAATCTCGATGCGCCATCCCTGATCGTCGGTCAGATGCCAGTGGAAGACGTTCATATTGTGGAGCGCCAACAGGTCGATGAACTTCTTAACAAAATCTACTGACCAGAAGTGACGCGAGCAGTCGAGGTGCATACCGCGCCAGGGGAAACGCGGTGCGTCGGTGATTCTGACTGCAGGGAGAATCTGACTATAGACTATAGAATCTGCAAAGAGAGATTTACGAAGCGTCTGGATGCCGTAGAAAACACCGGCAGCACTTTCGCCTGCGATGGTTATGCCTTTCTTGTTAACTGTAAGCACATAGCCTTCGGGCTCGGTGACCTTCGGCGACAAGGTGAGTTCGATGTAATTCACCTTCTTCTGACGCTTCTGAGCGATGGGCAGCGACAGACCATTCAGTTCCTTCAGATAAACCTGCAGGAACGATGCCTCCTGCTGTAACACCTCACCAGCGAGTATCTGCACGTCAGCATCCAGCACAAACGGATCGCCCCTCTGCATCTCGATGCGCTGCGGCATCGGTACGACACCATAGTCAGCGGTCTGCGCTGATGCTGCGAATACGATGGCATGAACTGCTACCAGCATCACAACCATCACCCTCGAATATCTTTTTGCAATCATCTGCAAACTGTAAACCGTAAACTGTAAACAATAAACTATAAACTCCCCTAAAACCTATACTCCACAAACGCTTCCATCGCCTCATAGCAGGCTAAGCCGAGTTCATCATAGCGCTTGGCCGTCTCGCGGTTGCGGTCTTCAGCACGCTGCCAGAAGAGTCGTTCGTCATTGCCGAGGAAGGGAGCACTCTCCATCTGACTCTGGTGACGCAGGATGGCATTGCGCTTCTCACGGAGTTCCTCAGGCGACATCGGCACACACATCTCAATATCAGCCACATCCCACTCTGCCCAAGCACCTCGATACATCCAGACACGACAGTCTTTGAGCCACGATGCATCTGCCTGTTTGGCCTCATCAATAGCCGCCAGTACGGCATCGGTACATTTACGATGCGTGCCATGAGGATCGGCTAAGTCGGCAGCGACATAAATCTGATGGGGCTGTATCTCCTCCAACAATTGCTGGATAGGCTCTACATCACGCTCTGACATCGGGAGTTTCTCAATCTTACCACTCTCGTAGAAAGGCAGATCAAGAAAATGGATATGATCCTTAGGAATATGGTTATAGCCACAGGCATTTCGGGCCTCGCCTCGACGAATCAAACCTTTTACCGTCAAGATAGCCCGATTGTCCCAGTCTCCCTCTTTTTTCTCCTTCAAGTAACTCATAATCTCACGATAGCGAATCTTAATAACCTCATCGGAACCGTTGGCAAAGAGTTGGTTGAAACCGTTGATGAAGTGCATATAGAGGCGCACCTCTTCATCTGCCACAGCGATATTGCCGGAAGTCTCGTAGGCAATGTGGACATCATGTTTCTGTTGTTTCAAGCGGCGAATGGTGCCACCCATGGAGATGACATCATCATCAGGATGAGGTGAGAAGACGACCACACGTTTGGGATAAGGCTTAGCGCGCTCCGGACGGGTAGAGTCATCAACATCCGGTTTGCCACCGGGCCAGCCTGTAATCGTATGCTGCAACTCGTTGAATACTTCGATATTGACAAGACCAGCCTGTCCGTCAAACTGTTCAACAAGGTGGCCGAGCCCATTCTCAACGTAATCTTTTGTAGAGAGTTTGAGCAGGGGCTTACCTACCTTGTTACAAAGGTCGATCACCTGTCTGCGCAAAGTGTGCTCAGGCATCTTGATAGTAGATGTTAGGTTTAGATTCATATTTCAATTTTCAATCTTCAATTCTCAATTTTCAATCTTCAATATTACGCCTGCGGGAGAAGGACGACACCCGTTTGCTTCTTACCGTCCATCATGATCTTCAAGGGATGTTCGAAACGGACGTGGCGCACGTATTCAGTCTCTTCGACAGCGGGCATACGGTCGAGAACGTCCTGCTGGAAGATGCCGTCGCCCGTATAGGTGTTGATGGTGAAGTAGCCGACACCGAAACTGGTGAGGTTCTGGAAGAAATGCGTACCCTGCGAGGGATCTACATGATAGTTCTTCAGTCCCGTTTCCACGATTACCCGGGCAGCGGAGATATGCGGCCACTTCACGGGGATGCCCAGCCAGTAGTCGCTTGAGCCCCAGCGTCCAGGACCAATAAGCACGTAATTCTTATCTTCATTAAGGAACTGCTGATTAATCTTCTCGATATGCGAGGCAATCGTGGGATTATTGGCAGCCGTAAAGTTCTCGTCGGTCTTGACATAGACCACATCCACCACATCCTCAGAGATACCGTGTCCCAACGAGTTTTGTGAGCGCAACAGACAGTCGGCGTCGGGAATCTTCTGCAGATCTTCGTCGAGTACTTGTTTTGAGTCGACGATAGGTCGGATCTGAAGCAGATAGAGTTCTCCTGAGCGGTCGTCATTCAGATTGCAAGCGAACTCGATTTCCACCGGCCGACGCATCTCCTCAGAGCCATACTTCTGCGCCATCTGGAGCAGTTCGGGTAAGGGGAAGATACCTTGCTGAAGCACACCACAGAAGGAGATAACCTTTCGCCCACCCTCGTAGATACCATCGCGGATTACCTGATCCACGGGATCATAGGTCGAGGCGATATAGGTCAATGAACCATCCGCATCAGCCTGCTTCACTCGCAACGACTTGATGTTAAAGCCATCATCAACCTTAAAATCATCACCTACATGACTCATATCGAGCGCATAGAATCGCGTCTGCGTCTCGCTGAGGGCCGTCTCCATTTCACTGGTCTGCAAAACCTGTGTGGGGTGATAGGGCGATACACGCAAGGTCTGCCCACCATCGACGATATACTTTCCTAATCCGAGAGCCAGCGAGGCGATACCCTCCTCTGCTGTCTCATCACCGATGGGGTAATAATTCAGCGACCGCAACACACCCGAGAAGTTGGGATAGTAGAGGTCGCCATACTGCTTGCCAACGACCTCCTGCAGGATGACGGCCATCTTCTCCTGGTCGATCACGTTCTGTGTGGCAAGCATATAAGCTTTCGAATCCTTATAGTAGACGGAGGCATAGACGCCCTTGATGGCGCAGGCCAGCATACGGAGCATCTCGTATTTGTCCGTCAGATAAGGTATCATATAGGTACTATAGATACCGGCGAAAGGCTGATAGTGGGAATCCTCCAACAGCGACGACGAGCGCACGGCAATTGGCGATTTCACAGCATCGAAGAAGGTGAAGAAGTCGGCAATCAGCGAATCCGGCAATTGCGCCCGGAGGAAGTGCTGCAGGATTTCTTCATCAGGCGCATCGCTCAGCGCGATGGGATAGAGATTATTGTTCTCCATGAACTCGTCGAAGAGATCAGTACAGAGCACGACGGTCTTAGGAATCATCACCTGTGCCCGCTCGTACTGGTTGAGTTCAGGGTGGCGCTTGATGATATTATCGAGGAAGGCGAGGCCACGCCCCTTACCGCCGAGGGAGCCTTCGCCGATGCGGGCGAAGTGGGCGTAGCGGTCGAACTTCAGACGATCGAAGACGGCCACGATACCGATGTTCTTCATCCGTCGGTACTGCACGATGGCGTCGAAGATAATCTGGCGATGGGCGTCGACATCCTGAAGCTTATGCCAGGTGACCTGCTTGAGGAAGGCCGAGACGGGGAAGATGGCACGGGCGCAGAGCCAGCGGCTCATGTGGTTACGACGGATATGACGCGCTAACGAATCAGCGGGAATCTTGAAGATGTTATCCTGCAGTTCCTTCAGTGAAGTAACGCGTGCTATCTCCTCCTTCGTCTTTGGGTCGCGAAAGACAAAGTCACCGAAGCCCATGTGTTCCTCCATCAGATGATGCAGGTCGACGTTCATCTTCGTCGAGTTCTTGTCGATAAAGTGAAAGCCCTCAGCCTTTGCTTTCTCACGGTTTGCCGTCTCCTTGGAATCGAGGATCAGCGGCACATACTCATCGCGGCGCCGTATCTCGCGCAGCAGTTTCAGACCTGCCTCGGGGTCGCCCTCCTCCACATGGGAGAGCCTTCCGGGCGTGATGTGCATGGGGAAGCGGGTATCGGAGATGACGCCGAGGGTGTTCTCGTGATACTTCTCGTAGATCTGCATCGCCTCCTCGTAGTTGGTGGCGAGCACCACCTTCGGACGGCCACGCTTTCGCTGGGCGGCGGCGTGGGGGTTCAACGCCTCCGTAGAGAAGCGCTTCGACTGCGCGAGGATATAGTTATACAGATTAGGTAATACGGAGGAATAGAAACGGATATTGTCCTCGACGAGGAGGATCATCTGCACGCCGGCCTCCTTGATGTCGTGGTCGATGTTCATCTTGTCCTCCAGCAGTTTGATGATCGACATGATGAGGTTGGTATTGCCGAGCCAGCAGAACACGTAGTCGAACACCGACATATCCTCGTTCTCGATGCGCTTGGTGATACCGTGCGAGAACGGCGTCAGCACCACGCAGGGGATATTCGGATGTGCGGCCTTCACCTCGCGGGCCACGGTGAACGCATCGTTGTCGGCATTACCCGGCATACAGATCACCAGATCGATATCGGTGGTCTTCAATACTTCGCTAGCCTCCTCCGTCGTCGACACCTGCGTGAACGAGGGTGGATAGCGCATACCGAGTTCCATATACTCATCGAAGATCTTCTCGTCGATGCGGCCGTCATCCTCGAGCATGAATGCATCGTAGGGATTAGCCACAATAAGAACATTGAAGATGCGTCGCGTCATCAGATTGACGAACGACACATCTTTCAGATAGAATTTATTCCACTCCTGTGGTATCTTGGTTACTTCTTCCATAAGTTTTCTGCCATATCTGGCTGCAAAGATACGAAAAATCCCCGAAAGTCATTGCGCATTCGAGGATTTTTTCGAAACTATGCTGGTGAAGAATCCACTTTATGACTAGGAGTTTCTGTAGCGTTTGAGATTGATGGTGACAGGAAGCGTGTCGAAACTCGTTTGCAAGGGGCTACAGTACGGATATAATCATATCCTGGGTGAAGCAGGTGTAGGTACGAGGGGACTGATACTCTATGAACCGATCAGTAGTTACCAGGAGGAACTGACGAAGAAAAGCAAACGGCATATAGAAATAAGTGTGGAAGAAGAGGATGATACCTTATTATTTGTGATTGAGGTGTCCGACAACGGTAATTCAAACATTAGTGTGCGCTCCCTTCGGCGGGAACGTATTTCGTATTCTGGTTATATGATGCTTGATTAACATAAGGGCGTCCGGCCGCATCAATGCGGGCGGGCGCCCTTATATACTCGAGCGAACGACCTTTTATACAAGAGCGCTCGCTCGATTCTGTTTTTATCCGCAATGGAAATATTTAGTAACAAGTTTCTGAACCTCCTCGGGATAGCCCTCAATGGTCTGGCGGAGGTTCCCGTCGTCGAAGGCGCGGAGCTGGGCGATGATGCCGTCGATCATCGCAGGCGAGAAGACATTGTGCTCCTCAAACACCTTGCGCTGCTTTTCCAGACAGTCGGCAGAAGCCACGCAGGAGTCGGGCAGCTGCGCGAGCGTGGCCAGGCGGTCGGCATTCTCGGCAGCGTGGATGTTCACATTGACGTAGGTCTTTTCGGCTACTTCGAGGGCATCAGGCATCTCGAAGCCGTGCCGGCAGGCGACGCAAAGACCAGCCAGAAGCTGATATAAATCGGCGCTTCCATCGGGCGAGCGCATCTCGACGGTCTGCTTGATGCTCGTGTCATATTTCGTTTCTTTCTCCAAAGGATTAGCCTTATGACTCATGTCGACATCGGCAGCCCAACCGAGGGGCACGCGCACCAGAACGCTGCGGTTCCTGTCGCCCCAGCAGACGTTCGTCGGCGCCTCCTGATGGGGCACGAGACGGAAGTATGACGTCGGATTCTTATTGCCGAAGGCGGTGATCGACGGCGCGAGGTCCATCATACCGGCAATCATCTTGCGGGCGGCCTCCGAGAGCACACCGTCGGCGAGCATCTGGTTCCGGCCGTCCTTCACCATCCGCATGTGGATGTGCAGACCCGAGCCGGCCTTGCCCGTGGTGATCTTCGGGGCGAAGGTCACGTCGTAGCCCATCTGGTAGCCGAGGTTGCGGATGATCCACTTGGCGAGCATCAGCTGGTCGGCCGCCTGCTCCACAGGCACGGGCAGAAACTCGATCTCGTTCTGCTCGTAGTTCTTGCCGTCGATGGTGAAGTTGCCCACCTCCGAATGGCCGTACTTGATCTGTCCGCCGGCCTGGGCGATGTACTGCATGCACTGGGTGCGGAACTCGTTGGCCTTGGCGTAAGGCGCCGACTCGTGGTAGCCGCGCTGGTCCTGGGCGGGGAACACCTCCTCATCGTCGCTGATGACATAATACTCCAGCTCGCCCATCGCCTGATACTCCATGCCCGTCACCTCGCGGAAGGCCTCAGCGGCCTTGTGGAGCGTGTATTCGGGCGACGACTCCAGCGGGCGGCCGTCCTTGTCGAAGTAGGAACAGAGCATCGATACCGTCGGAATCTCCGCGAAGGGGTCGACGAAGGCCGTGCGGAACCGGGGCAGCACGTAGAGGTCGCTCGAGCCGGCCTGGATGAACGAGAAGAGGCTTGAGCCGTCGACACGCTCGCCGCAGGTGAGGATGGTCTCAAGGTAGTCGAGGTCGTTGATCACGAAGTTCAGCGTCTTCAACTTACCGTCGCCGCCAGGATACATGAAGTTCACCATGCGGATGTCGTTTTTCACGATGTAATCGATGATGTCGGCCTTGGTAAATTCAGCCGACGGCTTCTGCAATGCCGACACGATCAGGTTGGCATTCAGTTTCAAGTGATTGTTGTCCATAATGTTTGATTCGTCGTTTTGAAGTTTGCGTAATAGTGACCGCAAAGTTACATATTTTATGGGAAACCACCAAATAAATCGCCAATTATTTAATTTCTCCTCAGTAGCTCACGGGCGGCGAGCACGAGGAACATATAGTGCGACGAGCCGCCACCGAGCACATACTCCACCTGCTGCCAGAGGAAGGGGAACTCCAGAAGCTCGGGGAAGTCGGGACGGATAAGGGCCGTACCGCTGACCACCCCTCCCGGAATATACGACCAGTCGGCACGGTTCAGACCGTAGGCCACAGTGGCCGACTTTGCGCCCACGCCGGATGCAAACGAGGCATTGTTAGAGCCCGGATGACAACCGAGTACGAAGTTGAGCGCATTGTAGACGGTCTCTGGCGGGAAGATGTCGGGATAGGCCGATGTCAGGAAGTAATACTCGAATCCAAAGCGCTGGATGTCCCAGCCGGCACCCCAGATGCTCGGACGATAGGGCACGCCGTAGGGTGTCTCGGCCGATTGGGCGTCGAGCTGAGCCTTGTAGCCTGCGAGGGCCGTGCGGAAATCGGCAATGAACTTACGGACGCGCTTGTCCTTTGCCAGTCTGGCATAGGGCGAGCCCTTCACGGTGGTTCCTTCAGCGAGCCGCTGCACCAGTCGGGCTGTGTACCAGCCCGTGCGGCCGACACTACGGATAACCATCTCCTGGCGGTCGAGTACGAAATCGAGATAGGACTGTTCGCCGGTGGTGAGCCAGAGTTCGACGGCTGCCTGCAACTTGGCGCTCTCGGCAAAGCCGCTCACCTGAGTCTGCTCATAGACATCCTTCGCTATCTGGAGGCACTCGGCAGAGAGCGCGTCATTGAATCCCTTCAGCGCCCTGGAGGCTCCGGCCAGATTCGCAACAGCCGAGAGTGCGCGCTGGGGATTGTCTTCAGTGAAGATCCAACGGTCGTCATCGTTGCCGCTGATGCCGTCGGTCATCGCCGAGGCGTCGCCCAAGAGCACATACTGGCGCACGTTGTTACAGATGATGCCGCGATAGAGCCGACCGAGCGCCTGATAAGAGCGTACGACGGTGAGTGCGCCGTTCTCAATCTGCTGGAGGATATCATTGCGGCCGTCGGGCTCGTGGATCTCCACACGATGGTTCTGCTGATCGATGGCCGTCACGTCAATTTCCGGGCGGAACGACTCGTAGGCCAGGGCGAGGATATAAGCCTCGCCTGCCTGCGACTCGATGCGGAGGTCGAAGTCGCCGGCATCGTGCCAGCCACCGACATTCACGCCAGGCACAGGCTGGAGCTCAGCATACTTCGAGAGACCTGGCTTCTGGTCGTAGCCGTCGATATGATTGCCAGCCTTCGCCATCAGGGCATCGTCCATGTGGCAGTAGTCGTGCCAGACACGGTATTTCTCGGCCACCCGCATGTGACACATCTGCACGGGCAGGAAGTATTCTATCACGGGCTGCCAGACGCCGCGGTCGTAGACATCGTCGGCAATGCGGAACACTTGCGAGCAGGCCTTCACCCCGATGCGTACGTAATAAAGGCCGGGCTCGGTGACATCGCTGAAATCAGCGGTAAAATATTTATAGCGCAGGAAGTTTCCCCACAGTTTCGGCTCAATCGTGCGGACGACGGTCTCCCGCTCGGCATCCAAGCGACAGAGACAGACCCGGTTCGAGAGAATCTCGCCGACAGAGTGCCTGGTCTTCCCCGCCGAGATATTCAGCCTACCGTCGGCCACACTCACACCTGGATCTTCGAAAAGATTGTCGCGACGGTCGGTTTCGATGATGACACATTTGGGCTGGCGGGGATGATAACCCACCTGAGAGGTCTGGATGACGGGATCGCTGAGCCAGTCAGGGTCAACAGTGGGTGTAATCTTCCAGCGCACGGCACCCTTGGTGGCACCCTTGGCGATTTCGCTGCGAAGTACGAACCAGCCGTTGTTGTGGTTCATACGTCCGTCGTAGAGTTTCAGGTCGCCTGTAAAACTCTCAACCGTCAGTCGGTTCATCGCATCAGCGGGGCACGAGGTGAACTTACGACCCACGGCATACGGCTCAGCGATGATATCGTCGGCAATCATCGGGCTATAGCCTTTTGCATTAAGCTGCTTCAGGTCGGCCAAAGGTTTGCCTGCTTGATGGAAGTTGCCGTTATGGAGTTGGTTGGGCTGCGTCTTCAGCAGCGGACCGTTTGGCTGACGGGGATAGATGCCCGTCTGATCATCCATCAACCAGGGTTTGCCGAAAAGGTCGCCAGGATAGAACTCAAGGTTGAAGCCCACCTTGCCCAACAGGAAGTCGGGTACGGGTTTATCCAGGTCGACGGTAACAAGGATGCCGTCGCCCTGCGGCTCTACGCGAACCTTATATATCACTTGATAGTCGGGATAAACCATCGGATTGAAGCCAGTCATGTGACGTGAGGAGTCGGGATAACAGAGCGTCGTCACGATGGCGTTGCCTTCAATCTCGCGCTTGAGCTGCTTGGGCACAGGCTGCCACTGACCGGGCGTAGCCTCCATACGGATATCACCGTTCGACGCCACACGGTGGTCTTTCATCAGCACACTCACACCACCCTGATGACCCTCGGGATAGAAATCACTGAACGCCATCACATCAACACTGCCAGCGGTAAAGTAGCCACTGTCATTCAACTTAAAATCCTGCGCCGACATCGTCGAAACGACGGCCAGCAACACAGCAAGCATCATTTTCCTCATATCAGAATACATTTAGTTGTAGGTTTAGGCCACAAAGGTACGAATAAGCAGGCAAAATACCAAATTTATTTGAGTATTTCCAAGCATGAGTACCTTCGGCGAGGCCAAAGATACAAAAAAACCAGAGATTCGACGAATAATCGCAGAAAAAATAGTAATTTTGCAGGCAGATTGCTAAAACCAAACCGATTATGGAAAAGAAACTGAGACAAGGCTCGCTCTGCGTACAAGCAGGCTACAAGGCCAAGAACGGAGAACCGATAGAGTTGCCTATCATCCAGTCGACCACGTTTAAGTACGACGACTCGGACGAGATGGCGCAGTTGTTTGACCTCAAGAAAGAGGGCTATTTCTACACCCGTCTGCAGAATCCCACCAACGATGCGGTGGCCGAGAAGATTGCCGCCCTGGAAGGTGGCGTAGGCGCTGTGCTGACATCGAGCGGTCAGGCTGCCAACTTCTATGCACTTTTCAACATCTGCGAAGCCGGTGACCATTTCATCACCTCGAACGAAATCTACGGCGGAACTTACAATCTCTTCGGCGTAACCCTAAAGAAACTCGGCATCGAGAGCACCTTCATCTCGCAGGAAGCATCCGATGAAGAGATTCAGGCAGCTTTCCGTCCTAACACCAAGGCGGTATTCGGCGAGACCATCTCCAACCCAGGCTGCGCCGTGTTCGACATCGAACGCTTTGCCAGAATTGCCCACAAAAACGGCGTCCCCCTCATCGTCGACAACACCTTTGCCACACCTATCAACTGCCGCCCGTTTGAGTGGGGTGCCGACATCGTCACCCACTCCACCACCAAGTATATGGATGGTCTGGCTACCCAGGTAGGCGGTGTCGTAGTGGATAGCGGTAACTTCGACTGGCTGGCTCACGCAGAGAAGTTCCCCGGCCTTTGCACGCCCGACGAGAGTTATCACGGCCTGACCTACGTGAAGGCCTTCGGCAAGAAAGGCTACTGCACGAAGCTCGTGGCACAACTGATGCGCGACCTCGGATCAATTCCTGCCCCCCAGAACTCGTTCTTGCTGCACCTCGGACTACAGACACTGCATCTACGCGTGGCACAACATTGTAAGAACGCCCAGAAGGTCGCACAATTCCTGCATGACAATGAGAAAGTAGCATGGGTACACTACTGCGGACTGCCCGACGATCCCTACTATACCCTCGGACAGAAATACCTGCCTAACGGATCTTGCGGCGTCATTGCATTCGGTCTGAAAGGCACCCGCGAGACCGCCATCAAGTGGATGGACTCACTGAAGATGATCAACATCGTTACCCATGTAGCCGATGCCCGTACGTGCGTGCTTCATCCCGCTTCTCACACCCATCGCCAGCTCTCTGACGAGCAGTTACGTGAGGCAGGTGTGGCTCCCGACCTAATTCGTCTCTCCGTCGGCATTGAGGATGTGGAAGACATTCTCGACGACATCAAACAGGCCCTAAACTGTATCTAGGGAGCCTGTATTTAACAAACTGTAACTTTATAAGAAAAATATTCGGTACTTTCCTTGGAAGGTACCGATATTTTTACTATATTTGCACCATCAAAGTAACAATTTGCAAACTTAAAACAGAATAAGTAATTTAAAAACCAAAGACACTATGGAAGTTGAGAAAATCATGCAAGCCTTGGAGCACAAGCATCCTGGCGAACTGGAGTACTTACAGGCAGTAAGAGAGGTGTTGGAGTCAATCAAGGACGTCTACAACCAGCATCCTGAGTTCGAAAAGGCAAAAATCATAGAGCGCATCGTAGAACCGGAACGCATTACGACCTTCCGCGTGCCCTGGGTCGACGACAAGGGCGAGGTACAGGTCAACATCGGCTACCGCGTACAGTTTAACAGCGCCATTGGCCCCTACAAGGGCGGACTGCGTTTCCACCCATCGGTCAACCTGAGTATCCTCAAGTTCCTCGGTTTTGAGCAGACCTTCAAAAATGCTCTCACCACCCTACCCATGGGCGGCGGCAAGGGCGGATCGGACTTCTCGATTCGCGGCAAGAGTGACAACGAAGTGATGAAGTTCTGCCAGGCCTTTATGTGCGAACTCTACAAGGTGATAGGCCCCGACATGGATGTTCCTGCTGGTGATATCGGCGTAGGCGCCCGTGAAATCGGCTACCTGTTCGGCTATTACAAGAAGTTGACGAGCCAGTTCCACGGTGCCACCCTCACAGGTAAGGGCATGGAATGGGGCGGTTCTATTCTCCGTCCAGAAGCAACAGGTTTCGGCGCACTCTATTTCGTGCGCCACATGATGGAAACCCACGACCTCGATATCAAGGGAAAGACGATTGCCTTATCTGGCTTTGGAAACGTGGCATGGGGTGCTGCCAAGAAAGCTACCGAACTAGGTGCGAAGGTCATCACCATCTCTGGTCCTGACGGTTATATCTACGATCCAGAGGGCCTCGATGCAGAGAAGATTGAGTTTATGCTTGAGCTCCGCGCCAGCGGAAACGATGTCTGCCAGCCTTACGAGGAGGAATTCCCTGGATCGAAATTCTTCGCAGGCAAAAAGCCTTGGGAACAGAAGGCCGATATCTATCTGCCCTGTGCTACCCAAAACGAGCTTAATGGCGAAGATGCCGACATGATTCTAGCCAACAAACCCCTCTGCGTCGCCGAAGTGTCGAACATGGGCTGCACAGCTGAGGCTGTAAACAAATTCATCGCCGCCGGTCAACTCTTCGCTCCTGGCAAAGCTGTGAATGCCGGTGGTGTGGCTACCTCCGGTCTGGAGATGACACAGAACTCAATGCGTATGTCGTGGACAGCCGAGGAGGTTGATCAACGTCTACACCAGATCATGTCCGGTATCCATGAGCAGTGCGTAAAGTATGGTAAGGAGCCCAGTGGCTATATCAACTACGTAAAGGGTGCCAACGTTGCCGGTTTCATGAAAGTCGCTAAGGCCATGCTCGCGCAGGGCATCGTGTAGTTTACACCGAATGAACGTTAAACGATATATAATTCTTTTTGCGGTATTAGCAAGCCTCACCACTCTGGCCCAGGTTCAGAGTGGTAAGGCTTCATTTTATCCCAAGAAGTTCTCAGGACGGAAAACCGCCAGTGGCGAGCGTCTGCATCATGATTCGCTAACCTGTGCCCACAGGACCTATCCCTTCGGCACCCAATTGAAAGTAACAAACCCCGCCAATAATAAGACGGTTATTGTTCGAGTGACCGACCGCGGTCCTTATGTCAAAGGACGTATCATCGACCTGTCCGTACGTGCGGCCAAAGAATTGGGCATTATTTCCCAAGGAATAGCACCAGTGATTGTGGAGCGCTACAATCCACCGATTATCCCTTTCAAACCGGAAAATATCATTGAGTTACCTGAACTGGAACTGAGCACCAATGAAGGACCAAATACAAAGCCCATTTGGGTAGAGCTGAAAGAACAACAGGAAAAGAAAAACAAGAATCAGCAGACTCTGCCTGTCATTACCCGCAAGTTCCCACCCCCACCAGAGAAGAAGAAAGAAACCGTAGAAGTCAAGAGTCCCGATGCCAAGACACGTGATATAAAGCGTGCTGCCCCGCAAAACCCTCAAAATATCAAAAGCGGAATCGATGAAATCAACCAAAAGCCTCATCAATCGAAGGCTTATCAGAAAAGGGAACAGACATCAGTAAAGAAAAGCAGGCGATGATCATCGTCTGCTTGTTTTAATTGTAAACTCCCGTGTCTGGGAGGGTATTTCTTTATTGCCCTGCATGACGCCTATTCGGATCACGGCATCGCCATCGCGCAATCTGCTATCGGCTTTAATAGTCGCCGTATAACGAATCCCCTTTCCTGGCAAGATGCTTTCCACCATCACATTCTCAGAGATATGGATATGCTTATTTCCCGTCACTTCAGTGACCATCGGCAAAACGCGATAAGCAGGTCTATCAGAATTATTAAATACTTCGAAGACCATCCTAGCCTCCTCCCCCCGCACCAGAACACCATCACGACTGGCATCAATAAGACGGGGATTGCGAATTTCTACAGGGGTAAAGCGGAACTCTAAGGTGGTAGGGGCATTTACGTTCTCGGCAACTGAGAAGTTCTCATCGAAACCGAAAAGACGATCATCACCACTGTTTGAACTGTCAAAACCGCTATCATCAGAACCATATTCAGGCTCCTGTGAAGCGCTTCTACGCTGCATACTCTGAATACGTTCCTGACGCTGTGCCTTATAGTCCTCATACTTCTGCTGCTCAGCATTATCAGCTGCCGCACCGATGGCAGCACCTACCACAGCACCACCAGCCAGACCTACCAAGGAGCCGATGTCACTACCACGCCATCCACCCGTGATACCTCCTATGGCAGAACCTACTATAGAGCCGAAATAGCCACCAGTAGCAGCACCCGAGCCTGCGTAAGTCCCGCAACTACTTAACATCAGCATTGAGCTAACCGAAATAACCAATAACTTCTTCATATGCTTCAATTTTTAAACCACGGTGCAAAAGTAGGCATTTATAATGAGACACACAAGGGGATTTCCCGAAAAAGACATAGGGGAAACCCTAATCGATCAACGAGAAGGCCACATCCATCATATGAGTAAAAGTGGTCTGTCGCTCCTCAGCTGTCGTCACCTCACCTGTCAGAATATGGTCTGAGATTGTACATATACCCAGAGCTCTATTGCCAGAACGGGCTGCGTTCATATAGAGGGCAGCAATCTCCATCTCCACAGCTAAAACACCCATGTTGATCCACTTATCATTATGGGGATTCTCTGAATAGAAGGCATCTGACGAAAAGACGTTACCAACCTTGTAACGATAACCCAACCTCTCACAAGTTTCCACCGCTCCACGCACAAGCGAGAAATCCGCAATGGGGGCAAATGAACCAGGCAACTCATACTGATGGGCATAATTGGAATTAGTACAAGCACCCATGGCCACCACAAGATCACCTACATGCAGGTCATGCTGGATAGAGCCGGCAGAACCGACTCTGATAATTGTTTTTACACCGTAGAAGTTGTAGAGCTCATAGGTATAGATGCCAATAGAGGGCATACCCATTCCGTGTCCCATGACACTCACTCGTTTCCCTTTGTATGTGCCCGTATAGCCAAGCATACCACGGACATTGTTAAACAGGACCGGATCATCAAGGAAAGTCTCCGCCATAAACTTCACACGTAACGGATCTCCCGCCATAATCACAGTCTCGGCAATGTCGCCTAACTTTGCCCCGATATGAGGCGTTGGAGTCTTATCTACCATATGTTTCCTTGTTTTAAGTTATACACGCCGCAAAGATACGAAAAAAAAAGGAATAAAACAAGCCCGCACCAAAAAATGATGCGGGCTTACCTTATTTAGAGATGCGTAAGTCAATTTATTCAGCCTTCTTTTCCTCAGCAGGAGCAGTCTCTTCTGCAGCAGGAGCCTCTGCGGGAGTAGCTTCTTCAGCAACTGGAGTATCAGCAGCAGGAGCCTCAGCCTTTGCGCCTGAAGAACGACGAGAACGACGGGTCTTCTTCTTACCACCGTCCTTAGCCATTTCAGGATCGAAGTCAACGAGTTCGATAAAGCAAACTTGAGCAGCGTCGCCCTGACGGGTTCCGAGCTTAATGATACGAGTGTATCCACCGGGACGATCACCTACCTTCTCAGCCACCTCCCCAAAGAGAGTCTTAATGGCTTCCTTATTCTGAAGGTAGCTAAATACAACACGACGTGAGTTGGTAGAGTCGTCCTTGGCCTTTGTGATCAGGGGCTCGACGTACTTCTTCAAGGCTTTTGCCTTGGCTACGGTCGTAGTGATTCTTTTGTGCTCAATCAGCGAGATTGCCATGTTAGCAAGCATAGCACTACGATGACTAGCAGTACGACCGAGGTGGTTGAATTTCTTATTATGTCTCATTTTTCTTTTTTTCTTTTATTGGGCATTCGGCATGTCCTCACAGACTTACTCCCTGTCCAGTTTATACTTTGAAATGTCGGTTCCAAACGACAGATTCAGACTCTCGAGCAAATCATCAAGCTCAGTGAGCGATTTCTTACCAAAGTTACGGAACTTCAGAAGGTCGGTCTTGTTATACTGCACGAGATCACCAAGTGTCTCTACATCGGCAGCTTTCAGACAGTTCAAGGCACGAACAGAGAGGTTCATGTCGACCAAACGTGTCTTCAGCAACTGACGCATGTGCAGAATCTCCTCATCAAACTCCTGGTTGCTCTCTGCCTCGGAAGTCTCAAGTGTAATCTTCTCGTCTGAGAACAACATGAAGTGATAGATCAGAATTTTCGCAGCCTCCTTCAGGGCATCCTTTGGATGAATGGAACCGTCCGTAGTGACTTCCATGACGAGCTTATCATAGTCGGTCTTTTGCTCAACACGATAAGGCTCAACAGCATACTTCACGTTACGGATGGGGGTGTAAATAGAGTCGATTGCGATTACGTTCACATCGGTGCAGAACTCGCGATTCTCATCAGCGGGTACATATCCGCGACCTTTGTTGATCGTAAGGTCAAGGCTTTGAATTCGGTAGAATTCTCGACCGTGATACTGACTTTCTCGTTCTCGAATTCTTCTACTACTTGCTTGAACCGAACTTGCTTCAGGTTCAAGATAATGTTGGTCACATCTTCCTTTACACCAGGTACAGAGGAGAACTCATGCTCAACACCGGCAATCTTGACAGTATTGATGGCATAGCCCTCGAGCGATGAAAGAAGAATGCGGCGGAGGGCGTTACCAATGGTTACACCGAAACCTGGCTCCAAAGGACGAAATTCGAACTTGCCGAATTTGTCAGAAGCTTCCAACATTACGACTTTATCAGGTTTTTGAAATGCTAATATCGCCATTAATTTAATGATTTAGTTCTTAGAGTACAACTCAACGATTGACTGTTCCTGAATGTTCTCGGGGATGTCGGCACGCTCCGGCATGTGCAGGAACTTACCACCTTTCACGTTTTCATCCCACTCGATCCAAGGGTACTTGCTGTGATTGAAACCAGCAAGGGCGGCCTCGATAACCTCGAGAGACTTTGACTTCTCGCGAACAGCAACAACCATACCAGGCTTCACCTGGAATGAAGGAATGTTCACGACCTTGCCATCAACAGTAATGTGCTTGTGACCCACGAGCTGACGGGCAGCTGCACGAGTAGGAGCAATACCGAGACGGAACACGACGTTGTCGAGCCTGCTCTCCAGCAACTGGAGAAGCACCTCACCGGTGATACCGTCGGCCTTTGCAGCCTTCTCAAACATATTACGGAACTGACGCTCAAGTACGCCATAAGTATACTTGGCTTTCTGCTTCTCTGCCAGCATGACTGCATACTCCGACTGCTTACGACGACGGTTGTTGCCATGCTGTCCCGGGGGGAAGTTCCTACGGGACAAAACTTTGTCCGGGCCGAAGATGGCTTCTCCAAATCGGCGGGCAATTTTTGATTTCGGTCCTAAATATCTTGCCATAATTTTCTAAAAAAAATAATTCTGATTAATCTAAGTAATCCTAAGTTTTCTGATTACTATACACGACGACGCTTTGGAGGACGGCATCCATTATGTGGCAGCGGAGTCACATCAACGATCTCCATTACCTCGATACCTGCTCCATGGATAGCACGGATAGCTGACTCACGGCCATTACCAGGTCCTTTTACATAGGCCTTCACCTTACGCAAGCCCAGGTCATAAGCGACCTTTGCACAATCCTCAGCTGCCATCTGAGCAGCATACGGAGTGTTCTTCTTTGAGCCACGGAAGCCCATCTTACCTGCTGACGACCAAGAGATTACCTGACCCTCGTCGTTAGCCAAAGATACAATAATATTATTGAAAGAACTGTGTACGTGGAGCTGGCCAATGGCGTTCACTCTCACGTTTCTCTTCTTAGAAGTGACTGTTTTCTTTGCCATAATTCTTAAATTCTTTAATCGTTCAACTTAGAATTACTTCGTAGCCTTCTTCTTGTTGGCAACAGTCTTCTTCTTTCCCTTACGGGTACGAGCATTATTCTTGGTACTCTGACCACGAACGGG
>CACWSX010000046.1 GCA_902763615.1 uncultured Prevotellaceae bacterium | reverse complement strand
CTCAAGAATCACGTTCATACCGCCTTTCAGGTCAAGACCCAGGCCAATTTCCATCTCACGGCACTGCTTCAGCGAGTAGATGCCCATATACACCTTCTCATTGTTGATCGAATCCAGGTACTCTGCACCAGCCTCCTCGCCCATGGCAGCAGCCTTACTCTCGTAGTGGCGTGTCACGAATGAGAAGGAAAGGTAGAAGCAGCACACAAGAATCAGAAGCACTGCAATAAATTTAACAATTCCTTTGTTTTGCATTTTGATTTTTAATATTATTTGTTATTATTGTATTCTGTTCGCGTATATTTTAGCGTGCAAATATAGTTCTTTTTTTTGAGAGGGAAAAATTTCTCGTCAAAAAAGACACATTTTTTAAGGTTTTTCCCTCATTTTGAGGTAACAAATGACCGGATAATGGTCGCTGGCATCCATTTCGTCGTCAATCTGACAATTATATGGCTGAAGATCTGACGAGCATAAAATATGGTCGATGCGGAAATAAAAACCTTTCTGATTATATGACAAACCGAGTCCTCTGCCTGTCTCTTGGAAGCAGTCTGTGAGTCCTTGTGCGATGGTGTGCCGTGTGTAGGAGATAGGGGTGTCGTTGAAGTCACCGCACACGATGATGGGATAGTGTCTGTGCGCCTCGATATAACGGTGGACGGCATCGGCCTGAGGGGCGCGACGGGCGTTGTTCTTGCCCAGTTTCCCGATGAGGAACATCGATTCTGCTTTGACAGTGTCGCGCTCCATCTTACCGCGTAGCATGCGTTTGTAGTTGTCGCGCTCAGCATCCGAGAGGTGGGTACCTTCCAGATGGTTGTTGATGACCAGCAGCGTGTCCTTGTCTGTTTTCAGGTAATAGGCCACCGAACCATTGGTGTTCGACTCATACCAGATGCGCTCCTTACGGATGATGGGGAATCGGGTGTGGATGCCAACACCATTGAAGGTATAGGCATTTTTATGGAGGATGGTGGTGTCGTTGTAGGGATAGATCTTCTGGTATCGCTGCATGACGAACCGTCGCCAGGTGTCGACATCCTCTTGTAGACACACTATATCAGCTTTCTGACGGGCCAGATAGTTGTATACAGTGTCGAAACCTTGTTCGTATTTGTAATTGCCCCCATAAGTGCAGACATTATACGAGATGACCTTGATGGCTTGCTCGGGAACATCCTGACGCATGTTGACAGGCATGAATAGGGTAATGGGCACATAGGCGGCAGCAAAGCCTACAATGGGAATCCACGCCTTCTTCCATTTGACGGTGAGCCAGAAGAAAAGGAACAGAAGATTGACCAGTAGGAATACCGGGAAGGTCATGCCCATGACGGATAGGGTGGGATGTTGCTCTGGATTCAACCGGTCGGAATAGCCTGCCAGTAACATCAGTAAGATGGTGGCGACATTGGCACCGGCTATCAGGTTGACAACAAACGATTTGATTTGCTTGATCATTGCTTGCTAGCCTCAAACAGCTTTTGTTTCTCTTCTTTGGTCAGGCTGTCGTAGCCGCTCTTACGGATTTTGTCGAGGATGGCATCTATCTCTTCTTGATTCTTGCGCTTGCGGGCATTATATTCCATATCATCCTGTTTCGAACTGCCTCGTTCTGCATGCATGTGCGGATTGGTGTCCTTCTGCTGCTGGCGCTGCTCAAAACTGCGTTTCAATCCCTCGAAGAACTCGCGCCCACGACTACGATCGAAATTCGCTTCAGGATGGCGGTTCCAGTAACGTATCATCAGGAATCCGAAGAGCATACCGCCTAAGTGAGCCGTATGGGCCACACCATCGCCAGCTGCCGTGATGGATGAATAGAACTCAATGGCGACATACCCTAATACGAACCACTTGGCCTTGATGGGGAAGGGGAAGGGAATGATGAACAACCGCTCGTTGGGGAATGACATTCCGAAGGCGAGGATAACAGCATAGACAGCTCCAGAAGCGCCGATGGTTGTCCAGGCATTCAACTGATGACTGAGTTGCTGACCCACCACGAAGAGTTCTGCCACACCAATGCTCGGATCCTGCTCGTGGATTGTCAGATAAAACGATATAAATTGGGCGATTTCTTGGCAAAGTCCTGCGCCGATACCACAACAAATGTAATAAAAAAGGAATTTCTTCGGACCCCATACATTCTCTATTACACAACCGAACATCCACAAGCCGAACATATTACTCAGGATGTGCATGAAATTAGCATGCAGGAAGAGGTAGGTAATTAACTGATAGAAATGGAAATCCTCGGCCATGAAAAAGTGAAGACCCCCGATATCGGCAAGGTCGATTCCGCGCATCTGAAGAACGATCGTTGCCAAAAAGGCAATGAAGTTGATAATCAACAGATTCTTTGTAATGGTGGGTATACGAAACATCTTTTTTCTGCAATTTGCTTTTTGTAATCTTTGATAATCTCTGATTCAGTGCAAGGGCACTTTTCTTTATTTTGGCGCAAAATTACGAAAAATATCTCTTTTTTGGACCAAAAACAGGCCTTTATCAACTATTTTTCAATAAAAAAGCAAATTTTTCGGTTTTTTTGTTGTTTTTTTGATAACTTTCTCTTATATTTGCGAAGTAATTCGTGATTATTTCAACTTTTACTATAAATTTTTTAATTAACAACATTATGAACAAAACAGAATTGATTGAGAAGATTGCAGCAGGTGCAGGTCTCACAAAGGCAGATTCAAAGAAGGCTCTTGACGCAACAGTAGCAGCTATTAAGGATGCTCTGAAGGCAGGTGACAAGGTACAGCTCGTTGGTTTTGGTACATTCAGTGTTACCAAGCGCCCGGCTCGTGAGGGTATTAACCCCGCTACCAAGCAGAAGATTAAGATTGCTGCCAAGAAGGTTGCCAAGTTCAAGGCTGGCGCTGAGCTTGCTGATGCTCTCTAAACCCTATTTTGTAAAGAAAAATTAAGGGGCTCCGTTTGGAACCCCTTTTTTCGTGTCGTTTTATTTCGGTTGTTTGCCTATATAGGCGAGAATACCACCATCGACATAAAGCACGTGTCCATTCACAGCATCCGAAGCATGCGAGGCGAGGAAGACTGCGGGTCCACCCAGTTCCGAAGGATCGAGCCAGCGGCCAGCAGGCGTCTTGGCACAGATGAAACTGTCGAACGGATGGCGGCTGCCATCAGCTTGACGCTCACGCAGAGGGGCTGTCTGTGGGGTTGCAATGTAGCCCGGTCCGATGCCGTTACACTGAATATTGTACTCGCCATACTCGGAACAGATGTTGCGTGTGAGCATTTTCAGACCGCCCTTGGCTGCTGCATAAGCACTAACCGTCTCGCGGCCCAGTTCCGACATCATTGAGCAGATGTTGATGATTTTACCCTCACGGCGCTCCATCATCTCAGGAATCACAGCCGATGAGCAGATAAACGGACCAACAAGGTCGATGTCGATCACCTGCTGGAACTCAGCGCGCTTCATCTCGTGCATGGGGATGCGCTTGATGATACCAGCGTTGTTGACGAGGATGTCAATCTGACCAACCTCCTTATGGATGGTCTCCACAAGGGCCTTTACTGCATTTTCGTCGGTCACGTCGCAGACATAGCCCTTCACATTACTGATGCCAGCTTCCTTGTAGTTGTCAAGGCCACGCTGCAGGGCTGCCTCGTTGATGTCGTTGAAGATAATGGTCTTTGCGCCAGCAGCTACAAAAGCCTTGGCGATGTTGAAACCAATGCCGTAAGATGCACCCGTAATCCATGCATTCTTACCTTCGAGTGAAAATAGATTTGCCATAATTTTGTTTGTTTTAGAAGTTGTTTTAGTAGTTGGACGACTCGGATTCGAACCGGGAATGACAGAACCAAAACCTGTAGTGTTACCATTACACCATCGTCCAATTGCGGCTGCAAAGGTACGAAATAATTTTGAAGTACCAAAATTTTGCAGCCAAATATTACTTTACAACCAGCAAGTAATAGTTCTTCTTGCCTTTCTGGGCTAGCAGATACTTGCCGTCGATGAGGTCGTCAGCAGTAATCTCACGATTCTGATCGGTGAGTTTTTCCTTGTTCAGACTGACACCACCACCCTGTACCATCTTGCGCATCTCGCCCTTTGAAGGGAAGACTGGAGCAATGGTTGTGAGCAGTTCGATAGCAGGCTGTCCTAGCTGATCCTTGGTAATCTCAAACTGAGGTACACCGTCGAATACATCGAGGAAGGTCTGTTCGTCGAGTTTCTCCAATCCCTCTTTCGTCGACTTGCCGAAGAGCAGGTTAGAGGCTTCGATAGCAGCATCGAGGGCTTCCTGTGAGTGAACCATCACGGTGACCTCTTCTGCCAAGCGTTTCTGCAGCACACGACGGCCAGGATCTGTCCGATGCTCTTCGATAAGGGCGTCGATCACGTCTTTCTCCAGCGAGGTGAAGATCTTGATATACTTCTCTGCATCGTCATCGCTGACGTTCAGCCAGAACTGATAGAATTTATACGGTGTGGTGCGCTTGGGATCAAGCCAGATGTTGCCGCTCTCGGTCTTACCGAACTTCTTGCCGTCGCTCTTGGTGATGAGCGGACAAGTGAGGGCGAAAGCCTCGTTCTCGTAACCCAGTGTACGACGGATGAGTTCCGTACCGGTCGTGATATTTCCCCACTGGTCGTTGCCACCCAACTGCAACTTGCAGTTTTTGTGCTGATAGAGGTAGAGGAAGTCGTAGCCCTGCAACAGTTGGTAGGTGAACTCCGTGAATGAAAGACCGTCGCGAGCCGTGCCGTTCAGACGCTGCTGCACGCTGTCCTTCGCCATCATATAGTTGACGGTGATATGCTTACCCACCTCACGAGCGAAATCGAGGAATGTGAAATCCTTCATCCAGTCGTAGTTGTTTACCATCTCAGCGGCATTGGCATCCTTCGACTCGAAGTCGAGAAACTTGGATACCTGTTTCTTGATGCACTCCTGATTGTGGTAGAGTGTCTCGGCATTGAGCAGGTTTCGCTCCTGACTCTTACCAGAGGGGTCGCCAATCATACCGGTGGCACCACCCACAAGGATGATGGGTTTATGGCCACAACGCTGCAGGTGACGCAGCATCATGATGCCACACAGGTGTCCGATGTGGAGGGAGTCGGCTGTGGGGTCAGTTCCCAAATAGGCTGTTACCATCTCCTTTTGGAGGAGTTCCTCGGTACCAGGCATCATCTGTGCCAGCATACCGCGCCATTTCAGTTCTTCAACAAAATTCTTCATATCTATCTATAAACTCTATACTTTAAACTCTCAACTATGGTACCGGATCGTAGCCGGAACCACCCCAGGGGTTGCATCTCAGAATACGCCAAATGGCTAACCAGAGGCCTTTGATAGGACCATGTTTTTTCAGTGCTTGCTTGGCATATTCGCTACATGTAGGCGTAAATCGGCACGTGGCAGGGGTGAAAGGTGAGATGCAAGTCTGATAGAAGACGATGGGTAAGCACAGGAGGAAGGAGAATGCCTTCGACACATAATGGCCGATTTGTCGGATGATGTTCATAGTCTGTCAGCCACTTTCCCCAATAGTCTTTTCACGCTTTTCTCCACCGTCGCACTCTCATGGCGTTCGTCAGCCAGCCAAATGAATGCAATGGCAAGCGTCTGTGCTTGTTGCACCTTCTCCGTCAGAATCTGCTTGTGGTGGCGATAGGCCTCGCGCACCTGGCGCTTGACCCTGTTGCGGTCCACTGCATGTTTGAAATGCCGTTTTGATACGCTAACCAAAACCTGTACGGGTATGTCGTCTGCCACTCGCGCCGTCTCCATGACCACAATCCGCAAGGGAAAGGCAGAAACGGAGAAACTGCTGCCTTTACTGAAGAGCTGTTCTATCAGTTTTCTGCTGACGATGCGCTCTCGCTTGTTGAAGGTCGGAGACGCGATGCCCGCCATTATATATATATAATAATGTATAATTACTCCTGATTTTCAATCAGAAAATGCTGAAGGGCACTCGTCATTGAAGGATATTTCTCCGATGGGGCTTCGACGTCGAGTCGCAAACCAGCGTCCCTTGCAGCCTTTGCCGTTGTAGGACCAAAGGTGGCAATGGCAATCTTATCCTGCTTGAAGTTGGGGAAGTTCTTCATCAGCGATTCAATACCAGAGGGGCTGAAGAAAACCAACATGTCGTAATCGAAGGTATTCACTTCCTCAGGTGTGAAGTCGTTGCTGACGGTCTTGTACATGACACACTCACAATGCTGTAGCTTTTTGGAGTCGAACAGCACTTCAAGGCTATTGGAGTGTACGTCGCTCATTGGCACGAGATACTTCTCATTCTTATGTTTTACCATCGTTGGCACCAGATCATCGACTTTGCCCGTTTCTCCAAAGAAGACCTTGCGTTTGCGATACTGCACATATTTCTGAATATAGAGTGCAATCGTCTCTGTCACACAGAAGTATTTCATATCCTCAGGAATCGTCACTCGCAACTCCTTGGCCATATTAAAGAAATGGTCAATGGCGTGGCGCGAGGTGAAAACAATGGCAGTATAGTCTAGAATATTCACCTTTTGTGTACGAAACTCTTTGGCGGTAATGCCTTCAACTTTGATGAATGGACGGAAAACCAATTCCACATCAAATCTGTTCGCAATATCGTAATATGGCGACTTCTCACTTGTTGGTTTAGGTTGTGAAACCAGAATCTTTTTGATCATCAGTGTCCTAAAAATTTATTGTCAATGCATTGGTTATTATTGCAAGTCCACCCCAAAGAGCGAGCAAAGGGATGATTTCGAGGGTGCAAAAGTACAAAATAATCTGCAGAAACAACCCGTTTTTTCTGAAAAAGATGACAAAACACTTATAAAAAGTGAAGATTTTAACTAAAACGAGCACCAAAATGGCATAAATGATGATGTTTTGGGGTGGCGCTTCGAAATAACTTTGGAATAAGATGGCAGGAAACAGTAGTGCTCCCTCAATGGCAGAAAGTAAAAGCATCGTGTATTGCCATTGTCCATTATTTTTTCCTGAGAAGAAGGTGTAGTTAACTAAAGTGTATAAGGGATATTTCAGGATGGCATAGACAAGGATCAATAAAAAAATGAGTCCGATAAACAAATATTCATCTTCGAAGACAAAAGTGTCGGCCACGTAGGCTTTGACGTAAAAGAAATAAGCCATCGCCCATAGCAGACAGGTCTGTAGAGCGAAGAATAAGAGGGCTGTCACTTCGTTGGAAGTAGGTGTCTTGACGTCTTCGCGTCTGGGAATATAGAAGAAATTCTTGACCTGTTGTACAATGTAGTTCCTGCTGATGGCAAATGCCAGTAACGTCATGATAAAGCAACTCAGGAGGAGGAAGCTGATGACGTTGTCATTACTGATGTTATAAGGAACTGGGTCGCCTGCTACACCGAAAGGTTCATGTGCCAGTTCTGGATGATAGAGGCTGTCGTCGGCCAGAAACTGTTCTCTATTATAATCTGGAATGCGGATCTCTCGCGGATTATGTCCCTTGTCGTGGCCTGGCAGATGGAGCGTGTCAGGTTGTTCGCTATAATGTATCTCTCCTGGCTGGAACCACGATTGGATAGCAGAGTCTTGTTGTTCGGGCGTCGCATCCTTTGGCAACAACTGCAACACTTGATAGGGTGTCTGTGGCTTTGCCGGATGCCTCACCACCGTGTCGGCAATAAGGTCTGTGACAGGTGTGTTTGTTAAGATGCTATCCTTTGTCAGCATAGGCTATGACAGTCCGAATGCTTTGCGTATATCCTCCACGCGGTCGAGTTTCTCCCAAGTAAACAGTTCGACATCGACAGTCTTCGTCTCATGATAGTGGCTGGTGAAAGTCTTCTTCACGATCTCCGACTTGCGCCCCATGTGACCGTATGCGGCTGTTTCAACATACATTGGCTGGCGCAGTTTCAGTGTGCGCTCAATGGCTTTCGGACGCAAGTCGAAGAGCTGCTCGATCTTCTTGGCAATTTCACCGTCAGTCATCCCCACCTTACTACGGCCGTAGGTATTTACATAAATATTCATTGGTTTGGCAATACCTATAGCGTAACTTACCTGTACCAGCATTTCGTCGCTGATGCCAGCAGCCACCATATTTTTTGCGATGTGACGAGCTGCATAGGCGGCACTACGGTCTACCTTCGACGAATCCTTACCTGAGAAGGCACCACCTCCATGAGCACCCTTGCCGCCATAGGTGTCGACAATGATCTTACGGCCTGTAAGACCTGTGTCTCCGTGGGGACCGCCAATGACAAACTTACCAGTGGGATTCACGTAGTATTTGATGTCAGAATTGAAGAGTTCAAGTACTTTCTGGGAATGTATCTGCTGTTTTACGCGTGGAATAAGGATGTTGATCACATCATCCTTGATCTTTGCCAGCATTTTCTCATCCTCGTCAAATTCATCGTGTTGCGTGCTCACTACAATGGTATCTATGCGCTCAGGTATGCCGTCGTCGCTATATTGTACCGTCACCTGACTCTTGGCATCAGGACGGAGATAAGTCATTACCTTGCCTTCCTTACGAATATCAGCCAACGTGCGCATAATCAGGTGAGCTAGGTCCAGACTGACGGGCATATAGTTCTCCGTCTCGTTGGTGGCATAACCGAACATCATGCCCTGATCACCTGCGCCCTGCTCGTCTTCGTTGCCGTTATCAACACCTCGGTTGATATCGGCACTCTGCTCGTGGATGGCACTCAAGATACCGCATGAATTACCATCGAACTGATACTCGGCCTTGGTGTAGCCGATGCGCTTGATGGTGTTGCGGGCGATGGTCTGAAGGTCGATATACACTTCACTACTCACCTCGCCCATGATAACGACTTGTCCGGTTGTTACAAATGATTCAATGGCGCAACGAGCCTTGTCGTCATAGGCCAGGAACTGGTCCAGGATAGCATCGCTTATCTGGTCGGCTACTTTATCAGGATGTCCTTCTGATACTGATTCTGATGAAAATAAGTATGACATATGCTTCAAATTTGGGTGCAAAGGTACGAAAAATAAGTGAAAAGTGAAGAGTGAAAAGTGAAGAATTTGTCTTTACCCTATATTTTTTTGCCTTTTTACTTCTTCATGTTTCTTGGGTGGTGTTCCAGAATCTCCCGTCTGAGTGTCGATGTATCGATATGGGTGTATATCTCCGTTGTCCCAATGCTCTCATGACCTAGCAATGCTTGTATAACGCGCAGATCTGCTCCTCCTTCCAGCAATGCTGTGGCAAAAGAGTGTCGCAGAGTATGTGGGGAGATGGTTTTCTTGATTCCCGCTGCTTCTGCTTGTCGTTTGATCATGATGAGTATCATTGTACGCGTCAGATGACCACCATAACGATTCAGAAAGACGTAATCTTCCTCACCAGGTTTGATACGCATGAGGTTACGATCATTGAACCAAAAACCCAGTTCTCTGATAGCCCGCTGTGAGATTGGCACAAGTCGCTCCTTGCTGCCTTTACCCAGGATACGCACATATTCCTCTTCTATATAAAGATTGGAGAGTTTCAGGTTGACCAATTCGCTCACCCGCAGTCCACAGGAGAAGAGCACTTCGATAATGGCACGATTTCTGTGTCCTTCCCATTTTGAGAGGTCAATACTGGCTTCCAAAGTGTCGACCTCTTCAGGCGACAACACCTCAGGCAAATGCTTGCCAATTTGAGGCGATTCCAGCAATTCCGTAGGATCGTCGTCGCGATAACCATCCAATTGCAAATAGCGGAAGAAGCTTCTCACACCACTCAAGATACGGCATTGGCTTCTGGCATTGATACCGATGTCATGTAATCCTGCAGAGAAATGTTCCAGATCCTCGAGGGCTAACTCACGCACATCTTTCTGCATGCCTTTCAGATAGTCGAGCAACTTGGACAGGTCATGCTGATAGGCATCGAGGGTGTTACCTGACATACCTCGTTGCAACTTCAGATAACGTATATAGCCTTTGACGATGTCCTTCTCCATTAACGGATACCCAGACGGGCTTCAACAACATTCACAACATAGTCGCCCAACTTCTCACATTCATTAATGAGATCCATATAGATGGTACCCACAGCATATGTGTATTCATGATTGTTGACATCTGTGATGTTCTGCGTCTTCAACTGGTTGCGATAGTTGTTGATTTCGTGCTCAATGTTAAATGAGCGGTTGATATCGAACGACTCCTTACGTCCTAACATCAGACGGTTCATCTGAGCCAAAGCCTGATCCGTGAGTTCCATCATCTGGTGGATATGGTCGTACTGCTTTTCAATAAAGTGGTCTTCCTTGCCGTTGTACTTACGAGAAATGGTACGGGCCATATTGTAGCACGCATCGCCGATACTTTCTAACTCGGATATCTCGCGGAGCATGGCGCGAATCTTGGCCTTTGTGTCGTCAGAAAGGTGGGCGTCACTCACAGAGTCGAGATACTTGGCAATCTCCAGTTCCATATTGTCGCTGATACCTTCGTATTTCTCGATACGGGTGAATAGCTTGTTGAAATCGCCTGCCTTGCTGTCTTTCTTGTTTGTGGCGCTACTGGAAAGCGTGAGCAACTCACGTACCATATTAAACATGCGTTGCATACGTTCTGAGAACGACTGTATCTCTTTCTGGGCCTCGAGTACGGAAAGTTCTGGGGTCTTCATGATACCAGAGGTGATGAAATGCAGACGGAATTCGTCTTCTTCGTCAATCTTCTTAGGTTTGATCACCCAGCATACGAAACGCTCAATCTGTGGGATGAACCAGATAAGTATCAGTGTGTTGGCCACGTTGAAGCAGGTGTGGAATGCTGCCAACACAAAACTCAGTTTTGCGGCATTGGCCAAGAATACGCTTCCTTCGACAGCCTCTTTCTGCATCGTGACATCATAGCCCACGAGTCCGCAGACGGCATCAATAAAGGGGCGGAAGACAAACAATATCCAGATGACACCAAACACATTGAAGAACATGTGTGCTAAGGCAGCACGACGAGCTTGAGTGTTAGCTGATAATGCAGCAAGATTAGAGGTGATAGTAGTTCCAATGTTCTCACCCATGACGAGTGCGATACCCTGATAGATGGGCAGGGCACCACTGGAACAGAGAATCATGGTGATGGCCATGACGGCTGCTGACGACTGCACACAGAAAGTGAGAATACCTCCCAAAAAGAGGAAAATCAGTGTCGTGAGGAAGGATTCGGAATCAAAGGAGGCGAAGAAGTCAAGTACTGTCTGATTCTCGCCCAGATGCATTTCGGTGCCTGTCATACGGAGGGTCCCCAGTCCTAAAAGAAGGAATGACAGACCAAAGAGAAAATCACCGATATAGCGGTATTTTTTCAAATAGATGAGGATGATACCCAGGAAAAAAGCAGGGTAGACAGCACTGGTGATGTCGAACGACATACCTGCCGACATAATCCATGCTGTGAGGGTGGTACCGATGTTCGCACCCATGATGACTGAGATGGCTTGTGCCAACGTGAGAAGTCCAGCATTGACAAACGAGACTGTCATGACTGTGGTAGCGGTGGAAGACTGGACGGAAGCTGTCACCAGCATACCCGTTAACATACCTGTAAAACGATTAGTGGTCATCGCACCGAGTACATGTCGTAACTGGGGACCTGCCATCTTCTGTAAGGCTTCACTCATCGACTTCATACCGAACATGAGCAAAGCGAGCGAACCGAGTAGTTTGAATAAAACTAACATAGAAATATCTTTTTGATGTTGAGATTTCGGCTACAAAGATATAAAATTTACCTCAGATTTCACAGATTTTCGGGAATTTTTTTATTTTTTCTGCGTAATCTTCGTAATCTACGGTTATTTTTGTACCTTTGCACCATAGAAACAGCTATGAATATGGAACAAACAATCAAGATTCATGTCCGTAACAACGGCAAAATGGTGGAGGTGCCCTTAGGCGCTAACCTCGAGGAAGTGTATCAACAGTCAGGGCTTAATATGAAGTACGGCCCTATATCTGCTCACGTAAACAATAAGGTGGAGGGTATGCACTTCCGTATCTATAAGCAGAAGGAAGTGGAGTTCCTTGACATTACCTCTGCCAGTGGCTCAAGGGCGTACACCCGCAGCCTCTTTTTCGTGCTTTGCAAAGCTGTCCACGACCTCTTCAATCCCTGTAAGGTGGCCATTGACATTCCCGTTTCCAACGGCTATTATGTGAATCTTAACATCGGACGGCCTGTCACCCTTGACGATGCAGGAGTCATCCGTCGTAGAATGCAGGAAATCATCGATGCAGCACTACCCATCCACCGTCACGAGACAACCACTGAGGAAGCTATCCAACTCTTCGATAGTCTGCATAACCGTTCTAAAGTGAAACTGTTGAAGTCGACAGGAAGGATTTTTACGACCTACTACGATATTGATGGCTACATGGATTACTATTATGGCTCGCTGCTAACGAATACCTCGCAGCTTTACCTTTTTGGACTGGAGAAATATTACGACGGACTGTTGCTGCGCCTGCCTTCGCGTGACCATCCTGACGAGTTGGGAGAAATGACCCATCAAGACAAGATGTTTGGTATCTTCAAAGAACACCATCAGTGGCAGGACATCCTCGGACTGCGCACCATCGGCGACCTGAATGATGCAATCAGCCAGGGCTATTCACCGCAACTGATCATGGTTGCCGAAGCCTTGCAGGAGAAGAAGATTTCACGTATTGCCGATGAGATAGCCCGTCGCAAAGGGGTAAAACTCGTGCTGATTGCAGGGCCTTCTTCGTCAGGTAAGACCACAACATGCAAACGTCTCAGTGTGCAGTTGGCTGTGAACAGCATCAAGCCTGTGGCCATATCGCTCGACGACTATTTCCTGGACCGCGACAAAACGCCTCGTGATGAAAAAGGGGATTATGACTTCGAACACCTGCATGCCTTGAACTTGCCCCTCCTGAATGAGCAGCTGTCGGCGCTTTTCCGTGGCGAAGAGGTAGAGTTGCCTCGCTATGATTTCCCTACGGGAACGAGTCAGAAAAGTGGTCGGAAACTGCGCCTTGGCGAAAATGAAATATTGGTGGTTGAGGGCATTCATGCCTTGAATCCGGAGTTGACCTCGATGATTCCTGATGAGCAGATTTTCCGTGTCTATGCTTCTGCGCTGACAACAGTCCTGCTCGATAACCACAATTATATTCCCACGACCGACAACCGTTTGTTGCGTCGTATCATACGTGACCATAAGTATCGGGCAGTATCGGCCCAGGAAACCATTCGTCGATGGCCATCTGTGCGGGCAGGCGAAAACAAATGGATTTTCCCCTTCCAAGAGAATGCCGATGCGATGTTTAATACGGCGATGCTCTTTGAATTGGCAGTTATCAAGAGTCAGGCAGAACCGCTTTTGGAACAGGTGCCGGAGAATTGTCCTGAGCATGCTGAGGCCTATCGCTTACTGAAGTTCTTGCGCTATATCAAGCCTATTCCTGATACGCAGATTCCGCCTACTTCGCTGATACGCGAATTCCTTGGCGGATCATCATTCCAATACTAAATCTCTTTTGATAAGTCGGAGTGACAAAAGTGTTACTCCGACATTTATTTTTAATTTCTTTAACCTAAAAACAATTGTGTGCGCACAAAATTGTTGGGGGTTGTTGGTTTATATTCATAATAAATTTGTACCTTTGCAGGCGATTTCAAATAACAAGGATAATATTCATTTTAAAATTAGATTAGTAATATGGCAAAGTTAGATTTAACTCAGTATGGTATCACTGGTTCTACCGTGATTGCTCACAATCCATCGTATGAGTTCCTCTTTGAGGAGGAAATGAAGTCTGAATTGACTGGTTATGACAAAGGTCAGCTTACAGAGCTGGATGCTGTTAACGTGATGACTGGTATCTATACTGGTCGTTCACCTAAGGACAAGTACATCGTGAAAGATGCTCAGAGCCAGGACAAGGTATGGTGGACAACTGAGGAGTACAAGAACGATATTTCTGCGGTGCTAACGAGGCTACACGTCTGCGTGTTCGTTTCATCGTTGAGGTAGCTTGGCAGGCACACTTCGTAAAGAACATGTTCATCCAGCCTACAGCTGAGGAGCTGGAGAGCTTCGAGCCTAACTTCGTTATTTACAATGCTTCTAAGGCTAAGGTTGAGAACTACAAGGAACTCGGTCTGAACTCAGAGACTTGCGTAGCTTTCAATACAACTACTCGCGAGCAATGCATCATCAACACTTGGTATGGTGGTGAGATGAAGAAGGGTATGTTCTCAATGATGAACTATTATCTGCCCCTGCAGGGTATCGCTTCTATGCACTGCTCTGCCAACACCGATATGGAGGGTAAGAATACCGCTATCTTCTTCGGTCTGTCTGGTACCGGTAAGACCACTCTTTCTACCGATCCTAAGCGTCTGCTGATTGGTGACGACGAGCACGGATGGGATGACGAGGGTGTGTTCAACTTCGAGGGTGGTTGCTACGCTAAGGTTATCAACCTCTCTAAGGAGAATGAGCCTGATATTTATGGTGCTATCAAGCGCGACGCTCTGCTCGAGAACGTAACGGTTGCTGATGACGGTAAGATTGACTTCGCTGATAAGAGCGTTACCGAGAACACTCGTGTAAGCTATCCTATCAACCACATCGAGAAGATTGCCCAGAAGGTAAACGGCAAGAGTGCTGGTCCTGAGGCTAAGAACGTGATCTTCCTGAGTGCTGACGCATTCGGTGTACTGCCCCCAGTATCTATCCTGACTCCTGAGCAGACCAAGTACTACTTCCTCTCTGGTTTCACAGCTAAACTGGCTGGTACAGAGCGTGGTATTACAGAGCCAACTCCTACTTTCTCTGCTTGCTTCGGCCAGGCATTCCTCGAGCTGCACCCCACCAAGTATGCTGAGGAGCTGGTTAAGAAGATGGAGAAGAGCGGTGCCAAGGCATATCTCGTCAACACTGGTTGGAACGGTACTGGCAAGCGTATCTCTATCCCCGATACACGTGGTATCATCGATGCTATCCTGGATGGTGCTATCCTGAAGGCTGAGACGAAGAAGATTCCTTATTTCGACTTCGAGGTGCCCACAGCGCTGCCTAACGTAAATCCTGCTATCCTTGATCCTCGTGACACTTATGCTGATGCAGCAGAGTGGAACAAGAAGGCTGAGGATCTGGCTGCCCGCTTCATCAAGAACTTCAAGAAGTATGAGGGCAATGAGGCCGGTAAGGCTTTGGTTGCTGCGGGACCGAAACTCTAAGATGTTTTTTGACTTACATCAAATAAAGGGCGATTCCTACGGGATTCGCCCTTATTGTTTGCTCGATGTCGTGAAAAATCCGTACCTTTGCACTTGTAATCGTGAGATTACTTTCATAAATTCATTAGGTTTAGTAGTTAGATTTTAAGGTAAAGATTATGTTATTAGATTTTCAAACGACGGTTATGTTGGTTTGTGTCATAATTGCGATGATCTTAAGTGTGATTACGCTGATGCATACCACCATCCGTTAAAGAAGTGCGGGGTGAGTGATCATACCGCACTTTTTATTCGACATAGTCAAAAAATGAAAAAATCAAAGAGTAAAAAACAAAACTAACTTAAAATCAGTCAAATTATAACTTATTTTCTTTAATTATAATGTGAAAATGACACATTTTTGAGGAATTGTGCGTAAATTTGCAACCGAATTTCGAAATTTGTAAAGAACTGATGAAAAAGAAGCTCTATACGATAGCCGTGCTTTTGGCCTTCGCCATAGCGGTCACCTCCTGTCTGAGTAACTCAGAAGAAGTAGAAATAACGACCTATGACGACACCGCCATGAGCAGTTTCTCGCTTTCGGCTGTCAACAGATATGTCCATACCACCAGCAAATCTGGCGGTGACTCTGTCTATTTGTCGAAACTAGCGGTTGCCAAATACCCCTTCGCCATTGATCAGTATCAGCGAAAGATCTACAATAGTGATTCCTTGCCTGCTGATTGTGATTTGAAGCATATCCTGGTAACTGCGACGGCAACCAGCTATTCTGGTACTATTGCTGTAAAAAGCGCTACCAGCGATTCCTTGAGTTATTATAGTGGTACCGACTCTCTTGATTTCTCGACTATTCGTGAATTCCGTGTCTATAACAATACAGGAGATAAATACCGTGCCTACCAGGTACAGGTGAACGTCAAGAAGCAAGCTTCTTCGAAGATGGGATGGGAGCAGATGCCTGCGGGTACTGTGATGCCTACCACACCTATGGCCGGATGGGACTTCATCTATAATTCAGCCGGTAATGGTTTCATGGCATCGCAGGATAATTGGATAACCTCCTTCGAGGAAACCTTTGATGAAGATATTCGTCTGCTACCGTCATCCGCTAGCGCCAGCTTTGCCTGTTGGAAACTAGGCAATGGTCTGAGCTATGCTCTGCTCGTAGGTAACAGCGATGCGCAAGACAAATATGCTGTCGTATGGCGTAAGGTCATCGATAATGATAATCCGACGAGTTCAAGTTGGGTATATATCCCCGTAGAGGTTAATAATAGCTATGCACTCCCCAAGTTGGGAAAGGACTCCCGCTATTATCTGCTGCCTTATATCAATGGCAGCGTACTGGCCATTGACGATAATGGTAATATTTACCAAAGCCGCGATCAGGGAATTACTTGGAAAACTTCCAGCACTCTGCAGTCGCCAACCAGCCGTGTCTTAAAGGCTTCTACTGATGGCAATGGCGGCATTTGGTTGTGGACAAGAGATTCTGATGATGAAAGCGACCCAGGCATAGTCTGGTATGGTAAAGCGGGAGAAGAATAAAAGGCCTGCATGAAGAAGTCCCTGATACTGATGACGATGCTTCTGGCTGTTGCCCAAACGGCCATACATGCTCAGGATGAGCCGGAATACCGGTTGGAGATAGGTGCAGGTGTAGGTACTGTCGGTTATTTGGGCGACTATAATGCCTCGTTGTTCGGCGAGTTGCAGCCCATGGGGGCCGTGATGGCCAGATATAAGGCAAATCCGCATGTGGCGGTGGCGCTGACAGCAGGCTTTGGCAAACTCCAGGGATCCTCGGACAAAGCAAAGACCTGGTATCCTGAAGGTGAGCGCTACGAATTCAGCAAGAGTCTGATTGATATCAGCCTGCGATTTGAATACAACTTCTGGGCTTATGGCACAGGGAAAGAATACCGGGGTGCACGCAGATTGGCCCCTTTCATCGCTTTGGGCGTGGGATCAGCCATTCATGGCGACCCGGAGAAAGGCTTTGCTGTGAGTCTGCCCATCGGTGCTGGCGTTAAATACAAGATTGCTGATCGGGTGAACCTAATTGCAGAGTGGCGCGTACACTTTACTCTGAGTGACCTGCTCGACGGAAAGGAAGACCCTTACGGCATCAAGAGTAGCGGACTCTTTAAGAATACCGACGGCTACAATGTGCTGCAACTGGCAGTGACTTATGATCTCTGGGCCAAGTGTAAGACATGCCACAATGATAGGGATTGAATAAAATTAGATATATGAATGAGCTTTTGGACATGAACCGGATTCCCCAGTCTGTTGCCATCATTATGGATGGTAATGGCCGTTGGGCTACCGACCGAGGTCTGGACCGTACTTTCGGACATAAGGCCGGACTGGATACCGTTAAGAAGATTACGGCAGAGTGCGCACGCTTGGGTGTGAGGTACTTGACACTATATACTTTCTCTACGGAGAACTGGAATCGTCCTGCCTACGAGATTGAGGCACTGATGGGACTTGTACTTGGTTTCATCGAGATGGAACTGTTTACCGACAATAACGTGAAGTTTAAGATGATCGGTGATTTGAAGCGCTTGCCTGATAGTGTACAAGATAAGATCCGCTACATGGAGGATCTGACGGCCAAGAATGACGGTATGACGTTGGTGGTAGCTATGAGCTATTCAAGCCGTTGGGAAATCACCAATGCCGTGCGCCAGATCGTGACAGAGGTGAACGATCTGGAACTGCCGCTTCCCCAGAACAAGCTGAAGAAACTGGTGACGGGCGGAATCCGTGCTGAGGACATTACCGAGGAGTTCATCAGCCAGCACCTCTGCACCAACTTCATGCCCGACCCTGATCTGCTCATCCGTACAGGTGGCGAACTGCGTATCTCCAACTATCTGTTGTGGCAGTGTGCTTATTCGGAATTGTATTTCTGCGACACCTATTGGCCGGATTTTGATGAGGAGGCTCTTCATAAGGCTTTTATCGACTATCAGGGTCGTCAGCGTCGCTTTGGAAAGACAGAGGCTCAGGTCGAAGAAGAGATGAGTGAAAAGAAAGAATAGTGAAAAGTTAATACGATGCTATATAATATAATAAGGTATAAAGGAGTGACAAGTGGATGGATGGTGAAAGTGCTGGTGGCACTGTTCATCGTTCATTATTCGCTTCTTACTGCGACTGCTCAGGATAAGATTGTTCATCCGGATATTTCTTATGCAGGTACACCACGTACGTGTACGATTGGCGGTATCGCCGTTGAAGGTGTCGAAGGTTATGAGGATTATGTGCTCACTGGACTCTCTGGTCTGACTGTTGGACAGGAAATCGAGGTTCCTGGTACTCAGATTACCGAAGCCGTGAAGCGTTACTGGCGTCATGGATTGTTTTCGAAGGCACAGATTAGTGCCGACTCCATAGTAGGCAACAAGATTTATCTGCGTATTACTCTTGCCATGCGTCCTCGGGTGAGCACCATCAACTATATTGGTATCAAGAAGTCGGAGCGTGACGACATGGAATCCAAGTTGGGTATCATCAAAGGTAGTCAGATCACGCCTAACATGATCGACCGTGCCAAGATCCTTGCGCAGAGATATTTCGACGAGAAGGGCTTCAAGAATGCTGAGATTAATATTGTGCAACGTGACGATCCCGACAATAAGGGCCAGGTGGTGCTTGATGTCAATATCGACAAGAAGGATAAGATGAAGGTGCGTAATATCTTCATAACAGGCAACGATAAGCTCTCTGATAAGAAAATCAAAGGCTCGTTCTTTGGCAAGGGCGCCTTTGGTAAGATTCACGAAGCAGGTAAATTCGGCAATCTCTTCAAGGCTAAGAAATTTACCGACGAGCGCTATAAGGAGGCCAAGCAGAAGTTGATTGAGAAATATAATGAACTTGGCTTTCGTGACGCTACCATCATCGAAGATTCCGTTTGGAACAACGACGAGAAGCATGTCAATGTCTTCCTGCGTGTGGATGAGGGCGACAAATATTACCTGAGAGATATTACCTGGGTAGGTAATACGGTGGTAACTACCGACTATCTGAATGCCGTTTTGGGCATGAAGAAGGGCGATCCCTATAACCAACGCCTGCTGAAGAAACGTTTGCAAGAAGACGAGGATGCTGCCAGCAACTACTATTACAACAATGGTTATGTATTCTCCAGCATCGAACCTGTGGAGGTGAATATTGCCAACGATAGTATCGATCTCGAGATGCGTATCATGGAAGGTCCGCAGGCTCGTCTGAACCACGTACGTATCTACGGTAACGACCGTCTGTATGAGGAGGTGGTGCGTCGTGAGCTTCGTACGAAGCCGGGCGATCTGTTTAATAAAGATGCTATCATGCGTTCCGCTCGTGAAATCGGTTCTTCAGGCTTCTTCGATGCTGAGACCATTAACCCTGATATCAAACCGAATGGTGAGGACGGTACAGTAGACATCAACTGGCAACTCGAACAGAAGAGCAACGACCAGTTGGAGTTCTCGTTGGGTTGGGGACAGACAGGTGTCATCGGACGTATTGGTATCAAGTTCAACAACTTCTCGCTGCGTAACCTCTTTGGTAAGAACAAACTCCATCGCGGTATCCTGCCCTATGGTGATGGTGAGCAGTTGGGCTTTAACTTCCAGACCAACGGTTCATACTATAGTTCTCTGAGTGCCAACTACGGTACCAGCTGGTTTGGCGGCAAGCGTCCGAATGCCTTCAACGTCAGCGCCTTCTATTCGAAGCAGAGCGATATCAACAGCATGTACCGCAACAATGCCTTCTATAGCAATTACTACAACTATAGTTACGGCTATGGTGGTTATAACCCCTATGCCTATAACTATGAGTCGATGCTTGACGACGACAAGACGATGACGGTCTTCGGAGCAGCACTCTCATGGGGTAAGCGTCTGCGCTGGCCTGACGACTATTTCCAACTCTCTGCTTCGTTGGGCTATACCCGCTATATGTTGCGCGACTGGCAGTACTTCTATATCCAGAACGGTAACTGTAATAATATCAACCTGGGCTTGACGCTGTCGCGTAACTCGACCGACAATCCCTTGTACCCGCGTCATGGTTCCGAGTTTATGGTTTCTGTTTCGCTCACACCACCTTGGTCGCTTTTCGACAACAAGGACTATGGCAGTCTGGCCAAGAACCGTCAGTCGGCTACCTATGAGGATGAGTTGCAGGATGTGTACCGATGGATTGAATATCATAAGTGGAAGTTCAAGTCACGCACCTTTACGGCTCTTACTGGTGGCGCCAAGTGTTTTGTGCTCATGACGCGCGTGGAGTTGGGTCTGTTGGGTTCCTATAACGACGATAAGCGTTCGCCATTTGAAACCTTCTACGTGGGTGGTGACGGTATGAGCGGCTATAGCTACGGCTATTCTGAGGAAACCATTGGTCTGCGTGGTTACGACAATGGTGCCATTTCCTACTCCTCTGCTTATGATGTGATGCGCCAGGGAGGCAATATTTCGGCTTATAATGCATACGCTTACGACCGTTTCACCCTCGAGCTCCGCTACCCGTTCATGCTGGGTAACACCACTATCTATGGTCTTGGCTTCCTCGAAGGTGGTAATGCCTGGGCACGCGCCAAGGACTTCAACCCCTTCAAGATGAAGCGTTCCGCAGGTCTGGGTGTGCGCATCTTCCTGCCGATGGTTGGTCTGATGGGTATCGACTGGGCTTACGGTTTCGACTATGTTACCACCAGCCAGTCGGGCACCCGCTCGAAGGGTGGCAGCAATTTCCATTTCATCCTCGGACAAGAGTTCTAAAAGAAAACTATTAAACCACAGTCGAGTTTTTTCGTCAAAGGTGGTGTAACACTAAATAGAAAGGAATATGAAGAAATTAATCATCTGCGCAATTTGCGTAATCTGCGGTCTGACTTCTGCATCAGCACAGAAGTTCGCATTGGTCGATATGGAGTATATTCTGAAGAATATCCCCGCCTATGAGCGTGCCAACGAGCAGCTGAACCAGGTGTCGAAGAAATGGCAGGCTGAGGTCGACGCATTGACCACAGAGGCCCAGACCCTGTATAAGAACTATCAGAACGAGGTGGTGTTCCTGTCGCAGGAGCAGAAGAAAGCCAAGCAGGATGCCATCGTTGCCAAGGAGAAGGAAGCTGCCGACCTTAAGAAGAAATACTTCGGCCCTGATGGTGAGCTCTTCAAAAAGCGTACGGCCCTGATGACACCCATTCAGGACGAGATCTACAATGCCGTCAAGGACATTGCCGACCTTCGTGGCTATCAGCTCATTCTCGATCGTGCCAGCGATACTGGTATCATCTTCGGATCCCCAAAAATCGACATCTCTTCCGAGGTGCTTCGTAAGTTAGGCTATTCCAACTAGAACCGCTAGAATCTCTAGAAAGGCTAGAAATTAATAACAACTAAATATTTAAAGAAAAATGAAAAAAATTATTATCTGCGCAATCTGCGCAATCTGCGGTTTCACCACCGCCAACGCTCAGGCCAAGTTCGGTCACGTGAACACCCAGGAGATCATTCAGGCTATGCCTGAGTATCAGAAGGCCCAGACAGAGATCAAGGCCCTTCAGGATCAGTATGAGGCCGACCTGAAGTCGATGCAGGACGAACTGCAGAAGAAGGGTGAGGCTTTCGACAAGGAGCAGGCTACGCTGCCCGACAACATCAAGCAGCGCCGTCAGCAGGAACTGCAGGACATGTATACCAAGATTCAGCAGAGCTTCCAGGATAATCAGCAGGCTCTCCAGAAGGCTTCTGGCGAGAAGATGCAGGCCATTCAGACCAAGGTGCTCGATGCCATCAAGGCCATCGGCCAGGCTGGCGGCTATGTCTACATCATGGAGAACAATTCGCTGCCTTACATCAGCACAACGCTCTCTACCGATGTTACTGCTCAGGTCAAGACTAAGCTTGGACTGAAGTAATATGAAGCGACTGCTCACTTTAATTATTGCAATGAGCGCTGTCTTGTGCTTGTCGGCACAGGACAGCGTCCATGTTGTACGTTTTGGCTATCTCAACTACCAGCAGGCCTTGCAGTCGATGCCGCAGTATGCTTTGGTGAAAAAGAAGATGGCCGATCTCCGCAATCAGTATGAGGCCGAGATGCAACGGGTGACTGATGAGTTCAACCGCAAGTATGAGGAGTTCCTTGAAGGGCAGCACGAGTTTCCGAAGACCATTCTTCAGAAACGCCAGACCGAACTGCAGGAGTTGATGACGCGTAATGTGACTTTCAAGGAAGAGGGCCGCAAACAACTGGCTGATGCTGAACGTGAAGCCTTGGCTCCGCTCAAGATACATTTGTCTGAGACAGTAGCAAGGATTGCCAGAGAGCGCGGGCTTGCCCTTGTGGTCAATACCGCTTCCGATGCTTGCCCTTATATCAACCCCGAATTGGGCGAGGATCTCAATGAATTAGTCACCGCATCGCTCGCAAAATGAGTAGTCTCTCACCTCTTCCTGGTCCCATCGGTATTTTCGACAGCGGTTATGGCGGCTTGACCATCTTGCATGGCATCCGTCAGGTCTTGCCCGAATACGATTATCTCTATTTGGGCGATAATGCCCGAACCCCTTATGGCCCGCGCAGTTTCGAGGTGGTCTATGAGTTCACCCGCCAGGCCGTTCTAAAGCTCTTCGAGATGGGTTGCCATCTCATTATCCTTGGTTGCAATACAGCTTCCGCCAAGGCCCTGCGCACCATCCAGCAAAACGATATCCCACAGATCGACCCCGATCGTCGCGTATTGGGAGTCATCCGTCCAACGGCTGAGGTCATCGGCAGCCTTACGACCTCGCGCCACGTTGGCGTTCTTGCTACCGAGGGTACCATCAAGAGCGAGAGCTATACCCTCGAAATCCAGAAACTCTATCCCGACATACAGGTCACTGGTGTTGCATGTCCGTTCTGGGTGCCCTTGGTGGAGTATAATGAAGCCGATTCTCCTGGTGCCGACTATTTTGTGAAGAAGCGCATCGACCAGATCATGCGTCTCGACCCCGATATCGATACCATCATCCTTGGCTGCACCCACTATCCGCTGCTCATGCCCAAAATTCTGAAATACCTCCCTGCAGGCGTCCGTGTTATTCCGCAGGGTGAGTATGTGGCAGAGAGCCTCAAAGATTATCTGGAGCGCCATCCTCAGATGGAGGCCAAATGCTCCAAGGACGCCACCGTCCACTACCTCACGACTGAAAACCCCGACAAATTCAAAGAATCAGCCCAACTCTTCCTCCATGAATCCATCGACGTTGAGAACATCACCCTCGGCTAATGTCACATCAGGGTCAGGATACTTTGTGACATCATGCTCTCCTGATGATAGAGAATCCGATACCTGTCATCCGCTCCAATTGTCTGATGCTCGCTCCAAAATTCTTGGCAGATCTTAGTATTTCTTCGCGACGGCCTTTGCTGAGCAACTGGATATCGGCAGGTGTTCTAAGCCCGTAAGTTTCCAACAGATATTCCCTTACCTCGTCATCGCTAGCAAAGCAATTGCTTTTGTCGTAATCGAGGATGCGAACATTCTTTGCCAACGGCTCATTCACCAGTTTCCGCAATTCATCCAGCACCATCCGTTTCAGCACATACTGCGTTTTGCAGATAAATTCACATACAGTCTGCTGACTCTCGTATTCCTTCCAGCTACTCCAAGGATAGCTTATCACATCCTTCGACAACCCAGCTGCCATAGGATTCTGGTGAATATATCGGAGGAGGGTGAAGAAATAAGCGGCATCATTGACAGGTTCGCTTTTGAATCTGTCCTGAAACAAATGCCCGCATCGCTCGTACTTCTTGTTGAAATAGAGTGCGTATGCGGCTGAGATGCGCTTGACAACCGATGACAAGTCTTCAGATTCCTCCTTGATAAGAAGATGGACGTGGTTGGGCATAAGACAATATGCATAAAACGAGCAACGAGGTGGCTGTGGACGATTCTGCTCGTCTTTTGGATTTGCAAACTGGCCAAGCAATCCTTGGAATCTTGAGTAATCACTTGGTTGCTCGAAGATAATCTGATGGTTCACGCCTCTCATCATGACGTGATAAATACCTGTTTCACTTTTGGTTCTAAGCGTTCTAGCCATAATATTACACTTTTTGATTAACTGCTGCAAAGATATAAAAAGAAAGTGAATCGGCCAAACAATTCACGCAAAAACTAATCTGAAGAGCCTGAAAATCGAAATGTCACGATGTATCCTGACCCCGATGTGACAGGTTGCTTTCGATGTTCCACCTGTAGTTCAGCTATAGCTGTATTGATGGCTTCAAGTTGGGCACGAGTACTCTCGTTGATTTCGTTTTGATCTTCAAGAATTTCTTCAATATAGGAATTGGTTCTTTCTAATTTCTCTTGCAACTCCTGAAACTCACCATACTTCACCATATCCTTAATGGTTTTATACTCCACAAAGGCTCTCATAATATCAATATTGGTATCAATGGCAGTCTCTGAGTTCAAAACGCTACTTAACATAGCCACTCCAAACAGCGTGAAGGCTTTAGGCGATTTACGAAGACCCATTTTGATGGAATTGGATATCACAATTTGTGATTTCCATTCTTCGATATCCTCTTTCGTCATTTCAAACATAAAGTCGGAAGGGAAACGTTTCACATTTCGTTTTACCTTCTGATTTAATGTCCTCGTTTCAACACCGTAAAGTTCTGCCAAATCTCTGTCCAGCATCACTTTTTTTCCGCGAATCACATAGATCTTGCTTTTGATGTAAGCCAGCAAATCTTCTTTTTTGATAATGTTATTCATAATCTTACATTTAAATGTTAAACATTTGATGGTGCAAAGATACGGAATTTAACTGAAACTTCCAATTTTTCGGGCATCTTTTTTCTATCATTGCAAGTTTTGGTATAAAACCGCTCTTGTAGCATTTTCGCCTCCTATATACATTATATATAAGAAGAAATGACTATCTTTGCAATGTGGAATCGTAGTAGATAATGGCCGAAGATTACTTTTTTTGAAAAAAGTTCGGATTTTGGTTAGCATTCTGCCCCCCTTTCCCGTCAGTAATAGTGTATGGACAAAGAAACGATAGCACAACTGTTCCGACAGCACTACGCTCAGATGTTCAGTCTGGCCCGGTGTCTACTCTACGACGAAGAGGAATCACGCGACGTTGTCAGTGAGGTCTTTGCCTCGCTTCTCAAACCGACGATGCTGATACCAACCAACATCGAGGGCTATCTGATGACCAGTGTTCGCAACCGCTGTCTTGACCTGCTGGAACACAAGGACGTGCAGGCGCGTTTTGAACAGGCATACACGCAGGCACATGACAAACTAACGACTTCTGAAGAGGATGACGAACTGCTGAACGGTCTGATGTCATTTATGCAGCACGAACTTAAGCCAGAGACGCTACAGGTATTCAAGATGCGACACATCGACGGTCTGAAATATCAGGAGATAGCCGATCGTATGGGCATCAGCCGAGTGATGGTCTATAAGCATCTGGCACAGGCGACGGAACAACTGAAAGGGTACATTTCAAAACAGAGATAGTTATGGACGAGAAAACCAAGATGTTACTGGATGCACAGGAGCATCCCGAACAGTTTACAGACGAGGCACTGCGCCAGATGCAGGACGATCCTGAAATCCGTGTGCTGATGGAGGCTACGGCACAGGGCAAACGTGCCTTTATGAAGCACCAGCCCAAAGAGAGTCATGAGGCCATCGATGCAGCCTGGCAGGACTTTGAGGCAAAGCATTTCCCCAAGGCGGCAAAAGTATCCATACTTCATAAGGTGGCAGCCTCTTTCATTGGCTTGCTGTTCATTTCCGGCATCGCCTTTGCTGCCGTCCATATCGTGCGTAATTATAGGAATACTGTTGGAGAAGATGTAAAGTCCCCAACTCAAGAGATGCAAATTTCTGATTCGCATCAACAGGCTTTGCCTACCGACACAGCTGCCACTGTTCCACCTGTTGTATTCGACAACGTGACACTGGATAGTATTCTGCCCCAGATAGCCCAACACTATGGCTACACCGTTTTCTTTCGTTCCGACAAGTCCAAACCCCTGCGCCTGTTCCTGACATGGAATCCTCAGGACTCCATTCAGAAAGTGACGGATAAACTGAATCTTTTCGAGCAGATCCACATCGTGCTCGACGAGCAAACCATGATAGTTGAGTAGGCTATGAGACAGGTTCTTACCATTTTACTGCTCTGCCTGACAGTCTGCCAGGCAACAGCGCAAAGAATCAGCCGTACCTATCAGAATCAGTCACTATCCGAAGTTCTGAAAGACCTCAACGACGCTTCGAGCCGCTACGAGGTGAGTTTCATCTACAACGAACTTGAGGATTTCCGTGTCACCGCCACGCTTCATCGTAGCACCCTGCCTAATGCTGTCCGTCAGGTGGTTGGCTTCTATCCCATGCGTGTCACCGAAACCGACAATGTGATTACTGTGGAGTGCATCCACAAGACCGACCTCCATCTGTCAGGCACCATCATCGACGAACAAGGCCAGCCCATTGCATACGCTAATATTGCCATTCTCAACCCTGCAGATAGTACCCTCCTTTGTGGTGGTGTCTCCAATGAGAGCGGCGTTTTTGTTATTCCTATCGACCAACCAAATATCCTCGCCCGTATCTCCTACGTTGGCTACAAGACGATTTACAAGCAATGCAACAGTACTGAGGTTGGAATGATATGGATGAGGCCAGAAACTCAGAGATTGGGCGAAGTGGTTGTGCAATCAATTTTACCTTCAACCCGGATAGAAGGAGATGCGCTTGTTACGAACATAAAGGGTACTATCTTGGAGGGAATCGGTACTGCAAGAGATGTGTTGGGGCGTCTCCCTGGTATTGTTGCCGGTCAAGGCGGAATCTCGGTATTTGGGAAAGGTACACCAACCATCTATATAAATGGGAGACTAATGAGAAATTGGAATATGTTAGACCAACTGCAATCCTCAAAGATAAAGAAGGTTGAGCTGATTACCAATCCCGGTGCCAGATATGACGCGACGGTTACCTCCGTTATACGCATTACCACAGAACGCGAACCTGGTGAGGGATTCGCCTTCGACAACAAAACGACGGCAGGCTTTCGCAATTACCTATCCTTCTCAGAACAGATGGATATGAACTACCGCTACAACGACTTTGACATGTTCGCCATGCTGGAGTATGACCGAACGAAGACTAAAGGCACTTCATCGAATATACAGAACACATGGCTTGCGCAGCGTTATATGCAAAACGTTGGGATGAGTTCCATAGGCAACCAACAACTTTTTGAAGGCAAAATTGGCTTTAACTACAGTCCGTCAGACGAACATATTTTCGGAGCCTACTATCAGGCATCACACAAACCGATTAAGGTGGAGTCAGAATATGAGTCCCAATCGTGGATAGACAAACTGCTTGATGAAACGAGCAATGTTGACAAGAAAATGGATTCTAAGGTTACTGAACATCTTGTTGACGGCTATTATAATGGTATGTATAACAAGTGGTCATTACAAGCAACGTTCGACATACTTTGGAAGTGTACCAGTAGCGATGAACTTTCAAGAGAACACCTTGGCAATTCCAACCATCGCACAGTTACCATTGACGATAATTCTGATGCTCGGATGATTGCCGGAGAATTGCACCTATCTCATTCCTTTCTGAAAGGTAATGTCAGTTTTGGCACAGAAATGTCGAGTAGTCGCAGAAACGAGGAATCGGCCAATCTGGAGGCCATCATAGCAAACAATAGAGATGAGGTACATGAAGATAACATTGCGGCATACGTTGAGACGACACAAAGGCTGGGACGGTTAAATCTGCAATTCGGACTGCGCTATGAGCATGTTGACAGCAGATATTTCAACGGAGGAATAAAGATGGACGAGCAGTCACGCATCTATGACAACTTGTTTCCAACTGCATCGCTGACTCTTCCTATCAAAAAAACAATACTCCAACTTAGTTATTCCAAGAAATACGAACGTCCACTATATTCCCAATTGAGCGGAACTGTTTCTTATGTCAACCGATATTTGTATCAAAGCGGAAATCCATTCTTGAAGTCTCAGTATAACGATAACGTTTCTTTCATGTTCCGCCACAACTGGTTGATTCTGATGGCTAATTATACACATACCGACAGTAAAATCATAGACGAATGCCTACAGTATGGCAATGATGCAACCATCACCTTACTGCGCAAAGAAAACTCTTCGTCAGCACTTCGCAAATTCCAATTGATGGCAGTTGCAGCCCCACATTTTGGGATCTATTATCCCAATCTCATGGCAGGTGTGTTAGCACAAGATTACAAGATTAACTATCTCTCGTCAAGCAAGAAACTCAGCAAACCGATGTTTATTGTAAGATGGAACAATCTGCTACAGTTCAAACAAGGTTATCTGGCCAATGTCGACATGAATTGGCGAGGAGCCGGTGATTCCGAAAATGTACATCTGGGACAAACGTGGTCATTGAATATGGGCATTACCAAGCAATACGGAAAGCACTGGAACGTGAAGTTAGCTTTGAACGACATCTTTAACACATCAAAGAAGAGCGAATTTACAATTTATAGTGGAGTAAGTGATGTGCAAATGACAAAGATTTCCACGACTCGGAATATAGAATGTACCATACGCTATAATTTCAATGCCACGAAATCCAAATATGCTGGAAAAGGCGCGGGTAAAGATGAAAAGAACCGACTATAAATCTCTCTCGTTCGGGCAGCGGAGATCGCGGAGGTGATTGATCTTTTCACATCGCCCATTGGCGGAATTGAGTACCTCGTTTAGACTTAACCCTATACCCCACAGAAATAATTACGTCAAGATTGTAATGTATTACTTCATATTTCTGCATCCCATCGTGACCCATATATGCAAATTTTGCATAAGTGCCGAAGATCGCGGGGACAGGTGATTGATCTTTTCACAAAGAAATCAAAGAATCTGTCCCTCCGATCTAAGGGACGGCCCTGACCCATTTGTTTATTATGAACTAAAAGTTCGTTTCATTCTGAATTTGCTGTCGATTGGATAGCTTCTTAACTTGATGACCATGGGACAGACGGGTCAGGATTTGTGACATTTACGAAGTCCTGAGCCCGATGTGACTTGTGTTTTCGACTCATCAAACATATGTGCTCATTTCATATAGGTATGGAACTTCACTTTGTTACGGTCTCTCCCAATGGCTTGTTGAAGGTCTTAACAACCAATTTCAGAAGTCTTCGCTGGTTTTTCAGATACTCTTCTGCAGCTTTAAAAAGTCAGCGAAGATTTTTTTAAAAGTCAGCGAAGAATTTTTGAAAAGTCAGCGAAGAATTTTTGAAAAGCCAGCGAAGAATTTTTAAAAAGCCAGCGAAGAATTTTTAAAAAGTCAGCGAAGAATTTCTAAATTTCCTGTTAAGAGCCTCTAAATCAGCTGCCTAGGATATTTTTGCTACCTGCCTAGGCCGCAAAAACTGTCTGGTATCCTCCCTCAGTTGGGGCGGGCTTTTTGTTAGCGAAAGTTAAATTTATCGTTTTCCGATAAGATTTTGTTGAAAAAGTTTGGAAGTTAAGGATATTGTCCTTATCTTTGCACCGAAATTATTTATCGTATAACAATAAAATATTATCGGTTATGAACAAGAAACTAAAGATTTACAGCACGCTGTTCGTTGTGGTACTCATCGTATTGGTATTCACCAGCACGTTCAATTACTCAAGTATGGGCTGGAGTCCGGCACCCGACAATAAGATGGAGTTTGCCGAACTGCCTGCAGACTACATGACTCGCGACACGTTGGCTGACGGTGAAACCGTATCCACAGGCCATCCCTATTACACCTACGAAGTAAACGTTAAGTCATGGAGCAGACCAGACCATAAGGTGCTCCTCTCTACGGCACAGGGGCAGACCTATACGGTGGATATGCAGAAAATAAAGATCGGCATGCCTGTTTCGCGGGTGGAATCCAACATCCCCATGTATATCATCGGATCGGGCGCCGTGGTTTCCCTCATCGTGTGCTTCTTGATATTATATATGGTGCTTAAACTCATCATGAAGATACGAAGAGGGGAGATATTCGTGACGAAAGTGGCCAAATACCTAGAGATCACAGGCATACTGCTCTCCTTCCTATATCTGTACACGCTGGCTATCTCATATCTCACTACGCAGTATTTCATCTCGTATATCCATCTGGCCGATCATAGCATCGTATTCAAGAACGAGTGTAACAGCATGTATATCCTCACTGGTCTCGGACTGATGATTATCTCACAGATCATTCTGATGGGTAAGGATCTGAAGGAAGAGCAGGAACTGACTATCTAAACATCGAGAGCCTTATGAGTATCATTGTGAATGTAGACGTGATGATGGCCAAGCGGAAGATGTCGTCGCAGGAACTGGCCGAGAAGATAGGCATCACGCAGGCGAACCTCTCGATTCTGAAGACCGGTAAGGCCAAGGCCGTGAGATTCTCCACTTTGGAGGCTATCTGCAAGGCCTTGGACTGCCAGCCGGGCGACATTCTGGAGTATCGCGAAGATTAAAAGGGCACGAAGGTGCCCCTTCGTGTCCTTTTGTCACAAAGTATCCTGACCCCGATGTGACTCGGTCTCTGCACGCTTTTTCTGGAAGAAACGGTCGATGAAGTTAATCTGTTCGCGGTTGGGCACCGTGATGAGCGAGGCACCGTTGGAGAACTGCATCGTCGTGGGCTTGCTATCGTCGAACGACGGCCAGTAGGGGAGACCCTTGCCGTTGGGATTGCAGGTCTTGGCGAAGTTCACCCAGTACTGCTGGATGATTTCTGCGAGGGCTGATTCTGCGGGATATTTGTCGGGCTGGGTCAGGAACTCACCATTGAGATAGAGAATATCATCTGCATGAGCCACACCCTTACGGCGCTTGTCTGACGAGAAGCTGCGTGTGGAAGGCTGGGCAAGATAAGCCGCGTAGGCAGGACTCTTGCCCGTCTTGGTCTGCAGACTCACCCAGGCGTATGACGGCCAGGCGAATCCCAGGTCGCGGAAGGCATCGCCATTGCCGTGCCAGGCCTCATCGTCGGTATTGCCAGGATAGATTTTCAGCGCCTCGTCGGCCATATCACCGAACATACCACGAACCTGCTTCTGATAGTTCTCTGCCTTGATATTCGCAGGCGAGAAGAGGGCTCCCTCGTCGCTGTTGGTCATCACGATCACAGGCACATCATTATATTCGCCACGCTCGTAGAGACGGTATTGGTCGTCGCAGATCACGTAGCCGTCGACACAAGGCCAGAAGCCTGCGAAGCCTACATTTCCGTCACAGAGCTCCATAGCGTCCATTTTGCGCATCTGCTTGATATTCTTCTTCTTGAGATGTTTCATAAAGGCGAGGCCTTGCTGTTCAGCACCTTTCTGCGAGGCGTCGAGACCCAAGGCACGCGGTTTGTCGCTCCAAGGGGCAAACGAGCCTCCGCTATGACTGATACAGGCACGGAAGAGGCCTTTTGCCAAAGGTGAGGCGCAAAGCATGCTGCAGCTGATGGCGCCAGCACTTTCACCGAAGATGGTGACCTTCGAGGGATCGCCACCAAAGCTGGTGATGTTACGCTGCACCCATTGGAGGGCGAAGATCTGGTCGAGCAGACCATAGTTGCCCGAATGTCCGTCCTTCGATTCCTTGGTCAATTCCGGATGGGCCATGAATCCGAGGGCACCTGTGCGATATTCGATGCTGACGATGACCACACCGCGCTGGGCGAGATGTTTCCACAGGTCGCCACCATAGTGCTCCGTCTGGAAACCGCCACCATGAATCCACACCATCACAGGCAGACGGTCGTTGACACTTTTGGCGGGTGTCGCGATGCCGAGATAGAGACAATCCTCACTCATCATATCAGCCGTACGTCCAGGACGTGTGGGTTGTGGGGGCAGCGGACCGAAGTTGTCAGCCTTGAGCACACCCTCCCAGGATTTTGCCGGCTGCGGAGCACGCCAACGTAGGTCGCCAACGGGTGGGGCTGCGTAGGGAATGGCTTTATACACGGCAAGCTGACCGTCGAGGATACCCTCTACATCGCCTGTCTCTACATGGGTTTTCAATAGTGGTTGTGCTACAACGTCTGCCGCCAGCATCATGGCGCAGACCATCAGAATCATTGTCAATAGTTTCTTCATATCATTGGTTTTATGCCAGCAATCGGCGTGAGAAATAGCGGACGGGATACCAGACGGCAAGGAAGCCGACGATGAGCACCGTGAGGAAGATGAGCATGATGTCTTCAGGATGTACGCTCACAGGATAGGCATCGACGATGAACGAACCACTCGACGAGCCCAGTTTCACAAGGCCAAACGTCTGCTGTGCCCAACAGAGCACCAGTCCGATGATGATGCCTATGATGGCGCCCAGGGCTGATATCAGTCGCCCCTCGAACAGGAAGATGCGTGTGATCTGCTTGTCGGAGGCACCCAGGTTGCGCAGCGTCACCACATCGTCCTTCTTGTCGATGATGAGCATCGAGAGCGAGCCGATGATGTTGAAACAGGCCACCATCAGAATGAAAGTGAGGAAGATATAGGCGATGAGTTTCTCAATCTTCATGATCTTGAAGGTGTCGTCCTGCTGCTCGAAGCGGTCGCGCACATAGCAGTTGTCACCAACAATCTCTTTGATTTCCGACTTCACACTTTCGAAGTTACTACCTGGCTTCAGGCGTAGTTCAAGGGCCGAGACCATGCCTTGCTGCTCGAAAACACGACGGGCAAAGGCAATATCGGTGAGGATATAGCTTTTGTCGTAACGAGCTTGTTTCACGTTGAAGATGACCCCAGGTGAATATAGTTCATCAGCCACAAGGCCGTCCATGGGGTTGGCCATATTTAGCTGCCCTTCTCTACGAGGTGCATAGATTTGTATCGGCTCATCATATGTGAAGCCTGTGCCCAGCTGTTCTGCCAATCGGAGGCCAAGAATGCCGTAGAACATATCGGCAGCTTTCAATTCAAACTGTCCGTCACCCAACAGGATCTCGTTGATATGAGTGAGTTGGCTGAAATTGTCCTCTACACCCTTGATGGTTACCATAGCCTGTCGTCCTTGATAGACGGCAAGTGCCTGGTCTTCTACGGTTTCCATAGCGACATCTACCTGTGGCAGCGCCTTTATCTTGGCCAGTGCCGGATCGTCCGACGCCATGGTCTTGCCTTTGGCAGGCACAATCTTAAGCTGAGGGTCAAACGAAGTGAAGAAGGAGGCCACCATGTCGTGGAAACCATTGAATACGGAAAGCGTAACGACAAGGGCCATCGTAGCTACGGCCACACCCACGACGGAGATGGCACTGATGACGTTGATGGCGTGTGTCGACTTCTTTGAGAAGAGATAGCGTCGGGCTATAAAGAATGGGAAATTCATATCTCTTACCTCTTATTTCTTAAGAAGCTCGTCGATGTGCTCGATGTAGTCCAGTGAATCGTCGATGAAGAATCGCAGTTCGGGCACGATGCGCAGTTGATTTCTCACGCGTGTCCCCAGTTCATATCTGATGGCCTTGTTGCTGGCATTGATGTTTTGGAGAATTTCCTCGCCCTTTTCACTGGGGAAGATGCTCAGGTAGGCTGTGCAGATGCTGAGGTCGGGTGAGATCTTCGTCCTCGTCACACTCACCATCGTGCCGTGTGTGGCACGTGTCTGTTGTTGGAATATCAGCGAGAGTTCCTTCTGGAGCAATCTCGCGATTTTGTTTTGTCTTGTTTCTTGCATAATCTATTTCTTTCTTATAAGTGTGAGGCCGTCGCGGATAGGGAGGATCACCTGTTCTACCCTGTTGTCGGCAGCAATATAGTCATTGAAGTCGTTGATGCCCTGCGTCTGGTGGTCATGATCGTAGCTGTGGTCCACCACGTGGCCGTCCCAAAGCGTATTGTCGGCGAGGATGAATCCGCCCGGTCGGAGTATGCTCATCACCATCTCGTAGCAGTCGCGGTAGGTACGCTTGTCGCCATCCATAAACGCCATATCGAAAGTGATGCCGAGTTTTGGGGCCTCTTGAAGTGCATCGCCGATGATAAACTTAATCTTGTGGGCCACCTCAGAGCCCTCTATCCAAGGGCGTGTGAAGTCTTCCATCTCATCGTTGATCTCGAAGGTATAGAGCTGTCCGTCGTCAGGAAGACCCTCTGCCATCGAGATGGCGCTGTAGCCGCTGAAGGTGCCTATCTCAAGGATATGCTTCGGCTGTATCATCCTAACGAGCATCTTGAGCAGTCGTCCCTGAATGTGCCCACTGGCCATCCTTCCGTGGATGGTGTGCACGTTCGTCGCCCGCCATAGCCGGTACAGATACTCCGGTTCCGGCTCTGTATGGGTGAGGATATAGTCGTCGAGCGTCATCCGATCAGCGCTTCTACTGCCAGTCGGTAGCTGTCGAGCCCGAATCCGCAAATCACGCCTTTACAGGCAGCCGAGATCATCGACTTGTGTCGGAATGCCTCGCGCTGGTGTACATTCGAGATGTGAACCTCGATGACGGGGCATTTCAGACTCCTGATGCAGTCGTGCAGTGCGACGCTCGTATGGGTATAGGCGCCTGCATTGAGCACAATACCATCGTAACCTCCTGCGAAGCCTGTCTCCTGCATTTTGTTGATGAGTTCACCCTCTACATTGCTCTGATAGTAGTCTATCTGCACCTGCGGGTAGCGGCTGCGGAGTGCCGTGAGACAGTTTTCCATCGATTCAGAGCCATAGATACCCGGTTCCCGCTGCCCCAGCAGGTTCAGGTTCGGTCCGTTGATAATCTGTATCTTCATATCTTTCTTTGATTTGGGTGCAAAGATACGAATAAGTGAGTGAAATACCAAATTTATTCGATATTTAATTTGTATATCTCAAAGATTATGATTACCTTTGCAGCCAGTTTTCAAGGGGTGCCTGCGGTCGCAGGCTGAGATGATACCCTCTAACCTGATCCGGATCATACCGGCGTAGGGATGGAATACAGGATAAATCAATACAGACTTCCCCTTTACATTATTTATTAATTAAAGGTATTATTAAAAGTTATGAAAAGATTGTTATTAAGCATGGTTGCGCTGGTGAGCGTGATGAGTATGAATGCACAGGATGACTTGGACTCGCTGTTGTCGGTGGAGTTGCAGAATGTACAGGTGGTGTCGACACGTGCGTCGAAAAAGACACCGATGGCTTATACGAACATGGACAAAAAGGCGTTGAAAGCCGTGAACTTCGGAAAGGATGTGCCTTATCTGTTGTCGCTGACGCCGAGTGTCACAATGACCTCGGATGCTGGCAACGGCATCGGCTATACCTCACTCCGTGTGCGTGGTACGGATCCCTCGCGTATCAATATCACGGCTAATGGCATTCCGATGAACGATGCCGAGAGTGCCCAGCTCTATTGGGTGAATATGGGTGACTTCGCCTCGAGCGTGCAGTCGATGCAGATACAGCGTGGTGTGGGAACATCGACCAACGGTGCAGGAGCCTTCGGTGCTACGCTGAACATGCTGACAGAAAATATCGGTATGGAACCCTATCTCGGCCTCGACTTCTCAGGTGGCTCTTATTACTCGCATAAGGAGACGCTGCGCTTCGGCACGGGTCTGCTAAGTGGTCATTGGGGTATTCAGGGACGCTTGTCGAATATCGGATCAAAAGGCTATCTGGACCGTGCTTCCACGAAATTGAATTCTTATTTCATACAGGGAGGCTATTTCTCAGACAATACGGTGGTGAAGTTGATCACCTGGAACGGTGTCGAGGAAACCTACCATGCCTGGAACTATACGTCGAAATATGAGCAGAGCCTGTATGGACGTACCTATAATTCTTGTGGTGAGTACTACGATGCGCAAGGCAATGTACACTATTACGATGGACAGACAGACAACTATCATCAGCAGAACTACCAACTGATATGGAACCAGCGTCTGAACCGCGAACTGAACCTCAATACGGCACTGCACTACACGAAAGGCAGCGGCTACTATGAGGAGTACAAGCGTAAAAGGACACTTTTTGAGTATGACCTCGACCCGGAGATGACCTGGGCCCAGAGCGACCTGGTGCGCCAGAAGAAGATGGACAACGACTTCTACGGCGTAGTGGCCTCACTGAACTACAACAACCACGAGAATCTGCAGGCTACGCTCGGCGGCGGCTGGAACAAGTATGACGGCGACCACTTCGGACAAATCAAATGGGTGAAGATGCCTGTTAGCGAACTGATGCCTGACCACCCCTATTATGATGAGAATGCCAAGAAGACCGATTTCAACATCTACAGCAAACTGATGTACGACTTCCTGCCTGGGTTGAATGCGTATGTCGATATGCAGTACCGCCACGTTGGCATAAAGATGGTTGGCCCCACCGACGAAATTGACTGGGACACCAACAAGCGCATCGTTTACGATATGAAAGAATCGTTTGATTTCTTTAACCCCAAGGCCGGACTGAATTACGATATCACGCCCAACCACAAGGCCTATGTCTCTTATGCCATAGCTCATAAAGAGCCTACGCGCAATAACTATCAGGATAATATGAACGCCGAACTGCCCATGCCAAAGTCTGAGCGACTGAACGATCTGGAGGTGGGCTATAAGTATCAGAGTCCGACATTCTCGGCCGGTGCTAACTTCTACTGGATGGACTATAAAGACCAGTTCGTGCTGACGGGCGAGATTAATAAGATAGGTGAGGCTATTACCCGCAACCTCGACAAGAGTTTCCGCCTCGGTGTGGAGTTAGAGGCAGCATGGAAACCTGTCGACTGGTTCCGCTGGGATGCCAATGCCACATGGTCAAAGAACCGCGTGAAAAACATCACCGTACAACTGACCGACGGGAGTGTAGCAGATCTCGGCGACCAGCCACTGGCCTTCTCGCCCGAATGGATAGCCAACAACGTCTTCAGTTTCAACTATCAAGGCTTCAGCGCCAGCATCCAGAGCCAGTATATCAGCAAGCAGTATTTGACAAACACGGGCTTCGAAAGCTATCAGACGCTCGATGACAACGGTAAACCCGTAGATGTCGGTATGATGCTCGATGGCCACTTCAATACCAACGTCGATCTGAGCTATACCTTCGGTTTGAAGCAGTTGGGTGTAAAGGACGTTACATTGGGTGTGACCCTTTATAACATCTTCTCGGCCAAGTACGATAACAACGGATGGGCTGCACCTGCTTTCGACAAGCAGAACGGTCAGATTGTGGCTACCGGATGGGGTACCAGCGACCAGTATGAGGCAGGCTTCGCTCCCTCAGCTCCATTTAATATGATGGCGCATTTGTCGGTGAATTTTTAGTTTGGAGGTTATAGTTTAGAGTTTACAGATGATTGCTTTTCTGGCGGAACATGGGTTAGATATATTTACGACGGTACTGGGCCTGATTTATATCTGGCTCGAGTATCGTGCTCATGTGGCCCTTTGGGTCATAGGCATCATCATGCCGGCACTCGATATCATCCTTTATTGGCAACATGGACTCTATGGTGATGCTGGCATGGCGTGTTATTATACCTTGGCGGCTCTCTATGGCCTCTATGTGTGGAAGTTCAGAAAAACTAAGAATCTGAAGCAGGAACTCCCCATCAGTCACATGCCCAAACGACTATATCTGCCAGCTACGGTGGGTTTCTTCGTAGCTTGGGGTGTCGTTTACTATATTCTCATTACGTGGACCAATTCCAACGTGCCTGTGCTCGACTCGTTTACCAATGCGTTGTCGTTTGTCGGCTTGTGGGCACTGGCACGTAAATATCTTGAGCAGTGGCTGTTCTGGATAGTGGTCGATGTCGTGTGCTGTGTGCTCTATATCCAGAAAGGTATCCCCTTCAAGGCAGGACTTTACGGCCTGTATGTACTTATCGCTATTGCCGGCTATTACAAATGGAAAAAGATGATGTCTAAAGACGCTATATATGACCGAGTTTGATGCTGTCATTCTGGCTAATGGACTATTTCCAACAGCCGAAGAACCATTGCAACTGCTTCGCGCAGCTCGATATGTGGTCTGCTGCGACGGAGCAGTCTGCCATTGGCCGCAGTGCGATGCTATCGTGGGCGATGGTGATTCTGTGCCTGAAGAACAGAGAGGTCGTCTGATACAGATTGACGAGCAGGATGATAATGATCTGACGAAAGCTACGCGCTATTGCTTGTCGAAAGGTATGAGACGGATTGCCTATCTGGGTGCTACAGGCAGACGTGAAGATCATACTTTGGGAAACATCTCGCTGATGGTGCGCTATGCTCGCGAGATGGGTGTGGAACCGCTAATGGCGACTGACGATGGTTGGTTTGTTGTTGCTAAAGGTGAGGAGTCGTTTGAGTCCTTTGCAGGACAGCAGGTCAGTATTTTCAATGTCGACTGCAGGCAGTTGTCGTCAGAGGGGCTTAAATGGGCATCTTATCCGTACAGCCAGTTATGGCAGGGAACGCTGAATGAGGCTCAAGGCTCTGTGTTTAAGCTTACGGGTGATGGTTATTATCTCGTTTATCGCACTTATTTTGCGAAAGTATAACAGAGAGTCCCATCGATAATACTAATACTCCAAAGATAATGAGCAGTGAGTGTGAAGTACGCACCTCATAGATACCAAACACTTCAAGCAGCATCTTCACACCAACAAAACTAAGAATGATGCCTAAACCGTATTTCAAGTATTGGAACCATTGTGCGATGGCTGCGAGGGCGAAATAGAGGGCACGCAGTCCCAAGATGGCGAAAATATTGGAGGTGAGTACGATAAACGGGTCGCGGCTCACAGAGAAAACGGCGGGGATGGAGTCAACGGCAAAGGCCACATCGGTGGTTTCAATCACCAACAAGGCGATAAAGAGTGGGGTTGCTAAGCGTTTGCCGCCTTCGATGATAAAGAACTTGTCTTCGTGCATCTGATCCGTCACGGGGAAGAACTTCTTGAACAGCTTAACAAAAATATTCTTCGAGGGATCCACGCTCTCGTCGTCTTTGTGGCTGAACATCTTGATGCCCGTATAGATGAGGAAGGCGCCAAAGATACCCAATATCCAGTCAAAGCGCTGCACCATCGCCGCTCCCGCGAAGATAAAGATGCTCCTAAGGATCAGGGCTCCAAAGATACCCCAGAACAACACTTCGTGCTGGTATTTCCGTTGGACACCGAAGAACGAGAAGAGCATGAGGAACACAAAGAGATTGTCCATCGACAGCGATTTCTCGATGAGATAACCTGCCAAGAACTCCATCGCTTTGTTATCACCTTCATAGAACCAAATGCCTGCGCAGAAAAGCAATGATACAAAGATCCACACGAACGTCATCTGCAGGGCTTCTTTGATACTTACCTCATGCTGTCCCTTACGGCCGAACAGCTTCAGGTCGGCATAGAGCATGACGATGACGAGTGCATAAAACAATATCCAAGCCCACATGGGCATGCTGATTACATCCATAACGGCTGCAAAGGTACAAAAAAATAGTGAGCGGCAGCAAATTTTTCACTTTTCACTTCTCACTTTTACCTTTTTTTATTATCTTTGCAGTGTTAAACTTAAGGAAGATGAAAAACAAACTATTTTGGAATGAGGCTCCGTTGTTACGTCTTACCGTCTGTTTGATGGCAGGGATTGTTATTGGTGACTATGTTTTAGTAGGATGGACTCTGTTACTGATATTTATTGCGATAGTCTTGGTGGCATTGCTATTGGGGAAGCATGAATATCTGCAGTCGATGGCCATTGCAGTCTGTTTTCTCTTGATGGGTTGGCTCTTGATGCAACGTCAGAAAGTATCGCTGATGGTATCTTGGCCTGAAAGTGAAGTTAATTATAAGGCAGTGGTTGTCTCAGAACCAATAGAGAAACCAAAGACAATGGCGGTGGATGTGCTGTTGGCTGAGAGCGGGCGCAAGTTGAAATGTTATTTTTATAAGGATGACCGAAGTAGGGCTCTGCACATCGGTGACGGTTTGCAGATTCAGTCGCGTATCGAACCCAACAACGATTGGCGTCAGGGATCGTTTGACTACCGCCGCTATTTGGGGATTCATGGTTTTATGGGTCGAACGTTTGTGGCTAGTTGGAAATGGCGGAAGGCACGTGTGTCGTTGGTACGTTTGTCGAGATTGAAAAGGATGAGGCTCGCTTTTCTGAAATACCGCAGCAGACTGTTGGAGAAGATGAATAGCCAAAGCACGGATTCAGACGCTTATGCCGTGGTGGCTGCGATGGCTTTAGGCGACAAATCGGCTTTGAACAAGGATCTGAAAGATGTCTACTCCGTTACGGGAGCCTCGCATGTCTTGGCGCTTAGCGGCTTGCATCTAGGTATCATCTATACGTTGCTGTCGCTCTTTGCTTTCAGACGACGCTGGCAAGTCTTATCGCAGGTGTTCATCATTCTGAGTATATGGGCATTTGTGTTTCTCGTAGGGTTGTCAACGAGTGTGGTGCGATCGGCTATGATGCTGAGTGTCTATGCCTTGCTGTCGCTAGGCCATCGAGATAAAATGTCAGTCAATACGCTCGCCTTTACGGCTATGATTATGTTGATGCTGAGTCCGATGTCGTTGTTTGATATTGGCTTTCAGATGTCGTATATGGCAGTATTTTCAATATTGTTATTTATACCGCTATTGGAGGGCTTTTTCTCGGAAGAATACCTGATGTCACATCGTTTCTTGAGGTGGTTCTGGGGGATGGTAGCAGTATCGCTTTCGGCACAAATAGGCACAGCACCGTTGATTGCCTATTATTTCGGACGGCTTTCCTGCTATTTCCTGCTTACAAACTTCATCGTGATACCAGCGGCTATGCTGATTCTTTATCTTTCATTGGCTGTGTTGCTGATACCATCACTCGCTCCTCTATTATATAATATGGTGACGGCGCTCAATTATTTGTTGTCTTTTCTGGCGGCCATCCCAGGTGCATGCATCGACAACCTCCATCCCACAAAAACACAAACCACGATGATTTATCTGATCATCGTGGCTGTATATCTGTTGGCTATAAAACTTATAGGTATCCGAGCCAGCGCAAAATATCGTTGAGGTTTGCCACCACCATCAGGAGTATCAGGATACCGAAGCCGACATACTCGGCACGGATCATGAAGGTCTCTGAGGGCTTGCGACGGGTGATCATCTCGTAGATCAAGAACAGCACGTGGCCTCCGTCGAGGGCTGGAATGGGCAGAATGTTCATGAATGCGAGGATAATCGAGAGGAAGGCGGTCATCTTCCAGAAGAGATACCAGTCCCACATTGGCGGGAAGAGGCTTCCGATAGCGCCGAATCCACCTAATGACTTGGCGCCGTCGGCGGTGAAGACATATTTCATATCGCCTACGTAGCCAGCCAGTACATTCCAGCCGTATTTGATTCCAGCGGGAATGCTTTCAAAGAAACCGTATTCACGGGTATATGACTCATAGATGCCAGCGATAGTCTTTACGAAGAAACCCACCTTGAGATCGGGGGTTAATGTAATAGTGGCTGTATCTGCAACGGTTACAGTTTCTGCGGTCTGCTCGTCAACAGAAGACTTAACGAGGCCTTCATGCTCGATGACGATGGTAGCAGTGCGAATTTTCAGACTATCGGCTTGGTTCTTGGCTGCTGTCATCATGTCCTCAAGCACACCGATCTGTTCGGTAAACTCATTGTAGGAATCCACAGGCTTACCGTTTAGGGCAATAATCTTGTCGCCCTTCTGGAGGCCGATTTCCGCAGCGGGTGAGTTGTCCATCACACTGTCGATAACGGCAGGAATCAAAGGACGAACGAACGAAGGCTCGGCCTTCAGCATATTCAGCAGGTTGAGGTCGCCAGGGAGATTGAGACTCATTTCCTTGCCATCGCGGATCAGATCCACACGCTTAGCCTCAGAGAGGTCGCGATAGAGGTCTGCAGAGAAATCCTTGAATTCCCCCTTGTCAGTACCCACGAGGATATCGCCATCCTTAAAGCCGAGAGCCTTGGCCTCGGTGTTGAACTTCATACCCATTGTCATGTCCTTCACAGGGATATAAGTGTCACCCCAGTGGAAGAGAATCATGGCGTAGATGAACAGGGCCAGGAGGAAGTTGACAAGCACGCCACCAATCATGATAAGCAATCGCTGCCAGGCTGGCTTTGCACGGAACTCCCAAGGCTGCTCGGGCTGTTTCATTTGCTCGGTGTCGAAACTCTCGTCAATCATACCGGCAATCTTACAGTAACCACCGAGAGGCAGCCAACCCACACCGTATTGCGTGTCGCTGTTCTTGGGCTTGAACTTGAATAGGCTACCGTCCCACTTCCAGATGCTGGGGTCGAAGAACAGATAGAACTTCTCTACGCGGACGCCAAACAACTTGGCGAAGAAGAAATGGCCACCCTCATGGAGCAGCACCAGCAGGCCGATGGCCAGCATAAATTGTAACAGTCTTATCAGGAATATATCCATAATCAATTATTTTTCATTAATTCTGTGGCGATACGGCGTGCTTCGGCATCCGTCGCAATATAAGTGTCATATGAAGGGTTCTTGTCGAAGGTGGCACGCTGCATAGTTTCGGCGATGATATCACCCATCTGCAGGAAACCGCATTTGTCTTCGAGAAATCCGCGGTTTACAATCTCATTGGCGGCATTGACGATACACGGCATATTGCCGCCCTTATCGATGGCCTCGAAAGCGAGAGCTAGGCAACGGAATTTTTTTAAATCAGGCTCGAAGAACTCCAAGTTCTGTGCCTTGAAAAGGTCAAGACGCTCACCGCTTAAATGCAGACGCTGCGGGAACGAAAAGGCATACTGAATTGGCAAACGCATGTCGGGCACACCGAGCTGGGCCTTTACCGAGCCGTCCTGAAACTGTACGGCGCTATGAACAATCGATTGAGGATGCACTAATACCTGTATCTGTTTGGCATCTACCCCAAAGAGCCATTTGGCCTCGATGACCTCAAAACCCTTGTTCATCATCGAAGCTGAGTCGATGGTGATCTTTGCCCCCATGTCCCAGGTCGGGTGGCGCAGAGCATCAGCCTTCGTCACATGGGCAATCTCTTCCATCGTCTTCAGACGGAACGGACCGCCACTAGCTGTCAGCAGAATTTTTTCTATCTGGTTCATGTCCTCGCCGACGAGACTCTGAAAAATAGCAGAGTGCTCACTATCGACAGGTAGGATGGGGGTGTGGTATTGCTGAGCCAGTTGCAGAATCAGTTCACCTGCTACCACGAGTGTTTCTTTGTTAGCAAGACAGATAGTCTTGCCTGCCTTGATGGCGTGGATGGTGGGGTTGAGGCCTGCAAAGCCGACCATCGCAGTAAGTACCATGTTGATAGGCCCTGCCTCCACAATCTCGTTGAGAGCTTGGGCACCAGCATACACCTTTACGTCTGGCATGTCGTTCATCAACGCTTTCAGTTCATCGTAGCGCTGTTCGTTGGCTATCACGATGGCTGCAGGCTTGAATTTATGGGCCTGTTCTGCCAGAAGTTCTATTTTATTGTTCGCAGTCAGACAGTAAACCTCATATAGGTCACTGTGCTCCTCGATAACCTCAAGGGCCTGTGTACCTATCGACCCTGTAGAGCCGAGTATGGCGATTTGTCTCTTCTCTTTCATCTTCTCACAATTTGCCTGCAAAAGTACAAATAATATTCGATATAGCCCTCAACAACACCTTAAAAGAGATAAAAACTGCTTATTTTTATGGCTTTTTCATCAGTTTTGATTAAATTTGCAAGCGAAATAGAGCAATCTATTATTGTTGAATTTGTAAATTATATAATGGAAACAGAGTTTTTTTTAGGGCTTAATCTCTATGCTTGGATTACGATTGTCACCGTGTTAGGTATGTTTACTACACTATTGTTTACCAAATTACGGGTTGACACAGTATTTCTGGCTGCCATTGGTATATTTCTTGTAACGGGTGTGCTGGATACCAAGGAAGCTTTATCGGGCTTCAGTTCTAGTTCGGTGGTTGTCATTGGTGTATTGTTTGTTGTTGTGGCAGGCCTGACGCATACGGGTGTTCTACAGTGGATTGTACGTCATCTATTGGGAGAGCCAAATAGTTATGGAAAGGCTGTGGTTAGGCTGATGCTCCCTGTGGCGGGTCTGAGTTCGTTTTTGAGTAATACGACGGTGGTGGCCATGTTTGTGGGCATTGTCAAAATGTGGTCAAAGAAATTGGGCATTTCGCCTTCGAAACTACTTATTCCACTGAGCTATGCTTCAGGTATGGGTGGCGTATGTACCCTTATCGGAACACCGCCTAACCTGATTATTTCGGGTCTGTATGCAGATAAGACCGGTACGGCGATGAACGTACTGGCCACAACTATTCCCGGTCTATTCTGTCTCGGAGTAGGCGTGCTTTCCGTTATCGCCATGCGTCGGTTGCTACCAGACCGTAAGGCTCCGGAATCGGCTTTTGAGGCCACGACGGAATATACCGTAGAATTGCTGGTGCCATCGGATAATAAGTACATCGGTGAGACACTGGGCGATGCTGGACTATTCCATGTCAAGGGCGGTAGTCTGATTGAGATCTACCACTTCGATGACGTGCCGTTGCCAGTGACCGAGGATGAATATATCATGGGTGGTGATCATTTAGTCTATGCTGGGCAGATTGACGAGATCTTAGAACTGAAGAATAGCCACGGATTGGTGAGTGCAGACCATCACGTGTTCTCGATGAGTGAGGTGGACCGTAACCGCCAGTTGCGCACGGCCTATGTTAACTTTGGCAGCAGTCTGATAGGTACAACCATTGGTGGCAGTACATTTGAAAAAGAAAATAACCTGACGCTGGTGGCTGTGGCACGACGTGGTGAACGTATCAAGGAAACACCCCGACAAGTGGTGCTGCAGGCTGGTGATACACTGCTCTTGGAGTGTCCGCCACGACTGAATGTCAATACCAATCGCCTCACATCGCAACTGCATTTCTTCGAAAGCGATCAGGTTGTCGATATCAGTTCCAAGACGCTCATTTCCGCAGTTGTTATGATAACTATGGTGGTACTCTCGGCACTCAACGTGATGCCGCTGTTGCATTGTGCTTTCATTGCCGCCGCAGCCATGCTTCTGTTGCGCTGTTGTAATATGGAACAAGCGATGAAAGCCATTAATTGGGAAATCTTGATGGTGTTTGCCGGTAGCGTCGTCATAGGTCTTGCCATCCAGAAGACTGGTATTGCCGAACGGTTGGCACTGGGTATCCTTGATGTCTGTGGTACAAATCCGATCGTTGTGATGACAGCCATTTGTCTTGTGGGAACTTTTATTACGGAGTTTGTTTCAAACACGGCGGCGGGTGCCATCTTCTTCCCCATCATGTATGAGGCTGCAGAGAAATTAGGCTATGAGCCTTATCCTTTCCTCATTGCTCTGATGGTGAGCGTCAGCAGTAGCTTTGCTACGCCTATCGGTTCGCCTACCCACATGTTGGTTTACGGTCCTGGCGGCTATCGTTTCAGTGATTTTATGCGTATTGGCTTGCTGATGAATCTCATTATCCTTGCTGCCAATATCTTTATCGTAAATGTAGTCTATCCCTTGACTCCTTTAAATTAGAGGTCTAAAAGACCAGCGGGCAAGTGCATAGTGATGGTGCGGGCTTGTTGGTCAATGGAGGTGATGAGTTCGTTGGAGGCTGGAATCAGGTGACCGTCTTCAAGACAGAAAAGAATATTGAGGGTCGTATCGTCGATAGAGGCGATACGACCTATTTTGTTCCCGCTTTTTGCTTCGATAATGTCAAACCCTACAATGGAAACCCATGAGATGCTGTCGCTATTGCAGTCAGCAAGTTCGCGGGGGAAATAGACCTCGCAGCCCGTAAACTCTTTGGCACGCTCTTGGGAGTCGATGTCTTCAAATTTTACAATGGCATTGGCATCGCTGCGGAAACGGTATTCTTCGATGAAGAAGGGTACGAAGATACCATCGACCTTCAAGATTAGATAGTCGGCATCTACACGATCGAACACGTCGTCGTCGAAGAGAAAACTTATTTCTCCCTTTACACCATGCGTCTTACCTAATTTGCCGATCTGATAGATGTCTTCTTCGCGAATCATGCTCTTGTGATTTTGGCACCGAGGGCGTTGAGGCGATCCTCAATATGCTCATAGCCACGGTCTATTTGTTCAATATTGTCGATGCGGCTTGTGCCGTTGGCGCTCATGGCAGCGATTAGCAGGGCGATACCAGCTCGGATATCAGGACTAGACATGCGGCCTCCGCGCAAAGTGATCTTTCGATCATGTCCTACGACCACAGCACGATGCGGATCGCAGAGGATGATCTGCGCACCCATGTCGATAAGTTTATCGACAAAGAACAGGCGACTCTCGAACATCTTCTGGTGAAAGAGCACGCTCCCACGGGCCTGAGTAGCTACGACAATCAAAACTGATAAAAGGTCAGGTGTCAATCCTGGCCAGGGGGCATCAGCTAAAGTCATTATAGTGCCATCGATAAAAGATTGTATCTCGTAATGACGCTGTTTAGGAATCACCAAGTCATCGCCTTCTACCTTGATCTTCACGCCGAGACGACGGAAAGAATCGGGGATGATGCCGAGGTTGTCGACAGAGACATTCTTAATTCTGACACCATCGCCACACATTGCAGCCATGCCGATGAACGAACCCACTTCAATCATATCGGGCAGGATTGTATGTTCAGCCCCATGCAGGCTCTTCACACCTTCGATGGTCAGCAGGTTGGAACTGATGCCGCTAATCTTGGCGCCCATTTGGTTCAATAAATGACAGAGTTGCTGCAAATAGGGTTCGCAGGCGGCATTATAGATTGTGGTAATGCCTTTGGCAAAAACGGCAGCCATAATGATATTGGCAGTACCTGTCACAGAGGCTTCGTCGAGTAGCATATAGGTGCCCTTGAGTTGCTTGGCAGCAATCTCATAGACGTTTCGCCCCTCGATACGGTTGAACTTGGCTCCTAACTTCTCGAAACCGAGAAAGTGGGTGTCGAGTCTTCGACGACCTATCTTGTCACCGCCGGGCTGGGTGATGACGGCCTTGCCCATTCTGGATAATAGCGGGCCAATCATCATGACACTGCCTCTAAGTTCTGCGCACTTCTGCACAAACTCATCGCTCGCGAGGTAGTCGAGATTCAAACTGTCTGCCTGAAAGGTAAAGCTTCCAACATCTCTTTTTGAGACTTTCACCCCGATGTCCCTAAGCAGTTGGATTAAGTTGTTGACATCGCGGATGTCAGGGATGTTGTGGATGGTCACCTCTTCGCTCGTCAGCAGGGTGGCACAAATTACCTGTAGCGCCTCGTTCTTAGCGCCTTGCGGTGTAATCTCGCCACTCAGAGGATGGCCGCCCTCAATGATAAATGATGCCATAGGCTGGTCGTTTTTATTTCTTCTTCTTGCCAGATTGCTTGCCTTCGTTGGGATTGATTTTTTCAAACTTAAACGTGTTCAGGTCAAGCTGTATCTTTCCGTCAGTATAGCGTGCCAGATCGTCGGCTACGCGCTCGTCCTCAATGGAACCGTGACCCCAAAGCACGAGGTCGCGCTTCATCTGATTAGCAGTTTTCCTGACGAGTGCATCACGCTCTTCACTAGGTTCCATTGTCTTCAGTAGTTCAAGCAACTCCTCTACCAGATGACCGTAGTGGCGCAGTTTGATATGACCGTCAGGCAGGGGCAAGGGCTCAGGCTTGGAAAGAATCTTGTCAGCCTCCGATATATCGTAGGGCCAGTCAATATCCAATTCCCGATGGCTCATTAGATAGAGATGGTTCCATAAGGTCTGCTCGTAGTCGGCATTGTCCATCAACTGGGAATTCTTGTTCTCCATCTGTCGGATAATGGCCATCGCGCATTTCAAACGTTCTTCCTTAGTGGGCAGTTCACAGGCGTATTCCACCATCTTCTGTATCTCACGGCCGTATTCTGATAGTATGAGTTTGGAGCGTTGCGTGTTGTAGTCTAATCCTTTGATATCCATAATATTTTAAATTAATTTCTTAGGAAGCTTTGCTACGAAGTCCTTCAGATAGTAGGGTACGAAGTAAGCCACGTCCTCGAACTGCTCGTTCAGAAGACGACGCTCTGCCAAAGGCTGCATCCACTTGGCCAATGGTTCGATACCTTCTATGAGATGGGCATTCGGGTGATTGATGACCGCTGTTTTATCGTCGGCCAAGTCTTCTTTAAAGCATTTCTGGGCGCCGTTGCCGAAGAAATACACGGGGTGCGCATCGAGATACTCTTTATAGGTCTCCGCTGTCACGACATCAGCACCAATCTCCCTGACAGGCTTCAAGGCTCTGTCGTAGAGACCGGCATACACTTCCATCCGTCGCGCGTCGAGCATCGGACAGAGTAGGACATCCTCCTCTGGGATCTCGCGGAGCAATACAGGTACACACAATAGTTCCAGCGTAGGCACAGCGATGAGTTTCAAATTTCTCCCATAGCAGATGCCTTTGGCCATCGATACGCCAATGCGTAATCCTGTATACGAGCCAGGTCCGCAACTTACGGCTACGGCATCAAACGGAATGGCGTGATTGTCGGTAAACGAGAGGGCCTCGTCAACCATCGTTCCTAGTTTTTCCGCATGCCCCAAACCACTGTGATCGTCCTGCTGGAAAATTACCTGCGAGTCTTCCGACACGGCTACGGAACACACGTTGGTACTGGTTTCTATATGTAATATCGTCGACATTCTTTCTTTTTCTTCTATATAAAGTGCAAAGGTACGAACTTTTCTGCCAATTTCAGTCGTTTTATCAGAAATTAACTATGAAATGCTCATTTTCTCGGCACTTGGTAATTAGATCGGGGGGTGGCTCTATACGATACACCCGTCACCATGATGCTTTTTGCATTATGGGTAGGCTTGCCTTCCTCAAAGGCATCCTGTAACATATCGCTTCTCTTACCCCATACATAGAGCTAACTTCTCACTCACCAATGTCAGGACTGTCGACCAAGCATTTTTCTTTAATTGTTTTGTCTTGTAAATCTTAGACTTTTATATAATAATAATGTATAAGGCTTTTTCGACTTGACTTTTATCAAGAAGTGGGAAAAGTACACCCGAAAACTGAAAATTTTCCTTGAAAAGTTTTGTTGGTTCGGAAAAAAGCAGTACCTTTGCACCCGCTTTCGCCCAAAGACATGGGTTTGAGGCATGAAGAAAGAGTTCTTTGAAAGATTTACATAGACAGAAGTAGTACAAGAAGCGAGTGCTTGTATATTATATATAATGTATGAGTGCTTGGGTATA